>CAIVVM010000032.1 GCA_903909375.1 uncultured Alphaproteobacteria bacterium
CAGCCTCTATGGCGTCGCGTTCGAGGCCTGCAATCTGCGCGGCGCCCGGTTCCACAAGGCCGACTTCAGCCGGGCGTTCGGGGGCAAGGTGGTGCGGACGGCCGCCGCGTTCACGAGCTGCAATCTGGAACTGGCCGACCTGTCGGATGCAGCGTTGCCGGGCTGCGACCTGTCGCGGTCGTCGCTGCGAGAGGCCGACCTGACGGGAGCTGATCTCGAAGGTTGCGACATGACCGGTTGTGACCTGTTCCAGGCCCTGATCTCCGGCTGCAAACTGGCGCGCGCCGACTTGAGGGAGGGGGAGCTTTCAGGCGTGGATCTGAAGGTCTTGGGCAGCCTCCTCGGCATGAAGGTCACGGCCTCCCAGCAATACGGTCTGCTGAGCGACATCGGGATCGATGTGCGCCCGGATTGAGATCGTGAGCTGGGTGCGTCTTATGGCTGCGAGCCAGACGGCTCAGCGCCCGAGGCGATGCGGCTCCCGTGGATTGATCTCAGCCTTGCAAAACGCGCGGCGTCGGATTTGACCTCCTCGCGCAGCCAGCGAACGAAAGCCTGGATGGCTACGTTGGAGCGATCATGTCGGCGATGAACCAGAAAGTAGGTTCCCGCGCTGACCGGCGCCGACGCGAACGGAACGACCAGCCGGTCGATCTGAGCGGCGTCCCAGATAAGTGGATCCAGGCCCAGGATCACGCCTCTGCCATGGGTCGCCAGATCTAGCGCTGCAGGGAGCGTGTCGACCGTAAGAATGCCCCTGGGCTCGAGTTCCGCCATGCCCTGGGCCGACAGCCACTTACGCCAGCCGTCTGGCCGGCTGGAAATATGAATCAGAGTCGCCCGCCTGAGGTCACCTGGCGACTTGAGGTCGTCCGCCAGGGTGGGTGAACAGAGCGGTGTGGCGCGCAAGTCCATCAGCTTGTATGCGGTGAGGCCCTGTGTCGGCTGCCGGATGTTTCGGATGGCCACATCGACGGTGTCATTATCGAAGTCCACGACACGGTTGCTGGTCTCGATCTCGATGGCCGCACCGGGAAATCGCGCTTCGAAAGAGGCCAAACGGGGGATCAGACAGACTGACGTAAACAGCGGCAATGCGCTGACTCGGATCGTCAGCGGCCTAGGCGCCTCCTGCGCCGAGGCCAGGGCGGCGTTGAGGCCCTTGAAGGCGACGTTGAGATCGTCAGAGAGGCGTTGTCCCGCCTCGGTGAGACGGATCTGGCGGACCGACCGCACAAACAGCGGCGCCCCAAGCCAATCCTCCATCGCCCTCACGTGGTGGCTGACCGCCGAGGGGCTGACGTGGAGCTCGATTGCTGCGTCGCGTATGCTCTGCAGACGCCCGGCCACAGCAAAGGCCCTGATCGATGCTAGGGCTGGAGGCGGTTTCGTACTCATGTCGACAGGGTAGGCGAATGACCTTGGGTCGCAAGGTCTATCCCGTTTCAATCGGGAGCATTCACGGGTTCACATCGAAAGACCACTTTCGGACCAGGATCCGTCATGGCCTCGATTGCGTCGTCGATGCTCACAATCCGATGAGTGACCTTCTCAGGATGGAACGCACCGCAGGCGATGCATGCCATGGCGTGGGGAAATGTGGGGCGGGACTGAACGCGACCGGTCGCGAATGTCAGACCCTTGTAGTAAGCGCGGGTGAGTGGAACAGGTGTCGTCGCGCCCAGATGAATGGCGACGCTGGTGAGAATTCCGTTCGCTGCGCAGGATTCAATTGCAAAGCCGAGGGCAGCGGCGTCTCCGGCCGCTTCCACGACAATATCAAACTGCTCGCTAGCCAGTCGACCCTCGGCCAGCGCGAGGGGCGCTGTCTCCGCGTTCATCAGCGACGCCCGCTCGCGCCGTTGAGGGCTATCGTCCAGATAGAGCACCCGGCCGGCGCCAAGTGCGACGGCTGCGCCCGCAGCATATAGGCCCACGCTTTGGGCTAGGCCGCCTACCACCAGAACCGTGGCTCCGGGCCGTTCGGCGAGTTGCGGCCCCACGGCCCGCCAACCGTCGGCGATGTTATCCGAAAGACTTGCTGCAGCCACGGGATCCACGCCCTCGGGCAGGGGCGTCAGCATGTGATCGGCGAAGGGTATGCGCATGAGGTCGGAAAGGGCGCCGCCGAATTCCGTACCGGACGTTGGTTTGAGGCCGTAGGCCGCGCCGAATGGATAAGCTTCACAACTGTTGGTCCAGCCTCGACGGCAGGCGCCACATGAGCCACAGGAAAGCTGGAAAGGCACCACAACCCTCTCGCCGGGGGAAACAGCGGATGCGGGACCAGCCTCGACGACTTCCGCAATCGTCTCGTGCCCAAAGGCGAAGGGCCCAGGATAATTGACGACACCTGTCGCGATGTACAGATCAAGGTCGCATCGCGCTACGACCAGGGGCCTAACGATAGCGTCAGTGTCTGCCTGCAGACGGGGGGCGGCGACTTCCCACCATTCCAGTACTCCGGGCTTGATAAAGGTTAGCTGGCGCATCGAACGGTCTCCCTGCTGGACTCTCTAGACAGATCTGGACCCGAAGACGCCTTAGTTCGGCAGCCCACAGCTGAATCCTGCTCAGCTAGCAAGGCGGGTGGCGGCGGCGTGTGATAGCTTATTTCAGCTAACGTATACGGGCCGGATCTGGTTTGTTCGTCGCGTTCGACAGGCGCCATTTGAAGGGAGTGGAGAGGGTTCTTCCACGCAAGACCGGAGTCTTTCGCATGCTAAAAGTCCAACTCGTCAAGCGGCCCGCAGTCGCCGCATTGTTGTCAATCCTTGCTTGGTCCGGAGCTCAGGCTGAAGCCCGGACGGGTCGCCATTCGACTGGGAAGAATCTTTACGCCATTGTTCTTGAGCGCGAACTGCCGCGGTTTGCCCCCAGACCCATCGTCATCGGGCGATTCAAGAGTCTGGCTCCAAAATACAAGTCCGTACCCGACCTCAGAACCAAGTACTTCGTACTTTCTGATCGAAATACTTATGGTGGCGTATACTTGCTGAACGACAGGAAATCTGCAGATGCATATCTTGCGAGCCCGTTACTTGCCGAGATCAGCGCCAAAGCGAAGGGTAAGAGGACACTGACTCGCTTTGAAATTCCCGTGGCGATCGATGGTCCCGCAGCCGCTACGTTCGACTTGAATAAGGCCACCGGTGTTGTGCGCATCGTTCGCATCAAGCTACCGCCACAGACGCCCCGGGATTCGATCCTTGCAGGCATCAATGAAGCCGTGCCGACTTATCAGAAAGTCCCAGGACTGGTGCACAAGTGGTTCTCTATCGCCGAGGACGGTCGCATTGGCGGCATCTATTTCTTTGCAGACAAGGCGTCAGCCGATGCCTGGTTTAATCCCGCTTGGCACGCCAGCGTGAAGGCGAGGTACGGTGTCAATGGCGAGATTACGACTTTCGACGTGCCCGTTGTGATCGAGAACTAGGTTCCGGCCAACCGGCGGAGGAGTCGATGCCGCAGCGGATCTTCCACAAGCCTTCGCTCGAATTCATCCCTCTGCCGAAAGCTAGATGTGAGCGGGTTGAGGAAAAGCGGCAACTGGTTTTCCGACCGCAACCCGCTCCAAATATATGAGGGCGATCACGTCGAGATTGGATTGATCCAACCCAATCTCGACGTGATCTAGGCGCCGCAGTCCGCGCGTTCACCTTCGGCCAACAACGGCGGCGAGGCGTCTGGAACCGGTACTGCAACCGGGTGCGGGGCTTGCCCTCCAGGTCGCCTATTCGCTGCGCAGCGCCGGCGCCGGACGTTTCGAAAGGGCCTGGAACGCAGCCAGCAAGCCGCCGATCCCGGCCAGCACCGAGGCGATGGCCAAAAGGGTGAAGACACCGCCCCAGTCGACGCTCCACTCCGTCTCGAACACGCGGACCACCACCGGCCATGCCGCCGCGTAGCCCAAAGCCACCCCCGCCGCGCCTGCGATCAGACCGACCAGGCCGTACTCCAGCACGTAGGCGCTGAGCACCTGGGCCCGGCTGGCGCCCAGCACCTTGAGGATGGCGGCCTCGCGGGTCCGCTCGACGGCGCGGGCGGCGATGGCGCCGGCCAGCACCAGCAACGCTGCCATCAAGGCCACGGCCGCTGCGCCGCGCACGGCCAGAGCGACGCGGTCGAAGAGCTCGGTGGCCGCCTCCAGCTGTTCCCGCACCGAGATGATGTTCACCTC
>CAIVVM010000033.1 GCA_903909375.1 uncultured Alphaproteobacteria bacterium
CAGCAGGTCAGCGGGGAAATCATAGCCGGCGAAGAAGCGCACCTTGATGCGGGGCCCGGAGGTCGCAAAGGTCTCCTTGCGGCGCATGGCGGCATAGATCGCCTCGCGGCTGTTTTCCTCAGCCCAGACCCCCGCAAGCCCCGAGGCCCCCCAGGCCTTGAATGGGGCGCCGGCGGTAGAATCTACCGGTGTGCCTTCCCAGTCTGCAGCGTTGTTCGGCGGCGCTGATCCACGCAGCGGAGGCAGGCCGTCGCGTCGCCCGGTCTTGCTGAAGTAGTTGGGTTCCTCGACGCTGCCGGGCGCGGCGTTGTGCGTATCGGAGGCGCCAATGAAGCCGAACTTGAAGGGGTTGAAGCCCTGGGTCTGGCGCATGACGATGCCGTCCTGCAGCGCGCGGCGCACATAGCCACCCTGGAATTTGGTGATCTGTTTGTCCTGACCGATGTAGCTTTCCATGATCTCGAAGTTCGCCCATTCATCGTTGGGCGAGAGGGTCGGGTGAGTGTCTGACGTGCCCTTGATCTGTGTCATTTCCACCAGAGGCTCGTTGCGCATCCGCAGATCGGAGTAAGCCTTGTCCATGGGCCTGCCGTTGAGCCGGACGCTGTCGAACATCAGGCCGTCGGAGCCATTGGAGTTGTGCGGGATCGCCAGGGCCTCGATGCCATTGGCGCGCCAGGTGTCCATGGAACGCCACAGGTCTTCCGGGTCTCTTGAAGTCGACGCCGAATAGGGTGCGCCCGGCACTTTGGCGCCCTTGAAGATCACATTGCGGTGCAGGTTCCGGCCGTCCGGCGCAGAGGTGTATTCATAGCCAACGAAGGTGGTGAAGCGGCCGGGCTGATAGTTGCGAGCCGCAGCGTCCTGCACTTCTTGCCAGGCCCGGGATCCGATCGCAGGATCATTGAAACCTGCCGGAAGGCTACCGTTTCGGCGGGCGTCGGCGAAGGCCTGGAAAGCCTTCTGGATCTGGGCGGGATCCGGGCTGAAGAGGGTTTGACTGAAAGGCAGATTGTGAAGCGGGCTGTTGGGGTCACCAGCCTCGCGGATCGCCGCCATGTACTCGGCATGGTCCGTGACGGCCACAAAGTCCAGCGGACCGCCGGCGAGACGGATGTTGAAGCCGCTGGCATGACCGATCGCCTCTCCGCGGGCGAAACGATAGGCGTCGTCGGGGGTGCGCCGCACATTGAAGATATAGGCGTCGTTCGAAATGTAGGTGTGGACATGAAGGTCGCCATAGTAGGCGTTGCGGTCTTCATTGTAGCCGGGCAGGCGGGCCTTTGGCGACGCAGGTCGAGGCTTGACCAGCGTCGCGGCGGAGGTGGTCTCCGGTTTCGAAACCGTCTGCGCCCCGATCGCGGCACCTGCGATCAAGGCTCCCACCACGATAGCCGGTGCGACATATCGCAGGGCTGTTACCCTTGCTTTTGTCATCTCAACGTCTCCCCCGTTGTTCGCTCGACTATATCCCCACTTTTCGAAAACGGACCAGACCTTACCTGAATCACATTTCGTCGTTCGCTGTTGGATCAAGCGCCCTTGCGACTCGTTTCGGATTGTTGACCGGGCCGCGTTTTCAAACCTACAGTTCGTAAACAGGTTTACAGAATCCGGCGTCATCGAGCGCCGGGTCATCAGGGGAAACATGATCATGCGTCGTATACTGCTGGCGACAGCCGCAGCGTTTTCTTTCGTCGGGTCGACAGCCGCCCAAGCGCAATCCAGTGAGGCCATCGGGCTGGAAGAGGTGGTGGTAACCGCCCAGAAGCGCGCCGAGAATGTCCAGGACGTTCCGATCTCGGTGACCGCCTTCAGCGGCGAGACCCTGAAGGCCGCCGGCATCCAGGATGTCCGCGACCTGCGTCGCCTTACACCCAGCCTCTATCTGGCCACATCGTCCAACACTTCCAACACCCGCATCATGATGCGGGGTATCGGCACCAGCGGAAATACCGCGGTGGAGCCCAGCGTCGCGGCCTTCGTCGACGGCGTCTATGTACCGCGCATCGGCTCGCTGCTGGCGGGCCTCAACGACATCGGGTCCGTCGAAGTGCTGCGTGGCCCACAGGGCACCCTGTTCGGGCGTAACGCCTCGATGGGCGCACTACTGATCCGTACGACCAGGCCAGGCGACCTCTTCGGCGGCGAGGTGACCGCAAGCCTCGGCAACTATGGTCGCCAGCGCCTTTCAGCTTCGGTGGACCTGCCGGTCTCCGAGACCCTTCAGACCCGGTTTTCAGCCCTGGCCTACAAGGGCGACGGCTTTGATCGCAACGACCTGACCGGCAAGCGCATCGGTCGGAACGATGGGGTCTCACTGCGGGGCGCAGTGCACTATGAAGTGACGCCCAACCTGACCTGGGATCTGAAAGGCGACTACGCCAACCTCAGCGGCGACGGCTACAACACTGTGACCGTGGTCTCGAAGACCGTGACCCCGGCGTCTCTCGCCACCTGGCTGGCTCGTCTCGATCCGGATGGCGCGGGCCCCGGCGTTGGGGTGCTGCCGTATACATCCGACACCTTGTCGCGGCGCGTGCGCCAGTCGACGGACGGCGACCTGATCGATTTCCAGACAGGGCTCGCCAGCGACCTGTCTCTCGAATTGGCCAACGGCTATCAGCTGAAGTTGATCAGCGGCTACCGGGACTGGACCAACGTCCAGTATCAGGCCTCGCTCGGCGCCATCCCGCTGGAGCTTCAACGGCGGACCACCAACGCCGCCAGCCAGAACCATTCCCAGGAACTGCAGCTGCTTTCGCCCGACACGTTGATGGATAATCGTCTCAGCTTCGTCGCCGGCCTGTTCTATTTCGAGGAGGCCTATGATCTCGGCCAGAACATCGATCTGGCCCCTGGTTACTGTGAGGTGTTCATCCGCAACACCAGCACCGCTGGGCGGCTGACCCAGTGCCGCATGCAGGCGCAGGTCGGAGCCTCGGTCTGGTACTTCAGCCAGGACACCGAGTCCGTCGCGGCCTACACCCAGGCGACCTTCAAGTTCACCGACAAGTTCGATGTCACCGGCGGCATCCGGTATTCAAGAGACGAAAAGGACGGCACGTTCCGCGCCATCACCCGCAACGTTACGGCAACCCAGGCGGCTGAAGTCACCAATGACCTTCGTCTCAAGGACAGCCAGGTTACCTACCGTGTGAACAGCACCTATCGGCCGGCCGAGGATGTCATGCTGTTCGCCAGCTTCTCTACCGGCTTCAAGTCGGGCGGCTTCGACTCGGCGCCTGCCACTACCGCGCCCACCGGCGCGGCGGGGCGCACCTTCCTGCCGGAGACGGTCAAGAACTATGAGTTCGGGGTGAAGTCCCAGCTTTTCGATCGCCGCCTGACCGCCAACATTACGGCCTTCCGCAGCGAGATCAACGATCTGCAGTTCCGCACCTTTGATGGTTTGCAGTTCCGCACCCGCAACAACGGCAAGGTCCGCCAGCAGGGCATCGAGGTCGACACCATGGCGCGGCCGATCCCGCCGCTCACCCTGACCCTCTCGGGCACGTACCTGGATTCGGAGTATCTGGAGTTCAAGGGCGCACCTGGCCTGCCGGGCTTTGGCGGAGCCCAGGATCTGACCGGCGAACGCCTGCCCTATTCGCCCAAGTGGCAAGGCGCCGCGTCGGGCCAGTACGTCGGAAACCTGATGGGCGATCTGACCTGGATGGTGCGGGCCGACATGAGCTTCACCACCAGCAACTTGCTGGCCTCGGCCGGCGACAACAATCCGGATTCCTACCAGGCGGGCTACGTCACTCTTGGCGGCCGTGTTGCGATCCGGGGGCCCAAGGAGCGTTGGTCGGTCGCCCTGATCGGTCAGAACCTCACCAACAAGGACTTCTGCACCGGCATATTCACTCAGCCCAGCAACGCCGCCTTCGGACTCAACAATACGGTGACCGGCGGCACGGCCCTGCGTTGCACGCTGAATGAACCGCGGCAGGTCTCGCTGGAGCTCAACGCCAAGTTCTAGGGCGTATCCACATGATACTGACGGTCCGGATCGTTCGCGAGCGCGCTGCGACCGTCAGTTTCATGGACCACCGCCCCGTCCGGCGCGTACTGCAGGATGTAGGACTTCCGGGTTTCACCGGTGAGGTTGGGGCCGGTACGGTGCGGGGTCAGTGAGGAAAACACCACCACGTCGCCCGCCCTGGCGGGGACCGGAACGGTGTCTGCCGGAGACTTCAGGCATTCCAGCCCCAGCGGCGTCAGCTCATGGTGCAGTGTGCCCATCCGGTGCAGGCCCGGCGCCACCCAGGGGCAGCCGTTCTCCAGCGTCGCGTCATTCAGCGGGACCCAGCAGGTGAGATACTGCTGCGGCTCGGTGAAGGTGTAGCCATTGTCCTGATGCCAGGGGAATTCCTCGGGGTTGCCGGGCTTCTTGTACACCGCCTGATCCCAGTAGAGCCGCGCGCCGGCGCCCAGGGTGTCATGCACGATATCGCTGAACACGCGGTGGCGACTGAAGGCCTTCAGCGCCTCCGAGCGCTTCACCAGATGGATGGTGAAGGTGATGGCGTCGGCCCTGGCGATGAAGGTCTTGCCGCCTTGACGCTGGCGCAGGATGTCCTCGCCCTCGCGCTCCATCGGATCGATGGCGTCGCGAACGGCAGCCAGTTCGTCAGCGCTGAACACGCCCTCGAGCAGAAAGTATCCGTCTTCGTCATACTGTCGGGCCTGGGCTTCCGACAGGCGGCGGCGCGGCCCGGTCGAGGCGCGCCACATGAAATCCGTATTGCGATCGTGCCGCCGCATGGCTGCTCCCCGGTCATTGGGACTCTCGAACAATGGGCTAGTCGATCCGCACGCCGCCTGCAACGTGAGCCCGGCCTCTAGGTCGTGGCCAACAGACCCTTCCAGCGCTGGACCTGAAGCCTCACCTGGGCCGGAGCCGTGCCGCCATAGGATGAGCGACTGGCGCTGGAGGCCTGGGCCGTCAGGACGCCATAGACGTCAGAGGTGATGCCAGGGTGGACGCCCTGAAGCTGCTTCAGGGTCAGTTGCGGCAGGTCCACGCCGCGTGTCTCGGCCAGCCGAACCGCGACCCCGGTGAGGTGGTGCGCCTCGCGGAAGGGGATCTTCAGACGCTGCACCATCCAGTCGGCGAGATCCGTCGCGGTGGCAAAGCCCGAGCCCGCCACGGCGGCCATGCGGGCCTTGTTCGCCTTGAAATCCAGCACCATTCCGGTGGTGGCGCGCACGGCCAGATCCAGGGCGTCGAAGGCGACGAAGACTGGAGGTTTGTCCTCCTGCATGTCCTTGTTGTAGGCGAGCGGCAGGCCTTTCATCACGGTGTTCAGGGCGAAGAAGGCCCCGCTGATCGGCCCCGACTTGGCGCGCACCAGTTCGGCGGCGTCGGGGTTGCGCTTCTGCGGCATGATCGACGAGCCGGTGGAGTAGGAGTCCGAGAGCGTGATGAAGCCGAACTGGGGATTGGTCCAGAGCACCATCTCCTCGGCCAGACGCGAGAGGTGGCCAGCGCACAGGGTGGCGCAGGCCAGGGCCTCCAGGGCGAAATCACGATCAGCAACCCCGTCCAGACTGTTGGCCGCAGGACGTGCAAATCCAAGGGCCTCGGCTGTCCAGGTCCGGTCAATGGGGAAGGAGGTGCCGGCAAGAGCTGCGGACCCCAACGGGCACTCGTTCATCCGGGTCCGGGCGTCAGCCATCCGCGAAACATCGCGTCCGAACATCTCGACATAGGCCATGAGGTGGTGGCCCAGGGTCACGGGCTGGGCAGGTTGCATGTGTGTGAAGCCTGGCATCACGGTGTCCACATGTTCGCCGGCGCGGGTGACCAGCGCCAGTTGCAGGTCGCGGACCTTCAGCTGCATCTGGTCCAGAGCGTCGCGGACCCACAGTTTGAAGTCGGTCGCCACCTGGTCGTTGCGAGACCGCGCCGTATGCAGACGGCCCGCCGCGGGACCAATCAGCTCGGCAAGGCGCGCCTCCACATTCAGATGGATATCCTCGTATTCACGGCGGAACGGAAAGATGCCGGTCCGGATCTCGCCCTCAATGATCACGAGGCCAGCATCGATCTTCGCTGCGTCTTCCGAGGAGATGATCTTCTGGCGCGAGAGCATGGCGGCGTGGACCCGCGAGGCGGCGAGATCCTGTTTCCAGAAGCGCCGGTCCACATCGATGGAGACGTTGATCTCCTGCATGATCGCGCCGGGCTTCTCTGCAAAACGACCGCCCCATATGGCCTGGCCCTCACCGGCGGGCGTCGATTGGGCGCGGGCTCGCCGAGGCAGGCCAAGCGTGGCCAGGCCCAGCCCGGCCGACAGGGCGGCGCCCGAGATGAGATTGCGGCGGCTCTGCATATGAATCTCCTCGATATCGCCTGCAGCATAGCCCGACGTGGCGCGACTTTTCGGAGCGGTATGGGCCAATCGAGGACCAATCGCCCAAGCGCCCAAATTTCAGGCGCGGCATGTGGCGGCGGTCGAAGTTCGGCCGCGCGTGCTTCGGTCTTCCGTCCGTCTTCGGAACGGTGGTAGGTTTGACGCAACAAGATCCGAGAAAAGACGTCATAGGGAGATTTCTGTCATGCGACGCGCCGTGGTCGTGGTCCTTGGTTTGGTGCTTGGCCTGAGCGGTCATGCGGGCGCCGCGCTTGCAGAGGCAGCCGCCGTCAAGGGGGCGAAGGCTCCGGCCTGGAAGCCCACCCGAAACGCCATGGGCCAGCCCGACCTTTCGGGATACTGGAGTAACGCCACGCTCACGCCGCTCACCCGTAACGCGCGGATATCCAACAAGGCGGCCCTGACAGCCGAAGAGGCCAAGGGGTTTGAGAAGGTCTGGGCAAAGGCTCTGGCCGAGTTTGACGGGCCCACGGACGCTGATGCCTCGCCCGAGAAGGTCCAGGCCGAAAGCCTGACGTCCAAACTGGTGGAGATCCGACCCGATTTCATCGCCGCCGGCGGGGACACGGGTGGCTACAACACCTTCTGGATCGATCCCGGCACCCATCTGGTCGAGATCAACGGCCAGTACCGGACCTCGATCCTGACGACGCCCAATGGTCTGCCGGCGCCGCGCAAGGCTGGTGCGCCCAGACCCAGGGGATTTGGCGATTTCCGGGATGTCTACGACAGCTATGAAACCCGCCCGCTGGGCGAGCGATGCATTACCGGGTTTGGTCGAAACAACGGCCCTCCCATGCTGCCCAACGGCTACTACAACAACAACTACCAGATCCTGCAGACCCCGGACGCCGTAGTGATCGAGGTGGAGATGATCCACGATGCCCGGATCATCCGGCTGACCGATAAGCACGGCCCCGACGGTCCGCGCCGCTGGATGGGCGATTCCATTGGCCGCTATGAGGGCGACACCCTTGTGGTCGAGACGATCAATATCCCGGAGGCCCAGAATTTCATGGGCTCCTGGAAGAATCTGAAGGTGACCGAGTGGTTCACCCGGCTGAACAAGGACAAGATCCTCTACCGCTTCCAGGTGGAAGATCCGGACACCTGGGAACAGCCCTGGGGCGGTGAGTACACGTTCCTGACTCTGAACGGGCGCACCTATGAGTACGCGTGCCACGAGGGGAACTACGCCATGCCGGGTATCCTGGGTGGCGCGCGCCAGAAGGAAAAGGAAGCGGCTGAAGCCGCTGCTGCAGCCGCCAGGGCTGCGACGCCGGCCGCGATGCCCGTCCAGGCGCGCGCCAAGGCTGGGGGAGACTGATCACGCGAGGCGGCCTGCGAGCCTTCAGGATCGCTTTTTTGGCTTTGGCGGGGTCCACCCGGAGGTTGCGCCGAGGGCAAGATCTCGCTGGACCAGTTCGACGTCCTGAACCTGGCCACGGTCAATCCTGAGGCGCGCCGCGAGCAGGACGCTGCGCGCCTCCGATCTCCCGGGTCTCCCGGTGCTGGCTGCGACCTGGGAGTGGTCGACAACGGCCCAGGCCCAGACAACGCCGCGTTCTTCTTCAACCAAAGCCAGCCGGCGCTCCCGGATCAGCCCTCGAAGCGATTTGATGTCCTTGCAAGCCGAGGGCGAGGGCGACTGTGCGCCATTGTCGAACAGAACGCAGTTCGATGCGGCAGGATCAGGCCCGGCGGGAGCACCTGAAAATCCGTCCAGCCAGGCATTTGCGACAGCAATCAGATCGAGCCGGGCACTGTGAACCGCCTTGGCCGTTGGCGCCGTGTCGACCGACAGGTTGCGGAGTGTTCCGGGCGAGAACGCCTGCGCCTCCGCTCGCCGCACAACCAGGGTTTCGATCTCGCTGACGCGGTCGCCTTTCAGCTTTACGCGCAGGGCGAAAATCGCCGGGCCGCCGTAGGCCTCGGCCGCGCCGATGATGCCGACCGCACCTGCCTGGGGTTCCGAATAGGTCTGGCGCGCGGTGACCTGGCGAATGGCGAAAAGCTGGCTATCGGCCAGCCGGATGTCGCGGCCATTCTCGGTGATCCGGACTCCGCGCGGCAGCACCTTGCCGGCCTGCCCGGTCTGCAGCGCCGCCAGCGCGGCCTCGGCAGCCTGCCCCGCGCAGGCTCTGTCGCATTCACGGGCAGCGGCTGGCAGGGCCCAGAGCAGGACAAACATCAGAACGCTTGGGGCGATCCGCCACATCTGACCGGGGCTCCGTCTCGTATGCGGCCTTATGGCTCCTGGAGTCGGGAATGTCATCCGGGCGCGCTGACGTCTTCGGGAGGTTGCACGATCTTTGCAGTTCCCGGTCTGAAATGCAGCCAAAGGTCCCAGAATGGGAGCGATCAGCATGATGACCGGTTCCAGACTCAGAAATCAGGCGCGACCCGATCGTACTCAAAATCGGGTGAAAGTTCGCCCGAATATGGTTTCCCAGATCTTTAGTAAATGTTCGCGGGATCGAGGCGAAGAACTGTCAGAATCCGCGGAATTAACGGATTCAGGACGAATTTCTGGGAATATCATCTCAGGCAGCACCCAAAAAGAGGTGACGCCGGGGTGTTTTTTCGGACCAGATGATACAGCGATGTTCAAGTTGGGAGACGGCGTGAGTCCGTGTGGCTCCGAGGCGAGCCGCCCATGACCACGATCCATTTTGATACCCCGCCCGCCCGTAGACCGGCCCTGCCGGTAAGCCTGCTCGCCTGGCTATGGCCTGAACCGCTGAGATCCAAGCGTAGACGCGGTGGCGTGCTTTGGTGCTTTGCGTCGGTCGCTGCGATCTGGCACGGACCCTTGCAGCGCGATTTCACCCGCGCGAAGCCGATGGGGCAAGGCGGTCGGCATTCCAACCGGTCGCTGGATCGTTTCCTGTCGCGCTGGTGGCGCGTGAGCTGGTTGTGGGCCTGGATGTGGCCGGGCCGCCTGCTGGGCCCCGACGGCGAGATTTGCCCCCTGGTTCCCTGGCATCCGGCACTGCAGGCGCAGGTGTGCGACGTGGAGCCCGGGCGTCGCCGCAGGGTCCGGCGCGGCATGCTTGCGGGAATGATGATGTTTGCCGCCGCCCTGGCTGCGCCGACCCTGATGGAAGGCGACAGTGTGCTGGATGGCGGACGTCTGAGTGCGTTTCTAGGTGGCGGTGGCGCGGCTGAGGCCGGTTCCGGCGGTACAGGCGGCCAGGGCAGCGGTAGCGGCGCGGGCGACCCTGGCGCCGGCCCGGGCCCTGGACAGACAGGCCCCCTGGCGACCTTCAACCCGGGGAATCTGATCCCGCCCGAGACACAGAATTCCGGCCTGGACTCGGGTCAACCCCCGCTTTCTGGCGGCGGGACGGGTTCGGGCGACGGTGCGGGCTCCGGTGAGGGCGCGGGCCCGACTGGTGGCGAGGGCGGCAGCGAGGGCGGTCTTACCTTCCTTGATTCCCCGACAGGCGGCGGCGCCGGCGTTGGTGACGGTCTCGGCTTTGGCTTTGGCGGAGGTTCCGGTGGTGGTGGCGGCGGAGCTGGCTCCGGTGGCATCGGTGGCGGTGGCGGTGGCGGTGGTGTTGGTGGTGGTCCCGGTCCGGGAGGTGGTGATCTGCCTACAGGACCCGGCGAAGAAACCCCGAGATCCGGCGGCGACGACCCCTTCGGCCCGCCCGACGCGCCAGATGATCCTTTTGAAATGCCCAAGGACAGTCCTGCGCCGCCTGCGGGTTCGCCCGGTGGTCCGGCGGGACCGTTCGGCGGTGGCGGCATCCCCTTGTTTGACGGGCCTCAAGGGGGCGGCGGTGGGCCACTGGACGCCCCCCTGGCGCCGGTGCCCGAGCCGCAGACCTGGGCGATGATGATCCTGGGATTTGGCGCGGTCGGCTATCTGATCCGCAGGCGCCGCGCCCGGAGCCACGTCCACGCCTGAGGGCGGCGCCGGAATTTGGCGATGGCCATGCGCGGTCGTGGTGCTAGGCTCTCCAGACAAAGACGTCAGGGGGATCCGCGCATGAACCGTAGATGGATGATGGCCGCCGTTGCCGTCGTGGCGCTGGGCGCAGGATCCGTCCAGGCAGCTGTCCCGGCCAATGTCGCCGCTGCGCTTGCTGACAAGGCCAGGCCGGCCGAGGACAGCGCGCGAGACGTGGCGCGCAAGCCCGGCGAGCTGCTGGCGATGGGCGAGATCAAGACCGGCGGCAAAGTCGTCGATCTGGTGATGGGCGGTGGCTACTTCACGCGCATCCTGTCGGGCGTAGTGGGCCCCAAGGGGCAGGTCATTGGCTACCAGCCGGCCGAGTTCATTCAGTTCCAGGCCAGCTATGGCGAGAACCAGAAGAAGGTGGCTGCCGCGTACGCCAATGTGGTTCCGCTGATCTCGACCTTTGGCGCGCTCGACCTGCCGGACGGTGTGGATCTGGTGCTGACCGTGCAGAACTATCACGATCTGTATCTGAAACCTTTCCCGGCCGACACGGCGACGAAGGTGAACGCCGAGGTGTTCAAGTCGCTGAAGCCCGGCGGCATCTATCTGATCGTCGACCACACCGCTTTGGCAGGCTCGGGCCTTGAGGCGGCGGACAAGATCCACCGGATCGATCCTGCGATCGTTCGCAGGGAGGTTGAGGCCGCCGGTTTCAAGCTGGAGGCCGAGAGCGCCATGCTGGCCGTGCCGGAAGATCCGAAGACCGCCAACGTGTTCTCGCCAGCCATTCGTGGCAAGACCGATCAGTTCGTGATGAAGTTCCGCAAGCCCAGGTAGGTCTGATCACTTCAGTTTGCGGTCGAAGAAGTCCAGCGTCTGCATTGCCCGGTGCTTGCGGTTGGTGGGCGTCCATCCGCCGCGGTGCCGTAGACCTGGATAGACCATGGTCTCAAACGGCGTCCCCGCAGCCTGAAGGGCGAAAAGCGCGCGGGTGGTGTGGTCGAAGGTGACGTTGTCATCGGCCATGCCGTGAATGATCAGCAGCGATCCGGCCTTCAGCCGTGGTAGCCGCGACACCACCTCCGAGGCTGCATACCCGGCCGGGTTATCGGCAGGCGTGCCCATGTAGCGCTCGGTGTAGTGGGTGTCGTAGAGTTTCCAGTCGGTGACCGGCGCGCCGGCGACTCCCGCCTTGAACGGCGTATCCGGCGCGGTCAGCAACAGAAGCGTCATGTAGCCTCCGTAGGACCATCCCGTGACCCCGATCCTGGCCTTGTCCACGTATGGCAGGCTTTGCAGGTAACGGGCGCCAGCGATCTGGTCGTCGACCTCCAGCTGGCCCATCTTGCGGTCAAGCACCGTTTTGAAGGCCGCACTTCGGTTTGCCGAGCCGCGATTGTCCAGCTCGAACAGGATGTAGCCGGCATCCAGCAAGATCTGGTCTTCCGGCGACGCCCAGGCCTTCTGCACCATCTGGGCGCTCGGCCCGCCATAGACCGAGACGATCACAGGGTAGGTCCTGGCCGGATCGAACCCCGGTGGTGTCCGCATGGACCAGTAGAGATCCTGGCCGTCGGCCGCCTTGATGGTTCCGAATCCCGGTTCACGCAGGTTTGCGACGTAGGGCCAGTAGGGATGTCCCGGCTTCAGCGCGTTTTCCTCGATCCAGCGCACCCGCGTCCCGTCCGATTGATAGAGCGCGGTCTGGGGCGGGGTCTTCGGATCGGTGTAGGTTCCGACGAACGCGCCACCCTTGTGGGCGACCGTCACGCCCCACAGGCCGCCCGCCGCCGTCAGCGCTCGGGGTTCAACCGGCTTTGCATAGGAGACGGCGTACACACGGTTTTCGATAGGTGTGTCCCGCGAGGCCGAGAAGATGACCGTGGATCTGGCCTCGTCTACGCCCTCAATCTCAGCCACTGGCCAGTCACCCCGTGTGACCTGCCGGATCAGCGTCCCGTCCGCGGCATAGAGGTAGATATGGACATAGCCTGACCGTTCGGAGGTCCAGAGGAACGATCCTCCGGTCAGCGGGCGGAAATCATCGGTGAGGTCGACCCAGTGCGGGCTGGTCTCGGTAAGGATCACACGGCCTTTGCCGGTGGCCGGATCAACGGCCAGCAGATCGAGCCGTCGCTGGTCTCGCGTCTGACGCTGCACGTAGAGGGTCTTGCCATCCTTCGACCAGTTGACTCGCGCCAGATAGATGTCCGGATTTTCGCCTAGATCCACCTTGATGCGCGAGCCGGTCAGCGGCTGCACATAGAGTTCCACACGGACATTGGGCCGACCGGGGCGGGGGAAGCGTTGCGGGACGACATTGGCCCCTGTGGCGTTGACTTCAGGTCGGTCCACGATGTCCACGCCGGTCTGGTCCACAAAGGCCAGCGCAACAGCCCGATCATCCGGACTCCACCAATAGCCGGTGTAGCGCTGTATCTCCTCCTGGGCGATGAAATCCGCAGTGGCCCAGCTCTTCAGCTCGGTTCCACCCTCGGTGAGGGCGCGCTCGGTCCCGCCGGTGACCGGCGTGATGTAGAGGTTGTCGTCCCGGACATAGGACACATAACCGCCTCTGGGTGAGATCTTGGCGTCGATCTCGTCGCCGGGGGTCGTGGTCACCTGTCGGGCCGTTCCGGAGTTCACATCATAGAGCCAGATGTCGCCTTCGACCGGGGCCAGGATCACCCGGCCCAGACTGTCCCAGGCGTAGTCGATGACACCGCGTGTGGCGACGCCGAGGCGTTCACGTCGCGCCTTCTCCGCCTCCGAAAGATCGCGTTCGGTCGGCGCCAGCTTCTTGCCGTCCAGCAGCATCCGCGGCTCGCCTCCGGCCACGTCGGCGACCCACAGGTCGGTAACCCTCAGGTCGTCGGCGCGGGTCTTGATGTAGGTGACAGACTTGCCGTCTGGCGACAGCTTCACGCCCCGCGCGCGCGGTCCGGAAATGTCGGGACTCTCGAAGATGCGCTGGGCAGGCAGGTTTTCGGCCATGGCGGGGGCTGCAATGATCAGGGCCGCAAGAGCGGCGGTGGTGAGTTTCATATCCGACGTTGAACAGGCTCAGTCGCGGCTTGGCAATCGCGGCGGGGGGGCCGGTGTAAAATCGCTGGCGCCTTGAACCCGGGCGCAAGGCATGCGACCTCCCGGACATGAGCGAAGAGACCATTCCCGCCCTTCCCGACCGCCTGAGCGTCAATCCGGACAGCCCGTTCTATGACGAGGCTATCCTGCAACGGAACGTCGGCGTGCGTTTCAAGGGTCAGGACAAGACCAACGTAGAGGAATACTGCGTCAGCGAGGGCTGGGTGCGGCTGTCTGTCGGCGCGTCAAAGGACCGACACGGCAATCCGCTGACCATGAAGCTTCAGGGACCGGTAGAGCCCTATTTCCGCGAAGGCTGATCTCGTCAGTCGTCGTCCCGCGCTGGCAGCGGTTCGATCCTCAGGCGGGTAAGCCGTGCGCCCTTGCGCGCCTCCACAGTGAAGCGGTGGTTGTGGAAGGTGAAGGTCTGACCGACCTCGGGGATCGACTCGGCCTCATGGATCAGTAGCCCTGCGATCGTCACGGCCTCCTCGTCCGGCAGTTCCCAGTTCATGGCACGGTTCAGATCGCGGATGGTCACCGAGCCTTCGACCAGGAATGAACCGTCGTCGTCAGGTTTCACGCCGGCGGCCACCGTGTCGTGTTCGTCCTCGATCTCGCCGACGATCTCCTCGAGGATGTCTTCAAGGGTGATCAGACCCTGGATGGCGCCGTATTCGTCGACGACGAGCGCAAAGTGGTTCTGGGCCTTCAGGAACGCAGCCAGCTGATCCTTGAGCGATGTTGTCTCCGGCACAAACCATGGCGCGCGAAGGATGGCCGGGATATCCAGCGCGTCGATCCGGCCGTCATTCTGAGCCAAGGCGCCCAGCAGATCCTTGACGTGCAGGATGCCTATGATGTTTTCGGGTTCATTGCGGTAGATCGGCAACCGGGTGTGCTTGCTCTCCAACGCCTCGGCCAGGATGCGCCGGGGCGGCAGTCCGCCATCGACCGTCATCATCGAGCGGCGGTGGACCATCACCTCGGTCACATCCATCTCGGCCAGATCAAGAACCCCGCCCAGCATGTCGCGGTCCCGGGTCTCCACCAGGCCTTCGGAGTAGTGATATTCTACCGAGCCGCGGATCTCCTCGTGAGCAGCCAGGACATCCGTCTCCATGTCGAGTTTGATACCGAAGGGGCGCAGCGTCTGGCGCACGATCCATTGGGCGGTCCGGGCCAGTGGCCCGAAGATCCGCACGGTCCAGTAGGTCGGGATCGAAAGCGTACGCGCCACATCATCCGGCCGGGCGATGGCCAGCGTCTTGGGCAGGATTTCGGCGAACACCACGACCAGCACGGTCATGACTCCGGTGGCGATCAGGGGGCCGGCGACGGACCCCGCCGGAAAGAGAGACGTCAGCACGGCCGTCGTCAGGGCCGAGGCGAAGATATTCAGGACGTTGTTCGACAGCAGGATCGCGCCGATCATGTTCTCCTGGTCGCCGATCAGCCGGTTGACGCGGCGCGCTGCGCGGTCGCCGTCCCGCTCCAGTTGGTGCATGCGGCCCCGCGAAGCCGCAGTCATCGAGGTTTCCGCCGCCGAGATCAGACCGGAGAGCGTGAGCAGAACGACCAGCGTTGGCGCCAGGGCGAGCAGGGTGGCCAGAACCGTATTCAAGGGATAGCTCCCTCCAGGAGCAGGAAATCGCGAACCGCGTTTGCATCCACGTTTCGGGCGACAAAGGCATCGCCAAGGCCGTGGGCGAGAATGAAGGTCAGCCGACCGGCCTCGGCTTTCTTGTCCTGAGACATGTGGGCGATCATCCGCTCCGCCCGGAACGGGTGACCGGCAACCTCGGACATCCGGGTGGGGAGCCCGGCTGCGGCAATGGCGCGGGTGGCCCGCTGGGCGTCCTGTCCCGTGATCAGCCCCAGCGAGGCCGAGAAGCGGAACGCCAGCGCCATGCCTGCGCCGACCGCCTCACCGTGCCGTAGCCCGTCGCCATAGCCGTTCTCCGCCTCCAGAGCGTGGGCGAAGGTGTGGCCAAGGTTCAGCAGCGCGCGTCGACCTTGCTCGCGCTCATCCTCGGCGACGATCCCGGCCTTCATTTCCACCGAGCGCCCAACGGCGTGGATCAGCACCGACGGATCCCGGGCGATCACTGCGGCGCCATTTGTTTCCAGCCACTCGAAGAACGCCATATCACCGAGCAAGCCGTACTTTATCACCTCGGCGTAGCCGGCCCGCATCTCACGGACGGGCAGGGTGCCCAGAACGTCCAGGTCCGCCAGGACCAGGCGCGGCTGGTGGAAGGCGCCGACCAGGTTCTTGCCGCGCACGGTGTCGATGGCGGTCTTGCCACCCACGGAACTGTCGACCTGAGCCAGCAGGGTGGTGGGGATCTGCACAAAGTCGATCCCGCGCTTGTAGATGGCGGCCGCAAAGCCCGCGAGATCGCCCACCACGCCGCCCCCGAAAGCGGTGATCAGATCCCCCCGGTCCAGTTCCAGCGCGAGAAGTCGGTCCGATACGTCGGCCAACCCCTCGAAACTCTTGGTCTGTTCGCCGGGCGCCACGATCACCGGCAGGGCTTCGACGCCAGCCTTGGCCAGCGAGGCCGTCAATCGTACGCCGTGCAGGGCCCAGACGGTCTCGTCGCTGACCACGGCCGTGCGGCCACGCGACTGGAACGGCGCAATCAGATGGCCGGCGGCGTCCAGCAGACCCTGGCCGACCTGGACTTCGTAGGCGCGATCCCCCAGTCCAACGGCGATGGTGCGGTTCATTCGACAGACTCACCCAGATGATCGGCCAGCGCCTTGACCACCGCCATCACGGTAACCTGATGGGCAGTGTCGCCCGTTTCAACGACGATATCGGCCTCGGCATAAGCCGGATAGCGCGCCGCCGCTTGCTCCCTGAGAACCTCCAGCGGGTCCTTGCCGATCAGCAGGGGGCGTGTCTCCTTGCGTCCGACGCGGCGCGCCAGGACCTCAAGATCAGCTTTCAGCCAGACGGACACAGCGCGGTCCTTGATGATCTCACGGGTTTCCGGACTCATGAATGCGCCGCCGCCGGTGGCCAGGATGACGGGCGGCCCTTCCAGCAATCGGGCAATCACCCTGCGTTCACCGTCGCGGAACGCCCCTTCGCCGAGATCAGCGAAGATCTCGGGTATCGACCGTCCGGCCGCGGTTTCCACCTCGGTGTCGGCGTCGCGGAATGGCAGGTCCAGGAGGGCGGCCAGACGCCGACCGACGCTCGACTTGCCGACCCCCATGAGGCCGACGAGTGCGATGGTGCGGCGGCGAAGCGGTTCGTAGCGGTCCATAAACAATGCAGGCTTTACACGAGGTCGCGCCCTCGCGCCAACGCCGGGCGTTGGAGTATGTTGAAAGCATGATGCGCATTGCACTCTTTCTCGGGTTTCTGGTGGCGATTGCCGGTCCGGCGAGCGGGCAGGTGCAGGTGACCCAACTGGCCGCGCCGGACGCCTTTTCCACGCCGGGCCGCGACACCGGGCTGCCTGCCGATCTCTGGCGAGGAACTCCGGCGGAGATGGCGCTTGCGGTGCTGCCGTTGCTGGCCTCCCGACCGATCTCGCCGGCGGCGTCACATCTGGCGCGGCAGCTTCTGGCGACTGGCGCGCCGGGGCCCGAGGGCGCGACCGGCGATGACGGGTTGGCGGCGGGGCGGGCCAACGCCATGATCGCGCTTGGAGATCTTGAAGCCGCCGCACGGATACTGGAACGGGCGCCGAGCCTCGACCGCAACGCCGGCCTTTCGAAGGCCGCCGCCGAGGTGGCGCTGCTCTCGGGAGATGCGACGCGAGCGTGCGCCATTGCCGCCGCCCTGGCCGCCGGGCGTGGCGACATCTACTGGCTGCGACTGAGGTCCTTCTGTCAGGCCGAGGCAGGCCAGTCCGATCAGGCCCATCTGACGTTTGAACTGGCGCAAACCCAGGCGCGGGATGCTGTCTACGGGCGTTTGATGAGCGCGAGACTGAATGCGACGCCGCCCGGCCCTGCCTCGCTGCGCAATGGTCTCGATCTGGCGCTGTCGCAGTCATTGAAGCTGGATGTGGCCGCGGCGAAGCCTGCGCCTGCCGTGGCCGCCGCCCTGTCAGGACAGGCCCCGCCGGCGCCGAGCCATGACCTGACCGGGATTGACGACGCGACGGCCGCGCTGGCGGCTGCTCTCACACAGGGGCCGCCATCCCAGGCCGGGGTGTCTGCCCTGATCGGCGCGGCTATGGACGCAGACGTGAAGATCCGTCCGAAGAGACAGGGTTCGGCGCTGCTGATGGCCGCGCTTCTGGATGAGCTCAGTTCCGTTGACCGCACTCGCCTGGCGTCTTTCGCTGTGGCCGAGGGCCGATCCCCGACGGGCCGCAACGTCGCGCTCGAGGCAGCCGCGCAGGGGCGGCGGATGGGCGAGACCGCGCTGCTGGCGCTGTGGATCTGTGCGGAGGCCGGGCCTAGTGGGCTGACGGTGGCGGACCGGGCCCGCATTGTCCGGTCATTGAGGCAGGTGAAGCTGGACGAGCCCGCGCGCCTGTTCGTCCTGGAAGGCCTTGCAGGCCTGAAATGAGCGGGCGCGGCGGCGACTGGGCCGAAGCCTTCCTGGAGATGATGGCGGTGGAGCGCGCGGCGGCGCGCAACACGCTGACAGCCTATGCCCGCGATCTGGCGGACGCCGAGGGCTTTCTGGCCGGTCGTTGCGGCGGTTTGGCGGGCGCGCACGCCGAGGACGTCGAGGCCTACTTCGCCGATATGGGTGCGCGTGGTCTGTCGCCGGCCACAGCCGCGCGCCGACGCGCCGCCGTGCGCCAGTTCTACCGATTCGTGCTGGGCGAGGGGTGGCGGCCCGACGACCCCTCACGCCGGGTGGAGGCCCCCAAGCGCGGGCGCCCCTTACCCAAGGTGTTGAGCCGCGAGGAGATGAACCAACTGATCGCCGCAGCCACGGCGCGCGACGGCGCCCAGGGCCTCAGGTTCGGCTGCATGGTGGAATTGGCCTATGCCTCCGGCCTCAGGATATCGGAGTTGACGGCTTTGCCGCTGGCGGCGCTGGCGCGCGATCCAGCCTATCTGATCGTCAAGGGCAAGGGCGGCAAGGAACGTCTGGCGCCGCTCAACGACGCCGCGCGGACGGCGGTGAAGGCCTATCTCGAGGTCCGCCCGGCGTTTCTGCCCAGGGGTGACAAGGCCAATCCCTGGCTGTTCCCCTCGCGCGGAAAGGCTGGACGCCTGACGCCGCGCCGTTTCGCCCAGGTGCTCGATGAGGCCTCAGCCGGCGCGGGTATCGACCCCGCGCGCGTCAGTCCCCATGTGCTACGCCACGCCTTCGCGACCCACCTTCTGGAGGGAGGCGCGGATCTGCGGGTCGTGCAGAAGCTCCTGGGTCACGCCGACATCGCCACCACCCAGATCTACACCCATGTGGCTTCGGACCGGCTGATCGAGGTTGTGCAGAGTCGCCACCCGCTGGCCCGGAAGCCTTAAGGGCCACCGGCGCCAGTCAAGCTGCGTCGTCAGATGTGTTTCCGATGCTATCCGGTGATGCGGTAGCGCCCGGTCTCGTCCGGGCAGACCCGGACATAACGGACATAACGGACATCGCGGCCATAACGGTCGACCGGCGCGGCCGCCAGGCGGCAGCGGTTTCGGGTGTAATAGCTGCGGTCAAAGCTGGAGGCGTACCGGCTCGATCCTTCCCGATAGGGGCGGGTCTCGCTGTAGGCAAAGTAGGGCCCGCGCTGGTCGCACTTGTACCTGTCGTTGGCATTGCCGACGCCAGCACCAAGGGCCGCCCCCAGCACGCCGCCCAGCACAGCGCCCTCGGTGCGGGCGTTGCGGGCCGCAACGTTGGACCCCAGCACCGCGCCGGCGATGGCGCCGATCACGCCGCCTGCGACGGAGGAGTTGTTGTTGCAAAGCGAGGCTGCACCTGGAGACGCAGAAATGTATCGGTCGTTGCTGGACCAGTAGGCGTCATTCCAGACTGGTCGCGCATAGGTGCGTTCGTAGGGCGCCGGCTCCATAGCGTCGATCATGGTTCGCCCGCGCGCGTTCCCAATCGGCCATACGCCGGTCATGGTCGCGACGCGCCTCCGCGAAGTCCGCGCGCACCTGGCCTCCGGGGTCGCGGCCGCCCGCAGTGTTGCTGGCCCAGTAGCCTTCGTTCCAGTCCGGTCGGGCGTAATACCGCGCATAGGCGCCTGTTCCGAAACGCGCGTCATAGGCGGCTCGGCTTCTATCCCAGTCGCTCAGTCGGCGGTCATAGTCCCGGCGGGCTTCCTGATACTCCTCGCGGGCATCGTTGTAGGTCTCGCGGCGGGCGTCATACTGGTCTCGTGAAGCTTCGTAGGTCTGACGCTGGTTTTCGTAGGCTTGCTGGGCGCGTTGTGATTCAGGCGTCTGGCGCGCCTGCTGGGCGGCTGCCGGCACGGCCAGGGTCAGCAGCAGGGCGGAAGCCAGACCGAATCTTGCATGGGATGAGGGCATCTTGTTTTCCTTGTCTCCTCGATGGGAGCAGAACCCCGGTCACGCCAAGATGTTCCATCTGGCGGGGTGCAGGTCCTGTTCCCCGCTTGTGACAAAGGCCGTTCAAGCCTAGTTTCCGGCGCTTCCGGGCCCGCCGCCCCAAATCACGGATCCCTGATGGCCGCGCACTACCTCGAGTTCGAGCGCCCGATCGCCGACCTCGAAACCAAGATCGAGGAACTGTCGAAGCTCTCCGAGACCGCAAACCCCGGCGCGTTTGACGACGACATCCAGGCGCTGCGCGCGCGTGCCCAGGACCTGCGACGTGACGCCTACGCCAACCTCGACGCCTGGCAGAAG
This sequence comes from uncultured Alphaproteobacteria bacterium, assembly GCA_903909375.1. Classification (GTDB taxonomy): domain Bacteria; phylum Pseudomonadota; class Alphaproteobacteria; order Caulobacterales; family Caulobacteraceae; genus Phenylobacterium. The sequence continues at coordinate 20,167 of CAIVVM010000033.1, forward strand.
ACCCTGGTGGCGCGACATCCGGAACGGCCGCACTTCATCGACTATGTGGCTGCCCTGATCGACGAGTTCCAGGAACTGCGCGGCGACCGCAAGTTTGCCGATGATCCAGCGATCATGGGCGGACTGGGTCGCTTCCGCGGCCGCGCGGTGGTGGTGATGGGCAACGAGAAGGGCCGCGACACCGTCAGCCGGGTGAAGCACAATTTCGGCTATGCGCGACCCGAGGCCTACCGCAAGACCGTGCGGCTGATGGAACTGGCCGAGCGGTTCAGCTTGCCGGTGATCAGCTTTGTAGACACCACGGCGGCCTATCCGGGCATCTCGTCCGAGGAACGCGGCGTGGCCGAGGCGATCGCGCGGTCTACCGAAAAGGCGCTACTGCTCAAAGTGCCGATGGTGGCGGTGATTACTGGCGAAGGCGGCTCCGGCGGCGCCATCGCCACGGCCTGCGGCAGCCGGGTATTGATCCTGGAACACGCGGTCTATTCGGTGATCCCGCCCGAGGGCGCGAATTCGATCCTCTGGCGCGGCGCGCGCACGCCGGCCGAAGCGGCCAAGGCGCTGAAGATCACGGCGCAGGACCTGCTGCGCATGAAGATCATCGACCGCATCATCCCGGAACCCCCCGGCGGCGCCCACGCCAATCCGGAGGCCGCCATGCGCGCGGTGGGCGATGCGGTGGAAGAGGAACTGAAGGCGCTGGAGGGTCTGTCGTCCGAGGTGCTGATGGCGCGGCGGTCGGAACGCTTCTACGCGATCGGGCGGAGTGGGTTGGGCTAAGGGCGGCGTTTTCCGCACCGCCGGAATAAAGAAAGCCGCCGGGGTGACCCGGCGGCTCCTTTTTTGTCTGAGGGTCGGGCTGCGGCTTAGAAGCGTGCGGTCAGACCGACCTGGAAGTAGCGACCGATGACATCGTAGGCGCCCAATCCAGTGGTGCCGTAGGGCGGCTCATCGTCAAACAGGTTCTTCACCACAACCCTCGCCCGCAAACGGTCGACGTTCAGTCCCATTTGCTTTGAGAAGTCGCTGAGATCGTAGACCAGTGCAAGATCATGCAGGAAGTAATCGTCAACCTTCAAAGGTCTGCGGGTCTCAATTGTAAAGTCGTTGTTGAACGCGGACTCGCCGACGTAGTTGACCGTCCAGATAGCTTCCAGATTGTTACGCGAATAGCTTGTTTCCAGCTTCCATTGCCAGGTCGCCTGACCAATCTCAGATTCGTCGCGGTTCAGGTCGAAACCGAGGCCTGTGACGGAGGTTTGCAGCGTATCGATGTTGTAAAGGTCATAGTTGAAATCCAGCGTACCAGGGGTGCCGCCGAGCCAGTTCTTGAACGCGCCTCCGAGGGCGGTTTCAAGGTCGACCCGATAGTCGATGCCCGCCGTGAAGCCTTCGAAATTGACGTAGCCGGCGTTGATGAAGCCCTGGCGCGGACCGGTTGCTGTCTGCCCGTTCCCAACGGCTTCACCGTTGGTCAGGATCTGGGCCTGCCGCGCCGCCAGCAGCGAGGACGTACCGCGCTGGAAGCGACCGCAGGCGTCAGGCTGCGCATCAGGGCTATCGTAGCAGACCTGCAGGATGGAGGTCAGACCGAAGTTGAAGATCGCTTTCTTGAGCTCGATGTCAGTCCAGTCGAAGCTGATCGCCAGCCCTTCGATCCAGGACGGCTGATACACGAAGCCGATTGACCATTGGTCGGCGATTTCGTTTCTCAGAGTCCGGTTGCCGGACGTCGTCCCTTGAACCGATGAAACCTGAACCTGCGAGGTCAGGGTAAAGTTGGCTGGAAGTCCAGCAGCCTGGAACGCCGCCTGGCAGTTTGCGGCGCGGGCTGGCGGGTTCGGACCGCCGGTGATGTTGCGGGCGTCGCAGGGGTCGGTTGCCGTCACAAACGAGGTGGCGTCGGGCAGGAAGAGTTCCGTGACCGCCGGTGCGCGGAACGACTGCCCCTTGTTGGCGCGGATCATGAGGTCCGCAATCGGGTACCAGCGGCCGCCTACCTGCCAGGCCTCGTCCTTTCCGGCCAGCGAGTGATCGACCTTACGGTACTGACCCTCAAGTGTGAGGCTCTCCATACCAAGGAATTTGAAATCACCACCGAACACGGGAAGCTCGGCTTCACCGTAGTATTCCTTGGTGTCGAACTTGCCCTGCAGACCGCTGATGGCTGCTGAACGACCGATGCCCCGCTCCTGGGGATCGTTCGGGTTGAAGTCCGACTTCTCGCGGCGGTACTCATATCCCACGTTGAAGGTCAGTTTGCCGGCGGGCACGGTGAGCAGTTCGCCCCCGAAGTTGCCCTGATAGACGGCCTGCTGGATCTTGTAGTCGCTCCGGAACTGGACGCTGACATAGTCCAGAGCCGCCTTGCTGGGCGCGCCTTCGCCAAACAGGTTCAGAGGCGCACAGCCGGCCGCGCGAGCCACTGCGCTGGCGCAGACAACGGCGCCGGAAGCATCTCGCACAGCGTCGATCGCCAGGAGGAATTTGGACTGATCGATGTTCGGTGTGCGGAAATAGCCGGTCGACTCACCAAAGTTCGCCGAGATATCCCAGTTGAAGTTGCGATCCAGGAAGTTGAGGTCGCCTTCAAAGGCGAACACCCCGCGCTGTGTCTCACTGGAGGCATCGGTCTTGTTGTTGCCGATATCGACCGATGCGCGAGAGAGGAAGAAGATGCGCTCTGCGGCGTTCAGCGGATCTGTCGGCAAGGGGGTGGGCTGGCTGAGCAACGCCGCACGGCTTGCGGCCGGCAGGAAAGGATTGGATGTCGACATGCGCAGCGACGCCGAATTCCCGCCGAAGATCGGTGCATTGTAGATCGGCTGGTTGAAGGGCTCGACGGCGTCGGCCTTCGCGTAGAGCAGTTCGCTGGTGAACCGGATGTTGTCGGTAATGTCGAACTTCACGAAGCCGTTCGCCACGTGGCGCTTCACCGGCGATTGAAGCGAGCTAAGAAGCGCGAGGTTCATGCCGTCGCCGCCAGACACGATCGACGGTTGGAAGAAGGTGCCGGAGTTGAATGGGATCAAGGCGCCGCCTGGACCAAACTGGGCATTCACGCGGTTGGCCGGATTGGCCGGGTCAACGATGGTGAGCAGGCCGGACAGGGCGGAGCCACCGCTCCGGAACGGAATGCCGCCAAATGTGGTTTCAGGAATGCGCCGGTTTGTGATGAGGATCGCGCCCGGGATCCCGTCGGAGGTCGACGTGTTGGCCGGGTTGGATGCAAAGGCGATCTGTCGATTGGTCACGGCCCGGTCGGTGAAGGCCAGGGCCGAGGTTTCATTGTACTCGTAGCTGCCGAACAGGCTGAGGCGGTCATCAAAGAACGACTTTCCGGCGATGATGCGTCCGCGATAGACCTCAGCATCATTCTCGTCGGAAATCCCGAACTGCCCATCGACTTCGAAGCCGTCGTACTCTGTCCTGGTTATGATGTTGATCACGCCGGCGATGGCGTCTGAGCCATAGACGGCGGAGCCGCCTGCCTGAATGGTCTCGATACGATCAATCAGGCCGGTCGGAATGACGTTCAGGTCAACCTGGCCGCCCGCGCCCGCACCGGTGAAGATCGAGGCAGGATTCCCGCCGACGAACCGACGACCGTTGACCAGCGTGAGGGTCCTGTTGGTGCCGAGGCTGAAAATGTTGACGAAGTTGCGACCCGTACCGAAACCGCCCTGGTCGCCGATGGGGTTCACGGGAACGCCGGAACTCGGCAGTTCGTTGAGCGAGTCGGCGACGTTGGTGAAGCCGCGCTTTTCGATCTTCTCGGTGGTGATCACCTGAAGAGGCTGCACCGACGTCAGGTTGGCCCGCCGAATACGCGAGCCGGTCACGACAATCTCGCCGACCTCCACGCCCGCCTGGCTTGCGCCGGAGGCGGCTGCAGTCTGGGCCTGAGCAAGGGTCGGAACGGCGAGCAGGCTGGCCGAGGCGGCTGAAGCGAGCAACGCGGTGCGGAACAGAGTGTTCATCTGGGCTTTCATTCCTTGGCTCCCAACCTGGGAGTTGTGGGCGAGGGCTGTCGGCGAAACCGCCGAGGCGAAGGACGTTCAGAACCGCAACTCCAAGCGTCGACACCAGGTGGCGCTTACGCAGGGGTCATAGCCTGAGCGATTGGGAGGACCAGTGTCATGCAGCCGTCGCGCAATCAACGAAAAGTCGCCACAATTGAGCGCCCGGAAGCGACATGGTTACGATTTTGGTACGCTGTGCGCCCTTGCGGCCACACAATCGGTGGTCGTGCGCAAATCCTTCCGCCGCCGCGGCGAATCCGGGCTCACGCTATGCTTCGCAGGGCCTCAACGAGCTCATCAACGGCGGCCTCTGTCGTCGCCCAGGAGCACATGAAACGCACCGAGCCGTCGAGAAACCGATAGACGAACCAGCCTCTCGCTTGCAGGGCAGTCAGCCGGTCTTCGTCCATCTCGACAAAGACCGCATTGGCCTCGACGGCGTGAGTGACCCGGAACGGCATCGAAGCCGCCAGTCGACGCGCCATCGCGTTGGCGTGGGCGGCGTGGCGCGCGATGGCGCCGTCTTCCATCATGCCGATGAAGGGTGCGGCATAGAACCGGCCCTTGGAGGGAAGCTGACCGCCCTGCTTCAGGCGCCCGTCGAACCTTCTGGCCAGTTTGCGGTCGAAGATCACCACGGCCTCGGTGGGCGGCATGCCGGCCTTGGTTCCGCCCAGCACCAGGATGTCGACGTCAAGGCCGGCGATGGCCCGGACGTCGAAGCCGGCCGCCGCCGCATTGGCGAGCCGCGCCCCGTCGAGGTGCACGCCGTAGTCCATGGCCTTAACCGGCTGGATCAACGCCCGTAGATCAGCGACCGGGTAGACGGTTCCGTACTCTGTCGCATTGGTCAGCGAGAGGGCGGCCGGTGACTGGCGATGGGCGACATCCGGCGCGGCGAGTGGACCGGTGAGGCTCGAAGGGTCGATCCGGCCCGACGCGCCCGGCAGGCCAATCAGTCCCAGCCCCTGCCCGAAAAACCCGGGCGCCCCCGTCTCGTCCGTGCAGACGTGGGCGTGCTCATGGGCAAGCACCGACTCGAACGGCCGGCAAAGCGCTGACAGGGCGATGGCGTTGGCCGCTGTGCCCGACGCCACGAACCGAACCTCTGCGTCGGCGTCTAGCCATGCCCGGATCAGGTCGGCGGCGCGGGCGCTGGTGGCGTCAGACCCGTATCCGGAGGCGAAACCGGTGTTGGCCGCGGCAAGCGCCGCCATCGCCTCAGGCGTTGCGGGCGCGGTGTTGTCGGACGCGAAGTCATAGCGAGGCATGGGCCGGGTTACCCTGCCTCCCGCGCCCAGGCCCTCACCTCGTCAACGAACAGATCCGGTTCCTCCATGGCCGCAAAGTGCCCGCCGCGGGGCATATCGGTCCAACGGACGATGTTGTGCGCCCGCTCTGCGAAGCTGCGGGGCGGCGCCGCATAGAGCGGCTCGCCGGGGAAATTCGCGAAGGCCGTGGGGGTCTCGAGGCGTTCGCCCGGGGCGAAGGCCAGGCCGCCTTCCTCCACCAGGCCGCGATAGTACCAGGCGCCGGTGGCGAAGCTGTCGGTCATCACATAGATCATGATGTTGGTGAGCAGGCGGTCCTTCGGATAGGCCTCGTCCATCGACTTGACCGACAGGTCGGACCAGTCGTGAAAGCGCTCCAGGATCCAGGCGGCCTGACCCACGGGATTGCCTGCGCCCATCCAGGCGATCGACTGCGGTTTGGAGACCTGCAGGCGGAAGTAGGCGCCCATGATCTCCTGCGCGCCGGCCTGCCGCTGGGCCCAGGCGACTTCCGCCTCGCCTTGAGGTCCGCCGGGTGGGCGGAAACCCATCATGTTGAGGTGAATGGCCCTGGCGTGCGCGCCATGATCGCGGCCCAGCCAGGAGGTGACCATGGCCCCCCAGTCTCCGCCCTGGGCGAGATAGGTCTGATAGCCCAGCACCTCGGTCATCAGGGTGTTGAACAGCCTGGCCGTGCTGCGCTGGCCGATCGGGCGTTTGGGTTTCGACGAGAAGCCGAAGCCTGGCAGGGACGGGACCACCACATCGAAGGCGTCGGCGGCGTCGCCGCCAAACTTCGAGGGCCAGGCCAGCTTCTCGATCGCCTGCCAGAACTCATAGTGAGAGCCCGGCCATCCATGCGTGATGATCAGCGGTCGTTTTCCGCCAGCCTCACCAACCACATGCAGGAAGTGGAGGTCAAAATCCTCGACCCGGGCCGTGAATTGCGGGAACCGGTTCAGGTCGTCGACGGCTGCGCGCCAGTCGTAGTCTTCCGTCCAGTAGTCGCAGAATTCCTTGAGATAGGCGCCGTCGCACCCATAGGCCCAGCCGTCCGGAACCTCCGGCATGGGCGGCCAGGGGTAGTCGCGGACCTGGTCCAGCACGGCGCGCACCCTGGATTTCTTCCAGTGCACCTTGAAGGGCTTGATCTTGCTCATGCGTGTGCTCCCCAGGTCCGCCGTCCCGGACCTTCGACGGATAACTTAGGGCGACATTCCGCCTCAGGCGTCAAGCGCCGGGCCGCAGTCCTTTTACCAGAGTCACCGTAAGCAGGTTTCGCAGGTCCTGGGCGGCGCCCTTGGGCAGCTTGCCGGCCATTTCGAGAACGACGATCCCATGCGTGGCGGCCCAGAACATGGCGCCGATCTTTTCGGGATCGCCGGTCATCTTGCCCGCGGCGATGCGATCCTTGACCCACGCGCTCATGTTGTCGTGCGCCCGCTGGCCTGCGGCGACAAGCTCGGGATAGCTGTCGTCGTTCGGCTGGTTGAGGTCGAACATCAGTTTGTAGGTGTCGGGATGCTCGAACGCGAAAGCCACATAGGCCTCGCCGACATTTGCTCCCTTGCCGCCGTCGCGAGCTGTCTCCAGGGCCTCGGCGAACCGGGTAAAACCGTTGGTTCGCACGGCGGCGAGAATATCGTCCTTGTCCTTGAAGTAGCGGTAGGGCGTCATGGGCGAGACACCGAGCTCTGAGGCGAGCTGGCGCATGGTCACTGCATCGGGACCCTTCTCGGCAAACAGACGCTCGGCGGCCTCGCAAAGGCGGTCGCGAAAATCGGCGACATCCGTATCGGAGAGCACGCGGGGCATTCGACTCAGCACCTGAAAGAAAACGCTTGCCAACAGCTAGGCGTTCCACAATGAATTTACAACGTAAGTTACGCAAGCAAATCCGAGGGAACGGTCATGGACGGCGATGTGCGCATCAATCCCTACCTGGCAGGCAATTTCGCGCCGGTGCGGTCAGAAGATGATTTCGACCTCAAGGTGACAGGCGAGATTCCGACCGGTCTGCGCGGTGCGCTTTTCCGCATTGGTCCTAACCCACAGTTCGATCCGAAGGGCGACTACCACTGGTTTGGCGGCGACGGGATGGTCCACGGATTCTACGTGGAGGACGGCAAGGTCCGCTACCGCAACCGTTATGTCCGCACGCCCAAGTGGGAGCTGGAACACGAGCACGGTCGCCACCTGTTCGGCGCCATGGGCAATCCGATGACCACGGACCCGCTGGCGATGGGCAACGAGGGCGGCGTCGCCAACACCAACGTCCTGATGCACGCCGGCAAGCTACTGGCGCTGGAGGAGGCGCATCATCCCTTCGCCATGGATGCGCGCACACTGGAGTCAAAGGGATACGACCGGGCCTTCAAGGGCAAGGTCACGGCCCACCCCAAGATCGATCCCAAGACCGGTGAGATGCTTTGGTTCGCCTATGGCGTCGGCGAGATGCCGCTGTCGGCAGGGATGAGCTATGGCCGCACGGCCCCGGACGGCACGCTGATCAGCCGTCAGGATTTCCAGGCGCCTTTCGCCTGCATGGCGCATGACTTCATGGTCACCGAGCACCATGCCCTGTTCCCGATCCTGCCGCTGACCGCCAGCCTGGAACGCGCCATGAAGGGTTTGCCACCGTTTGCCTGGGAACCGGACAAGGGCGCCTACGTCGGCGTGATGCGCCGTGACGCCGATGTCTCGACCATTCGCTGGTTCAATGCGCCGGCCTGCTACGTCTTCCACCCGCTGAATTCCTGGGAAGACGGCGACAAGATCTACTGCGACGTCATGCGCTACAATGTCGCGCCCCTGTTCCCGAAGGCCGACGGATCGCCGGGTGACAAGGCCGCGGCGCGACTGATGCGCTGGACCTTCGATCTGGCTGGCAATTCCGACGCCATCCTAGAGACCCCTCTGGACGATCTGGACGGCGAGTTCCCCCGCGTCGACCCCCGGGTCGAGACGCTGAAGCACCGGCATGCCTGGTACGCCGCCGATCCCACCGGCGCGAAGACCGTCCGCCAGGGCGCCATTGCCCACCTGGACCTGACCACAGGCAAGCGTCAGGTCTATGAGCTGAACGGCGGCGACCAGACCTCGGAGCCTGTGTTCGTCAAGCGCTCGGCGGACGCGGCCGAGGGTGACGGCTGGCTGACCGCGGTGATCTGGCGGGCGGCGGAGAACCGCTCGGACCTCGCCGTCTTCGAAGCCCGGGATATCGCCAAGGGGCCGATCGGCATTGCCGAGATGCCGCGCCGGGTGCCGTTTGGTTTCCACGGAAACTGGGCGGATCTCTGATGGCCGGCTGGGACCTTCTCGTCGACCGGAACGACCTGACACGCACCACGCTGGTGGACGCCTTGCAGGCACTTTACGCCGACGTAGTGGCGGGCCGGATGCAACCCGATGAGGGCCACATCGTTAAGCCCGGATAGAGGGTCGGCGCCATACGAACGCCTTGGATCAGGCGTCCTTCAGGCCGACCGTTTTCACGACCTCGAGAGGCAAATCGAATGCACGTTTCGCTGATCAGCCTGATGGGCGCGGCCGCCTTGGCCATGGCCGCACCCGCCTTCGCCGCCACACCCAAGCCGGCGGATCCCCCGACAGCCGGACCGCTGGACGCGGCCACCTTCTACAAGGGCATGTGGTACGAACAGGCGCGCACGCCCACCGGCCTGACGCGTGGCTGTGAATACGCCACCACCGAGCATGGCCGCGACAGCAAGGGCCGGATCACTGTCCGCGATGCCTGCCTGAAGGGCGGCCCCCAGGGCAAGGAAACCGCGATCGCCGGGATCGGCACGCTGAAGGATCCGGGCCAGAACGCGGCGCTGGAGGTGAAGTATCGCTTCGGACCCTTCCGCCCGGTTCGCACCTACCGGATCATCGCCGCAGGCCCGGCCGGCGAATGGCACATCTCGGCCGAACCCGGCTTCGAGAAGGTCTACATCTTTACCCGTGCAGTCGCGCCGCCGCTGGCAGAGGTCGAGGCCCTGGTCAGCCGGGTGCGGGCCATCGGCTATGCCGGTGAGATCGAGGTGCTGAAGACCCCGGGTCGCGACTAGGGCGGCTGCCCGGCGACTGATCACCCAACGCGCGGCGGGGTGAGCGAGGCCCGGGCGTTCAGCGCCTCGCGGTCGAATCCGGCGACCTGCTTGTAGCCATCGGCGATGGCGGTGAGCTCGGTCTGGCTGATGACATCTGTCACGGTGGCGAAGCCGTCCGGCGCGCGGGCTTCGGCGAGATTGAGCACCCGCTCCGGACCCTCTCCGCGATTGGCCAGCACGAGGCGGCTGGTGGCCGGGCGGCGTTCGGCTTCGTAGGCGGCCAGGGCCTCGGTGACGCTGGGCCGGGTCGCCAGCTGCCAGGCCAGGGTGCGGGCATCGAGGATCGCCTGCGAGGCGCCGTTGGAGCCGATGGGGTACATGGGGTGCGCGGCGTCGCCGAGCAGGGCCATGCCGCCCAGGGTCCAGCGGTCCACGGGATCGCGGTCGACCATGGGGTATTCGAAGATCTGGCTGGCGTTGCGGATGATCGCCGGGGCGTCCAGCCAGCCGAAGTTCCAGGTCTCGAACCGGGGCAGGAAGTCGGCGGGGTCGCCCGCCCGGTTCCAGTCCTCGCGCCGCCACTCAGGGCCCTCGGGGAAGCGCAGTTCGGCGATCCAGTTGATGAGAGACCGGCCCGGCGCGGCCGCCGGGCCGATGGGATAGCAGACGAACTTCTGGTCGCCGTGGCCGGCCATTACCATGGTGCGGCCGCCTAGGTAGGATGGGGCCTCGGTGATCCCGCGCCAGAGCACCCGGCGGTTCCAGATGGGCGGGCCTTCGTCGGGAAACAGCTGGGCGCGCAAGGCCGAGTGGATGCCGTCGGCGGCGATGATCACGTCGGCGCTTGCGGCGGCGCCGTCGGCGAAGACGACCGAACGGCCGTCGCTGGATGCGGCCCGATGGCCTGTGCGGATGACCCCGTCGCCCAGCCGGCGACGCACCGCCGTCTCGAGCAGGCTCAGCAGGGTTCCGCGATGGATGGAGTACTGCGGCCAGTTGTAGCCGGCGGCGACGCCCCGCGCCTCGCGCCAGATCTCCTGGCCGTGGCGGTTGGCGTAGACCAGGGCCTCGGTGGCGACGCCGGCGGCGGCCAGGTCGTCGGCCAGGCCGAGTTCGCTCAGTTCGCGCACGGCATGGGGCAGCAGGTTGATGCCGACGCCCACGGCGCGCAATTCGGGCGCGGCCTCATGGACCTCAACCTTGATCCCGGCGGCATGCAGGCTGAGCGCGGTGGTGAGGCCGCCGATCCCGGCGCCGATGATGATGGCCTTCATGGCCCCTGCCTTTCACAGCACGGCCGTATTGCCAACACCTGCCGTGCGCGCCACGGTCGGCCAACGGGAGGACAATCATGAGAATACTGATCGGCGGCCTGATGGGCGCACTGGCTCTGGCTTCGGCGGCGGCAGCCGCACCGGACTACAACGATCGCCGGGACTACGCCTTCGCCGACTTCGGGTTCCTGGGCACGCGGGCGGACCCGAAGATCCTGGGCGCCGGCGGCAATCTGGTCTGGGACCTGAACGCCTATGACTTCCTGAAAGGTCCGGCGCCGGCCAGCGTGAACCCCAGCCTGTGGCGCCAGTCGCAGCTTCTGGCCCGGCATGGCCTGTTCGAGGTGACCAGGGGCGTCTGGCAGGTGCGTGGCTTCGACATCTCCAACGCGACCTTCATCGCCGGCAAGACGGGCTGGATCGTCATCGACCCCCTGACCTCCTCGGAGGTGGCCAAGGCGGCCCTCGAGCTGGCCAACGAGAAGCTGGGCGCGCGGCCGGTCGTAGCTCTGATCTACACCCACAGCCACGGCGACCACTTCGGCGGCGCGCGCGGCATGGTCACCCAGGCCGACGTGGACGCCGGCAAGGTCAAGGTGATCGCCCCGTCCGGCTTCCTGGAGCATGCCGTCAGCGAGAACGTGATCGCCGGCCCGGCCATGACCCGGCGCGCCACCTATCAGTTCGGCACCTTCCTGCCCAAGGGCGTGACGGGGCAGGTCAGCGCCGGCATTGGCCTGGCGGTGAGCCCGGGGACCATGACCTTGATCCCGCCTACGGTGGAGATCACCAGGACCGGCGAGGAACTGGTGGTCGACGGGGTGCGGATGCAGTTCCAGATGACGCCCGGGACCGAGGCGCCGTCGGAGATGAACATCTACCTGCCCGACCTGAAGGTGCTGGACCTGGCCGAGAACGCCAATCCGACGATGCACAATGTGTTGACGCCGCGTGGCGCCCTGGTGCGCGACGCCAAGGAGTGGGCGGCCTATCTGAGCGAGTCGATCCGCCTCTATGGCGACAAGAGCGATATCCTGATGACCAGCCACGGCTGGCCCCGGTTCGGCCAGGCGGTGATCGGCGACTATCTGGCCAAGCACCGTGACGCCTACAAATACCTGCACGACCAGACGGTGCGGCTGATGAACGAGGGGCTGACAGGTCCGGAAATCGCAAATCGCATCAAGCTGCCGGAGGCGCTGGACCGGGAGTGGTACAACCGCGGCTATTACGGCTCGATGAGCTTCAATTCCCGTGCGGTCTATCAGCGCTACATGGGCTGGTACGACGCCAATCCGGTGAACCTGGCGCCGCTGGAGCCGGCGGATGAGGCCGCCCGCTATGTGGCGATGATGGGAGGGCCAGCGAGCGTGCTGGCGGCGGCGCAGGCCGCGTTCGACAAGGGCGATGACCGCTGGGCCGGCGCGCTGGCCAACCGGCTGGTGTTTGCGGATGCCGCCAACCAGCCCGCCCGCGACCTGCTGGCGCGGACCTATGAGAGGCAGGCCGCCGGGGCCGAGAGCTCGCTTTGGCGCAACATCTATCTGGCCGGGGCGCAGGAACTGCGCGCGGGTGTGCGGCCCGCGGCGGGGCCGGGCGCCGCAGCCCTCGATCTGGTGCGCAACACCTCCACGACCATGCTGCTGGACCTGCTGGCCGTGCGGCTGGATCCGGACAAGGTGAAGGACGGCGCGGTCAGCGTCGACCTGGTGTTCCCGGATCGCAAGGAGCGGTTCCGGGTGAGCGTGCGCAACGCCGTGCTGACCTATGAGGCCGACCCGAAGACGGGCAAGGCCGACGGCGTCTTCACCATGCCGCGCGCGCAGTTCCTGGCGGTGGCCCTGGCGGGACAGCCCACGTCGGGCGTTGCGTCCGAAGGGGATGCCGGGGCGCTGTCGCGGATGCTGGGCTGGCTGACGGCGCCGACGCCGAACTTTGCGATCGTGACGCCGTAGGAGGGTGGGTCTTGCCGCGCGTGGGGCGCGTCGGCAAGATCGGCCGGGCTCTCGATGGAGGCAGTATGTCACGCAGGTTGTTGATGGTCCTGGCGGCGGTGGGGCTGATGGGCGCCGGCAAGGCGCCGTCGCTGGCGCCGGGCGACGTGCGGCCGATGGGCAATGTCGCGGTGTCGGCGGAGACCTATTCCGGTCGCGCGGCGCTGCGGGTCGAGGACCTGGGTGCGCCGAACGGTCAGTTCGAGAAGCTGGTGCGGCTTCCCGGCGTTGAGTTCGGCGACGGCGAGATCGAGCTCTGGGTGGCGGGGTCGCCGGCCGGTGGGGCCGTCGCCGGTGCGCGGGGGTTCGTGGGCATTGCGTTCCGGCTGTCGGAGGATGGCGCCACGGGCGAGGCCGTTTACATCCGGCCCACGAACGGGCGGGCGGAGGATCAGGAACGCCGCAATCACGCCGTCCAGTACATCTCGGCGCCTGACTGGCCCTGGGAGCGCACACGGCGGGAGACGCCCTCGCGCTATGAGTCCTATGCTGACATGGAGCCGGGCCGCTGGACGCGGATGCGTGTGGTGGTTTCGGGCGACAAGGCGCGCCTGTTTCTCGACGAGGCGACCCAGCCGGTGCTCATCGTGAATGACCTGAAAGGCGGCGCCGCACGCAAGGGCGGCGTGGCGCTCTGGATCGGCCCGGGAACCACGGCCCGGTTTGCGGACGTGAGGGTCCGCCCGTAGGCGCCGGGGGCGTTTGCGGTTGAGGGCAGGCGGCAGTGCGCCCCTTCTCCCCTTGCGGGAGAAGGTGGCCGCCGCAGGCGGTCGGATGAGGGGTCGCGCCGCCCTATCGAAATGATTTCAATGCCTTATCGGAGAGGGCTATCGACCCCTCATCCGACCTCGCTTCGCGAGGCCACCTTCTCCCACAAGGGGAGAAGGGTGTCGGCAGTCGATCAGCCGAACCGGTAGGGCGGGGGACGGGGCTTGCCGTGGAAGGCCGGCGGGGGGCCGGAGAGGGTGGAGGCGCCGCCAAGCAGCGCCGATTTGGGCGGGGCCTTGGGCCGGGTCATCAGCGCCACGGCGGCTGTGGCTGTGGCCGGGGCCGGCGATGCCGCAGGGCCTTTCGCGCCGGTCAGCAGGGTATCGAGTTTGGGGAGAATGTCGGCGCGGACGTGGGCGGGGAGGGCCTCGATGCGCGCCGCGTCCCGGGCGACCACGCCCAGGGTGGAGAGGAATTTCGGCAGGCTGACCGGCTCATAGTCGCGGTCGCGCTCGCGTTCCGTCGCGAAGCGTGGCTCGTCGGTTTCCGGCGGATCCTGCAACCGTTCGGTTTCCAGCCGTTCGGTCTCGAGGCGTTCGACCTCGGGCCGGGCGACGGCCCGGGGTGCAGCGCGCAGCATCAGCGACAGCCGGATCCCCATCCGCACGGCCAGAAAGCCGCGCTGGAACGCCTCGAACAACTGAAGCTGGAGTTTGCCGTCAGCCTCCGCCTTCGCCGCCTCGGCCACCGCCACGCTCAACGCATGCGCACAGTCGACCAGCGCCTCCACCATCCGGAGTTCATGTTCGGTACGGGCGACGGCGGCGTCGTGCATAGGAACAAAAGTAGAACATGATGGGGTGGTTGTAAAGTGTTTGCGGGGCCGTTTTTGCGGCAGGGCCGTTTGTGGCAAGCGCGCTTGTGACGTTTCGGTTTGTGAGGCGCGTCGGCGCAGGCCCCGCCATGGATCTCATGGCGGCCAGTTGGCTTGGGCGTCAGGCTCGCATCATCCGTGAGATTTAAGGTTGGGAGGCATCTGACGATGCGCTTTCAACTGGGGGCGGGACTGCATGCCATGACGACCTGTCCCCGAACTCCTGTCACCGTACTCCCGGTTGGACCTGTCACCCTAATTCCCGTCTAAAGGCTTTGGTGTAGGACGGCGGACGCCGCCAGAGGAGAACACTAGAAATGGCCGTTCCTGACTATCAGGCCCTCATGCTGCCCTTGCTCAAACGGTCCGCCGCGATGAAGCGACCGGTGAGCATAATGGAGGTGCAGCCGTTAGTCGCAGCGGACCTCAAACTCACCGATGAGCAACTGGCTGAGAGACTGCCCAGCGGTCGCCAGGGCGTCCTCCACAACCGCCTGCATTGGTCAAAGCAATACCTGACGCGGGCTGGCCTCCTGCGATCTACGAGGAGGGGCCAGTTCGAGGTGACCGACGAGGGACATGCTCTACTCGCCAAGGGCCTTCCGGGGATAAGCAACGATCTCCTAAACCAGTACCCTGCGTTCGTTGCATGGCGGCAGCGCGAGCCGGACGGCGAGGCTCCTGTGCTTATCCAAGCCAAGCCGAACGCGCCGGTATTTCAAGCGATCACTCCAGAGGAGCGCATTGAGGCGGCGCGCGGTGAACTTGATGCGAGCCTAAGGGCCGACGTCCTCGACCGTGTCCGTCAAATGACGCCGGGCGACTTTGAAGCCCTCATTACTCTGTTGCTCATACGTATGGGATACGGCCAGGGCCGGGAGGAAATGGCTGAGGCTCTTGGCGGCTCGGGGGACGGGGGTGTGGACGGGGTAGTACACCAAGACCCCCTTGGTCTCGACCGCGTCTATATCCAGGCAAAACGCTACAAAGAGGGCAACACCGTTGGTCCCGATGCGATCAACAGCTTCATTGGCGCACTCAACATCAAGAGGGCAAACAAGGGCCTGTTCGTTACAGCATCGGCCTTCACCAAGCAGGCAAAGGACCATGCCGAGAGATCATCAACCCATGTAGTGTTGGTCGATGGAGACCGCCTTGCCGAGCTTATGGTGCGTCACGCCGTAGGCGTCGTGGTGCGAGATACGGTCGAGATCAAAGCGATTGATGAGGGTTTCTTTGGCGAATGATTCAGCGCGGGGGGACGGCATATACCTTCGCCGGATCCGACAATTTCAACAACACCCGCTCATCCCGGCGAATGCCGGGAGGTGGATTCTCGTTTGAAGTGCAACAGGTGCTTGGAGAAGACCTCAACCGGGGTGCGGAAGTCCAGGCATTGTCGCGGGGTGTTGTTGAAGGCGACGACGGCGGCGGCGATCTGG
>CAIVVM010000034.1 GCA_903909375.1 uncultured Alphaproteobacteria bacterium
CACAAACCGCGCAACACGCTCCCGAAGGTCCAGTGAAAACGGTCGAGTCATGCAGGCTGGCCTCCGGCCCAGCCCCCACCTTGAATCACGATCCGCAAACCTCGTGAATCCCGAATCCGTCAGATGCGGTCACGCTCTAGAGACAGCCTGCCCGCGGGCGCTACGCCCGGGGCATCCTCAACTCTTGTCGTCCGTTGGGGTGGTGTAAGCCGGGATGGGGAGCGGTACGCCCTTCAGGTCGATCTCGCCCACCGAGATCACAGGGATCTCGCGCTTGGCCAGTCGCAAGGTTTCGCTACTGAACAGGATGCGTGTGGAGAAGGTCTTGTTGGCGGCTTCGAGGCGGGCGGCGATCACCACCACCTCGCCATAGGCTGTGTAGTTGAAGCGCCGTTCGCCGCCGAAGTTTCCGACCAGGCCGATGCCTGAGGAGATGCCCATCCGCGTGTGGCCGAAATTGATGCCACGGGCGATCATCTTCTGTCGAATGGCCTGGGCATAGGTGTCGATCTCGCGGGCGCAGGCGATGGCGCGATCCGCATGGTCCTCCGACGGTACAGGCGCGCCGAAGATGGCGATGATGCCGTCGCCGGTCATCTTGTCGATCATCGCCTCGTGCTTCCAGAGCAGGTCGATGATGCCATCGAAGTATTCGTTGATCACCCCTTCGAAGGTTTCCAGATCCAGGCTTGCCACCAGATTGGAGAAGTTCTCCAGATCGGAGATCATGACGGTGATCTCACGCTCCTCAGCACCGATCTTGACCTCCTCGCGACCGTCCACCATGCGGTCTATGACCTGTGGCGCCAGATAGCGTTCCAGGGTTGAGGAATAGAACGCCCGCTGATTTTGCAAATCTGCCGCCGCCAGCCGGCTCAGGATGAAGAACCCGAACGCAAAGCTGATGGAGGGAGCCGTCATTGGCGCCATGATCGCGGCGCGATGGTAGAGTTCGAAGGCTGCGAAACCGCCGACTCCGAAGGCGACCAGCACGATGACAACGGACATCCACCACTTCTGGGTCGAGCGGCCCAGCAAGGATCCACCCAGCGCAGCCGCCAGCACGATGATGGCTGACCACAACACCCCGGGGCGTTTGACCTGGTCGCCCGCCAGCATCTGGGACAGGGCGTGGACATGGACTTCGACCCCCGGGGTGCCTTGCTGGTGGCCCGACAGGAAGCGCATCGGCGTGGCGTGCATGTCTTCCTTCGGCGTGTCGGAATCGGCGGTGGCCGAGCGGGTCACGTTGCCGATGAAGACAATCTTGTCCTTCAGCAGGGCAGGGGGCAGAAACTCGACGAAGGCAGCCGAGTAGGACGGGCTGATGGCCCCGGCATTCTCGGCGGAAACATTGGGGTCCGGCCGGCGATAACGAATGTCGAAGGGCTTGGTCGGCGGCTTCATGCCGGCGGCAACGATGCCGACTTCCGTGGCCAGTGCGCGATACTGGCTGGGGTTTGGGTCGTATCGCCGGATAACGTCGTCGTAGTCCACGTGCATCAAGGCCCGGGCGTCAGAATAGCGGAGTTTCGGTGCGACCGGAAAATCGACGCCCGCCTTCATGTTGGGATCGGCGGCGACGATGATCGGCGCTTTTACGTTGGCCACGCGGCCTTCAAAATCCTTGAACTCTTCATCCGAGGACCAGGTGTCCAGGAGATAGTCGACGGCAATCGCCTTGACGCCCTTGGAGTCGAGCGTGGCGATCAGGTTGCCCAGCCAGGCCTTGTCGATCGGCGCCAGGCAGTGGCAATCCGACGCTTCGCTCATGGCCTTGGTCGCTTCGCTGTCGATCTTGACGATCACGAATTCCGGCTGGGCAGCCGGCGCGCCGCCGGTGAGGCGCAAATCATAGGACAGATTCTCGACGTACCGGATCGGTGTCGTCGTGTTCAGCAATAGCGCCGCGCCTGTCGCCAGGATCGCGACCACTGCCACGCTTATGGTATCCGCCAGGCCCTTGCCACCAGTGGCCCGGAGACGTTGTAGCAGGCCGATCAGGCGGCCCATGATTCCCTTCGACGCAACCGCAGTCGCCATGAATCACGCCAGCTTTCGGAACGGGAAGTTATAGGTCACTGCCGGCGTGTATTCGCCAGCCAGACAGACGTGTGTCGTCAGGTCGGGCCCATTCGACATCAGCAGGGCGAACGCCGGTGGTTCCTCGACAAGGATCTCGCGGCCATCCGGGACCTCCATGTCCACCTCCGTGAGGTCGAGGGTGAGCTGGATCGAGGTGGCAGGCGCGGCGGCGACCATGTGACCGGCAAAGAGACCATAGAAAGCGCGGTGGATGTGGCCACACATCAACACCTTCACCTGATTGCGGCCGGTCAATACCTCGGCCAGACGCAGAAGCCAGGGTGACTGAGGATCAGGGTCCATCCAGCGAATGCCGCTTGGGATCGGAGGATGGTGCAGGATCACCGCTGTGGGGCGCTCTGGCGCCTCATCAAGCGTCGCGCTCAGCCATGCCGCGCGGGCTTCGTCATAGTCACCGTGGTTTTCGCCTTCGAGGGTGTCGCAGACGACCATCCGCATGGACCCGAAGTCCACGGCATACTGCACATATCCGTTGGGATCGGTCTGGGCGCCTGGGCCGCTGAAGACCTCAAGGAACGGCGCTCGCAGATCATGATTTCCCAGGGCGTAGTAGATCGGGATTTCGCTGTCGGCCATGAGCCGCTTCAGCTCAAGGTACTCTTCGACCTCACCGCGATCGACCAGATCGCCGCTGGCGATGATGGCGACAGGACGCGGACGCAGCCCATGGATGGTCTTCATGACCTGGCGCAACCGCTCTTCGTTCCGTCTCTGGTTGAGCGGATCCTTGTCGGTCGTGATGTGCAGATCGGTGATCTGAGCTATCGTTAACAACTAGCCGCCTCCCCGAGCAGCGCGCACTGTCCCCGCTAGATACGCGGGCTCAACGGCGACGGATGACGAGATTGCGAATTTCCGTCATGTCTTCCATGGCGAACCTGACCCCCTCGCGCCCAAGACCTGAGTCCTTCACGCCTCCGTAAGGCATGTTATCTACTCGATAGCTGGGCACGTCACCGATGACAACGCCGCCCACATCCAGGTGATCCCAGGCGTCCAGCATCTTGTAGAGGTCGCGGGTGAAGACGCCGGTCTGCAGACCGAACTTCGAATCGTTCACCTCGTTCAGGGCATCCTGGAAGTTGGTAAATCTGGACAGGATGGCGACCGGTCCAAAGGCCTCCTCCGCATAGAGCGCAGCACTTCTACCCACCCCTTCCAGAAGGGTGGCCTCGAGCATCGCGCCCTCGCGTTTGCCGCCCACCAGTAACCTGGCCCCGTCAGCCACTGCGGCGTGGATCCAGCTGTCCAGACGGCTGGCCTCCTTTACGTCGATCATCGGCCCCACGAAGGTATCTTCGTTATGGGGGTCGCCAGCGATCAGGGTCCTGGTCTTGGCCACAAGGCGGTCGCGAAGCTCGTCATAGATATCGGCGTGGATGATGATCCGCTGCACGCCGATGCAGGACTGACCGGACTGGTAGAAGGCGCCGAAAATGATCCGCTCTACGGCGTCGTCGAGATCAGTATCGGCGTCGACGATCACTGCGGCGTTGCCGCCCAGTTCCAGCACAACCTTCTTCTTGCCGGCCTTGGCCTTGAGGTCCCAGCCGACGCCCGGCGAGCCGGTGAAGGACAGGAGTTTCAGCCGTTCATCGGTGGTGAACAGATCGGCCCCATCGCGGGCGGCCGGCAGGATCGAAAAGGCGCCCTTGGGCAGGTCGGTTTCTGCAAGGACCTCGCCAATGATAATGGCGCCCAATGGCGTGCGTGACGCAGGTTTCATCACGAACGGGCAGCCCACGGCCAGGGCGGGCGCGATCTTGTGGGCGGCCAGGTTCAGCGGGAAATTGAAGGGAGAGATGAAGGAGCAGGGGCCGATCGGCACTCGCTTCCACATGCCCTGATACCCACGTGCGCGGGGCGAGATGTCCAGGGGCTGGACCTCGCCTGTCATCCGCACCGATTCCTCAGCTGCAATACGGAACGTGTCGATCAGTCGCCCAACCTCGCCCCGGCTGTCGCGGATCGGCTTGCCGGCCTCGATACACAGAGCATAGGCCAACTCATCGAAACGCTCGGTGAAGCGATCCACGCAATGCTGGAGCACCGCCTGGCGCTCGTAGGAGGCCATCCTGGCCATTGGCTCGGCAGCTTCGACGGTGGCCGCGATGCCCGCATCGATGATGCTGGCGTCAGCCAGGGCCACGCGCGTGGCTACCTTGCCGGTATATTTGTCCGTAACCTCCAGATCGAGATTCGGGGTCAGGGCCTCGTTGGCCAGATAGAGCGGGTAGGCGTCCTTGAGCGCGGCCATGATCGGGTCCCTTGTCGCCGGCCTAAACCGCCGCGCTCAGTTCTTTGATCTGCTTGTTCAGGATCAGATCGTTGTCGGAATAGTCCACAGGGCAGTCGATCAGGTTAACGCCGGGCGTATTGAGACACTTCTGGATCAACTCCGGCAATTCCGCCGCACTCGATACGCGGTATCCGTTGGCGCCGTAGGACTCCGCGTATTTCACGAAGTCAGGATTGCCGTAGGTCAGCCCCCAGTCCTTGAAGCCCATGTTAGCCTGCTTCCAGCGGATCATGCCGTAGCTGTTGTCGTTCAGGATCAGGACGGTGATGTTGAGTTTCAGGCGGACGGCCGTCTCCATCTCCTGACTGTTCATCATGAAGCCGCCGTCACCGCAGATCGCCATGACCTTGCGGTCTGGGTAAACCATCGAGGAGGCCATGGCTGATGGCAGGCCGGCGCCCATCGTGGCCAGGGCATTATCCAGCAAAACGGTGTTGGTCATCCGCGCCGGATAGTTTCGCGCGAACCAGATTTTGTAGACGCCGTTGTCCAGGCAAATGATGCCGTTGTCCGGCATCGCGTCGCGTATCTTCTGCACCAGATATTGCGGATAGATGGGGAAGCGCATGTCGCCCACCGACTTGGCGGTATGCTCCACCTCGGCGGCGCGCGCCTTGAACATGGCCGAGAAGTCCCAGCCCGCCTGAGGCAGAATGTCTTCCTTGATCTGCCAGATCGCGTTGCCGATATCGCCGATCACTTCGTACTGCGGGAAATAGACCGGATCGACCTCGGCCGATCGGAAATTGATGTGGATCACCTCGGTGCCGCCGGGCTGCATGAAGAACGGCGGCTTCTCGATCACGTCGTGGCCGACGTTGATGATCAGGTCGGCAGAGCCGATAGCCCGGTGGACAAAATCGCCAGCCGACAGTGCGGCGCAGCCCAGGAACTTGCCGCTGGTCTCGTCGACCACGCCTTTGCCCAGTTGGGTGGAAACGAACGGGATCCCGGTCTTCTCGATGAATTGGGTGAGCATCCGGCTGGTCATCGCGCGATTGGCGCCGGCGCCGATCACCAGAATGGGGGACCTCGCCTGTTCAATACGCTTGGCGGCGGCACGGATAGATTTTTCGTCGGCGACCGGGCGGCGAGCATTGCTCTTTACCATCGGCTTTTCGTCGGTGTGCTCGTCGGCGATATCCTCGGGAAACTCGATATGCACCGCCCCGGGTTTTTCCTCCTGCGCCAGGCGGAAGGCCTCGCGGACCTTAGAAGGGATATTGTCGGCGGAGGCCAGTTGGTGCGTGTACTTCGTGATCGGCTTCATCATGTCGACCACATCGAGGATCTGGAACCGACCCTGTTTGGATTTCTTGATCGGCTTCTGGCCGGTCAGCATCATCATGGGCATTCCACCCAGCTGTGCGTAGGCGGCGGCTGTTACGAAGTTGGTGGCGCCCGGGCCCAGTGTGGCCACGCAGACCCCGGCCTTGCCGGTGTGGCGGCCATAGGTGGCGGCCATGAATCCGGCGCCTTGTTCGTGCCGTGTCAGGATGAGCTGAATTTTTGTAGATCTCGAAAGGCTGTCGAGAAAATCCAGATTCTCTTCACCTGGAACACCAAAGACGTGCAGCACGCCTTCCTCTTCCAGACACTGCACGAAAAGATCAGACGCTTTGGTCATGTGTATGCCCCCATCACAGCTTGTGAGTTGTCGCAAATTCCGACGACTTGTGAAGTGCCTTAAAGCAGGCTTGGACATTCAGATGTGTTTTGCGCTTAAGTTGCGTCGGATTCCGTAGATACTCAGACCGGAACCAACAGGCGGCGGCCGTGGGGCGCCGAAAATCATGGGGGGGCTTCATGGCGGTAAGTGATCACGTTGATCTGGCGACGTTCATCGAGGGGGTGAGGCGTCGCAATCCCGGGCAGCCGGAGTTCGCTCAGGCGGTTCAGGAAGTCGCGGAAGACATCTACGACTACATCCAGGACAAGGAACAGTACCACAAGTACCAGATCCTGCGCCGGATCGCCGAGCCGGATCGGGTGATCAGCTTCCGGGTCTGCTGGGAAGATGACAACGGCAATATTCGTGTCCAGCGCGGCTGGCGGGTCCAGAACAACAATTCCATCGGCCCCTACAAGGGCGGTATCCGCTTCCACCCGTCTGTGACGGAAAGCGTGTTGAAGTTCCTGGCCTTCGAGCAGACCTTCAAGAACGCCCTCACGGGCCTGCCCATGGGCGGCGGCAAGGGTGGCGCCAACTTCAATCCCAAGGGGAAGTCCGACAATGAAGTGATGCGCTTCTGCCAATCGTTCATGAACGAGCTCTATCGTTACATCGGCGCCGACATTGACGTGCCAGCCGGCGACATCGGAGTCGGCGGTCGGGAGATTGGCTACATGTTTGGCCAGTACAAGCGTCTGACCAATGAGTTCACCGGCGTGCTGACAGGCAAGGGCCTGGAGTATGGCGGCAGCCTGATCCGGACAGAGGCCACCGGTTACGGCGCGGTCTATTTCCTTCGCAACATGCTGGCGACCCAGAAGGATGGGGTTGAAGGCAAGAATGTCGTGATCTCGGGATCGGGCAACGTGGCGACCCACGCTGCCGAAAAGATCAATCAACTGGGCGGCAAGGTTCTGACGCTGTCTGACTCCGAAGGGTATATCTTTGATCCGGCGGGCATCTCCGAAGAGAAGGTCAACTGGGTCAAGGACCTCAAGAACAAGCGCCGCGGCCGTATTTCCGAGTATGCCAAGGAGTTCAAGGGCTCGGAATTCGTCTCGGGCAATACCCCGTGGGGCGTACCCTGTGATCTGGCTCTACCCTGCGCCACCCAGAACGAACTGACGGGTGACGATGCGCGCCTGCTCGTCCAGAATGGCTGTATTGCGGTTTCCGAGGGCGCCAACATGCCGACGACGCTGGAAGGCGTCCACGTGTTCAAGGATGCGCAGATCCTGTTCGCGCCCGGCAAGGCTGCCAATGCAGGCGGCGTGTCGGTCTCCGGCCTCGAGATGAGCCAGAACTCGGCGCGCATCTCCTGGAAGGAAGACGAGTTGCAGCGCCTCCTGGAAGACATCATGGCCGGCATCCACGCATCCTGCGTTGAGTATGGCGGTCGTCCGGGATCGAAGGTCACCGACTATGTCCGCGGCGCCAACATCGCGGGCTTCAAGAAGGTGGCTGACGCCATGCTGGCCTTCGGCGTTGTGTAGTCGCCGCAGCCGCGCCGTGGAATGAACATACGCCGTCCCGGGTAACCGGGACGGCGTTTTTCTTTAAGCTGCCGGGACTTCCTGCAGAGCATCCGAGTTCAGTCGCCCGTACCTCTTCGAGCAATCGTCTGCGTCCACTTCAGCGTCTCAAGCGGCGGATGTCCGGCTGGCGGCGTCGATTTTCCAGGGGCATGGAAGCTGTGGCAGGTGGTGCAATCAGCGTCGTCTGCAGCCTTGGTCTGCGCCTCCGTCTTGCCGTGGCAGCTGGCGCACTTGGCGATGTCGGGGATCAGCACGTCTGCGCTGCGTTCCGAGACTGTCGCCTTGTGGCAGTCGACACATTCGTAGCCGCCGGCCCTGGATTGCCCCGGACCGCCGTGCTCCGGCACGCTGTGGTCAAAGGCTCCGCGCGGCATATAGCGCTGGGTCAGTTTCACGGGCGCCATCTGCACTGTATCGCCGGCCCAGGTGATCGTGTGGCAATCGTAACAGGCGCCGCCCTTGGAGAAGGTCGCACGCCATGCGCTGGCGCCGGTCGCGGTGAACACCGCCGGACGGATCGTGCCCGGGCGCTGTCGGTCCGTCCCTCCTGTGGCTGCTGGTGGTCGCCCGGCCAAGGTGTCCACGACCTTCTGCAACTCACCGTGCGGGAGGGACTTCAGCTGGCCGTTCGTGTCACGAGCGAAGGCGAGGGAGTGGCAGCTTGCACAATCCTTCTCCATCTCGATCGGACGGAAACCCTTTCCGGAAGGGTCGGGCGCGTGACAGGAGGCGCACTGGAGCGCGGCGCCATATCCGTTTTTCTTGCCCAGCACGATGGCCTGACGTGCAACCCCGCCCAGAGGGTCGAGGTGCATCTTGTGCGGGAAAATCAGACCGTTCCGCTCCATGGGCAGGCCCTTTAGCTCAAGACGTTGGAACGTCGGCTTGGGGCCGGCAGCCGAGGTCATGATCAAGGGTCTGAAGGTCGGATGGCGTCCCCAGTCAGGAGTATCGATCAGTTCGGTCTTGCCCAACCGCATCTTCAGCTGGCTGTGACAGCTCTCGCAGTCCTGCACGACCACTAGCGTCGGTTTGTCGGCCAGGGGCGCCTTGAGGTTGGCGGCGGGTGTTGCTTCCGGCTTGGTGTGTTCGATGTGGCAGCTCGCGCAGCGATCTGTCGGATGATTGACCGCACGCTGGATGAGGGCGCCGACCTTTGGGCCAATGGCATCGGGCAGGGGTGCGGCTCGCCGCAGCTTGTCGTGGGATGCGTGCTCAGCGATCAGCAGGGGTTCAAAGGGACTGCCGCCGGAGCGTGACCGATCCAGGGCGGCGGCCTGTGTTGCTGCATCTGGCCCGGCCTTGTGACAACTGAGGCAAGTCTCGTCCTGAACCGCGACGAACGCCTTGACGTGGCAAGCCTTGCAGTCGGTCTCGAGGAAGGCATGGGCTTTGGAGAGGGGGCCGGACGACCATTGCTGGTCGGGGTGGATCTTGACCTGGGACAACCAGCCAGACGCCACCAGCGGGACGATCAGAGACAGCAGAATGAT
Organism: uncultured Alphaproteobacteria bacterium; assembly: GCA_903909375.1. Taxonomy (GTDB): domain Bacteria; phylum Pseudomonadota; class Alphaproteobacteria; order Caulobacterales; family Caulobacteraceae; genus Phenylobacterium. The sequence continues at coordinate 9,106 of CAIVVM010000034.1, forward strand.
ACTGACTCCCAACGCCCAGGCCATGTTCCGGCGACCAAACACCGACGCCTTTAATGAGAAGATGCTGGGGCTGGGATGGTCTTCGTGCTCCTCGCGCGTGACCGTGATCACCGCCGCGCCATCGTCGCCCGCTGCAAACGCCAGCCGGTACTCGCCAAATGCCGCCACGGGATCGCCGGACAGATTGAACTCGACCCGCTTCGTCGGGCGCCCGTTCAGTGCAAAGCCCGCGTCAGCCACGCTTTCCAGGACAACGCGGCCGGACCCGGCAAACCGGAGTTTGGCGTGATGCAGGTCGACGGCCAGATCCGGCAGATGGATATCGCTCTCGGGCGCCCGACCGATCGAAAGTTCCGGACCCGCCAAGCGGCGCTCACGGATGATCGGTTCGCCGCCCGCAGCGCGCTGAGTGACCAGCTTGAGGTGAAATTCCTGGGCCATATCACCAATAGGCAAAGACGCTGACGATGTGCGCGATCAGCGCCGCCAGCAGGGCGAAAGTGGCCGGGATGTGCACGAACAGCCAGACTTCAAGAAGGCCCGTGATCCGCATCTGACGCCGCGCCAGAGCAAGCGCGTCCGCCTTTTGCTGCATCAGTTCCTCGATCTTGACCAGAACCTCGCCCGAAGCGCCGGTACGCGACAGGGTCCGGATCTGATCTAGGGACTGCTTGTTGGCGCAATTGCTGTAGCTACCGCTCAGGCGTTGCCAGAATGCACCGCCGATCTGTGTGTCCTGCACGGAATGGCGCACGATGGCTGCCCCGGCGCGGTCAAGGGGTTGGGCGGCTTCCTGAAGTTGCCCGTCCAGGCTCTCGAGGGTGTCCAGCATTTGCCGTCGAGTGATTTCTCCCCGGTTGGCGCTCAATCGATGCGGCATCACCGTATAGGCCCAGATGCCGAAACCTCCCGATGCGATCACCAGCATCATGAGGGCATAGGCGAGCGTGTGAACGTTCCAACCGAACTGGAAACCGGTATGCAACGTGGCCAGCACCGTAAGAGAGAGGCCCAGATAGACATGCGCAGAAACCCAGGCCTTGAGGGAATAGTGGCCATCGCTGACCGCGCGCTTGCGGACACCGAGGCAGGCCAGCCAGACGATCAGGCCCGCACTCACCGTTCCCAGAATGTATCCCAGCCAGCTTCCACCGCTGGGAGCTTCCATAAGGCTTTGGGCGGCGAAGAAGTAGACGCCGATCGCAGCCACGCAGAGTCCGGTAGCGACAATCGCCCAGCGGAAGCCCTTGTGCCGCAGGAACCCTTCGTGGGTCCGTTGGCGAACGCGGCCTGACTGTACCCCGGTTTGAGTCACGGCCTAGCCCGCGCTCCTTTCAATCCGCGCTACCGAAAGGAAGGCGTCGGGTGAGACCCGGATCGCCGCCCCCGTCGGACAGGCGCGTACGCACGCCGGACCGCCGGATTTTCCGGAACACATGTCGCATTTGATCGCGAGCTTCGGAGACTCGCTGTTTTGCTTTGCGGCAGCCTTTTTCCGCCAGGCGTAATCAGGCTGGCCCGGGCCCGGACCCATGCCAAACAGCATCCACTTCAGCAGGCTGGGCTTTGGCGGCGGTGGCTTGTCCATCTGGATCACGCCATACGGGCAGGCACGCTGACAGTTACCGCAGCCGATACAGGCGTCGGAGATGAAAACCTCGCCGTCCGGTCCACGCCGGATCGCGTTGGGCGGACAATCGCTCATGCAGTGAGGGTGTTCGCAATGTCGGCACGACGTGGGGACATGGATGTTTGCGAAGGTGGTTCCAGCTTCACGGTTCAGCCGGGATAGCCCGTCGTGGCTGTCTGCGCAGGCTTTCTCGCAGTTATCGCAGCCGACGCAGAGGCTCTCGTCGATCAGCAGCACGTCGGTGGCCTCACCAATTCCCTGCTTGATCAGGAAATTGGCCACCGAGGAGTACATGTCGACGGCGCCGGCGAACTTGTCCTGCTGGCTCTCGACGAAGGCGTTGATCTCACGTCGGGCCTTCATCTCGTCGCGCATCCGTTTGTCGAGTTCGGGTTTGCGCTTGAGGAGTTCGCGGAACGGTCCGGCCGGCAGTTTCACAACGGTCGACCGGATGGCAGCCTTGACGGTGGTCGAACGGGGCGATCGTTCGATCATCGCCATTTCGCCGGAATAGGATCCCGCGGGCACGTAGGACATGAACATCGGTTTTCCACCGAGTGTCTTCTCCACGATCATCGAACCGGAGCGGATGATGAACAGGTCGTCCGACAGGTCGCCCTCGGTGATGATGGCCTCACCGGGCTTCACATCCTTCACCTCGGCGCCGGCGAGTACGTCCTTGATATCGGCAGGCGTCAGGCCGGATTTGAAGATCTGCAGCACCTGACGCTCGGTGGTGATGCGATTCACCGTCTCTCGCGCCTCGGGCACCTGCGACATCAGCTTGAGGGCCGCCATGCGCGGTATCTCAACGCAGATGCAGGCGTCCGCCGCCCTTATGGTCGCCCCACGCCGCCGGCCGGAAATCAGACCGACCTCACCGAAGATCGAACTCTCGCCAATCGGCACCGTGACGTTGGGATTGGAGGGATCCACCTCGACCTTTACCGAGCCGGAGGCGATACCGAAAAGAGATGATCCTTGCTCATTTCGGACAAAGATCGGATCGCCCGCCTTGTAGGCGCGAACCTCGCTGTCCAGCAGGAACTCACGCATCTGCAAGGGCGATAGACCGTTGAGAATTTCCACGTGACTACGCAGGAACTCCAGCCATTCGGCGACACTTTTGTTTCCGGGCAGACCTCTGAGTTTGTCTTTCAGCAGGGGTTCGTCGGCGGCTTCAAGGCTGGTGTTGCCGTTGATGTACTCGACGACGTCATAGCCCTGGTTCATGCAGTGCTTGATCAGCGGATAGCCGGCCAGCGCGCCGATGACATAGATGCCGGGCTTTGTCGTGCTCTCGAACGTTGGAGTGAGGGTAGGGAAGGCCGTCCGGTCCGGGCTGGCAAACGCGACGCCGGCGGCCTCGACAAAAGCCCGCGGGGGGGCTGCGCCCATGCGCGCGATGATGCGGTCGCACTTGTAGCGGGTGGAGCCCTGCGGGGTCTCAACCGTAATCCAGCCGGGCTCAACAAGGGCGGTGTTGGATTCGGTCAGGACGCCGATACGGCCTGCATCGCGCGCCGCCAGCAGGCCATCCACGTTGGGCTTCTTGGCTGTTGGGAAATCCGCGCCGCGGTTGAGTAGTGTGACCGTATTATTCTGACCGGCGTCAGCGATCAGGCCCATGGCGTTTTCGATACCGGCGTCACCGCCGCCGATTACGAAAATATGTTCGTCGGTGTACTCGCCAGGATCGTCCAACTGATACTGCACATGAGGCAGGTCGCCGCCTTCGCAGCGCATCAGGTTCGGATTGCCCTGGGTGCCGACGGCCAGAATGATGTTCTCGGCCTGAACCGGATCACCCGTCTTCAGTTCAATCACGAAGGCGCCCTTGTCCCCCGTGATGGCCTTGACGTCGGCGTTGAACTTCACATTGACGCCTGCGGCGGCGACGTCCTGGTTCCATTGATCCAGGATTTTCTCGCGTTTGCCCGCATCGAAGTCGCAGTCTGAGCGGAGCACCAGCACTGACGGCGTCGCCATCACGTGCTTGCCTTTCTGATAGCGGTAGATCGTGTCGGAGAGGTGATCGGTCTTTTCGATCAGGATATGTGACAGCCCCAGTCTCGCGGCGTGCGCAGCCGCGCTCAATCCCGCAGGACCGGACCCGATGATCGCGACCTTATAGACTTCCGCCATTCCCCCACGCCCCCGCGTCGCGGCTCCAGGCCGCGCCACTTCTTACCTTACGCCCCCGGCCACCCTTGATACTTCATCCATTTCCGATCTTCATCGAACCCGCTACCACGCAAGTCAGGCATTAAAGGAGCACAAAGTCCATGGCGGCGGAAGTCGGTCAGTTCGCCTTGATTCTTGCTCTGCTTCTGGCGGTCGTTCAATCGATGACGCCGCTATGGGGCGCGCATCGGGGAGATCGCATCCTTATGGCGGTTGGCCGACAGGCGGCCGTACTGCAGGCCCTTTTTGTCTCTCTGGCGTTTGGGTGCCTTGCCTACATCTTCGTCACCTGTGATTTCTCGGTGGCGTTGGCGGCGCAACACAGCAACACCGCCCAACCGACTGCCTACCGGTTTGCCGCCACCTGGGGAAACCACGAAGGCTCCATGTTGTTGTGGGTGCTGATTCTGGCCCTGTGCGGCGGCGTGCTCGCGGCGTTCGGCGGAACGCTGCGCGAGACATTGCAGGCCCGCGTGCTGGGCATTCAGGGCCTGATCGCCGCATCGTTTCATGGGTTCCTGCTTTTTACGTCAAACCCGTTCCTGCGCCTCGACCCGGCGCCGTCGGAGGGCATGGAGCTCAATCCGCTGCTGCAGGATCCGGGTCTCGTGCTGCATCCGCCTGTCCTTTACGCGGGTTACGTGGGGTTTTCGGTGGCGTTTTGCTTTGCCGTGGCGGCTCTGATCGAAGGCCGTGTTGACGCCGCCTGGGCGCGTTGGGTCCGTCCCTGGGTGCTCGCGGCCTGGATCCCGCTCACTCTGGGGATCACGCTTGGCAGCGCCTGGGCCTACTATGAACTGGGTTGGGGCGGCTGGTGGTTCTGGGATCCGGTGGAGAATGCTTCGCTGATGCCCTGGCTGCTGGGGACCGCGCTCCTGCACTCGGCGCTGGTCCTGGAGCGCCGCGGCGCGCTGGTCAGCTGGACGGTGCTGCTGTGCATTCTGACCTTCTCGTTGAGCCTGGTGGGCACCTTCCTGGTCCGCTCCGGCATCCTCACCAGCGTCCATGCCTTTGCGGTCGATCCCAAACGCGGGGTCTACGTTCTGGGGATCATCGCCCTGACCACGGGCCTGTCGCTGGCGCTATATGCCTGGCGGGCGCCTGCAATCCGCTCGGGCGCGCTTTTCCAGCCTCTGTCACGGGAGGGGGGGATCACCCTCAACAATCTGTTCCTGACGGCGCTTACAGCGACGGTGTTCCTGGGCACCTTCAGTCCGGTGTTCATCGAGATGTTGAATAACGACAAGATCTCGGTCGGCCCTCCCTATTATGCGCGCACATTCGTGCCGCTCGCGTTCGTACTCCTACTGCTTGTTGTGTTCGGACCCATGCTCAACTGGAAGCGGGACGACTGGCGGGCGACCCTGGTGAGGATCCGGGTTCCGGCGGCCCTCGCCGCAGGGGTCCTGCTCCTGGGCCTGATCGCCAACGGCCTTGCCGGCGTCATCACTGCCGGGGGGTTGGGGCTGGCCGCATGGTTGCTCGCGGGATCGGTGCTGGTGCTGGCGCGGCGCTGGTGGGCGGGGCGGGCCTATCTGGGCCGGGCAATCCGGACCACGCCGCGCGCCCTTTATGGCCTGACACTCGCCCATGCCGGTCTGGGTCTTCTGGCGCTGGGGATCACAGGGGTGACAGCCTGGGAAAGCGACAAGGTGCTTAACATGCGCCTGGGCGATACGGTGGCGTTCGCGGGACGCACCCTGACGCTCTCGGCGTTCGAGACAGTGACCGGTCCAAATTACGAAGCTCGTCAGGCCCGCTTCACGGTTACAGGGCAGGGCAAGCCGTACATGCTTTCCAGCGAGAAGCGTTTTTATGCCTCCGCGCAGACCCAGACCACCGAAGCCGGAATTCGCGTTACGCCCCTGGGCAACCTCTACGTCTCCGTCGGCGAGGAGTCGCCGCAAGGGGTAGTGGTGCGGCTCTGGGATCATCCGTTGATTGTCTGGATCTGGATCGGTGGCTTTGTGATGGCTCTGGGGGGCGCTGTATCATTGAGTGACAGGCGCTTGCGTTTGGGCGCGGCGGTCAAGGCTGTGCCGGCCGCCGCCCAGCCGGTGGCGGCAGAATGAGACGCCTCATTTTCATTCTGCCCGTGGTGCTGTTTGCAGCGGTGCTGATTGGCTTCTTCGCCGGGCTTGGTCGTGATCCGGCGCTATTGCCGTCGACGATGATCGGCAAGCCTGTGCCGGAATTCAGCCTTCCCTCCGTCCGGCCTGGGGATCAGGGCTTTGCGACGGCTGATCTGGGCGGCGAGCCTATGCTGATCAATTTCTATGCCTCGTGGTGTGCGGCGTGCCGGATCGAACACCCTCTGCTGATGCGTTTGCGCGCCGAGGGCGTATTGTTGCACGGCGTCGACTGGAAGGATCAGCCTCAGGCGGGCTATCAGTGGCTACAGGATCGCGGCGACCCTTACGTAAGGGTCGGCAGTGATGTCAGCGGACGTACGGGTATTGATATGGGTGTTTCCGCTGTGCCGGAGACCTTCGTGATCGATAAGCAGGGCCGCGTACGCTACCGGCATGTGGGCGCGGTGACGCCGCAACTCTGGGATGAAACTCTGCGGCCGCTGATGGACAAGCTGAGGTCAGAGTCGTGAGGCGCTTTCTAATCTTGACCTGCGCTGTCCTGGCGGTCGCCGGATCTGCCTGGGCGGTGAACCCCGACGAGCAGTTGGCTGACCCCGGACTCGAGGCTCGCGCCCACAGTCTTTCCAAGGACCTACGATGCGTGGTCTGCCAGAACCAGTCGATCGACGATTCCGACGCGGCCCTTGCCCGCGACCTGCGCATTATCCTGCGGGAGAGAATTTCGGCAGGGGATACCGATGAACAGGCGGTGGCCTACCTGGTCGCGCGGTATGGCAGTTTCGTCCAACTCCAGCCCCCCGTGCGCCTCGACACCCTCGCGCTGTGGTTCGGGCCGCTGGCCGTACTCCTCGTGGGCGGCCTGGGGGCCATGATCTATATTCGCAGCCGAGCCCCGTCTCGCGCCGAGCCCCTCAGCGCGGACGAAGAGGCTGAGGTGGAAACCCTGCTCAAAACCGACAAGGCGGGCTGAATGCTCTGGATGATCCTCACACTGATGACGGTGCTGGCGGCGGTCGGCCTGGCCATCCCGCTCATTCGCCGGCGAGACGCGGCCCAGGCGGAGCGCGCCGATGCCGTCGGCGTGCTCAAGGCGCAGATGGCGGACCTGGAAGCCCAGGCGGCGTCGGGCGCGATGGCCGGGCCGGAAGCGGACGCTTTGAAGAGCGATCTGAAAAGACGGGTTCTTGCTGAAGCCCGCAACCCCGAGGTCGCCGCCAGGCCGCTGGCCGAACGTACACTCCTCATTCTGGCGGTCAGCATCGTCGCCGTCGTCACCCTGGCCGGGACAGGTCTTTATCTTGCGATCGGCAAACCGGACGTGGAGGCGCAGCCCGGCGTTGCGGCCTCGAAAGACGCTGTGGAAGGTCACCCCCAGGGCGAGACCGGGGCCATGATCGCGCAACTTGAAGCGCAGATGCAGCAACGTCCGGACAATGCCGAGGGCTGGCGAATGCTGGGTTGGTCCTATCTCCAGACCGGTCGCAATGCTGAAGCCGCCACGGCCTATGGTCGCGCGGTGGCGCTGGACCCCACCAACAACGAGTACATCTCGGCCCAGGGAGAATCGACAGTGCTGGCGGCGGATGGACAGGTGACCCCTGCCGCCGAGGCCTTGTTCCGTCGAGCCGTTGCCGTGGCGCCTGATGATCCCCGGGCGCGTTACTATCTTGGGGTGGCCAAGGACCAGCGTGGGGAGCACGAGGCAGCCATGAACGACTGGATCGCTCTGCTTAAATCGGCGCCCCCGGGTGCGCCCTGGGCCCCTGAGGTGCGGACGTTCGTCGAGAAAGTTGCGGCGGATCGCAAGATGGACATCGCCGGCCGACTGCCGCCGCTCGAGTCGGCCAGCGCATCGGAACCGATCGCACCCCGCGGTCCGACTTCGGACCAGATTGCCGCTGCGCAGAATATGAAGCCCGGCGACCGTGACGCCATGGTGGCAGGGATGGTCGAGCGTCTGGCGGAGCGTCTGAAGCAAAATCCACGGGACCGTGCGGGATGGGAGCAGCTTCTGCGGGCGCGGATGGTGCTGGGCCAAAAGGACCGTGCGGCGGCGGATTATCGCGAAGCCCGTCGGGCGTTCAGCGGTTCGCCCTCCGATCAACAGGCGCTTCAGCAGACTGCGACCCAACTTGGCCTGTCGGTCGGATAGATGCCGGATACTCTCATCAGAGCCGGAGCAGGGCCGGCGGCCCAGTTGATCCTGGAGTTGCTTCCCGAGCCTGTAATCCTGGTGCGTGGGGGCGACGGGGAAGCTCCGGAGATTACCTATGGCAACCAGGCCGCCCGTGAGGTTTTCCGGATAGAACTGCAGGGAGCGCCCCTTGGCGCGGCGTTGCGCCGTCCGGAAGTTCTGGAGGCCATCGAGGAAGCTCTCGAGGCCTCTACGAACGCTGAAGTGACGTTTGAAACGATCGGCGTGCAGCCGCGTTTCTGGCGAGCCTTTGCGCGTACGCTTGAGGTGGAAGCCGGCGGCGACCGCCTGCTTGTGGTGGTTCTCCGTGACGAAACCGATGCGCGTCGGACCGAGCGCATGCGTGCGGACTTTCTGGCCAACGCCAGCCACGAGCTTCGCACACCGCTGGCGTCGCTGGCCGGGTTTGTGGAAACCTTGCGAACCCACGCCAAGGAAGACCCGGAAGCCCGTGAGAAATTCCTGGGCATTATGGCCCAGCAGACCACCCGCATGGCGCGCCTGGTGGACGACCTTCTTTCGCTCAGTCGGATAGAGCTCAACGAACATATCGCGCCGTCAGGTCGCGTGGACCTCTCGGGTGCGGTTCAGGATGTGATCGACGCAATCCGGCCGCTCACAGCCGAACGTGGCGTGATGATCGCAATGAATGTCGAAGGCGTGGCCAGACCCGTGATCGGCGACCGCGACCAACTGGTCCAGGTGATCCAGAACCTTGTGGACAATGCCGTTCGCTACACGCCGCGCGGCGGCGCCGTTCGCGTCACGCTGGAAACTGCGACCAACCTGGAGGCTGCGCGCGGGTCCAGCCGAACAGGCGCGGGGCTCTCGTTATTGTCGCCGGATGTCAACGAAGGCCAGTCCTACGTTGTGCTTCGGGTCTCCGACGATGGACCGGGCATACCGCGACAGGTCCTTCCCCGATTGTCAGAGCGCTTCTACCGCGTGGAAGGTCAGCGCAGCGACGGCACCGGTCTTGGATTGGCGATCGCCAAGCACGTAATCAATCGTCATCGGGGCGGGCTGACCGTGGAGAGCGCCGAAGGTGAGGGCAGCACCTTCAGCGTATATCTGCCCGTCGCGGCGCCATAGATGCCGGTTGTCGCAAAACTGTAGTCAGACCGCATTAGTTTGCGTGGTCAGGGGAGACCTTCCATTGACGCGTTCGCTAGCCGCAGAGTTGAGACAGCTGACCGCTGAGGTCATCCGCATGGGCGGTCTGGCGGAAGCTCAGGTTGTGGATGCCGTTGACGCCGTGGTCCGTCGCGACGTCCCCCTGGCCCAGGCCCTGATCATTCGCGATCTGCGCCTCGACAGCCTCCAGAGTGAGGTAGAACGCCGGGCGCTCGCCCTGATCGGGAAGCACCGTCCCGATGAGGCAGACCTTCGCCGCGCCATTTCGACCCTCAAGCTGGCCATGAACCTGGAGCGTTGCGGCGATCTGGCGCGTAACATCGCCAAGCGCAGTCTGGTGCTGTCAGCAGGCGAACCGCTGTTGCCCGTGACCGGCGCGATCGAGCGTATGGGGCGCCTGGTGGCAGGACGTCTACGTGAGGTGCTGGATGCCTATGCCGCCGGCGACGTTGAGCCTGCACTGGATGTCTGGCGGCGCGACGGCGAGGTTGACGAGCACTACGAGAGCCTTTTCCGCGAGCTCCTGAATATGATGGCTGCTCATCCAGGCTCTGTGGCCGCTGGCGCCCACCTGCTGTTTGTCGCCAAGAACCTCGAACGCATCGGCGACCATGCCACCAATATCGCCGAGATTGTGCATTTCCAGATGACAGGCGTTGAGCTGGTCGGAGAGCGACCAAAAATCAGCCTGCCAAGGCTTGAAGCGGAGACCACGCCATCGTGACCCCCTACATTCTGGTCGTTGAGGACGAGGACGCGCTTGCGACCCTCCTCGACTACAATCTCATGAAGGAAGGCTTCCGTATCGAGCGCGCCGCCGATGGCGAAGAGGCGCTGCTCAAGATCTCCGAGGAGGCGCCGGACCTTGTTGTTCTGGACTGGATGCTCCCGAAGGTCTCTGGCGTGGAAGTCTGCCGCCAGATCCGTGCCGGAGCCGAGACGCGCCGTACGCCGGTGATCATGCTCACCGCCCGCAGCGAAGAGGCGGACAAGATCCGTGGTCTTGAAACTGGCGCAGACGACTATGTGGTCAAGCCCTTCGCCATGAGCGAACTGGTCGCCCGCATTCGCGCCCTGCTGCGCCGCACCCGCCCCGAACTGCTCGACGAGCGTCTGGAATATGGCGACCTGCTGCTGGATCGCGCCCGGCACCGGGTGACCCGTAGCGGTCAGGACGTTCACCTAGGCCCCACCGAATACCGATTGCTCGACTTTCTTATGCAGCGCCCCGGGCGGGTGTTCAGCCGCGAGCGCCTCCTTGATGCGGTTTGGGGGGCGAACACTTACGTGGAGCTCCGTACCGTCGACGTCCACGTGGGACGCCTGCGCAAGGCCCTGCGTAAACCGAACTCTCCGGATCTGATCCGGACCGTGCGGTCGGCAGGATATGCCCTCGACGCGGACGTCTGATCCGCGTCACAGGGGTGTCATCGACTCTGCCTACCCCCTGAGCTGGCTTGGGGGATCGATATGACGGACACAACCGCGACTGTTCGCTGCCGCGCAGCCTTCATCTCGGACATTCACCTCGGCACTCGCGGATGTCAGGCAGAACTGTTGCTGGAGTTCATCCGCGAGCTCGACTGCGAGACCCTCTATCTGGTCGGTGACATCGTGGACGGCTGGAAGCTGAGGTCCGGCTGGTTCTGGCCGCAGGGGCACAATGACGTGGTCCAGAAGATCCTGCGCCTGGCGCGAAAAGGCGTGCGGGTTGTCTACATTCCCGGCAACCATGACGACCGCATTCGCGACTTCTGCGGCGTGCATTTCGGCGGTGTGGTGGTGGCGCGCGACGCGATCCATGAGACCGCCGATGGTCGTCGTTATCTCGTTACCCATGGCGATGAGTTCGATGGTGTTGTCCAGAACGCCAAATGGTTGGCGTTTCTGGGGGACTGGAGCTACCGGGTCCTGCTGGCGCTCAACACGCATTTCAACCGTGCGCGCAAAGTGCTGGGTCTAGGCTACTGGAGCCTCTCGGCCTTTCTGAAGCATCGGGTCAAGGACGCCGTGGCGTTCATCGATCAGTTCGAGACGGCGATGGCGGACGAGGCGCGGCGTCGCGGGGTCCACGGTGTCATCTGCGGGCACATCCACAAGGCCGAGCGACGCGACTTCGACGGGATAGATTACCTCAATGATGGTGATTGGGTGGAGAGTTGCACCGCTGTCGTTGAGGGCTTTGATGGCCGCCTGGAGATCGTGCACTGGCTTGACGTGCGGAAGTCACTCCGGACCGTGAGGCCCGTCGCCGCGCGCCCACTTGCAGCCTGACGTTCGGGCAAAAAATTGGCCGCGACCGGGGGGAGGTCGCGGCCGATCCGACCTCGGGAAGGTCGAAGGGGAAGACCAGCGGTCTTCGACGACAAACTAGCCGGGCTGAATGTCAAACGTGTGACGGCGACGCGGCGCCTGGTTATTCGCTTCAGAAGTTCAGCTGAGCGCGTGCAGTAACCGCATCATAGGTCTGACCGATCTGCACGCCTGTCTGGCTCAGGCGATCAACATCGACGTTCTGATAGTTCAGCATCAGGCGCATGACCGGGTTCAGATACCAGTTTACCCCGAGTGACAGGATTTTCTGCTCGCCGCCGCGCACTGCACCGGGGACCGCGGTACTGAAGAGCCGGCCCTCGCGATAGTTCAGGTCCGTAACCGAGTATCGTCCGGCCAGTTCGAAGGCGCCCAGTGTTCCGGCTTTGGGACTGAAGTTTGTCGCCGGCCTTGGCGCCCGATAGCGGGCGTCAGCGGCATGGTAGGCGCGCGTTTCACCGGTAAGACTCCAGACGGCCTGGACGTACCATCCGGAGAATTTCGGGTCGGGAAGCCGCTGCGCCGTCGTAAGGCGTCGATCCAGCTTGATCTGGAAATACTCGGCCTCAACCAGCATTGGTCCTTTGGAAACTGCGCCTTCAAGGCCCAGAACGCTGACATGCTTGGCATCGATACCGCCCGTGTCGATCAGCCGGGTTGAGTCAAGGCGTTGCTCTGGCCGGTCCCGAAGCTGCGCGGGATACCGTGGTGTTGTCGCGACCCCTGCGTCATTGGGCTGCACGACCCATTGGAAGTTCGCGCCAATGTGGGCCCGCCAATCGTCTGCGAAGCCCTTCGAAAGCGCGATACGCCCGACCCAGGCCGTCTGTTCGCCGAACGGCAAGGACGTCGCCGCGCCGTTACCGGCAATCCTGGAGATGGTGTTCCCCGTCAAGGCTGCCGAGGCCATCCAGCGCATGGCAGAAGGCTCGGTATTCGGCCCGAACGCGCCATTGCTCGACACCTGGAAAGCGATGCGGGAATCTCCCGCAGCAACGTTTCTCGTCACCTCCGCAGGCGACGGCCGTTCCATGAACGGAATTTCGCTGGTGGAAGCGGCGGCGGCCAGGCCAACGTTTGGTTGGAAGGCTCCAACCTTGATCTGGAGAGGATCAAACGCCGTGTAGGTAATGGCGGCGTCGTAGAGCCGACCCGGATCCTCACCGCCCGAACCGCCGAACTCGTAGAAAATCGAATAGTCAAAATCGTCGAACAGCACGCCCTCGAATCCGATGCGAGCACGACGAAAATTGGTGCCCTCGCTCAGGTCACGTCCCACCACAGCCGGGCCCGGATTGTCGGACTGATAGAACTTTGCGGCATCCAGCATCACAATTGAACGGATGCTGGCGGTGAAGCGACCGTCTGCGCTGGTGAAGGTCGGTCGGCCGTTCGGGAGTGTTGTGGTTATAGCCGTCGGAGCGGGTGGCGTCTTCAGGGTGGCGACAGCCGTCGCCGTACTGGTCTGTGCGGTTTTCATCTCGGCCAGTTCACGCGACATCGCCTCCAGCTGGAGCTGAATGGCATTGAGCCTCTGTTCCGATTGGGCGGCTCCCCGCAGTTGTTCGAGTTGTGCGCGCATGTCGTCCAGTTGTTGCTGCATCGCCTGCAGTCTGGGATCATCCGCCTTGGCCTGGGCCGCTAGCGCCATGTTTGACGCGCCGAAGAGCAGCAGGCCCGCGAGGGAAAGGACAAGCGCGGTTCGCTTTACCGGCGGTCGGGTCAACGTCATGAGTCTCTCGTCTGGTGAGCTCGTAGCCGACGACTGCAAGCGACGGCCAATGATAGCAACGTCTCTCCGGAGAAACGATGTCGGCGAGGCCATAGCGTACGGGCGTGACGACTGTCACAAAAATGATATGAAACTGACGCGGAACTTTCTTGCATCTGACGTAGACGGCGCTTCACAGCATGTCACGAAACGGTTGCGCGCCCGCCTTAGAGGTTGTTTGCGGGTCCAGCTGAACCTCCACAGTTCAATCCCGGAAAGCGGTGCGACGATGAAGATACGCATGATCTACGGTGTTGCCGGCATGGCTCTGGCGCTCGCTGCATGCACCCCCAAGGCCGACGACAAGGCTGGGGCGCCCAAGGCCGATGCGGGCGGTGCGGTTCTTCTTATCGATGGTTCCAGCACCGTCTATCCGATCTCTGAGGCCCTTGGAGAAGAGTTCCAGAAGGAATCGGGCACGCGCGTGACAGTCGGCCTCTCGGGAACGGGTGGTGGGTTCAAGAAGCTTTGCCGCGGTGAGATTGACATCGCCGGAGCTTCTCGACCGATCAAGGCCGAAGAGGCCAAGTCCTGTGCAGATGCCGGCATTGAGTTCATCGAACTGCCGATCGCGCTGGACGCTTTGGCGGTGGTGGTGAACCCCGCCAACAAGTTCGTTGACTGCCTCAGCGTCGCAGAACTCAAGAAGCTTTGGGAACCAGCCGCGCAAACCAAGATCACCAATTGGAAACAGGTGCGGGCGTCCTTCCCGGATCAGCCGATCAAGCTGTTCGGCGCAGGGACCGACTCCGGCACGTTCGACTACTTCACCAAGGCGGTGAACGGAGAAGAGGGCGCCTCGCGGGGTGATTACACAGCGACCGAGGACGACAACGTCACGATCAGCGGCGTCTCGGGCGATGCCAACGCGATCGGTTATCTCGGCCTGGCCTACTACTCCGAGAACAAGACCAAGGTCCGCGCTGCGCCGATCCGTCAGGCGGATGGCAAGTGTGTGCTCCCGTCTGCTGAGACGGCGCGGGATTCCTCCTACCAGCCTCTGTCGCGTCCGCTCTTCTACTATGTGAACAAGAAGTATGCCGCTGAGCGGCCGCATCTGAAGGCCTTCATGACCTACGCTTTCACGGCCCAGCACAGCGAAAAGCTGGTGGCTGAAGTGGGCTATGTGCCGCTGCCGGAGCAGGCCTACAGCCTGGCGTTGGCCAAGTTCACGGCCGGTCAGGCGGGCAGCTTCTTCAATGGCGGATCCAAGGTTGGTGTGACCATGGAAGAACTTCTTGCCGATGTGGCGGCCAAGCCGGTGGCTCCGGCCGTCGCCAAGCCCTAGAAACCGGCGAAAGGCGGGGCGCTTCTTGCGTCCCGCTGACGCCATGTCGTGATCGACGGGATGCCACCGGAACCGAACTTGTCAGAATACCAGGCGTTGCAAGCCAGCCCCTTCCTGCGTCGTGGCCGGATTCTGGCTGCGGTGATGCAGGCCTTGCTCTTCGCCAGTGCAGCGCTCTCGGTCCTTATCACGGGGGCGATTGTCTGGGTCCTGGTGACCGAATCCCTGCCATTCTTCACCCAGGTGCCGATCTGGGATTTTCTGACTGACCTGCAGTGGACACCGGTGTTCACCGATGCGCACTACGGCATCCTGCCCTTGTTGTCGGCAACCCTCTGGGCGGCGGGTATCGCTATGCTGGTGGCGACGCCGCTGGGGCTGATCCTGTCGATCTATCTCAGCGAGTTCGCCCGGCCTTCGGTTCGCGAAGTGCTCAAGCCTATCCTCGAGATGTTGGCTGCCGTACCGACGGTGGTGTTCGGATATTTTGCGCTACTGTTCCTGACCCCGTTGGCGAAACAGTTCATTCCGGGTCTGGAAGGGTTCAACCTGCTGATCCCGGGCATCGTGCTGGGTATCATGATCCTGCCTTATGTGGTCTCGATCAGCGAGGATGCGATGCGCGCAGTGCCGATGGCCCTGCGCGAGGCGGCTTTCGGCCTGGGTATGAGCCGGGTGCAGATGGCCTTCTCGGTGATCATTCCCGGGGCCTTCTCGGGCGTCACAGCGGCTTATCTGCTGGGCTTCTCCCGGGCCGTAGGCGAGACCATGGTGGTCGCTATCGCGGCGGGCCAGAATCCGAATCTCACCGGTGATCCGCGGGAGGGGGCTGCGACCATCACGGCCTATATCGTCCAGATGAGCCTCGGTGACCTGCCGCACGGGTCGCTGGTGTACTCGACGATTTTCGCGGTGGGCCTGGTTCTGTTCGTGATCACCCTGATCTTCAATCTGCTGGGCTTCTTCCTGCGTCGCCGCTTCCGGGAGGCTTACTGATGAGCGGTGAAGCTGATCTCGAGCATGCGGCCACCATGCGCCTGGTGCGGGCCAAACGCGTCCAGGATCTGGTGTTTGGTGTCATCGGAATTCTTGTACTGATCGTGGTTATGGGGCTGTTGGTGACTTTGGTCGCCGACCTTCTGATCGACGGTGTTGGCCGGATCAGCCCGGAATTTCTGACGAGTTTCCCGTCCCGGCGCGCCGCCGGCGCCGGCGTGTTGTCGGCCTGGATCGGAACCACCCTGGTCATGTTGGTGACCGCCGCAATCGCCGTGCCGCTGGGCGTTGGCGCGGGGCTCTACCTGGAAGAATATGCTGCGAAGAACATCCTGACCGACGCCATCGAAATCAATGTGAGCAACCTGGCTGGCGTGCCTTCGATCATCTACGGTCTGCTGGCGCTGGGCTTCTTTGTCTACGGCCTAAACCTGGGTCAGACGGTTCTGGTGGGCGGTATGGTATTGGCCCTGCTGATCCTGCCGATTGTCATTGTCGCGACCCGCGAGGCGTTGCGGGCCGTGCCCTCCGGCTTGCGCGAGAGCGCCTATGGGATCGGCGCCAATCGGTGGCAGGTCATGTGGAGCTATATCCTGCCCAGCGCGCGACCCGGCATCCTGACCGGCGCGATCGTAGGCCTGTCCCGGGCGATCGGCGAGACGGCGCCCATCATCACCATCGGCGCCCTGACCTATATCGCCTTCCTGCCGCCGGCCCCGGTCAGCGCGACGCCGCCATGGATCAACTTTGATTGGCTGAATTCGCCGTTTACGGTGATGCCGATCCAGATGTTTAACTGGATATCCCGGCCCCAGGCGGCGTTTCATGTGAATGCAGCCGCCACAGGCGTCCTGCTTCTCGGCATGACGCTGCTCATGAATGGATTTGCCATCTACCTTAGATATCGGCTTCGTCGATTGGTCCGGACCTGACGATGAATGACCTTACCAATGCCAGGAGCCCTGCTGTGACGACCGCGTCGCCCCTCAGTCCCGAAGCCCCGGTTCGCGCCCAGGTGGCGGATCTCAGCTTCTGGTATGGCAAGTTCCAGGCCCTGCACGGCGTCAGTATGCCGATCGAGGATCGTCGGGTGACCGCAATCATCGGGCCGTCGGGCTGCGGCAAGAGCACGCTGCTGCGGTGCTTCAACCGTATTCACGACCTCTACGCGGGCGTCCGCTATGAGGGCGCTATCAATCTGATGCCGGACGGATTGAATCTGGTCAGCCGTACGGTCGATCCGATTCTGGTGCGGCTGATGGTCGGAATGGTGTTCCAGAAGCCCAATCCATTCCCCAAGAGCATCTATGAAAACGTCGCCTCGGGCCTCTACGTTCGGGGCATCCGGACCAAGAGCGAGGTCGAGGGTCGCGTTGAGAAGGCGCTGAAGCAGGCGGCTATCTGGGATGAGGTCAAGGATCGGCTGAAGAGCCCCGCTTACGAACTCTCCGGTGGACAGCAGCAAAGGCTCTGCATAGCGCGCGCCCTCGCGCCGGAGCCAAAACTGCTGCTGCTCGACGAGCCGACGTCGGCGCTGGACCCGATCGCGACGGCCAAGATTGAGTCCCTGATCGACGATCTGGCCAAGGACGTCACCATAGTGATTGTCACCCACAATATGGGCCAGGCGGCCCGCATCTCGGATCAGACCGCCTTTATGCACCTCGGGAATTTGGTGGAGTTCGGCGAGACGGAGCAGATCTTCACCAATCCCAAGGCCGACCAGACACGGGACTATGTCACCGGGCGCTACGGCTAGGAGATTGGCGATGGAGCACACTGTACGCGCAGTGGGTCAGGATCTGGACAACCTGGCTCACGATGTGGCGGCGCTGGGTGATCTGGCGGTGGCGCAGGTGCGCTCGGCTGTCGACGTGTTTCTGCGGCACGATCTGAATGGCGCGAGCAAGGTTGTCCGGGCTGATGATGCGCTGGATCTTCAGGACGCCGAGATCGAGAAACGGGCAATCCGATTCATCGCCTTGCGCCAGCCCATGGCCGATGACCTTCGTCGCCCGATCGCGGCGATGAAGACGGCGATGCAGCTGGAACGCTGCGGGGATCTCGCCAAGAACATCGCCAAACGGGTCGGCCGGATGGCGGCGGCTGCGGAGCCGACGCATGCTGCAGGGGTCGCCGCGTTGGGGCAGCTGGTGGCGGATCGTCTGGCCGCGGTGATCAGCGCATTCCGTCAGGGTGATGCCCAGGGCGCCTACGATGTCTGGGTCAAGGACACCGAGATTGATGAGCGACACGAGGCGGTCCTGCAGGAGATCGTGGCCGGAATGACGTCTTCGCCGGCGTTTGTAGGCGACGGTACGCACCTGCTGTTCATCGCCAAAAATCTCGAACGTATTGGCGATCATGCCACCAACATCGCAGAGCTTGTCTATTATCAGATCACCGGCGGCGAATTGGCGGACCGTCCCAAGCTCTAGCCTTTTGCGCCTTGCCATTTCCTTCTGCCGCTATCGATCATGATGGGGGCGTGGAGCGGGGAAGGGTCGGCATGACGGCATCCATTGTGAGACTGGCGGATCGCCGAAGCTTTCTGCGACACTCCGCGGCCCTGGGCGGGGTTGGTCTTCTGGGCGGTTGCGTGTCGGCCATGCCGCGCGCCTACGGGCCGGGTTTTCTGCCTCCGCCGGCCTTGGCCCCGATACGGGCCGGGCCCGGGCGGATCATGAACATCACCGTCTGCCTGCGACCGTTCCGGGCCGCCGGACCGCGACTGGATGCCGAGCAGGTTGGCGACAAGCTGGTGGTCCACAACTACGGGCACGGCGGCAGCGGCTGGTCGTTGTGCTGGGGATCGGGCCAACTCGCGGTCAGGACGGCGATGGCGAACGGCGAGAAGGATATCGCCGTGATCGGCTGTGGCGCCCTGGGTCTTGCTGCTGCGACGCTGGCGCTTCGAGCCGGCGCCCGGGTCACGATCTACGCAAAGGACTGGATGCCCGACGTCCGTTCAGCGCGCGCCACCGGGATATGGTCGCCGGATTCCCGGATCGCGCTTGCCGGATCTGTGGGGCCGCAGTTCCCCCAGTTCTGGGAAGATATGGCGCGCGCATCCTTCCGTATGCATCAACGCTATCTGGGTCTGGCGGACGGACCCGTAGAATGGACCGATCGCTACACGCTGTCGGACGAACCGTTCAAGGCGCGGGCTCCGGACTCCATGAGCTTTGCCCGCTATGAAGGCCGTGTCCACGACCTGACGCCGCCGGTCGAGGATGTCGCGCGCGGCGCCCATCCGTTCCCGACGCCCTATGTTCGCAGGACCAGCCTGCCGATGTTCAACATCACCGAGTATGGGCGCGTGCTGATCTCCGATTTTCTGCAGGCTAGCGGACGCCTTGAGGTCATGGAATTCCACACGCCCGCTGAACTGGCGAACCTGCGCCAGAAAGTGATCATCAATTGCACGGGGTATGGCGCCCGCGCGCTCTGGAAAGACGAGAGCATTGTCCCTGTGCGGGGCCAGATAGCCTGGCTGATCCCACAGCCTGACGTGCGATACGGTGTCTACTATCGCGGGGTCAGCACCATCTCACGCCGCGATGGCATGGTGGTTCAACGAACCGGAGCGGATGAATCCTACGGCTACAACGATGCGAACGAGCAGCCGGATCGCGCCGACGCCGAAGCTGCCGCGGCCACGATTGCTGGCCTCTTTCCCCGGGTTTGATGCCAGCGTCGCGCGGTCGTTACTGCTGCTGCATCTCGTGTCGCCTCTGCTCCTCGTACGCGGCGACATTGGGTTGAACACGACGCGTCGGGCCCGGGCCGCGCTTGGCCGCACGCATGAACTCGGGATCATTCACGGCCGCGCGCGCCTTGCGCACCGTGACGCCGACATCCAGATCGCTCGTGGTTGCACCCTTGTAGACCCCGCGAGATGGAGGCACGTCCGAGTAGTCCCGACCAATGGCGCAAGTGATGTGCCGCTCCCCGGCAATCGTGTTGTTCGTGGGGTCCAGGCCGATCCAGCGCAGGCTGGGCAGAAACACCTCGACCCAGGCATGCGTCGCGTCCGGATCGGAGCGATCGCCGTGCTTGCGGTCCGTGAACAGGTAGCCGGAAACATAGCGTGCCGGGACCCCCCAGCTACGACAGATTGTTATCATCACGTGGGCGAAATCCTGACAGACGCCCCGTCGGGTTTCCAGCACGTGGTCGATGGGGCTGTCAGCACGGGTGACGCCGGCTTCATAGGCGAATGAATCGTAGATCGCCTTGTTGAGCGCCAACACCGCCCTCAGCGGGTCCTGGCGACGAATGTCTTCAATGCCGTGATCGGAGATGTAATGGCGCAGCGCTTCTGTCTCGCGCGCGAAGCCGTGGGGATGCAGAAAGTCGAAGCACTCGCCCCGCAGCGCCTCTGACCGCATTCGGTCCCATTCGCCAGGGTCAAGGCCCTCGGGCAATCGAGGTGGCGCGTGACTCTCCACCGCCGCGCGGGCCGTGATCGTCAGGCGATCATGGGGTTGCGGCACGTCGAAGTGATGCACTGCATTTCCGAAGCTGTCGACGTAGGAGAACAGCTGTGAGGCGGGGTCCAGATCGAGATCAAAACTGACCAGCCGTTGCCGGATACTCTTCTGCGGCTGCATCCACACCTCCATCACGCTCTCGCGGATGGGCACGGCATATTTGTACTGGGTGATGTGGCGAATCTCGAGGAGCACGTTTCTTCCTTCTAGGCGGGGAGGCGGTCTTCGAGGGGGTAGGCGACAAAGGCGTCATAGAGGCTGCGGTGGATGGCCGAGCACTCGTCAAGAACGGTCTTCAGGAACGGACTGGCGCCCTGGGCCTCCAGTTCGTCCATGTCGCCATACTGGAGCCTCGCCCGCAGCCGACCCGCAAGTCGATCCGGCCCGCTGCCCGCCATGCCGGAGTGGCGGACAATGGCGGCCAGGTGTGTTTCGATCTGTTGGGTGCAGAAGCGAATGGAGCGGGGGAAATCCTCGTCCAGGGTCAGGAACTGCAGGATGTAGCGAGGCTGCATCTCCGCGGTGTAGACCCGCAGATAGGGCTCCAGGGCGCAGCCCATCCGCAGCACGCTGGTAAGCGCGAAGTGATCTGTTACGGGTTTACGTTTGCGGCCCTCGCCGAACACCACTTCCAGAAGCGAACCGATCAATTGGGCGCGCTCCAGATAGACGCCCAGCAAAAGGAAACTCCACCCTTCGCCATGGCTCATCGTTGCATCACCGGCGCCCTTGAAGAGATGGAGGTCGGCGATGGTGTCGTGGAGAAAGAGTTGTGATCCTCCTTCGAACGATCGGGTGGCGTCCGGATCGTTCATGCGCAAATAGATCAGGTTCAGCCGTTCCCAGGTCTCGGTGGTGATCTGGTCGCGCACCTGACGGGCATTCTCGCGGGCGTGGGCGATGGAGGAATAGATGGAGCCCCGGTCACCGCGGTCCAGCGCCAGGGCGAGGGCCGCATCATAGGGGCTCTTTGCGCGCGCCATTTCCGGGTCGCCGACGGCCGCCAGCGCAATCCGCGCCACCTGGGTGGCGGCCTCAGAGCGATCCAGGGTCGCGTTCAGCATCACGTCGGAGAGCCGGCACATATGCTCGGCTCGCTCCACATATCGACCGATCCAGTAGAGACTGTCGGCCACTCTGGCGAGCATCATCGCGCGGCTCCCTTGGTATCAGCAAGAATCCAGGTGTCCTTGGACCCTCCGCCCTGACTGGAGTTGACTACCAATGACCCCTTTTTCAGCGCCACGCGCGTCAGGGCGCCGGGTGTCACGGTGATCTTCTCGCCCGACAGGATGAACGGTCGCAGGTCCACATGTCGCGGCTCGATGGCGTGATCGATCAGACAGGGCGCTGTGGAAAGTTGAATCGTCGGCTGGGCGATATAGTTGGCGGGATCAGCGCGCAGAGCATCGGCGAACTCTTCCTGCTGGGCCTTGGTGGAGTGGGGCCCAACCAGCATGCCGTAGCCGCCGGAGGCGCCCACGGCCTTGACCACCAGCTTGTCCAGATTGGCCAGCACATGGCTCAACTGCGCCGGTTCGCGGCAGAGGTAGGTCTCGATATTGGGCAGGATGGCGTCTTCGTTCAGGTAGTAGCGGATGATTTCCGGCACATAGGCGTAGACGGCCTTGTCGTCGGCTACCCCGGTCCCGGGTGCGTTGCAGATCACCACGTTGCCGGCCCGATAGGCGTTGAACAACCCTGCGGCGCCGAGTGAGGAATCCCGCCGGAAGGTGAGAGGATCGATGAAGTCGTCGTCGACCCGGCGGTAGATCACATCAATCCGGCGCAGGCCGGTGGTCGTACGCATGTAGACCATGTTTTCGTGCACCACGAGGTCACGGCCTTCGACCAGGGGCACACCCATCAAGCGCGCCAGATAGGCGTGCTCGTAGTAGGCGGAATTGTAGACCCCCGGTGTCAGTACGGCGACCTGCGGGTTCGGACGCCAGTCTGCAGCCATGCTCTTCAATGTGGCCAGCAGGAGGTCGGGATAGCGATCGACCGACCGGACGCCGGCTCCACGGAATGTGCCCGGAAACACTCGCTTCGAGGCCTCGCGGTTTGCCAGCATGTATGAGACGCCGGAGGGGACGCGCAGATTGTCTTCCAGGACCGCGAACTCGCCGTTCGGCTGACGGATCAGGTCCGAGCCACAGACGTTTGCGTAAGCCTTGTGCGGGACATAGAGGTTCTGCATCTCGCGACGATAGGACGGCGCCTGGAGCACCAGCTCCCGCGGCACCACGCCGTCCATCAGGATCTGTTGTTCCGAATAGATGTCCGCCAGAAACATGTTCAGCGCCCGCAGACGCTGGATCAGCCCGGCTTCAATGCGCGACCACTCCTGGGCGGGGATGATGCGCGGCAGGATGTCGGTCGGAATGATGCGCTCGGTCGAACTCTCCGCGCCATAGACGGTGAAGGTGATGCCCTGCAGCAGGAAAAACCGTTCCTGTGTCTTCTGTCGTTCGGCCAACTCGTCGGGAGACAAGGTCGCCAGGCGCGCTTCAAGGGCGTGGTAGTGCTTGCGGACCCGACCGTCGGGAGCCAGCATTTCGTCATAGGGCAGCGCGGACGTCTTGGCGCCGGTCGGCAGGTCGTCTCGTTTGGCGCTCACGACAGTTTCCACACCCCTCGCCGGAATGACCGGTTGAATCTGTAGGACGCTTAGGAGCTTCCCGGAAGCGTAGCGTTGAAAATCCCTGGAACTTCGCCCTCCGTTCGAGCGCTGCTCAGGAATTGGGCGCCGCCAGATGGATGACAGAAGGGGGTGGTCCGGCTACACCCGTCCCCGGGGCTGCGACCAAGGGAATCTGGATTGGGTCGACTGCTATATGCTGTCGCCGCGTCAGCGGCGGCCTGTACGCCCGTTCTTGCGGAGGCCGCAGAACCGCGCGCCACTGTACAGGGTGAGGTTTCCGGTGAGCTGAAGGCCACGATCCAGAAGGTCATCGGCGCCACGGATCGCCCCGTGGAGAATCGTTTCGAGGCCCGTCGTCGCGCCCGTGCCGCCGCGGAGGACGCGATCGCAGTCCTCCGTTCGGAAGGCTACTACGGCTATCGCGTAGAGCCCGATGTGGGAGAGTCCGATCCGCCGTTGCCCATTGTTCAGATTTCGCCTGGCCCTAAGTTTCGATTGAAATCACCCTCGATCAGCTGGGTGGGCGCCTCGCCAGACGAAGACGCGATCTCTGTGGCGACCGGGGCCCTTGGCCTTGTTCCCGACGCGCCCGCGCGGTCGGTCGATATCCTGGGCGCCGAGGGGAGGGTGTTGGCCGCGATACAGAAGCGCGGTTACGCCGACGCGGAGGCGACGCCGCTCGATGTACTTGTGGACCATTCAGACACATCTGTACTGGCGACGTACCGCATCGCCTCGGGCGCGCTGGTGCGGCTGGGCGGGCTGGACATCCAGGCGTCAGGTCATACGCGAGATGGCTTTCTGCGGGGGCTCACGCCCTGGAAGGCAGGCGCGGTATACAATCCGGACGATGTGGCCGAGCTTGAGCGCCGCCTGCTCGACACGGGAGCCTATGACGCCGTCACGGTGGCGTTGTCACCGCCGGGAGCCGCATCCGACGACGGATATCGACCCGTCGTGCTGAGCCTTGCGGAACGAAAGCCTCGCTCAATCGAAGGCGGCGCCAGCTATTCAACCAGCGAGGGCGCGGGCGTAAACGTGCGCTGGACTCACTACAATCGCCTGGCGCGAGCCGACACTATCGCGCTGTTCGGCCAGGTTTCGGACCGCGACACGCGAGCTGGCGGCGATCTGTCTCTCCCACACTGGCGTCGGGCTCAACAGACGCTTCGGACCGGCGCCGCCGGCTACCAGGTCAAGACTGACGCCTTTGACGCAACCGGGTTCGGGGTACACGCCGATCTGACCCGCCGTTATGGGAAAACCTCATACGCGACGGTAGGGCTGTCCGCCGACTACAGCCGGACTCAGGAAATCCGGTTGAACACCCTGATCCCCCTTGGGCGTGATCTCGTGACGTTCGTTGCGCTGTCGGACCTGTTGCTCGACCGATCCACTGATCCCCTCGACCCCAAGGCCGGGTGGCGCCTGAGTGCGCGGCTTGAACCAACCCTGATCGTGGGCGACACCAATCTGCCCTACCTGCGGGGTGTGGCGCAGGGGACAGTCTACCAATCCCTGGACAAGGGCGGCGAGACGGTTGTGGCGGCGCGCCTGCGGCTGGGGCGCATCGTCAACGGCACGGTGGATCAGGTGCCGGCGTCACAGCGGTTTTACGCCGGTGGCGGGGGTTCGGTGCGGGGCTTTTCCTATCAGGCCGTCGGCCCGCGATTTGCGGACGGCACGCCGCGTGGCGGCGTTTTCCTGATGGAGTCGTCGCTTGAGGTGCGCCGCGAACTCACATCCACATGGGGCTTAGCCGTGTTTGCCGATGCCGGAGCTGTGGGATCAGGCGGCCCGGTGGATTTCCGGGATCTGGCCATCGGAGCTGGCTTTGGGGTCCGGTACAATCTCGGTTTCGCCCCGATCCGGGTGGATATTGCGACCCCGGTCACGCGTCGGCGTGGGGAGCCGCCCTTCCAGATATACGTCAGCATCGGTCAGAGCTTTTGACCGCGACAGAACAGCAGACCCCGCCACGCGTTCCTCGACGCGGACGCCGGATCGTCCTTGTCCTGGTGGCGATCCTCCTGGCCGCCGTCGGGACTCTCGCCGCACTTCGATACGGCGTGTTGCTTCCGCAGGTGCGCGCCTTTGTCGAGGCCCGGGCAGATGGTTTGCGCGTGGGCCAACTTGGCAGGCTGCGCATCGAAGGTCTGACGGGCGACCTTTGGCGTGACGCTCATGCCAAACGGGTTACGCTGCGAGACTCAAATGGCATCTGGGTTCAAGCTGATAATGTCCATATTTCATGGGACTATCGCCAACTTCTGACGCGTCGATTCGAGGTGAGCCGGATTGAAGCCAGCAGTGTCCGGGTCCTTCGGCGACCCCAGCTTGGCCCGCGTCGCCCCATGCGCGAGCAGCCGGTCTCGATAGAGATCCGCGACCTTCGCGCGCGGCTGTTGCTTGATCCTGCGTTCAGCGGCCAACAGGGCGACTACGACGTCCGCGCCAATCTTGACCTTGAGCGTGGAGGTCCCAAGTCGGGTCGGGTGTCGGCCGTGAGTCGCCTGCATGTCGGGGATCAACTGAGCCTGGGCTTCAGAACGGGCGCAAAGGGCGTCTTCAAGGTCGATGGTAAGGCGGAGGAAGCCCGGGGCGGTGCGCTGGCGGGCGCTATAGGTCTCCCCGTGGATCAACCCTTCGAGCTGGTGCTCCGGGGCGAGGGGTCGCTTTCCCGGGGCAACTTTACCGCGCACGCGACCTCGGGGAACACGAGGCCACTGGACGCGACCGGCGCGTGGACGCCGAAAGGCGGGCAGGCCACGGGGCGAGTGTCGCTGACAGCCTCGTCACTGACGACCGTGCTGGCGGGCCGGCTGGGCCCGGAGCTTCAATTCATCGTCAGCGGGAGCCGGGCGGGCCCCGACCTCTATGCCCTGGACGGTCGTTTCACGTCGGAGGCGCTCGGCGTTCATGCCTGGGGTCTTGGCAATCCCGCCAGCCTCAATCTGGCTGCCACGGGCGCTCGGTTTGTCGCGGAGGCCCGATCATTGTCACGCCTCACGGGAGGGCCGACCTCTGGACCGGCGCGATTGGCGGGTCTCGTGACGGGTAAGGCCAGCGAATGGCGGTTCGTGGGCGCCGCGTCACTCGAAGCCGTCGCCGCCAGTGGCTATCGCCTGGCGCGCGTCACCGGACCGATCGAGGTTTCATCCGCCAAGGGTCGCTACGCGATCAAGGCTGCGGCAACTGGATCCGGCGGGCAGGGCGCCGGTTTTGCCGCCGCCCTGCTAGGCGCCGCGCCAACGGCAAGCCTGGAAGGTGAGCGCCTCGCCAACGGGCAAATTCTGGTCCGACGCCTGGGCCTTGTCGGGCGTGAACTGAGGGTCCAGGCCAGCGGCGACCGGACCCTCGTGGGCGCAGTCAACCTCAAGGCGACCGCGCAGATCAGCAACCTCACTGTCGCAAGACCGGGGGCCTCTGGGAGTGTCGCCTTCAAAGGGTCCGCATCCCAGAGCCGGGCTGGACGTCCGTGGGACATCGCGCTCGAAGCGCAGGGGGATCGGTTCGCTCTGGGGTTCGCGGAAATGGACCGCTTGTTGGGTAGCAAGCCGCGATTGGAGGCGAGGGCCGAGTGGCTCGCCGGGCGCCTTGAGGTTTCCCGGGCCAGGCTGGATGGCGCGGCGCTCAACGCCACCGCCACGGGTGCTCTCGGCGCCGCCGGCGCTCTGGGGTTCCGGACCGACTGGTCGGCGTCAGGGCCTTTCCGGGCGGGCCCTGTCGAGCTCCTCGGGCGTGCCAGGGGCGAGGGCGACATCACGGGAGACCTGGTTGCGCCGCGCCTGACGCTCACGGCGGAACTTGAGCAGATCGACGTCCCGCGGCTGCCGATGCGAAACGGCAGGCTTAACCTGGTGTTCGAGCGCCAGGTCGACGGGTCCAGCGGCAATGTTTCCCTGATAGCGGAAAGCGCGTACGGGCCGGCGCGATTGGGATCCGATTTCAGCTTTGCCCCGGGGGGGGTGGATCTCTCCGATCTCGTCATCGACGCTGGAGGGGTGAGGGCGTCGGGTAGGTTGACGCTTCGTGATCGCGCGCCCTCGGCGGCTGACCTTGAGCTTGATATCGGGCCAGGCGCGCTGCTGGATACAGGCCGGATGACGGGAACAGCCAGGATCGTCGACACCAGCGGCGGGCCCCGTGCGGTGCTGGTTCTCAACGCCGAGCGGCTTCGCGCGAGGGGCTCGACGGTCACGGTGCGTTCGGCGAGGCTCACCGCCGACGGGCCGATGGAAAGATTGCCTTATGCCGTTGAAGCGAGTGGCGCGTCAGGCCAGGGCGCATGGACGATCAAGGGGCGGGGCCTGCTGTCTGACGCCCGTCCGGGCTATGGCCTGACCCTGGATGGGCGAGGCTCCCTGGGAACTCGAGATCTCCAGACCGTTGAGCCAGCGGTGTTCCGTTTCGCCGACGACGATCAGAGCGCGCGGGTGCGTCTGGTGGGCTCGGACGGCGGCAGGCTGGAACTTGACGGCGCGCTGAAGGGTGACGCGGCGAATGTACGGGTGAAGGTGATGGAGATGGGCCTGAACCTCTTTGACGCTGACTTTGACGGGCGGGTCGACGGCAATCTCGTTCTGCGGGGACGCGGCGAACAACTCTCAGGCGTCCTTGAGGCGCGCCTCACCAACGCGCGCGGTCGCGGCACGCCTGCGGCGCAGGGGATTGATGGGACCCTGCGCGGTCGCCTAGCGGACGACACCCTGACCCTCGATCTGGCTACCGCCAGTCAACAGGGTTTGAAGGGCGAAGCCAGTCTGGTTCTGCCGAGCGAGAGCTCCGCCCGGCCATTCAGGGTCGCCGTATCCAGGCAACGCCCGATGCGCGGCAGTTTCAATGCTGAAGGCGAAGTTCGACCTTTGTGGGAGCTCATGATCGGCGGAGAGAGGTCGCTGTCCGGATTTGTACGTACCAATGGCGTTCTATCGGGCACGTTGGCCAGGCCTGAGGCGGAAGGTCGGATAGATGTCGAGCGCGGGCGTTTTGACGACGGCGCCAGCGGCCTGTCCCTCAGGGACGTCGCACTGCAGGCTTCCTTCGGCGACGACGCTGTGAACGTGATCTCAGCGCGTGGCGCGGACGGTCGCGGCGGGCAACTGGCCGGGCAGGGTCGCATCAGTCTGCTGCCTGACGGCCTGTCGAGCTTCCGCCTTGATCTGCAGGCGTTCCGGCTCATCGACAATGAGACCGCGACGGCGACCGCGACGGGTGAGGCCACGATCAATCGCGCCGCCGACGGCAAGGTCAAGCTATCGGGCAATCTCACCATAGATCGTGCGGACGTTGCCGCTGAGCCACTGGTTCCCTCCGGTGTCATCGCGATGGACGTCCGGGAAGTGAACCGCCCTTACGATCTTCCGGTGGCCTTCGAGGGCGCGCGCAAGAAGGGTGATGGTTGGGCGCTGGACGTCAATCTGAAGGCGCCGCGCCGGGTGTTTCTGCGCGGGCGCGGACTGGATGTCGAGCTATCGCTGGACGCTCAAGTCGGGGGCACAACTGCAAACTCAAATCTTACCGGCACGGCGCGTGTCGTACGAGGGGACTACGACTTTGCGGGCAAGCGATTTGCGTTCGATGATGCAAGCATTGTCTATCTGGCCAGCAAACCACAGAACATCCGCCTGCAATTGGACGCGACGCGAGAGGACCCTTCTCTCAAGGTGACCGTCCGTATCCGCGGCACGGCGGAAAGGCCCGAGATCGCCCTCGTTTCCACGCCCAGTCTGCCCAACGATGAGATTCTGTCGAAAGTGCTGTTTGAGCGCTCTGCCTCACAGCTGTCACCGGTCGAAGCGGCGCAGTTGGCCTCGGCTTTGTCCTCCCTGACCGGCGGCGGCGGACTGGATATCATTGGCAATCTCAAGAGCTTTGCCGGACTCGATCGCCTGGCGTTCGCAGGTGGCCAGCAGAGCGGTGTCACCGTTTCGGGCGGGAAGTACCTCACGGACGATTTGTATCTGGAACTCACAGGCGGAGGACGCGAGGGGCCGTCGGCTCAGGTCGAGTGGCGTATCGGCAAGAGTCTGTCGATCCTGTCCCGGCTGGCTGGCCAATCGGGCAATCGTGTCGCGGTGCGCTGGCGCCGGGACTACTGATTGGCGGCTTGGCGTGCCTGGGTCCTCAAGCGCGAAATGGCCTCCGAATGGCTGGAAAGGATCCCCGCGCCCTGAACGCGCAGCTCCTTGTCAGTCTGCAGAAGGCCGAACTCCACCGTGTATCAATAGAGACGAGCCAGATGGCGCAACTGGCCTCGGTGGAGTGCGCGCAACCCGCCCCGTCCGTAGGCCTGCATATAGTCGGCGAAAACGGGGTCGGTCAGCATGGGGACGTGGCCGAACACGTCGTGGAAAATGTCAGGCTCCTGCAGATAGTCGATCAGATCTTGCGCAGAAGCCGGCCTAGTGGCCGATCCCATGCCGCAGTCGATACTGCCCCTCGTCGAAGGCCTCGAAGATCAGGGTCGCCTGGGGGTGGCCCACAGGCTGGCCCGTATCGTCCGGCAACAGGTTCTGCTCGGAGACGTAGGCCACGTAAGCGCTCTCATCGTTCTCGGCCAACAGGTGATAAAACGGCTGGTCCTTGTGCGGCCGGATGTGTTCCGGGATCGACAGCCAGTAGTCCTCGGTGTTGGCGAACATGGGGTCGACGTCGAAAATCACGCCCCGGAATGGATAAACCCGGTGACGGACGACTTGGCCGATCGTGAATTTGGCGAGTCGCGTGTTCATGATCGCACTTCTACACTCGTCGTCTGACTGGAAGGTGAACGTAATGTCGCAGGCCTTTCATACAAGCGTCGTCTTCCGGATGTGTCACGGTCTTGCTACAGTCGCGAGGAAATGAGGCGCTCCGGGGTGAGGGCGTCTGCGCAGGACGAAAGACAGTCCATGACTGAGGCGCTGCATGCGCCGGGGACCGCGGGTGGCGGCCCGGATAAGGCTATGGGCGATCCGCCCTGTTTCGCGGCCCTGGACCTGGGCACCAATAACTGCCGCCTGCTGATCGCCACGCCAACGCCCAGGGGTTTTCGTGTGGTGGAGTCCTACTCGCGGATCGTGAGGCTGGGCGAGGGCCTGTCACAAAGTGGCCGATTGTCGAATGAGGCGATGGACCGTGCGTTGCTGGCCCTGAAGGTCAGTGGCGAGAAGGTTCGCCGTCGCCGCGTCGTGAAGTTTCGGGCGATCGCGACCCAGGCCTGCCGGATCGCGATCAACGGCCAGGCGTTCGTCAACCGCGTCGCCAATGAAACCGGCGTGAAGCTGCAGATCATAAGCCCGCAGGAGGAGGCCAAGCTCTCTGTCACCGGCTGTCTGAACCTTCTGGACTACCGCCATGAAGCGGCGCTGGTGGTCGACGTGGGCGGTGGCTCGACCGAACTCTCGTGGGTGGACTTGAAGGCCGGCATTCCAGGGGCGACACCGCCGATGCGCGCCTGGCTGTCGGTGCCTATCGGAGTGGTCACGCTGGCGGAGCGGTTTCCTGAGGGCGATGTGGCGACCGAGGACTGGTTCCGGTCCATGGTTGAACACGTGAAATCCCATGTCGCTGCGTTTCGTCGGGCGGATCAGATGCGGCCGCTTTTCGATACGGATCGCGTGCACATGGTCGGGACGTCCGGCGCGATCACGAGCCTTGCCGGCATGCACCTTCGTCTGCCCCGCTACGACCGCAACCGGGTGGACGGCATCTGGATGACCCGGCTGCAGTGCGAGGCGGCGACCGACGGGCTGCTGGCCCTAACCGCCGGTGAACGAGCCGCGCAGCCCTGTATTGGCCCGGATCGGTCGGACCTGGTCCTGGCCGGCGCCGCCATCCTTCAGGCCATTCAGGAACTCTGGCCATGCAACCGGGTACGGGTGGCTGACCGGGGCCTGCGGGAGGGTATTCTGCTGGCGCTGATGTCGGAACGCGATCAGACTCGTCGCCGCAAGCGCCGTCAAAAACGAGGCGCCAGTAGACGTCAGGGCCCTGCATGACCGAGACACCGCCGCGCAAGCGTATGGTCAAGCTGCCTACCGGCGGCCAGGAGGGCGGTCGCGGCAAACCCGCGCGCCTGAAGACCGCCAAACAGCGTACGCCCTCCCAGCAAGCCTGGCTTGAGCGTCAGGTCAACGATCCCTTCTCCGCCAAGGCCCGCGCGTTGGGGTATCGAAGCCGTGCGGCATTCAAGATCACCGAAATCGACGATCGTTTTCACTTCCTCAAGCCCGGCGCGCGGGTTGTGGATCTGGGGCTTGCCCCCGGTGGCTGGACCCAGATCGCCATCATGCGCGGTGTCACCCAGATCGTGGGCGTCGATCTGTTGCCGGTGGATCCGCTACCCCCGGCCAGGATCATCCAGATGGATTTTACCGATCCGGCCTGCGGACCGACATTGATCCAGCTCCTGGGCGGCGCGCCGGATGTTGTCCTGTCGGACATGGCGCCAAACACAGTAGGGCATCGCGAGACCGATCACCTGAGAATCGTCGGCCTTATCGAAGCGGCCATCACCTTCGCGCTGGAGGTCCTGAAACCCGGCGGCACGTTCGTCGCCAAATCCTTTCAGGGCGGCGGAAGCGACCAGCTCATCGCAGGACTGAAGCGTCATTTCACCGAGGTGAAGAACGTAAAACCCAAGGCCAGCCGCCAGGATAGCTCCGAGGTGTTTCTGGTGGCGACAGGGTTCAGGGGGCGATAGGCGGTTCGCACCCGTCCCATTCTGTCCGGCAATCGGTCACACCCCTTGCCCCCACCCTCGACATCACCCTATACGCGGACCGCAAAACGGAGAGTCTCATGGAGATCCGCGAAGGTCTGACCTTCGACGATGTTTTGCTCGAACCGGGCCCGTCCGATGTGATGCCCACGCAGGTGGATGTCTCCACCCGGTTCACGCGAGAGATCAGTCTGAATATCCCGCTCGTGTCCGCCGCCATGGACACGGTCACCGAGAGCCGACTGGCCATCGCCATGGCGCAGTCCGGCGGCATCGGCGTGTTGCACCGGAATCTGAGCGTCGACGAGCAGGCCGATCAGGTTCGGGAGGTTAAGCGCTACGAAAGTGGCATGGTGATCAATCCGCTGACGATTAACCCGGACACGCCGCTGAGCGAGGTCCTGGCGATCAAGGCGCGACGCAAGATTTCCGGTTTTCCGGTGGTCGACCCCCAAACAGGCAAGCTCTGCGGCATCCTGACAAACCGCGACATGCGCTTTGAAGGTCGTGGAGATATTCCGGCCAAGGCATTGATGACGCATGAGAACCTGGTCACGGTCCGCGAGGGCGTCACCCAGTCCGAGGCCCGCGACCTGCTGCGCCGACACAAGATCGAGCGTCTGATCGTTGTGGATGACGACTATCGCGCCGTCGGCCTGATCACGGTCAAGGACATGGAGAAATCCCAGGCTCATCCGCACGCGGCCAAGGACGCCCAGGGCCGGCTGCTGGTGGCAGCGGCCTCTACGGTCGGCGATGCGGGTTATGAGCGTTCGATGTCGCTGGTCGACGCCGGTGTCGATGTGGTGGTGATCGACACCGCCCACGGCCACAACGCCCAGGTCGCCGCCGCCGTCCAGCGGGTGAAGCGCGAGACCAACCGGGTCCAGATCGTAGCCGGCAACGTCGCCACCTATGACGGCGCCCGCGCGCTGATCGAGGCGGGCGCGGATGCGGTGAAGGTGGGAATCGGTCCCGGCTCCATCTGCACCACACGGATCGTCGCCGGCGTGGGCGTGCCGCAACTGACCGCCATCGCCGATGCGGTGCGGGCGGCCCGTGACTCCGACGTGCCGATCGTCGCCGATGGCGGGATAAAGTACTCGGGCGACCTGGCCAAGGCGCTCGCCATGGGCGCCTCGGTGGCCATGATGGGCTCGGTATTCGCCGGGGTCGACGAGGCTCCAGGTGAGGTGTTCCTCTATCAGGGGCGCTCCTACAAATCGTACCGCGGCATGGGCTCTGTGGGCGCCATGGGCCAGGGCTCGGCGGACCGCTACTTCCAGAAGGACGTCACCGACGCCCTGAAGCTGGTGCCCGAGGGCATCGAGGGCCAGGTAGCCTACAAGGGCCCGCTCGCGCCGATCCTGCACCAGATGGTCGGCGGTCTGCGCGCCGCGATGGGCTATGTGGGCGCACCGACGCTGGAACTGTTCCGGGACCGGGCGAAGTTCATCCGGATCACCAGCGCGGGCCTTCGTGAAAGCCACGTCCACGACGTGATGATCACCCGCGAGGCTCCGAACTATCCGAGTGCGGGTTAGGTCATGGCTATCGAACTCAAGCTCCTCGGGGTGGCGGTTATCATCGGGCTGGTTCAGTTGCTGTGGGCCGCCGCCGCCGCGCGGGGCCAGCAGGACCTGAAGTGGGCCGCGGGTCCACGTGACACGCCGATGCCGATCAGCGGATCGGCGGCGCGCCTGCATCGTGCTTTCTGGAATTTTGTCGAGACCTTCCCGTTCTTCGCGGCGGCGGTCCTGGCCGCCGCGGCGGCTGGAAAGCTTGGTAGCGACCTCACCGTCTGGGGTACCATCATGTATGTCGCAGGCAGGGCCATCTACGCGCCCTTGTACGCGGCGGGTGTCCCCATGTTGCGCTCGGTGGTCTGGTTCGCCTCGCTGATCGGGCTTGTGATGATCCTCGTGGCCCTCCTCAGGTGACCTGATGCGCGATGGAGGACGCCTTGCCGCGGCCATAGAGATCCTCACCGAGATCGAGACGCGCCACCGGCCCGTCCGTCTTGCGCTGAAATCCTGGGGGGAATCCGCGCGCTATGCCGGGGCAAAGGATCGGGCCGGCGTGTCAGGTCTGGTTCTGGACGTGCTTCGTCGGAAGCGGTCGCTCGCCTGGCAGATGGGCGACGAGAGTCCAAAGGCCGCTGCGCTGGCGGTTCTGCACCTGCACTGGGACTGGCCGATCGAGCGTGTCGCCGAGGCCGCGGCCGACGAAGTCCATGGTCCTGGCGCACTGACCGATGCCGAGCGTCAGGCCCTGACACAGCCCCGCGACCTTTCTGAAGCGCCCGCCTCTGTGCGGGGAGACTATCCCGAATGGCTCGAAGCCTCGTTTGCCAGGGTGTTCGGCGACGACCGGGCGGCAGAAGGGGCGGAGCTTTCAAAGCGCGCGCCGACGGACCTTCGAGTCAATCTGCTGAAGACTGATCCATCTCGCGCCCTGAAAGCCCTGACGGCGATGAACGCCGAGCCACCCGGCCTCATGCCCAACGCCTTGCGCCTCGCAGCTCCGGCTGCCGAAGCGCGCGGTGCGCCGGTCGAGGCGGTCCCCCAGTTCCTCAAGGGATGGTTCGAAATCCAGGATCTGGGCAGTCAGGTCGCGGCCGCGTCAGCCGGCGACGTGAAGGGTAAGCAGGTGCTGGACCTGTGCGCCGGCGGCGGGGGGAAGACCCTGGCGTTGGCATCAGCGATGGGCAACACCGGCCAGATCTACGCCTTCGACAGTGACGCCAGGCGGTTGACGGACACTATCCGGCGCGGCGACCGCGCCGGGGTGCGCAACCTGCAGATCCGGACGCCGCTCAATCCTGAACCACTCAAAGGTCTCGAAGCCCGCATGGACGTGGTCTTCATCGACGCACCCTGTAGCGGCACAGGCTCGTGGCGCCGACATCCTGACACCAAATGGAAGCTGACGCAGGACACCCTTGATCGCCGCCTCGCGGATCAGGATCAGGTGCTGCGCGAGGGCGCTGCCTTCGTGAAGCCCGGTGGTCGAATGATCTACGTGACCTGTTCGGTGCTGCCGGAAGAGGATGAAGACCGGGTGGCCGCCTTCCTGGCGGTGCAACCTGAGTTCGCCCGGACGTCGGCGACCACCGATCCGGAGCTTCTCCAGTTCCTGACCCCAGACGGCGACCTTCGCCTGACCCCTCGAACTTCCGGCACGGACGGCTTCTATGTCGCGGTGCTGCAGAAATCACTCTGACGGAGCCCCATGACCGACGCCGCGCATGAAAAGGTCCTGATCGTCGACTTCGGCAGCCAGGTGACCCAGTTGATCGCCCGCCGGCTGCGGGAAAGCGGCGTCTATTGCGAGATTCACCCCTACGACAAGGTCGACGCGGTCCTGGACGCCATGGCGCCGAAGGCGGTGATCCTGTCGGGCGGACCGGCCAGCGTCCACGTTGAAGGTAGCCCCTCGGCCCCCCAGCGCATCTTCGAGATGGGCGTGCCCGTGCTGGGCATCTGCTACGGCGAGATGACCCTGTGCGCCCAGCTCGGCGGCGCCGTCGAGGGCGGCCATGACCGCGAATTCGGCCGCGCCGAGATCCACATCGAGCGCCTCTCGCCGTTGCTTGAGGGCCTCGGCGACGTCGGCGCGCGTGAGACGGTGTGGATGAGCCACGGCGACAAGATCACCGCCATCCCGCTGGGCTTCGAGGTGGTGGCGACGTCCGAGGGCAGCCCCTATGCGGTGATCGCCGACGAGGGGCGCCGGTTCTACGGTATCCAGTTCCACCCGGAGGTGGCGCACACGCCGCGCGGCGCGCTGATCCTGCGCAACTTCACCCACAGGATCGCCGGGCTGAAGGGCGACTGGACCATGGCCTCCTATCGCAAGGAATCCGTGGCAAGAATCCGCGAACAGGTGGGCGACGCCAAGGTGATCTGCGGCCTGTCCGGCGGGGTGGATTCATCGGTGGCCGCGGTGCTGATCCACGAAGCCATCGGAGCGCAGCTGACCTGCGTGTTCGTCGACACCGGCCTGCTGCGCAAGGACGAGGCAACCCAGGTCGTCACCCTGTTCCGCGACCACTACAACATTCCCCTGATCCACGTGGATGCGGGCGATCTATTCCTGGGACAGCTCGCGGGCGTCACCGACCCGGAGACCAAGCGCAAAACGATCGGTCGCCTGTTCATCGAAGTCTTCGACCGGGAGTCGGCGAAGATCGAAGGCGCTGCCTTCCTGGCCCAGGGCACGCTCTATCCGGACGTGATCGAAAGCGTCTCGGCCAGCGGCGGGCCATCGGCCGTGATCAAGAGCCACCACAATGTCGGCGGCCTGCCGGATTACATGAAGCTGAAGCTGGTTGAACCGCTGCGCGAGCTGTTCAAGGACGAGGTGAGGGCGCTGGGCGTCGAACTGGGCCTGGCCCCGGCCTTCGTCGGCCGCCACCCGTTCCCCGGCCCGGGTCTCGCCATCCGCATCCCCGGCGAGATCACCCGCGAAAAGGTCGCCGTGCTGCAGCAGGCCGACGCCATCTATCTCGAAGAGATCCGCAAGGCCGGCCTCTACGACAGCATCTGGCAGGCGTTTGCGGTTCTGCTCCCGGTGAAGACTGTAGGCGTGATGGGCGATGCCCGCACCTATGAGGATGTCCTCGCCCTGCGGGCCGTCACCTCAACCGACGGCATGACGGCCGACTTCTTCGAGTTCCCCTGGGAGGTTCTTGGCCGCTGCGCCACCCGGATCATCAATGAGGTGAGGGGGGTGAACCGGGTGGTCTACGACGTGACGTCCAAGCCGCCGGGGACGATCGAGTGGGAGTGAGTGATCTCCGAAGCCGTGCAGGCTCTCGAAATGGGCGATCAAACACTGAATGAGCCTTGAAGACGGGGTTGCGGCCCTTAATGGTAGTGGGCGGTTCGTCAGTCTTTCGGGAGTAGAAGTTTGGGCCAGAGCGAACTGGAATCTGGCGGACGGCCCAATCGAGGCTTTCTTGCGATTGTAGAGCGGCTGGGCAATCTGTTGCCCGATCCGATCATGATTTTTGTCTGGCTGATCGCGGGCCTCATGGCCTTCTCGGCTTTGGGCGCTGCGCTGGGCTGGTCGGCCTCATTTGCCTTCACCGGGACCGAGGCTCCGCCCTTTGGCGTGCTCAAGGACGGCGTGCTGACCTTCCAGGCGCAGTCGCTTTTCTCGGAAGAGAACGTCACCCGGCTGTTCACCGAGATGCCGCGCACCCTGACCGGTTTTGCACCGCTGGGCGCCGTTCTGGTGGTGATTTTCGGGGCGGCCGTGGCCGAGCGGGTTGGGCTGTTCAGCGCCTTGATCCGGGCCAGCCTGCGCAACGCACCCCGCGTGATTCTGACGCCGATGGTGGCGGTGGTCGGGATGATGTCGCACCATGCGTCCGACGCGGCCTATGTGGTGTTCATCCCGCTGGCCGGGTTGCTCTATGCGTCTGTCGGTCGTCACCCGCTGGTGGGGATCGCTGCGGCGTTCGCCGCCGTCTCGGGCGGGTTTGCCGGGAACATCACGCCCGGCCAGACCGACGTGATCCTGTTTGGCTTCACCCAGGAGGCCGCCCGCATCATTGATCCGACCTGGACGATGAACCCGCTGGGAAACTGGTGGTTCATTCTGGGTATTGTGGCGGTGTTCACGCCGATCATCTGGTTCGTAACAGACCGGATTGTCGAACCGCGTCTGGGCGCCTGGGGCGGTGAGGCGGATGATGGCCTGAAGGCCGAACTGGCGCGCTCGGCAGTGACTGATCTGGAGGCGCGGGGCCTGCGGATGGCCGGGGTGGCGGCGCTGGGGGTCGTGCTCGCGTTTGCGGCTTTGGCGCTTTGGCCGGGCTACACGCCGCTGATCGATGAAAGCAAGACCGGTCCTTCCCAGCTCCAGCCCCTCTACGGGGCTCTGGTCGGAGGCTTCATGCTGCTGTTCCTGATCAGCGGTATCGCGTTCGGCGTCGGCGCCGGGACGGTCAGGACGACGCAGGATGTTATCGAAAAGATGATCGACGGGGTGCGGGTAATGGCGCCCTACATCGTCTTCGTATTCTTTGCGGCCCACTTTGTGGCGATGTTCAACTGGTCTCGGCTGGGGCCGATTGCGGCGATCCACGGGGCCGAAGCGTTGAAGGTTTTGGCCCTCCCGCCCGCCGTCTTGCTGGTCAGCGTGCAGGGCTTCTCGTCTCTGCTGGACCTGTTCATCGGCTCGGCGTCGGCCAAGTGGAGCGCCATGGCGCCGGTGGTGGTGCCGATGTTCATGTTGCTGGGGATTTCGCCGGAGATGACCACAGCCGCCTACCGGATGGGCGACAGCTACACCAACATCATGACGCCGCTCATGGCCTATTTCCCGCTGGTGCTGGCCTTCTGTCGGCGCTGGACGCCTTCAACCGGCGTGGGATCCTTGCTGGCGCTGATGTTGCCCTATGCATTGGGGTTCATGTTGGTGGGGATGGCCATGACCATGACCTGGGCCCACTTTGACCTTCCGCTAGGGCCGGGCGCGCAGGTTCACTACACGCCGCCGGGCTCTTTGGCCGGCGAATGAGCCCGCCCACGCCGGAAGGATCGATACGATGACGGCTACGCTCCACGGCATCCGAAACTGCGACACGATGAAGAAGGCCTGGACCTGGCTGGACGAACACGGGATCGCCTACGATTTTCACGATTACAAGAAGCAGGGGATCGAACGCGAGACGCTGGAAAGCTGGGTGCAGGCCGTCGGCTGGGAGGTGCTCCTGAACCGCGCCGGCACGACGTTCAAGAAACTTCCTGATGCCGACAAACTGGGTATCGACGCCGTCCGGGCCGTCGATCTGATGCTCGCTCATCCCTCAATGATTAAGCGCCCGGTGCTGGCCATGAGAGATCGTTTGATCGTAGGCTTCAAGCTGGAGGTCTACGCCTCCCAGGTTGGTTGACGTAAGGTCATCGCTGTTCCGACGCCCAGGTAAGAGCGCTGACTGGTGTGAAACATGACCAAGGTTTCATCCGATGGCCTGCATCTGATGGGCTAGGTCCATGTCTCTAAGCTTCATGGACGGGCGGTTCTCGCTCGCTGACCCTTGTGAGGAGACCTGACATGGAAATTCTGATCCCCCTTTCTTTCTTCGCGATGATCGCGGCGATCGTGATCGCGCCCCGCTACTTCAAGAGCCAGGAACGCCAGAAGATGGCGGAGACCCTGCGGGTCGCCATCGAGAAGGGACAACCGCTCCCCACCGAGGTGATCGAAGCCATGTCGAGCAATGTGCGGTCGCCGGCCACTATGCCGTCGCCACAACGGGATCTGCGGGTCGGTATCGTCTGGCTTGGTGTCGGTGTGGGACTGGCGGCGCTCGGGTTTGT
This sequence comes from uncultured Alphaproteobacteria bacterium, assembly GCA_903909375.1. Lineage (GTDB taxonomy): Bacteria > Pseudomonadota > Alphaproteobacteria > Caulobacterales > Caulobacteraceae > Phenylobacterium. The sequence goes on from CAIVVM010000034.1 coordinate 47,881, forward strand.
CATGAGCTTTGAGGAGCCGGATGTTCTCTACCCCTGCCTCGGTCTTGCCGCGTTCCCGATCTTCATTGGCCTGGCGTTCGTGGCGCTCAGCTACCTGAACCGAACCAAGTCCTGATCGCCTGAACCGGGGGCAGCAGCCCATGTCAGGATCGAACACGATCTTCACCCGTCAGCACGATGTGGACCTTTGCCGCCTTGCGGCGAATGGCGAACGCCGCGCGTTTGGCGAACTGGTGCGGCGCCACGGATCAGGGGTCCGGCAGTTGATACGACGGATGGGCGCCCAGGCGTCTGAAGCAGACGACGTTGCCCAGGATGCCTTTCTCGCCGCATTCGAGCGGATCACGGAGTTCCGCGGGGAGGGGACGTTTGCCGGCTGGGTCAAGCGGATTGCCGCACGCCAGTATCTGCGTCGACTTCAGCGCGACAAGCGGCTGGCGGCCTATGCCCAGGACGCTGTCGGGGATGAGAGTCACGGCGGATCCGCAGAGGCCGACGGCCGGATCGACCTTGATGAAGGCCTCAAGACCCTTTCGCCGACGGAGCGGCTGTGCGTGTCCATGTGCTACGGCGCTGGTCTTTCCCACGCCGAAGCTGCCGATGCCTTGAATTTGCCGCTTGGGACGGTCAAATCACATGTCAAACGTGGTCTGGAGAAACTCAGAACGCGACTGGCGCCGCCCGACGGTGTCGCTCTGGACGGGAGGCGGGAGAATGGCTGAGTTCGATTTCGAGCGTCGTCTCGAACGACTCTTCTCCGAAGCTCCGGATTTCGCGGACGCTCAGGCATTCGCCGAGCGGATTGAGCGCCGTCTTGATCGCGGCTGGACAGCGCGGCGCTGGCTGATTGGCGCGGCCGGTCTCGCCGGCGGCCTGATCGGAGCCAGTCAGTTGATGCTGTTCAACGTTTTCCAGCGCGTCGAGAGCGCCGAACAGTCGGCGCGAGCTCTATCGCTCGGTCTCGCGCGCGCCACCCCGTCTTCGGATATGCTGTCGGTGCTTTCAGGCGGATATGGCGCATGGATTGCAGGCGGTCTGGCGGTCGTGGCTATGGGCTTCGCCGTATCCAGGGTCATCGAGGAAATCTGATCGTGTCCAGCCAACGTCCGTCACCGGTCCGGCGTATCGCCGCTCCGGACATCTCGGCGCGCAAGGGCGGCGTGCCGATCGTATGTCTGACCGCCTACAGCGCACCCATGGCCGAGCTGCTGGACGAGCACTGTGACCTGCTGCTGGTGGGGGATAGCCTCGGCATGGTTGTCCATGGCTTGCCGAACACCATCGGTGTGACGCTTGAGATGATGATCCTTCATGGTCAGGCCGTCATGCGGGGTTCGAGCCGCGCGATGGTGGTCGTCGACATGCCCTTCGGGTCCTACGAAGGCGCGCCCGAGTCCGCCTATGACAATGCCGCCCGTGTCATGAAGGAAACCGGGGCCGGCGCGGTCAAGGTCGAGGCTGGCGCTGCCGTTGTGGACACCATCGCCTACCTGGTGGAGCGCGGTATCCCGGTGATGGGTCATGTGGGCCTGCGCCCGCAGGCCGTCATGACGGACGGTGGATTTCGCGCCAAGGGTCGGTGCCAGTCAGAGCGCGAGAGCATACTTTTGACGGCCCGGGCGACGGCGGACGCGGGCGCCTTCGCCATCGTGGTGGAAGGTGTGGCCGAACAGCTTGCGCGTGACATCACCGAGGCTGTGGCCGTGCCCACAATCGGCATCGGAGCTTCGGTGGGTTGTGATGGGCAAATCCTGGTGACCGACGATATGCTGGGCATGTTCGATTGGACGCCCCGTTTTGTTCGCCGCTACGCCGATCTGCGCGGCGAGATTGATCGCGCGGCGGCGACATTCAGCGAGGATGTACGTCGGCGCCGCTTCCCCGGAACCGCAGAGATATACTTCGCCAAGGCCGGTCAGGCTTGAGGCGGGCGGCTGACCGCTATAGGTTCCGCGCCTCGTTCAGAGACAGACGTCTGCGGAGCCCCCTTAAGTGACGGATCTATTCGAAGAGGTCGAGGAGCAGCTACGCACCGACCGCTACAAGCAGTTCGCCCGCAAGGTGATGCCGTGGTTCATCGGCGGCGCAGCTGCGCTGGTGGTCGCGACCCTGGGCTACTGGGGCTACGACACCTACCGCACCGGGCAGGTCAGCAAGGCGGCCGATCAGTATGCGGCGGCTATCGATGCGTTTACCGCCAACGACCGTGAAAAAGCCCGCCAGCTCTGGACTGAAGTCTCCAAGGCGCAGTCCGGCGCGTACAAATCCCTCTCGCTGATGCATCTGGCGGCTTACGCGGTCGAGCAGAAGAAGACCGACGAGGCCGTCAGGCTCTACGACGAGGCCGCCAAGGCCGCGACGGATCCGCTGGTTGGCGATGCGGCCCGCCTCAAATCCGCCTTCGCCGTGCTCGACACGGCGTCGCTCAAGGATATGGAGGCGCGCTTGAAGCCGCTGATGGAAGAGGGCCACCCCTATCGGGTCCAGGCCAGGGAGGCTCTGGCGTTCGCAAAACTCAATGCGGGTGATCTGGCCGGTGCGCGGGGCGATTTTGTCGTCCTTTCACAGCTGCTTGATGCGCCCCAGGGCGCCCAGGCGCGCGCACAGGCGGCCATCGGCCTTATCGACTCAGGTTCGGCCAAGGCCGTTCCGGCTGTTGTGAAGGCGGCGGCGATCCTGCCACCGCCGGGCCTGATGGATCCGTCGGCTCTGCTCGGCGCCGTTCCGCAGTCCGGCCAGCCGCAGTCCGCGCCGCAATGATGAACCGCACGACATTCCTCGCTGCCTTGCTGGTCGCGGCCCTTGGTGTGAGCAGTTGCGCCACCGTCAATCGCCTGAACCCCTTCGACAAGAATGATGATGGTCCCGCGGAACTGGCCGGCGAAGGCCAGCGTATCTCGATCATTCCGCCAGATCAGATTCTCGAGGCGGCGCCCGCTCTGAAGGGCGTCGACTTTGCCTTGCCTCCGGTCGAGAAGCTCGCTGCCTGGCCCGTTCCGGGAGGGACAGTCGAGCAGGTCATTGGCAATGTCGATGCGGCCCCGGACCTTTCGGTCGCATGGCGCAAGAGCTTCGGCCTTGGAACCAAGCGTGGCCGCTATGTCACCGCGCCGCCGGTGGGGGCTGACGGCAAGATATTCCTGATGGATGCTGAGGGCCGGGTCGCCGCCATGGATGCCCGCAGCGGCGCCCAGCTATGGCGGACATCGACCAACCCGGGCGACAACAAGCGTGATCGCCTCGGTTTCGGCGGCGGTGTCGCTTACGCCGATGGAAAGCTCTACGTCTCCTCAGGCTATCGTGAAGTGCTGCAGATGGACGCCCAATCCGGCGCCATTGGCTGGCGCACTCGCACAAGCGAAGCCATTCACGGGGCGCCGACGATTTCTGGCGGCCGGGTGTTTGCGGTAGCGATCGACAACACGCTACACAGCTTTGACATGGCCACAGGTGCGCCAGGCTGGACCTATCAGGCGCTGTCTGAATCTGCACGGATCCTTTCAGCGTCCAGCCCTGCGATATCGGGCGACACGATTGTAGCTGCCTTCGGATCGGGCGAACTAGTGGCCTTGCGCACCGCCAACGGCAACGATCTCTGGACCGAGGCGCTGTCTCGCGCCAGCCGCACAAGCGCCTTGTCGGAGATCCGCGACATCCCGGGTCGTCCCGCGATCTATCAGGGCGATGTCTTTGCGGTCAGTCATTCCGGTGTTTTCTCCGCGACAGACCTGCGTACTGGTCAGGCCCGATGGAGCCTGCCGGTAGTGGGAATCACTGCCCCGGTTCCTGCCGGCGACGTTGTCTATGTGGTGTCCAAGACCGGCGAGGTGATTTGCGCCTCGCGTGAGAACGGACAGATCTTCTGGATGCGCGACCTCAACGAAGGTTTCGACACCAAGAAGAAGGGCGGCATCTTCGGGATCGGTGGCAAGGCAAAAACGCGGCCCATCTGGTCCGGCCCGCTTCTGGCCAATGACCGCTTGCTGATCATCGGGCAAACCGGCGAACTCGTGGCGCTCAACGCCAAAACTGGCGAGATCACCAAGCGTGTGGATATCAAGGGATCGTCGATTACCTCGCCCATCGCGATGGGCGATACGGTCTATGTTGTGACCCAGGAGGCGGATCTGATCGCTATCCGCTGATCAGTCCGCTACACTGCCGCCATGGCGCTCAAGATCGCGATTGTCGGGCGACCGAATGTCGGAAAGTCCACGCTGTTCAACCGTTTGGCCGGGCGCAAGCTCGCGATCGTTGACGACCAGCCGGGCGTGACCCGCGACCGTCGCTTCGGGACCGGTCGTCTCGGCGACCTGGATCTTGAGCTGATCGACACCGCCGGGTTCGAGGATGTCACCGACGAGAGCCTTGAAGCCCGGATGCGCGCGCAGACCGAGCTGGCGGTTGATGAAGCCGACGTATCGTTCTTCGTCATCGATGCCCGCGAAGGTGTGACCCCCGGCGACGAGATCTTCGCCGACGTGCTGCGCCGCAAGGGCAAGCCGGTACTCCTGCTGGCCAACAAGTCCGAGAGCAAGGCGTCGGACTCCGGCGTGCTGGATGGCTACAAGCTGGGTCTGGGCGAACCGATCCCGATCTCTGCCGAGCATGGCGAGGGGATGGCCGACCTCTATGGCGCCGTCGTTGGTCTGACGCTCGATCTGGAAGAAGATGCCGATGAACTGTCGGGTGACGACAAACCCGTCAGCATCGCCATCGTCGGACGCCCGAACGCCGGGAAATCGACCCTGGTCAACCGCCTGATTGGCGAGGACCGGCTGCTGACCGGCCCGGAGGCCGGCATCACCCGCGATGCGATCCCCGTGGACTGGACCTGGGATGATCGCGCGATCCGGCTGGTGGACACGGCGGGCCTGCGACGCAAGGCGAAGGTGCAGGCTAATCTCGAGAAGCTGTCGACCCACGATTCCATCCGGGCGATTACCTTTGCCGAGGTGGTTTTGCTGGTGATGGACGCCACCCACCCGTTCGAGACCCAGGACTTGCAGATCGCCGATCTGGTGGAGCGTGAGGGCCGGGCGCTGGTCTTCGTGCTGGCCAAGTGGGACCTCGTCGAGGATCCGCAGACCAAGCTCGCCGAGTTGATCGACGAGGCCCAGCGGCAACTGCCCCAGGTCAAGGGTGCGCCCATCATCGCTCTGTCGGCGGAGACCGGTCGGGGCCTGGACCGGCTGATGCCGGCTGTCTTCAAGGCCCACGGCGACTGGTCCACCAAGGTCAAGACCCGTGATCTCAACGACTGGCTGAAGATGGCGGTCGAGCGCCATCCCCCTCCCGCGGTCGGCGGACGCAGGGTGAAGCCCAAATACATGGCTCAGACCAAGGCGCGACCACCGACCTTTGTGCTGTTCGCCAGCCGCGCGGACCAACTGCCGGATCACTACCGTCGCTATCTGGTGAACTCAATTCGCGAGAGTTTCGACCTGCCGGGCGTGCCGATCCGTCTGACCGTGAAGTCAAACAAGAACCCCTTCGCCGAGGGCGAGGAGAAAAGCGGGACAGGCCTGACGCGTGCGCGGCCTTCGGAGGCCAAGACGGGGCTTGCGGCGAAAACCCGACGTGCCGCCGCCGACCGCGCCAAGGAGGGGGCCGAGGGCAAGCCGAAGCTGTTCGGCAAGGCCAAGCCACAGGGTCCAAAGGCCAAACCCGGTAATCCGCGCGGCCGTGCTGCGAAGCTGATCCGGCCCGGCGTCAAGCCGAAGCGAGCGTCCCGGCCGTCTTCCAGTCCGAAAAGACCACGCTAGATTTCGGCAGACCCAGGTCGGCCTGGGCCAGTTCCACGATCAGCGGGCCGATCTCGGAGGGATCGGGCAAGGTCTCGGGATCTTCACCTGGCATCGCCTCGGCGCGCATACGGGTGCGCATGACGGACGGGTCAAGCAGCACGGCGCGGACGTTCGTCTGCTCCAGTTCGTCTGCCCAGGTTCGCACAAGATGCTCCAGACCGGCCTTGGTGACGCCGTAGGGGCCCCAGAAGGCCTTGGGCCGGATAGCGCGACCGCTGGTGAGGAATATCGCCCGGGGGTGCTCAGAGGCTCGCAGAAGGGGCTCCATGCTGCGGATCAGGCGATAGGAGGCGCTTAGGTTGACTGCGACCACGCGGTCCCAGTGTTGCGGCTCGATATGGCCTACCGGTGTCATCGGTCCAAGGATCGCGGCGGCATGAACCAGGATGTCCAGTCGTCCGAAGCGCTGGTGGATCGCCATACCCAGCTGGTCAAGGCCGTCGCCCTCGGCGATGTCCATGGGGACAAGAGTGGCTGGCGCGCCTGTCAGGGCGCGAATCTCATCGTCGAGGGCCTCCAGAGCGCCCGGCGTTCTGGCGACAGCGACGACATGAGCGCCTGCGGCGGCCAGGGCCAGGGCGGCGGCGCGGCCGATGCCTCGGCTGGCGCCAGTGACAAGTGCTATGCGGTCGGAAAGAGGCAGGTCAGACATGGACCGGGGTCTTAGCCGCTATCTGCGTGCGTGTCAGCGCGTGCGGCGTACCGTTGAGCGATCGCTGCACAGGCCATCAGTTGAACCTGGTGAAAGATCATCAGCGGGATCAGAGCGACACCGGCGACGGCTGGAGAGAACAGGGCTGCAGCCATCGGCGCCCCGCTGGCCAGGGATTTCTTGGACCCGCAGAACACGATGGCGATTTCATCGGCCTTGTTGAAGCCGAGCGCCCGGGCAAGGCCTGCCGTCGTCACCAGCAGTACGCCCAGCAGGATGACGCTCAGCAGAACCATCCGGCCTATGTCGAGGCCATCCAGTCGCGTCCATACGCCCTCGACCACCGCGCCGGAGAAGGCCCCGTAGACGACCAGCAGTATTGAGCCTCGGTCCACCTTCGACAGAACCTTTGATTGCGCCGCCACCCAGGCGCCGATTTGGGGGCGCAGGAGCTGTCCCGCAACGAAGGGGGCCAGCAGTTGCAGGACGATGGCCCCCACCGAAGCGCCGCTTACGCCGCCCTGAGCGTGAAGCAGCATCGTCACCAGCAATGGCGTCAGGAACACCCCCAGCAGGTTCGAGGCCGAGGCCGCGGCCACGGCCGCCGGCACATTACCCCGGGCGATTCCGACGAAGGCGATAGAACTCTGGATCGTCGAGGGCAGGCACCCGAGGAACACAATCCCGGCGGCCAGCGGGGCCGGTGTGATCCAGCCGGGCAGGGCGACCAGGCCAAGACAGAGCAAGGGAAACAGACCAAAGGTCGAGCCCAACACCAGCAAATGTAGCCGCCAGTGGGTCAGACCGCCGATCACCGCCTCGCGGGATAGACGCGCGCCGTGCAGGAAAAACACCAGGGCGATCGCGGCCTTGGTGAACCATCCGAAGCCCGTCGCGAACTCACCGCGCGCCGGAAGCACCGAGGCCAGCACGGCCACGGCCAGGATGAGAACGAGATACCAGTCCAGCTTCAGGCGGGCGAACCACCCTGGCGGCGCTCCGATCACGCGTCGACCAGGAACGAGAGCTGTCGCTCGACCAGTTCGTTGCGACCTTCGGCAATCTCGCGATCCAGCAAACGGGTGGGGTACTCGCCGGTGAAATAGTGGTCGGTGTACTGGGGATTTACAGGATCGCGCACCGCATCCATCGCCCAATAAAGCCCGTCGACCGACAGATAGCCCATCGAGTCTACGCCGAGAATCCGCGCGATCTCGTCAACGGAGTGGTTGGCCGCGAGCAACTTGTCGCGGTCGGGCATGTCGATGCCGTAGTAATCCGGCCACATGATCGGCGGAGAGGCCGAGCGGAGGTGAACCTCCTTGGCGCCCGCCTCGCGCACCATCCGCACAACACGAACGGAATTCGTGCCGCGCACGATGGAATCGTCCACGAGCAGAACCCGCTTTCCAGCCAGTACGGCGCGGTTGGGTGAAAGCTTCATCCGAACACCCAGTTCGCGCTCACCCTGGGTGGGCTGAATGAAGGTGCGCCCGACATAGTGGTTACGGATGATGCCCATTTCAAACGGAACGCCCGCTTCCTGGGCGAAGCCGAGAGCCGCAGGCACGCCGCTGTCCGGCACCGGAACCACCACGTCGATGTCGGCAGGGCTTTCCTGGGCCAGTCGGCGGCCCATGCGCTTGCGGACGTTGTAGACCGAGCGACCGTTCACCACGGAATCCGGACGTGCAAAATAGACGTACTCAAAGATGCAGGGTCGTGCCCGCTGGGCGGGAAAGGGTTTGAAGCTTCGGACGCCAGTTTCGTCAATGACCACCATCTCGCCGTGCTCGATATCCCGCACGAACGTGGCGCCGACTAGATCGAGGGCGCAGGTTTCGGACGCGAGCACCGACTTGCCGTTCAGGTCGCCCAACACCAGCGGGCGAATACCCAGCGGGTCCCGAACGCCGACCAGTTTCTTGTTGGTGAGCGCCACCAGAGCATAGCCGCCCTCGATCTGCTGCAGAGCCTCCGTGAAACGGTCGAGGAACTTGGCGCGACGCGATCGCGCGATCAGATGAAGGATGGCCTCTGAATCCGACGTCGACTGGAAAATCGAACCTTCGGCGACAAGTTGCTCCCGCAAAGCGAGAAAGTTGGTGAGGTTGCCATTGTGGGCCAATGCGATGCCGCCCGCTTCAAGATCGGCGAACATCGGCTGGACGTTTCGCAGGAAGCTGCCGCCGGCGGTTGAGTAGCGGGTATGGCCGATGGCATGATGACCGGGCAGGCGTTTGTTTAGGTCTCCGCCCCCGAAAGCATCCCCGACGTAGCCCATGTGGCGTTCCGTATGGAATCGCTGGCCATCGAAACAGGCGATGCCGCAGGCTTCCTGTCCGCGGTGCTGCAGGGCGTGCAGCCCGAGCGCGGTAATGCCGGACGCCTCGGCGACATCGAAAATGCCGAACACCCCGCACTCCAGGCGCGGCGTGTCATCGTCGGGGTCACGCTGCGGCTGGGCCCAATGGTCGTGGGACAGGGTCATCGTGAGCGCTCCGGGGGGGCGGCGACTGGGTTTGCTGGGGCCTCGTAGCCCTCTGTCGCGGTTCTGTCACGCGACCCGTCGCGAACGGCGCGGTCAACGGCGGGTTTCATGCGACCGGCAAGGTCGAGACCCTTGGGAACGAGGCTCTCGATCAGGCGGCCCATGTTGCCTGCCACGGGCCAGGTCTGCGCACCGGTAATCCACTTGGGACGCAAGTCCGGCGGCGTCGCGGCGTTGAACATAAGATAGAGCGCGCCCAGCACCATAAGGCCCCGGCCGAGGCCGATCAGCAGACCAAGTGATCGGTCGAGGAAGCCCAGCATCTGTGTGCTCTGCACCTGCCGCGCGATGCCCGCGCCAATCAGGCGCAGAGCGATAAAGGCCGCAACGAAGACCGCCACCAGCGCGGCGGCGGTGCCAAGCCAGTCGGGGTCTATTACCTCCCGGGCCATCGGGCCGAAGGCTGGCAGACCGAGAATTGCCAGAATCGCAGCGATCACCAGAGCGCCCAACGCGAAAACCTCGCGCACGGCGCCTCGCGAGAAACCGATGGCGGCCGAGACCGCCAATAGCGCCAGGATGATGAAATCCAGCTGCGTCAATGGATGCTCAATCCCAATCGCCGTCGCCGATTCGCCGGATGGCATCCGCCAGCCGCCCGGCGCCCATCAGCTTCATGCCGGAGGGCGGCTCGGCGCCAGTCGGCCCCAACGCCTGCCGGAAGCCCAGTTTCGCGGCCTCCTTCAGCCGACCGTCCATACGGCTCACCGAACGAACATCTCCCGACAGGCTGATTTCGCCGAACACCACGCAGTCCTGTGGCAAGGCTTGATCCAGAGCCGATGAGGCCAGCGCCGCCGCTGCCGCCAGATCGGCAGCTGGTTCGGATATGCGCAGCCCCCCGGCCACGTTGAGGTAAACGTCCCGGTCGCCGAGACTGAGGCCGCATCGGGACTCGAGCACCGCCAGCACCATCGCCAGTCGCCCGCCATCCCAGCCCACCACTGCACGCCGCGGCGTGCCATAGGCCGATGGGGCCACAAGCGCCTGGATCTCTACAAGCACGGGCCGCGATCCTTCGATGCCCGCAAAAACCGCGGCGCCTGCAGCGCGCTCGCCAGAGGTGTTGAGGAACAGGGCGGAGGGGTTCTTGACCTCGGCCAAGCCCTGATCGCCCATCTCGAACACGCCGATCTCGTCAGTCGCGCCGAACCGGTTCTTGGCGCCGCGCAGGATACGGAACGGATAGCCACGCTCGCCCTCGAAAGAGAACACCGCGTCGACCATGTGCTCGACCACCCGTGGCCCGGCAATGGCGCCTTCCTTGGTCACATGGCCCACCAGTATCACGGCCAGTCCGCGCTTCTTGGCCAGTCGCACCAGTTCCTGGCAGGCCGCCCTGACCTGGGTGACCGAGCCCGGCCCCGCTTCGTGAGCGTCGCTCCACATCGTCTGAATGGAATCAATCACCACAAGATCGAAGGGCTCAGCCTTCAGGCCGTCGAGGATCGCCCTGAGCGACGTTTCCGCCGCCAGTTTCACCTGTGCGTCGGCAAGGCCCATGCGCTGGGCGCGGGCGCGGACCTGTTCCACAGCCTCTTCGCCGGAGATGTAGGCGCACCGCGCGCCGCGTCGTGCGGCGCTTGCGGCCACCTGGAGCAGCAGGGTGGATTTCCCGACGCCGGGATCGCCCCCCACCAGAATGGCAGATCCTGGAACGACACCACCGCCGCAGACCCGATCCCATTCGTCCACGCCCGTAGCGATCCGGGGTGGGGCGGGCGTTGTCTCGTCCAGCCCTTCGAAGGCCAGATGCTGCTTGCGGGTAGGTTTGGTGAGCTTCAGCGCGCCTGGCGGTCGAGCGCCCATCTCCTCAACGAGGCTGTTCCAGGCGCCGCAGGCCGGGCACTGGCCGGACCACCGTGTCTGGATGGCTCCGCAGGACTGACAAGCGTAGGCGGCGCCGTCGCGGGCCATGGTGTCTCCGTGATTCGAATGGATGTCACTCTAGCCGACCCTGAAGCGAAGGTCTGTGCGGTGGCGCACCTTCGGGCTAGTCTCTCGCCGTTGGGGCCGCAATCGAACTGCCAGGGAGAGAGCCATGAGCATCGTAGAGCCCGGATCAAAGGCCGTCGGACTGGTCGCACGGGCGAAAGCCCTGATCCTGCAACCCTCCACGACCTGGGACGAAATCGAGCGGGAGCCCGCAACGATCCAGGGCGTGTTCACCAGCTATGTTCTTCCCCTGGCCATGATCCCGGTGATCTGCAACTTCATCGGCCAGTTGGTGTTTGGCGCTGGCTTTGGCTTCGGCGGGTTCGGCGTGACCGTGCGATTTTCCCCGGTCTACCTCGCCGTCCAGGCCGTTCTGATGCTCGCGGTCAGTTTGAGCATGGTTTTCGTGCTCGCCTACATCATCGACGCCCTGGCTCCCAGTTTCGCCGGGTTCAAGGATCGTGTGCAGGCGTTCAAGGTTGCCGCCTACGCGCCGACCGCCGGATGGATCGGCGGCGTGTTTGGCTTGCTTCCGGCTCTTGGAATCCTGGCGTTCCTGGGCGGGCTCTACAGCCTCTTCCTGCTTTACAAGGGCTTGCCGAAGCTGATGAAGGCGCCCCAGGAACGGGCGACAAGCTACTTTGCCGTGGTCGTACTGGTGGCCATCGTGGTCGGGCTGATCTCCAGTGCGATCACGGGCGGAATTCTGGGGTTGAGTGGGCTGTCCCGCACCCTGACGCCACCCGCGATCAGCGGCACGGTCAATATTCCGGGGCAGGGGTCGATTGACCTTGGCAAACTCGAGGCCGCTTCAAAGGCCCTTGAGGCTGCGGCAAGCCAGGCGAGCGAGGGGAACGGCCCGACGCCGACCGATCCAGACATCCTGAAGACGTACCTTCCGGCGAACATTACCGGTTTCACGCGCATCGAGACCAGGTCTTCGAGCGGCGGGATCGGGGGGCTTCAGGGCTCGGGCGTGGAGAGTCGCTACACCCGTGGCGACGCGAGTCTTTCGGTTGAAGTGATCGATCTGGGTTCCGCCGGCGCTCTGGCCGGCATGGCGGGAGCCTTCAACCTGAAATCATCCTCCGAGAGTGCGACCGGCTACGAGAAGGTTGGGAAGACGGACGGCCGCTTGACCCGTGAGAGCTTCGAGACCGAGGGGCGGCGGGGCGAATACAGCGTCCTGGTCGCCGACAGATTCCTGATTCAGGCCAATGGCGCCGGCGTGGACATCGCCCAGCTCAAAGCTGCTGTCGACGCGGTCGGGATTGATCGCCTGGAGCGCCTCGCCGCGGGCAATTGATGCGCCTCAGGCGCCGATATAGCGTCGCTCTGCGCGCGTGCTGAGGCGCACCAGCACTTCGTGCGCAACGGTTCCCGCGGCTGCGGCCAGGTCGTCAAGCCGGGCGTTGGCGCCGAGCAGTTCGACGTGTTCGCCAATTGCAAGGGGCGCATCGCCGATATCCACCACGGTCAGATCCATGTTGACCACCAGCAGCGGGCGAGGCGCTCCGGCGGCCCAGGCCATTCCGCGCCCCATGGCCGCACGGATCAGGCCGTCGGCATACCCTGCCGCGATGACGGCGACGCGCATGTCGCCGCTCGCCGTGAAACTCTCGCCATAGCCTACCCGGTCGCCTGCCCGCAGATGGCGGATGTCCAGAATGGGTGCGGTCAACGTGGCGACAGCCTTCAGGCGCGGGTCAGGCCGCTCTTCGGGGCCGCCGCCGTAGAGGCTGATCCCGGCCCGCACCAGATCGCAGGCGTAATCCGGGCCGAGGAAGCCTCCAGCCGAAGCGGCGAGGCTCGCGCGGACGGTCGGGAATCCATTTCGAATGTACTGGAAGCGCTCGAGTTGTTGCGTGTTGCGGGGCTCGGCCGGGTCGGTAGCAGACCCCAGATGACTCATCACGAGGGTGATGTTCACGCCCTTCTCGAGGCTGCCGTCAGCAATAAGGGCTTCGGCTTCCGCGATGGTGAGGCCCTGGCGATTCATTCCGGAATCGACCTGCAGGGCGATTTCGAGCGTCTGCCCCCGACCAGCGGCGGCCAGAGCCTCTTCAAGCTGGCTTCTAGTCGAGACAACCGGGGTCAGCCTCGCCGCAGCCATGCGCTCCGTCGCACCCGATATCAGGCCATCCAGAACATAGATCGTCGCTGATCGCCCGGCGAGGTCCCGTCGAAGGATCTCGCCCTCTGCGAGACGGGCCACAAAGAAGCTTCGCGTCCCCGCCTGGTGGAGTCGACGGGCAACAGGTCCGGCGCCGAGGCCATAGGCATCGGCCTTTACCACAGCGGCGACTTCCACGCCGGGAGACTGGGCGGCGATCACATCGCGATTATGGGCCAGCGCGTCCAGATCGATGGTCAGGCGCGCCCGATCAGGCAGGTTCATGCGGGCCTAATGCGTGGCCGCGCGCTTGAAGTCACGCGGCAGATAGCAAAATGGCGCGGGAGAGACTCCCGCGCCACCTTGTTCAATCAGTGTGGTACCCTGACGCGAGCGTCAGCCGTCCGAGCGTTCGAAGTCCACGTGCGTACCAGCGCCGCCCTCGAGCATGTCGGCGGCGGCTTGTTCGTCCGCGGCGCGATCTTCCTCGAACTGGGAGTTGATCACGTTTTCGCCGCGGGCCTGGCGTTCAGCTTCGTCCTGGCTGCGGGCGATGTTGAGCGTGACCGTAACCGTGACTTCCGAGTGCAGGCGAACCTTCACGTCGTGCAGGCCCAGCGTCTTGATCGGCTTGTCCAGCACGACCATGGCGCGTTCGATCTTGCCGCCTTCAGCGTTGACCGCGTCGGAAACGTCGCGACCCGATACCGAACCGTAAAGCTGACCGCTTTCGCCGGCCTGACGGATCAGGATGTAGGACGTGCCGTCCAGCTTCTCGCCGGATTGGCCAGCGGCTTCCTTGGCCCTGGCGTTGCGGGCTTCAATGTCCGCGCGCTGGGCTTCGAAAACCTTCAGGTTCGCCGAGTTGGCGCGGAGCGCCTTCTGGCGAGGCAGCAGGAAGTTGCGTGCGTAGCCGTCCTTGACGGTGATCACGTCGCCGAGGGCGCCGCGGCCTTCCACGCGTTCGAGCAGAATGACTTTCATCTGTGCGGCTCCCTTACTTCACGACGTAGGGGAGGAGAGCCAGGAAGCGGGCGCGCTTGATGGCCTTGGCCAGTTCGCGTTGCTTCTTGGCCGACACCGCGGTGATGCGCGACGGCACGATCTTGCCGCGCTCCGAGACGTAGCGCTGCAACAGCTTCACGTCCTTGTAGTCGATCTTCGGCGCACCGGCGCCGGAGAACGGGCAAACCTTGCGGCGGCGGAAGAACGGGCGACGTGCGCCGCCCGCAGCAGCGCCGGCAGCCGGCGCGTTGGAGGTTTCGTCGGTCATGGCGAGGGCCTCCCTTTCTTAAAACTGAGGAACGTCGTCGCGGCGTTCGCGGTCGCGATCGCGGCGGGCGAGAACCGGGGAGAGCTCAAGGTCGAGTTCTTCCACGCGGACGGTCATGTAGCGCAGCACGTCTTCGTTGATCGACAGCTGGCGTTCCATTTCCTTGACGATGTCCGACGGAGCGTCGATCGCCAGCAGGGAATAGTGACCCTTGCGGTTCTTCTTGATGCGGAATGTCAGGTTGCGCAGACCCCAGTACTCGATCTTGGCGACGTTGCCGCCACCGCTTTCGATGAGTTGCTTCAGGGTGTCGTTGAGCGCTTCGGCCTGTTGCGGCGAGATGTCCTGCCGCGAAATGACGACGTGTTCGTAGAGTGCCATATGTCCTCTTCCGTTGTGGAGGGCGGCGTGGCCGTCGGCGGAAGTCCGACAGTCACGATGGATCTCTGGCGCGGCGGGCAGGACGTTTCCGCCCTGATTGCGCTCCGCGAGAGACCGCCTTCCGTGAAGGGGCGGGCAAATAAGGGAAAACCCCCGCGCGAGCAAGGGTTTTCGCTGGAGATGAGGTCCAGGGCTGCGGGTCTAGCGCTTGGCCTTGAACGCCTTCACTGCGCCCAGCGTCTGGGCCACATGCTCGGTGGGGTCCAGCTTGGAGTAGCTGTGGAGCACGTCGCCCTTCGGTGAGATCACATAGGACGTGCGGTCGGACCAGTCGGGGCGGGCGGCCATGATCGCGTCATACTGCCTGGCGATCTTCGCGCCGGGGTCGGCAGCGACCGGGAATTTGCCCGAGCACTTATCGGTGTCGGCCGAGATCTGCTGCAGCTTGTCCAGCTTGCCGGCGGTCACGCCGATGACTGTAGCGCCGCTGGCGGCGAACTGCGGCATGGCGTCGGCGAACATCTTGGCTTCGAGGTTGCAGCCCGCAGTGTCTGCGGCCGGAAAGAAATAGAGCACGACCGGCCCCTTCTTGCGGGCCTCAGCCAACGAGAACGTCAGCGCCTTGCCGGCCTGGAAGCCCGGCGCCACGAAATCCGGCGCCTTGTCGCCCGCCTTCAGGGCCGCGAGGGCCGGGGAGGAAACGAGCGCAGCGGCAGCCAGGGCCAGAGTGAAGGATTTCATGAGACAGCGTCCTTGGGGAGAGGAGGTTCGTGGTACCCGTGAATACCGACTTTTCGAGCTGAGCAACAGATACGCTAGCCGTTCGGCTGCACCAGGATCTTCACATGCGCTTCCGGGTCGCCCAACGCCACGAAGGCGTCTGCCACACCGTCCAGGCCAACTGTACCTGTCACCAGACCGGAGACATCAATCACGCCTTCGGAAAGCTGATGCAGGGTCATGGCGAACTCGTCAGGCGTATAGCCCAGCACGAAGGTCAGCTCGATCTCCTTGGTGATCGCGATGGCGGGTTCGATCCGGTCGGTTTCCATGCAGACGCCGGCCACCACGATCTGGCTACCCGCCGGAGCCGCCTCGATCAGCGACTGCAGGATGCCGGGCGAGCCCACGCACTCGAACACCACAGGCCGGCCGAAGGTCTTGCCCATCATCCGGGCCATGCTCTGGGCAGCGCGGGCGGTGGGAACGCCATAGCTCTCCCAGCGACCGTGCGGGCTTTCCGTGGCGGGGTCGATCACCACGTCGGCGCCCAGCCGCTCGGCCGCCGCACGGCGACGCGGGGAATAGTCGCAGGCGATCACGGGGCCGTGTCCCTTCGCCTTGAGCCCGGCGATCACCGCCAGCCCGACGGGGCCACAACCCACCACCAGCGCAACGGAGTCCGCATCCAGCCGCGCCTTTGCCACTGCATGCGCACCAACGGCGAAGGGCTCGGTCATGGCGGCGCTGTCGGTTGGCAGTCCATTGGGCACGGCCAGCAACAGCGCCTCACTGAGAATCATGCGTTCGGCAAACCCGCCCGGGAGACGGTTCGAGAAGCCAAGGGCCTCCACCCCGCTTGCTGTCAGGGTCACAGGCATTGAGACCACTCGCGTCCCGGCCTTCAGCACGCCGGTAGTTCCCGGCCCGAAATCGAGGATTTCGGCGCAGAATTCGTGGCCAAACACGGTGTCCGCTGTCGGATCAAAGGAGCCTGCGCCCACGGAGGATTCTCCACGGCGTGTGATTTCGATCATGTGCTCCATGTGATGCAGGGAATGCAGGTCCGACCCGCAGATCCCGCAGGCCAGTGTCTTGACCAGAACCTGGCCTTCGCCGGGCGTCAGATCGGCGATCTCGTCACAGATCAACGTCTTGTTGCGGCGGATCACGGCTCTCATTGGGCGCCCTCCAGGCTTCGTCATCTTGTCGCGGGTGACGCTATCCCCTAACGCTCGCGACCTGGAATCACCAGCGAGGGGAACTGCGCCCATGAGCCTTGCCTTCATTTTTCCCGGTCAGGGAAGTCAAGCGATCGGAATGGGCCAGGAGCTGGCGCAGGCCTTTGCATCCGCCCGCGAGGTGTTTCAGGAGGTTGATGACGCCCTCGAGCAGAAGCTGTCGTTGTTGATGCGCGATGGCCCTGAAGATCAGCTGACCCTCACCGAGAACGCCCAGCCGGCGCTGATGGCGGTGAGCCTGGCCGTGATGCGGACCCTTGAGAAGGAATTCGGGGTCAACATCGAGCGCGCCGCTTTTGTGGCTGGCCACAGTCTCGGGGAATACTCTGCGCTGGCGGCGGCTGGCGCGATCAGCCTGTCCGACACGGCGCGACTGTTGAAACTCCGGGGACAGGCCATGCAGCGCGCCGTTCCGGTGGGGCAGGGCGCCATGGCGTCCCTGATCGGTCCGAAGACCGACCTGGCGCTGGCCGAGGCGGCGGCGGCGGCGGGATCCGAAGTCGGTGTCTGCGTTGTGGCCAATGACAACAACAGCGGCAATGTGGTGATCTCGGGCGAGAAGGCCGCCGTGGATCGGGCCATCGAGAAGGCCAAGGAACTGGGCGCCCGCGCCATACCGCTGAATGTCTCGGCGCCCTTCCACTGCCCGCTTATGCAACCGGCGGCGGACGAAATGGCCCGGGCATTGGCCGAAGCGACCTTCAAGGCTCCCGGCGCGCCTGTGGTGACCAACATCCAGGCTCAACCGACCAACGACCCTGAAGTCCTGCGTCGCCTGCTGGTGGAGCAGGTCACCGGGCGGGTGCGCTGGCGTGAGAGCATGATCTGGATGGCGGGCGAAGGCGGGGTCACCCGGTTTGCTGAGGCCGGCGCCGGCAAGGTCTTGACGGGCATGGCCAAGCGCATTGCACCGGACGCGGACGCCGTTTCACTGAATGCGCCGGCCGATCTCGAATCATTTGCGAAATCTCTTTAGGGGCGGACCCATGTTTGGACTGACCGGCAAGACGGCGCTTGTGACAGGCGCGACAGGCGGTATCGGCGCCGAGATCGCCCGGACGCTTCACGCCCAGGGCGCCCATGTGGTGCTCTCGGGCACGCGTGAAGCGGTGTTGGCGGAGCTGGCGGCCACGCTTGGCGAGCGGGTATCGATTGCGCCTGCGAATCTGTCTGACGCGGCGGCGGTTGACGGCCTCATCGGTGCTGCGGAAGCCGCCGCGGGTGCACCTATCGATATCCTCGTCGCCAACGCCGGCATTACCCGCGACGGTCTGCTTCTGCGGATGAAGGACGAGGACTGGGAGACCGTTCTCAAGGTCAATCTGGAGAGCTACTTCCGGCTGAGCCGGGCGGCTGTAAAGGGCATGATGAAGCGCCGGGCGGGGCGGATCATCGGTATCACCTCGGTGGTGGGCGTGATGGGCAACCCGGGGCAGACGAACTATGCCGCCTCCAAGGCCGGGATGATCGGATTTTCAAAAGCTCTGGCCCAGGAGGTCGCGACCCGCGGCATCACCGTGAATTGCGTGGCGCCGGGCTTCATCGAAAGCCCCATGACCGATGCCCTGAACGAGGCTCAGAAAGCCCAGATCCTCACGACTATTCCGGCAGGTCGCCTTGGACTGGGCGTCGATATCGCCGCTGCCTGCGCCTATCTGGCTTCGGATGCCGCGAGCTACGTCACCGGCCAGACGCTGCATGTGAACGGCGGGATGGCGATGATCTGACGCTCGCCAGCCGAAAGCGAACATGCTACCCGGCAGGCGGAACTGAACACCGAAGGCGGCAGTTGACTTAAGCGCCACCGTCGCCGATGCAATGACCTGACTAAGCCCTGAGGGACCTACTGAAATGTCCGACGTCCTAGAACGCGTCCGTAAGATTGTGATCGAACATCTCGATGCTGACCCTGAAAAGGTCACCGAGAAGGCCAGCTTTATCGACGATCTGGGGGCCGACAGCCTCGACAATGTCGAGCTGGTCATGGCGTTCGAAGAAGAGTTCGACATCGAGATTCCGGACGACGCTGCGGAGCATATCCAGACCGTTGGCGACGCCGTGAAGTTCATCGGCGAGAAGCTGGGCGGCTAAAGCTGCTCGGTAACCACGTACCGTAATTGAACGCCGCCGCGTCCCTCGGTCCACCGAAGGCGCGGCGGTTTCGTTTGTGAGGCAGGCCCATGCGTCGAGTCGTCGTCACCGGCATCGGGCTCCTGACCCCGCTGGGGCAGGGGACCGAGCTAACCTGGAAGAAGATCCTGGCCGGAGAGTCCGGCGCAGGGCGTATCAGCGCTTTCGACGTCGATGGATGGGCGTGTCAGGTGGCCTGCGAGGTCCCGCGCGTCGATGGCCAGGGCGGCGGTGGGCCGGAGGTTCCGGGCAGCTTTGATCCTGACCAGACGATGTCGGCAAAGGACCGTCGGCGAGTCGACGATTTCATCCTCTACGGCATTGCCGCGGCCGACGAAGCCGTGCGCGACTCGGGCTGGGCGCCACAGGACGACGAGGGTCGCGAGCGTACCGGCGTGATGATTGGCTCCGGAATCGGTGGCCTGGGAACCATCGCGGCCACCGCGATCCAGTTGCACGAGCACGGGCCGCGCAAGGTAAGTCCCTTTTTCATCCCGTCGGCGCTGATCAACCTGGTGAGCGGTCAGGTTTCGATCCGACATGGGTTCAAGGGCCCGAACCATGCCGTGGTGACGGCCTGCGCGACCGGGGCCCATGCCATCGGCGACGCCTGTCGATTGATCAAGTATGGCGACGCCGACGTGATGGTCGCCGGCGGCGCCGAGGCCAGTGTTGTGCCGGTTGGCATCGCCGGTTTCATCGCCTGCCGGGCGATGTCCACAGACTTTAACGAAACGCCGCAGAAGGCCAGCCGTCCCTACGACAAGGATCGCGATGGGTTCGTCATGGGCGAGGGCGCCGGCATCGTGGTGCTGGAGGAACTGGAGCACGCGCTGGCGCGCGGGGCCAAGATCTACGCCGAGGTGATCGGCTACGGCATGGCCGGCGACGCTTATCACATCACGGCGCCTGCCGAGGATGGCGACGGCGGGTTCCGGGCTATGCAGGCGGCGATCAAGGACGCGAAGATTTCGCCCTCCGAGATCAATTACATCAATGCCCATGGCACCTCTACGCCGCTGGGAGACGAGATTGAACTTCGTGCCGTGGAGCGAATGCTGGGCAACGGCGGCCAGGGTGTCGCCATGAGTTCGACCAAGGGCGCGACCGGACATCTGCTTGGCGCGGCGGGCGCCATCGAGGCTGCCTTCACCTGCCTGGCGATCCGTGACCAGGTCGCCCCGCCCACGATCAACCTGGACAATCCGTCCGTGGAGACCGCTCTCGATCTGGTGCCGCACAAGGCCAGGCCGATGGAGATCAACGTGGCGTTGTCCAACAGCTTCGGCTTCGGTGGCACCAATGCCTCGGTGCTGTTCAAGCGGTACGCGTGAGCCGACGCCGCCTGAGCCGCCGTGCCGCCGGCGGCGGCGCGGCCATCTTGCTGGGCCTTGCGATGTTGGCCCTGCTGGCCGGGATCTGGAGCTATGCCGGGCCGGGACCTCGATCCGTGGAGGGCGACTTCACCTCCGTGATTCTGGAAAAGGGTTCGGGTGTTGGGCAGATCGGAAAGGCCCTGAAGGAGGCCGGGGTCATTTCATCGGCCAGCGTGTTCAGCGCGGCAGCCCGGATCACGGGCGCTGCGGCGGACCTGAAGGCCGGCGAATATGAATTCCCGTCGGGCGCCTCAATGGCCCGGGTGCTGGCCGACATCCGCGATGGCAAGGTCGTGCGTCACCAGGTGACAATCCCTGAAGGCTGGACCAGCGGCATGGTTCTCGACGCCCTTCGAGTTGAGGCGGAGCTGGTGGGTGTTGTGGACGAGCCACCTGAAGGTTCGATCCTGCCCGACACCTATCGACTCGTGCGGGGCGAGAGCCGGGCGGCCGTAATCCAGCGAATGCGCGAAGCGCGCGACAAGGTTCTGGCCGATCTATGGGCGACGCGGCAGCCCGGCCTTCCTATCGAAACGCCGGAGGAGGCGGTGATCCTGGCGTCCATCGTCGAGAAGGAAACGGGCGTTGCTGCCGAACGGCCCCGCGTAGCAGCGGTGTTCGTCAACCGGCTCCGGTTGGGCATGGCGCTTCAGAGTGATCCGACCATCATCTACGGGCTCACGCGAGGGCGGCCGCTGGGACGTGGCATCCGCGCGTCGGAACTGGCGGCTGCTGGGCCCTACAATTCCTACAAGGTGGTTGGTCTGCCGCCGACGCCGATCGCAAATCCGGGCCGGGAGGCTCTTGCGGCGGTGCTGGATCCACCGAAGAGTGACGAATTATTCTTTGTGGCCGACGGCTCCGGCGGTCACGCCTTTGCCGTGACCTATGAGGATCACAAGCGCAATGTGGCCCGTTGGCGGGAGATAGAGCGACAGAAGGCGTCGGGGGGACAGTAGATGCCCATATCCGGAATGACAGGGTTTGGCCGGGCCGAAGGGGCGCTGGGCGCCTGGACCTGGGCGGTGGAAGCTCGCAGCGTCAATGGCCGCAACCTGGAAACCCGGTTCCGCGGACCGCCAGGCTTTGACGGTCTGGAACGGATCACCCGGGAGGGCGCCCAGGCCCGGTTCCAGCGCGGCAACATCACCGTGGGCGTTCAGGCCAAGCGCATTGAAGGCGCCGGATCGGTAAGGATCAATCACGACCAGATCGCCCGCTATCTGGCGGCGGGCGCTGTCTACGTCGCCGACGGCCGCGCCGTCCCGCCCCGACTGGACGGACTGCTGGCGCTACGGGGTGTGATCGAGGCCGATGATACCGGGCTCGATCCGGAGGCCCTGGCCGAACTGGAAGCGGCCATGGGCGGCTCCATCAGTCTGGCGCTGGACGTCTTGCTGACGTCAAGACGCAGCGAGGGCGCCTCACTGGCGCCGGTGCTGAACAGTCAGGTCACCCGCATCGGCGAGTTGACCGAACAGGCTGGCGCGGTGGCGGGCGGTCAGCCCGCAGCACTGAAGGCGCGCTACGAGGCGCGACTGAAGGAACTGGCCGGCGAGGCCGCCACGCCGGAGCGCAT
Organism: uncultured Alphaproteobacteria bacterium; assembly: GCA_903909375.1. GTDB lineage: Bacteria > Pseudomonadota > Alphaproteobacteria > Caulobacterales > Caulobacteraceae > Phenylobacterium. The sequence goes on from CAIVVM010000034.1 coordinate 69,639, forward strand.
CCTGCAGGAAGCCGCCGCCATGGCGGTCAAGGCCGACGTCCGCGAGGAACTGGACCGGCTGGCCGGCCACGTCGCTGCGGCCCGCGAACATCTGGGGGCAGATGGTGCTGTGGGCCGTAAGCTGGACTTCCTGACCCAGGAATTCATGCGGGAAGCCAATACGCTCTGTTCAAAGTCCACATTGCCGGCCTTGACCACCCTGGGCCTGGACCTCAAAGCCACCATCGAACAGTTCCGCGAGCAGGTGCAGAATGTGGAATAGCCACAGGTGTCTGGCCGTCCTCGACCGGCGCGCGGGAACAAGCGGAGATGAAGCGTGACGTCCGCGAGCGATGACCATTCCAAGCCCTGGGAGACCACGCGCAGGGGTTTGCTGTTGCTGGTGTCCAGTCCTGCGGGCGCCGGCAAGACCTCGCTAACGCGGCGGTTGGTGGCCGACCATTCGGATCTGACGCTCTCGATCTCGGCCACCACGCGGGCCCCGCGGCCCGGTGAGGAGGAAGGCCGGGAGTACTACTTCAAGAGTCGATCCGATTTCGAGCGGATGATCGCCGACGGGGAATTCCTCGAATGGGCGGTCGTGAACGGCCAGTACTACGGCACACCCAACGCCCCGGTGATGGCAGCGCTGGCGGCGGGCCACGACGTCCTGTTCGATATCGACTGGCAAGGCGCCAGGCAGATCGCGGAAAAGGCGCCGGACGACAGCGTACGACTGTTCATCCTGCCGCCGGTCTGGGGCGACCTGGAGCGACGCCTGCGCGCGCGCGCACAGGACACCGAGGAGACCATCAATCAGCGACTCTCCCTGGGCCGCGAAGAGATCATCCACTGGCAGTCCTACGACTACGTCATCGTGAACAAGAATTTCGATCGGGCCTACGCAGACCTCGGCCACATCTATCGCGCCGAACGGATGAAGCCCGGCCGGAACCCCTGGCTGCCCGGGTTCGTTGACGGATTGCTGGCCGACGATGCCGGGGAACCGAAGGTGAAGGCGCCTGCCATGCTGAGGGGGCGACTGATCCAGAAGTAGGGGCGGCGCGGCGGATTATCTTCCTGGACGAACCCGCGCTATAGAATGCAGGCGCAGGAGAACGGGCATGACGGATCACGATGATGGCCCACCGGCCGGGGAAACGCCGATCCAGAAGGCATTGCGCCTGAAGAAGGCGGCGCTTGCGGCCAAAGGTTCGCCGAGTGGGCGGGCGCGAGATGGCGGGCTGCGCGCCGCCGCCGCGCACTCTGCATCGAAATCCAAGCCCTGGATGAAGAAATAGAGCCCATCTCCGCGAGCTCAACCCTTGCGGGAAACGGGGTGAGAAGCCAGATCCTATGCCAGACGCCCCCGCCGCTTACGAACGCAAGGCGGCTTTCTCAAGGGAGCTCCAATGCCGTCGTACCACCTGCCCATCGTAGCTTTGGGCGCTCTTGCCGTCGCGACCGGCAGCCTTGCGCAGCCGCCGCGCCCGGACTCGGGTTTGCAGGTGCAAGTTGGTGGAGGGGGTCTGGTGACCCCTGACTTCCTCGGCAGCGCCGGGTCTCGGGTCCGCGTTCTGCCCTATTTGTCGGTGAGCTACGGCGATCTGGTGTCGGCTACGGTTGAGGATGGGATCACGCTCAACCTTTATCGGTCCGGCGACTTCACGTTTGGGCCGACAGTCAGGTTCAGTTTCGGCCAGGAAGAGAACGACAGCCGGGACTTGCGAGGCCTTGGCGATGTTGACCTTTCGATCGAACCCGGAGCCTTTGCAGGCTACGAGAGCGGCCCCTTTTCTGCAGGGATCCAGGTCAGCCATGACGTAGCGGGCGGCCACGGCGGCGGGATTGTCGAACTGGACGCTGCGGTGACACTGCCCGTTGCGCAGACCCGTTCAGGTCCGGTTTTGCTGTCCGCAGGTCCGAACGCGTCCTTCGTGACAGCCAGGGTCAACCGTGCGTTCTTTGGCGTCGACGCGACCCAGGCCATGGCGTCCGGATTGCCAGCATACCGACCTGGCGGCGGCCTTCAGGAGTTCGGCGTCAACCTGACGGCCATCGCACCCGTCGGGCGACGCACCACGGTGGTCGGTCTTCTTGGCTATGGCCGGCTCATCGGCGACGCCGCTGACAGCCCGCGCGTGCGGCAGCGCGGGTCGCCCGACCAGTTCACGGCGGGCCTGTTCATCGCCTACGCCCTGTTCTGATCGACGACCTCAGTGCCGGACGACCCACTCGCTGATGTAGGCGTGGGTGGCGCGGGCCAGGCTGGACGGCCCGGAAAAATAGAATTCGCTGCCAAACAGGCCCTTGCGCTCGCGCCAGCTGATCTGGCCGGTGTCTTCCGTCTGGAGCACCGAACGCAGCTTGGCGGTCATGCCGCTGGGTACGAAGGCGACATAGGTGGCGTCAGGCATCGGGCATACTCCACTGGACCCCGTTGGCGTCCCCTGAGAGGCACCAAAGCCTGAGTCCGTGGCGCCAGCCAATAGAGTTAAGGAATTGTGACCTATCTGGCTGGACAATCCCGGCGGTCCAAGGCGTGTTGGCTCGGTCCGGGTTTGGGAGGCGTGTATGCGGTTTCGGTCTTTGGCGGTGGCGATCGGGGTCTGGGGCCTCCTCGGCGGTTCAGCCCTGGCGGTGGACGACATGGGCCGATGGAAGGCCACGGCAGAGCGGGTGACCATCGTGCGCGACACCTGGGGCATCGCCCATGTGAAGGGCAAGACCGACGCGGACGCCGTCTTCGGCATGGCCTTCACCCAGGCCGAGGACGACTTCAACCGCGTGGAGATGAACTATCTCACCTCGCTGGGCCGCCGGGCCGAGGCCCTGGGGCCCGGTGAGATCTGGTCTGACCTGCGGCAGAAACTGTTCATCGATCCAGTCGAGCTCAAGGCGCAGTACGCGGCCAGCCCGCCCTGGCTGAAGGCGCTGATGAACAGCTGGGCCGACGGCCTGAACTATTATCTGGCCACCCGTCCCGAGACGAAACCCAGGGTGATCACGCGCTTCGAGCCCTGGATGGCGCTGAGTTTCTCCGAGGGGAGCATCGGCGGCGATATCGAATCCATCTCGCTGGCGGAGCTGGAGACCTTCTATGGCGGGGTGAAGAGCGCGCGGGTGGAAGACCCCTTCGCCTTCCGCGAGCCCACCGGCTCGAACGGCATCGCGATTGCACCGAAGCTCACCAGGGATGGCCATGCGCTGCTGCTGATCAATCCGCACACCTCGTTCTTCTTCCGCTCCGAGCTGCAGATGACCAGCGACGAGGGGCTGAACGCCTATGGCGCTGTCACCTGGGGCCAGTTCTTCATCTACCAGGGGTTCAACGCCAAAGCCGGCTGGATGCACACCTCAAGCGGCGTCGATGTGATCGATGAGTTCGCGGAAGAGGTCTCCTCCGCCCCGGACGGCCTGCGATATCGCTATGGCGCCGAGCAGCGCAACGTCACGCTGAAGACCATCGTCGTGCCGTATCGCGCCGCCGACGGATCGATGGCCAGCCGGAGTTTCACCACCTATCGAACGCATCACGGCCCGGTAGTGCGCAAGCTCGGCGACAAGTGGATTGCGGTGGCGCTGATGCACAAGCCGGTCGAGGCGCTGCAGCAATCCTTCCTGCGCACCAAGGCAAACAGCTACGCCGACTTCATGAAGGTGGCCGAGCTCAAGGCCAATTCGTCCAACAACACCCTGTTTGCCGATTCAAGCGGTGTGACCGCCTATCTTCATCCCCAGTTCATCCCGAAGCGCGATGACCGGTTCGACTACACCCAGCCGGTGGATGGCTCCGACCCGGCGACGGACTGGAAGGGCCTGCATGCCCTGACCGATGCGCCGCGGGTCAAGGACCCGTCGGTCGGATGGGTGTTCAATGTGAACGACGCGCCCTGGACTGCAGCCGGGCCGGACAGTCCGGTCAAGGCGGCCTTCCCGAAGTACATGGACTCCGCCGGAGAGAACCCACGCGGCCCGCACGCCATCCGGGTTCTGACAGGCGCCAGCGGAATGACCCGTGAGACCCTCCTGGCCAAGGCCTACGATCCCTATCTCACCGCGTTCGCGCGCCTGATCCCGACCCTGGCGGCGGCCTATGACGCAGCCCCTGATCCCAAGCTGGCAGAGCAGGTGGCGGCGCTGAAGGCCTGGGACAAGACCTGGTCAGCGAGTTCGACCGAGACGTCCCTGGCGGTGTTCTGGGGTGAAGCGCTCTGGGCCAGGGCCGCGCCCGCGGCCAAGGCTGCGCGCATGAGCGTGTGGGACTACATGGCCGACAAGAGTTCCGGCGCCGACAAGCTCGCGGCGCTGTCGGAAGCCTCCGCGCGACTGACCGCCGACTTCGGCAGCTGGAAGACCCCGTGGGGTGAAATCAACCGGTTCCAACGGCTGAACGGCGACATTGTCCAGAGCTTCCGCGATGACGGACCGAGTATCGCCGTGCCCTTCGCCTCGGCGCAGTGGGGGTCCCTGGCTTCGTTCGGAGCCAAGCGTTATCCCGGAACGAAGCGCTACTACGGAACCAGCGGCAACAGCTTCGTGGCCGTCGTCGAGTTCGGGCCAAAGGTGCGCGCGCTGGCGATCACCGCCGGTGGGGCCAGCGGCCATCCGGACAGCGCCCACTTCATGGATCAGGCGGCGCGATATGCTGCTGGCGACCTGCGTGAGGTTTACTTCTATCCGGAGCAACTGGTCGGGCGCACGGCGCGAACCTACCGTCCGGGCGCTAGCCGTTAGGCGCGCGCTTCTTGAAGGGCTTTTTTGGCGGACCGCCCGGGCGAGGTCCACGATCCGGACGCGGGCCGCCTTGCGGACGCGGCGCATAGGGAGGCCGTGCGCCCTCGGGACGCGGGCCGCGATCGGGTCTCGGACCCGCGGCGCGCGGCGGCGGCGCTCCTGGAGCGCCCGCCGGATTGATGCGAATGTCGCCCGCATCGGCAGCCGTCTTGATCGCCTCACGGAAACGGGGCTCGGCCTCGCGGGTGATCTCGAACTTGGTCTCGTTGTCGAAGATCTTGATCAGGCCGATGTCCTTCTTGGTGACATGCCCAAGCCGACAGATCAGCGGCACCAGCCACTTGGGGTCAGCGTTCTTGGAGCGGCCCACCGGCAGTCGGAACCAGGTTGAGTCCCCGTTGGGCGTGTGTTCCGCACGCGAACCGTGATCCAGGCGAGGGCCACGCTCGGGACCGCGATCCGGCCTTGGACCACGCGCATCGGCGCCGCCGCGATCATTGCCACGATCGTCGAACATTTCTTCCGGAGCCGGCAGACGCGAGCGGTGCAGGCGGATCAGGGCCGCCGCCACAGCTTCCGGCGAACGGTCGGCCAGCAGCTTGGCAGCCAGCTCCAGTTCCTCGGGGGAGGGGGGCTCGTTCAGGAGCGGGTCTTCGAACAGCCGGATCTGGTCCTTGGCGCGGATTTCCTCAGCCAGCGGCGGGCCCGACCATTCGACATTCAGGTTGGCCACGGCGAACAGACGTTCAGCGGGGCGGCGCTTTGTGTGTGGCACCACCACGACAGAGACGCCCTTCTTGCCCGCGCGACCGGTGCGGCCGCTGCGGTGAAGCAGCCCCGCCGTATTGCTCGGCAGATCCGCGTGGATCACGAGACCCAGGTCCGGCAGGTCGAGGCCACGCGCGGCCACGTCTGTTGCGACGCAGGCCCGAGCATGTCCATCACGTAGAGATTGAAGCGCGTCGGCGCGCTCCTTCTGGGAGAGTTCACCGGACAGTTGCACGGCGGAGAAACCGCGCTCGCGCAGAGCGCCGTAGAGATGGCGGACCCGTTCGCGCGTGGCGCAGAAAATCAGGGCGCCGGGGCTTTCGAAATAACGCAGCAGGTTGACGACGGCGTTCTCGATCTCGTTCGGCGCCACGCGGACGGCGCGGTACTCGATATCGCCGTGGGCCTCGTCCCTGCGGATGGTGTCGATGCGCTGGGCGTCGCGCTGATAGCGCTTGGCCAGGGAGGCGATCTCCTTGGCGATGGTGGCCGAGAACAGGAAGGTGCGGCGATCGGCCGGCGTCGAGTCGAGGATTTCCTCAAGGTCTTCGCGGAAGCCCATATCGAGCATCTCGTCGGCCTCATCCAGCACCACCACCTTGAGCGAACCCAGGTCGAGATTGCCGCGTTCGATGTGGTCGCGCAGTCGGCCGGGCGTGCCGACCACAATGTGGCAGCCGCCGCTGAGCGCGCGCTGTTCCTGGCGCGCGTCCATGCCGCCGACGCAGGTCACCACCCGCGCCCCGGCGGCTGCGTATAGCCAGGTCAGCTCGCGGCTGACCTGCAGCGCCAGCTCACGGGTGGGTGCGATGGCCAGGAACAGCGGAGCTCCGCCACGCTCGAACCGTTCGGCTTCGCCCAGCAAAGGAATGGCGGCAGCCAGGCCAAACGCGACGGTCTTTCCGGAACCTGTCTGGGCGGACACCAGCAGATCGATATTCGGTGGCGCAGCCAGAACCGCGGACTGAACGGGGGTCGGTTCGCGATAGCCCTGCGCGTCAAGCGCGCGGGCCAGCGCGGGGTGCGTGGCGGGAAATGGCATTGGCAATGCTCCGGGGCGCGGCGAACAGCGCCTGGTCGCAGGAATCTGTACGGGGTACGAATGATCTACGCCACGGAAATGGCGCGAGTGACGGGACTCGAACCCGCGACCTCCGGCGTGACAGGCCGGCGCTCTAACCAACTGAGCTACACCCGCGCAGGACCTTCCGGTCAGGCGAAGGCGGCTCTGATAGGGGCGGTGCGGAATCGTGTCAATGTTTGAGTGTAGTCTTGCCTCCCATGCAAAGCGGGGGAGGGGGACAGCGCCCCGCAGAGGGCGTGGTGGAAGGGGCGAATTCAAGCGCCGAGCCCGGTCCCGCCCCTTCCACCGTCGACTTGCAGTCGACGGTCCCCCTTCCCCGTGAACGGGGAAGGCAAGATCGCACAAGGTGGGTTTGAAACGGGCGTATGATCGGTCTAGAAGACCCCCGACTCCCGCCGGAGATTCATGTGAACGCCTTTCTGCTTGAGTACCTGCCCATCGTGATCTTTCTCGGGATCGCGGCGGTTCTGGGGATCATCTTCATCCTTTTCGCCGTGGTGATCGCGCCCAAGGCGCCGGATCCCGAGAAGCTGTCGTCTTACGAGTGCGGCTTCAATGCGTTTGATGACGCCCGCATGAAGTTCGATGTGCGGTTCTATCTGGTCTCGATCCTCTTCATCATTTTCGACCTGGAAGTGGCGTTCCTGTTTCCCTGGGCTGTGGCGCTGATGAAGCTGCCGCCGGAGACCGCCCAATTTGCCTTCTGGTCCATGATGACCTTCCTGGGCGTGCTGACTGTGGGCTTCATCTACGAATGGAAAAAGGGAGCCCTGGAATGGGAGTGATCATTCCTCCGGGCGTGAGCGCCGTGCCCGCCGGCGCCGCCGGCCGCACGACGGTCGAAGGCTACAACCCCGAACTTCACGACCCGTTCTTTGACGGCGTGTCCCAGCGCCTGTCAGACAAGGGATTTGTCACCGCCAGTCTGGACGACCTGATCACCTGGGCGCGCACCGGATCGCTCATGTGGATGACCTTTGGTCTGGCCTGCTGCGCGGTCGAGATGATGCAGGCTTCGATGCCGCGTTACGACCTGGAGCGCTACGGCTTTGCGCCGCGCGCCAGCCCGCGCCAGTCAGACGTGATGATCGTGGCCGGCACCCTGGTCAACAAGATGGCCCCGGCGCTTCGCAAGGTCTACGACCAGATGCCCGAGCCACGCTACGTGATCTCCATGGGCAGCTGCGCCAATGGTGGTGGCTATTACTACTTCAGCTACTCGACCGTCCGTGGCTGCGACCGGATCGTGCCCGTGGATATCTATGTGCCGGGCTGCCCGCCCACGGCTGAAGCCTTGATCTACGGGATCCTGCAACTGCAGAAGAAAATCCGTCGGACGGGGACCATCGAGCGATGACCTGGCCCGTCAAGGACACCGATCTCACCAAGCTGGGCAAGTCGATCCTCAAGGGCGCCAAGGGCGTCATTACCGGCGCTGATGTGCAGTTTGGCGAGCTGACCCTCACCGGGCCGGCCAGCCGGATCGTCGAGGCGCTGACAATCCTGCGCGACGAGCATGGCTTTCACCAGCTGATCGACCTCTGCGGCGCAGACTACCCCGAACGCCCGCTACGGTTCGATGTGGTCTACCACCTGCTGTCGATGACCCATAACCGGCGCGTCCGGATCAAGGTGCAGACCGACGAGGACACGCCCGTGGCCTCGGCCACCGGCGTCTATCCTGCCGCCAACTGGTTCGAACGCGAGGCGTTCGACATGTACGGCATCTTCTTCGACAATCACCCGGATCTGCGCCGCATCCTCACCGACTACGGCTTCCACGGCCATCCGCTGCGCAAAGACTTCCCGATGACCGGCTACGTCGAGGTTCGCTACGACGAGGAGCTGAAGCGGGTGGTCTATGAGCCCGTGAAGTCGGTGGAATGGCGTAACTGGGACTTCCTCAGTCCCTGGGAAGGCATCGAGCGCGGCTTCGCCGCTGTTCTGCCGGGCGACGAAAAGGGCAAGTCATGAGCGTTAAGGCGCCCGCGCTGCCGGCGGACTATTTCCACGACCCCAAGGTCCCGGAGACCCCGGTCCGCAAGTTCAACATCAACTTCGGCCCGCAACACCCGGCTGCCCACGGCGTGCTGCGCCTGGTGCTGGAACTGGACGGCGAAGTGGTCGAGCGGGTCGACCCGCACATCGGCCTCCTGCACCGGGGTACCGAGAAGCTGATGGAGGCCCGGCCCTATCAGCAGACAATCCCCTACATGGACCGCCTCGACTACGTGGCGCCCATGAACCAGGAACATGCCTATGTCCTGGCGATCGAGAAGCTGCTGGGCATCGAGGCGCCCTATCGCGGCCTGCTGATCCGGACCCTGTACGACGAGATCGGCCGGATCCTCAGCCACCTGCTCAACGTGACCACCCAGGCGATGGATGTGGGCGCGCTCACCCCGCCACTCTGGGGCTTCGAAGAGCGCGAAAAGCTGATGGTCTTCTACGAGCGCGCTTCGGGCGCCCGTATGCATGCCAACTTCTATCGTGTCGGCGGCGTACGTCAGGACCTGCCGGAAGCACTGATCCGCGATATCGACGACTGGTGCGACTATTTCCCGCGTATTGTCGATGATCTGGAAGGCCTGATTACCGGCAGCCGGATCTTCAAGCAGCGCAACGTCGACATCGGCGTGGTCACGCGGGAAGAGGCCATCGCTCACAGCTTCTCCGGGGTGCTGGTGCGCGGGTCCGGCATCGCCTGGGATCTGCGGCGGGCGCAGCCTTATGCCGCCTACAGCGACATGGAATTCGACGTGCCGCTGGGCGTGCACGGCGATTGCTATGACCGCTACCTCTGCCGGATGCGCGAGATGCGCGAGTCCGCAAAGATCATGAAGCAGTGCTGCGAGCGTCTGCTGAAGATGCCGGGTCCTGTGTTGATCGAGGACAACAAGATCGCCGCGCCGCGTCGGGGCGAGATGAAGCGCTCGATGGAGGCGCTCATCCACCACTTCAAGCTCTTCACCGAGGGCTATCGCACCCCGCCGGGCGAGGTCTACGCCTGCGTCGAGGCGCCCAAGGGCGAGTTTGGCGTCTATCTGGTCAGCGACGGCACCAACAAACCCTACCGCGCCAAGATCCGCGCCCCGGGCTATCCGCACCTGCAGGCCATGGACTGGATGAACCGCGGCCACATGCTGGCCGACGTCTCCGCCATCCTGGGTTCGCTGGACATTGTGTTCGGGGAGATCGACCGGTGAGCACCAGCGCCCAACTCAGCCCTGTCGACATCGCCCAGGGCCAGCTCGACGCCTACAATGTCCAGGACCTGGATGCGCACTGCGCGTTCTTCGCCGACGACATCACCGTGGCCGATCTGAACGGTGACGTGACCATCCAGGGGATCGCGGCCTATCGCGCCAAGTACGTTCAGGTGTTCGCGGACTTCCCGCAGAACCGGGCGCGGCTGGTCAACCGGATCTGCGTCGGCCAGACCGTTATCGATCATGAGGACGTGAGTCGCGGCCCCGACGGCCCGAACTTCCAGGTGATCGCCATCTACACCCTCGCCGGCGGCAAGATCGCCCGCGTGGATTTCGTGAAGTGAGGGCCTGAGTTGAGCGTCCGTCGTCTCGCCGCCGTCCAGCCGGCCAGCTTCGCCTTCAAGCCGGCGACGCTGAAGGCCGCAAAAGTGTGGATGGAAAACTTCCCGGCCGGCAAGCAGCAGTCGGCCGTGGTGCCGACCCTTTGGCTGGTTCAGAAGCAGGAGGGCTGGCTGTCCGAGCCGGCGATCCGCGCCGTTGCCGAACTGCTGGGCATGCCGGTGATCCGGGTGCTGGAGGTGGCGACCTTCTACACCATGTTCATGCTGGAGCCGGTGGGCGAGGTGGCCCTGGTGCAGGTCTGCGGCACCACACCGTGCCAGACGCGCGGATCCGAGGACCTGCTGGCCGTCTGCAAGCGCAAGTTCGGTCCGCAGAACCATCGCTCGGCCGACGGCAAATTCTACTGGCAGGAAGTAGAATGCATGGGCGCGTGCTCGAACGCCCCGATGGCCGCCATTAATGACTACTACTACGAAGACCTGACGCCCGAGAGCTTCGAAAAGCTGCTGGACGATTTCGCCGCCGGCAAGAAGCCGAAGCCCGGTTCGGCGATCGGCCGCCAGGGCTCCGCGCCCGAAGGTGGAGCCACGACGCTGACCGACCCCAAGCTGTTCGACGGGTCGCTGGCCAGGAAGATCAAGGTGCCGAACCTGCCGAGCAAGGTGAAGGCATGAGCATCAATCAACACCGCTTCACCTCCCCCGTCGTGTGGCGGGAGGAGGACCGCGCCCTGCAGGAGCCGTTGTTCGCGTTCAGCGGCGCGTTGCTGGTGGGCTTCGGGAGGCAGATCTGGTTTATGGCCGGCGTTCGCCGGAGGGGAGTTTGAGCGTGGCGGGTATCCTGGCTGACAAGGACCGCATCTTCCTGAACCTCTATGGCCAGCGCGACTGGGGCCTGGAGGGCGCCAGGGCGCGCGGCGCGTGGAACGGCACGCAGGATATCGTGGCCCAGACGCCTGAATGGATCTGCGACCAGATGAAGGCGTCTGGCCTGCGCGGTCGCGGCGGCGCGGGGTTTGCCACCGGCCTGAAGTGGACCTTCATGCCCAAGCAGGAGAGCGAGCGGCCACACTATCTGCTGGTCAACGCCGACGAGTCCGAGCCGGGCGCCTGCAAGGACCGCGACATCCTGCGCAACGATCCGCACCTGCTGATCGAGGGCTGTGTCATCGCCTGTAAGGCCATGCGTTCGCACCAGGCCTACATCTACATCCGCGGCGAGTATGTACACGAGCGCGAGCGCCTGACGGCGGCGATCAAGCAGGCCTACGAGGCCAGGCTGATCGGCAAGGGCAGCATCCTGGGCTACGACGTGGACGTCGGCCTGCAGCACGGCGGCGGCGCCTATATCTGCGGCGACGAAACGGCCCTGATGGAAAGCTTCGAGGGCAAGAAAGGCCAGCCGCGCCTGAAGCCACCGTTCCCGGCCGGCGCCGGCATCTATGGCTGCCCGACCACGGTGAACAACGTCGAGACCATTGCGGTTGTGGGAACGATCCTGCGTCGCGGCGCCGACTGGTTCGCAGGGTTCGGAACCGAGAAGTCCACCGGCACAAAACTGTTCGCGGGCTCCGGCCATCTGAACAAGCCCTGTGTGGTCGAGGATGCCGTCGGCATCAGTGTGAAGCAGCTGATCGAAGATCACTTCGGTGGCGTGCGCGGCGGCTGGGGAAATCTCAAGGCCGTGATCCCGGGCGGAATTTCCGTACGCATGATCCCGGCTGAAGAGGCCGAGGTCGCCCTCATGACCTACGAGGATCTGCAGGCGCGGGGCTCCGGCCTTGGAACCGGCACCATGATCGTCTTCGACAAGGACGCCGATCTGGTGAAGGCGATCGCGCGGGCCAGCTACTTCTACAAGCACGAGAGCTGCGGCCAGTGCACGCCATGCCGCGAAGGCACTGGCTGGATGTGGCGGGTGATGGAGCGGATGGTGACCGGCGAAGCCGAGATGTCCGAGATCGACATGCTGCTCGACGTGGCCAGCCAGGTTGAAGGTCATACGATCTGTGGCCTGGGTGACGCGGCCGCCTGGCCGATCCAGGGCCTGTTCCGTCACTTCCGTCATGAGGTCGAGGACCGCATCACCCAATACCGGGCGCGCAAGGGCAGCTATGCCGGCGCCTCGATCGCGGCGGAGTAAGACAGATGCCTATCGCCAAGGTCGACGGGGTAGAGATCGAGTTTGAAGCCGGGATGAATGTCCTGCAAGTGGCTGAACTTGCTGGTAAAGAGATTCCGCGCTTCTGCTATCACGAGCGCCTGAGCATCGCCGGCAACTGCCGTATGTGCCTGGTCGAGGTGAAGCCGGGCCCGCCGAAACCCCAGGCGTCGTGTGCGCTTCCGGCCGCCGAGGGCCAGGAAATCTTCACTGACACGCCGATGGTTCGCAAGGCGCGCCACGGCGTCATGGAATTCCTGCTGATCAATCATCCGCTCGATTGCCCGATCTGCGATCAGGGCGGCGAGTGCGATCTGCAGGATCAAGCCATGGGTTATGGGCGCGACGACAGCCGCTATGCGGACAACAAGCGGGCCGTCGAAGAGAAGTTCATGGGGCCGTTGATCAAGACGGTCATGACCCGGTGCATCCAGTGCACCCGCTGCGTGCGCTTCATCACCGAGGTTGCCGGCGTGCCGGAAATCGGCTTGATAAGTCGCGGCGAAGACGTTGAAATCACGACATATCTCGACAAGGCGGTAACGTCTGAACTGTCGGCCAACATCATCGATCTCTGCCCGGTCGGCGCGCTCACCTCCAAGCCCTACGCCTTCAACGCCCGGCCCTGGGAACTGAAGAAGACCGAGAGCGTGGACGTGATGGATGCGCTGGGCTCGGCGATCCGGGTGGACGCCCGCGGCGCCGCTGTCCTGCGCGTGCTGCCGCGCACCAACGAGGCGATCAACGAAGAGTGGATCTCGGACAAGACCCGCTACGCGGTGGACGGCCTGGCCCGCCAGCGCCTGGACCGGCCTTTCCTCCGCGAAGGCGGCAAGCTGCGCCCGGCGACATGGGTTGAGGCCCTAGATGCCGTAGCGGCCAGGGTCAAGTCGACAACCCCGGATCGTGTGGGCGTGATCGCCGGCGACCTTCAGGACGCCGAATCCATGAAGGCTGCCAAGGACCTGTTTGGTGGCCTGGGTGTCACCAGCCTCGACTGCCGTCAGGACGGAATGGTGCTCGGACACGGCCAGCGCGAGAGCTGGCTATTGAACTCCACTATACAGGGTCTTGAAGACGCTGATGTTATCCTGATTGTGGGTAGCAACCCGCGTATAGAAGCCCCGGTGCTGAACGCCCGCCTGCGCAAGCGCTGGATGGCGGGCGCCCTGCAAGTTGGTCTCATCGGCGAGGCCGTCGACCTGACCTATGACTATGAGCATCTGGGCGCCGGCCCTGCGAGCCTGGGCGCCCTGGCCAAGTCGAAGGGTGCGTTCCTGAAGGCTTTGAAGGCCGCGAAATCCCCCGCCATCATCGTGGGCGCGGGCGCGCTGGACCGCGCAGATAGCGCAGCCGTCCTCCAGGCCGCCGCCGGCGTCGCCAAGACCTATGGGATGACCTGGAACGTGCTGCACACGGCGGCCAGCCGGGTCGGTGGTCTGGATCTGGGCTTCGTCCCCGGCGATGGCGGCAAGTCGGCCGCTGAGCTGGCGGCCAAGGGCGGCGCCGATGTGCTGGTCCTGCTCGGGGCGGACGAGATCGATATCTCGAAGTCCGACGCCTTCGTGGTCTATCTGGGCACCCACGGCGATGCGGGCGCGCACCGCGCCGACGTCATCCTGCCGGGCGCGGCCTATACCGAAAAGAACGGCCTTTACGTCAATACCGAGGGCCGGGTTCAGCTGGGCATGCGCGCCGTATTCCCCAAAGGCGATGCCAAGGAAGACTGGGCGATCCTCCGGGCGCTCTCCGAGCGTATGGGCGCCAAACTGCCCTACGACACGCTCGACCAGCTTCGGGCGAAGCTGTTTGCAGACCACCCAACCTTCGGACGGATCGACTACGTGCCGGATACGCCGGTGGCTGTGGATCTGGGCGCCCTGGGCGCCAAGGGCGCGCACTCTGATGCACCGCTGTCGAGCGGCCTGAAGACCTTCTACCTGTCGAACCCGATCGCCCGCGCCAGCGTGACCATGGCCGAGTGCGCCTCGGTGGCTGCGGGTACGGCCAAGATGGCGGCGGAGTAGGGGCATGGATTTCTGGACCACCCCGATCGGCTGGACGATCCTGACCGTCGCTCACATCCTGGCGGTCACCGTATCGCTGCTGCTGATCGTCGCCTTCATCATCTATGGCGACCGCAAGATCTTCGCCGGCGTTCAGGCACGGAAGGGGCCGAACGTCGTCGGTCCGTTCGGCTTGCTTCAATCGTTTGCGGACCTGGGGAAGTTCCTGGTGAAGGAACTCGTCATCCCGGCAGGCGCCGACAAGGCCGTGTTCCTGCTTGCCCCGTTGATCAGCGTGACGCTGGCGTTTGGCGGCTGGGCGGTGATGCCGATCGCCCCCGGCTGGGGTATCTCCGACATCAACGTGGGCATTCTTTACCTGTTCGCCGTCTCTTCGATGGGAGTCTACGGCATCATCATGGGCGGGTGGGCTTCGAATTCGAAGTATCCATTCCTGGGGTCGCTGCGGTCAGCTGCGCAGATGGTGTCCTATGAGGTCTCCATCGGCTTTGTGATCATCACCGTCATCCTGCTGGCCGGCAGCATGAACCTCAACCAGATCACCGAGGCGCAAGCCGGTGGTTTCTGGAACTGGTACATGTTCGGCGGCGGCCTGGATAACCTTCCGCTGATCCTGATCATGTTCCCGATGGGCGTGATCTTCTTCATCTCTGGACTGGCCGAAACCAACCGCCCTCCCTTTGACCTGCCCGAAGCCGAGTCCGAGTTGGTGGCGGGCTATGCCGTCGAATACGGCTCAACGCCCTACCTGCTGTTCTACCTGGCCGAGATGCTGAACATCGTCCTGATGAGCGGGCTGATGGCCGTGCTGTTTCTGGGCGGCTGGCACGCGCCCTGGCCGGCGGGCTACCTCGAGAGCTGGCCGGCCTGGCTGGTCAGCCTGCATGGACTGTTCTTCTTCGCCATCAAGACGTTCTTTGTCTTCTTCATGAACGCCATGGTTCGCGCGATCGTGCCCCGCTATCGCTACGATCAGCTGATGCGCCTGGGCTGGAAGGTGTTTCTTCCCACTTCGCTGGTGGCCGTTGCCGTCGTCGCCGGCTGGCAGGTCTACACAGGATTCGGCTCATGAAGCTGGCGGGGGGGCTGATCATCGCCTTGCTGCTGAGCGCCTGCGCCAGCGGCGTCGGAAGCGGCGCAAGCGCCGGTGTGGCGACCTATGATGACCTGAAAGCCGCGACAGCCGCCTGCGCCGCCAAGGGCGGCCACCTGAAGCTGAAACGAAACGGCGACATCAAGTATCTTGATGATTACGCCTGCGAGAAGACCTGATGCTGAACCGAGTCGGACAGGCCCTCAGGGGCGCAGCGCTCATGGATTTCGTCGGTGCCTTCGGGCTGGCGATGAAGTACATGGTGCGGCCCAAGAAGACCGTGCAGTACCCGCACGAGCGGGGTCCCCAGAGTCCACGTTTCCGCGGCGAGCATGCCCTGCGCCGCTACGCAAACGGCGAGGAGCGCTGCATTGCCTGCAAGCTGTGCGAGGCGATCTGCCCCGCTCAGGCCATCACCATTGAGGCCGAGCCTCGTGAGGACGGATCGCGGCGGACGACGCGCTACGACATCGACATGGTCAAGTGCATCTACTGCGGCCTGTGCCAGGAGGCCTGCCCGGTGGACGCCATCGTCGAAGGTCCGAACACCGAGTTCGCGGTCGAGACGCGTGAGGAACTCTACTATGACAAGGCGCGGCTGCTGGATAACGGCGACCGCTGGGAGCGTGAAATCGCGAAGAATATGGAACTGGACGCGCCGTATCGCTAAACGGGCGTCGCGATTCCACGCCCAATGATCCGACGGGCGTGACGGGGAGTTCCGTCACGCACTGAATTGAGTACTTCGAGGGGAAAAGAAGAGCCGTATGGCCCTGCAGGCGATCGCATTTTACCTGATGTCGGCGGTCACGCTGGTGGCCGGATTCTGCGTGGTGTCGGCCCGCAATCCGGTGCACTCGGTGTTGTGGCTGATCCTGGCCTTCTTCTCGGCCGCCGGACTGTTCGTGCTTCTGGGCGCGGAGTTCCTGGCGATGCTGCTGGTGGTGGTCTACGTCGGCGCCGTTGCGGTGCTGTTCCTGTTCGTGGTGATGATGCTGGACGTGGACTTCACGGCCCTGCGTCAGGGCTTCGCCCGCTACATGCCGCTGGGTCTTGTGATCGGGGCGTTCCTCGCCGCCGAGATGATCCTGGTCTCCACGGCCGTGGCCACCCGCGGGGCGGCCAAGGACAATGACACGCCAATGGCGTCTGGCGCCGGGGTCGACATCAGCAACGTCGAAGCGATCGGCCGGGTCCTCTACACGGACTACATCTACTTCTTCCAGGCGGCGGGGCTGGTGCTGCTGGTGGCCATGATTGGCGCCATCGTGCTGACGCTCCGCCACAAGCCTGGTGTGAAACGCCAGATCATCATGGACCAGGTGCTGCGCACGCCCGCCACCGGCATGACGATTGTCAACCCAAAGCCCGGCGAGGGGATCGGCGAATGATGGTCATCGGGCTCGCTCACTATCTGGCAGTCGCTGCGATTCTGTTCACGATCGGAGTGTTCGGCATCTTCGTGAACCGCAAGAACATCATCGTCATCCTGATGTCGGTGGAACTGATGCTACTGGCGGTAAACATCAATCTGGTGGCCTTTTCGGTCTACCTGGGCAACGTGACAGGCCAGATCTTCGCCATGTTCGTACTGACCGTGGCGGCGGCCGAGGCGGCCGTCGGACTTGCCATTCTCGTCACCTTCTTCCGTAACCGCGGCGACATCGCCGTGGATGACGCCGCGATGATGAAGGGTTGATCTCTTGGATCCTGTAGCCCTCGTCACCGTCATCCTGTTCGGCCCGCTGATCGGCGCGCTGGTCGCAGGCCTGTTCGGTCGCCAGATCGGCGACAAGGCCGCCATGACGGTCACCACCGGTTTCCTGATGCTGTCGGCCGCCCTTTCATGGGTGGTGTTCAGCCAATGGACCTGGGGCGGCCTCGAGCCGTTCACCCACGTCTACGCGCCCTTTATCCATGTGGGTGAATTCCAGTCGAACTGGGCGTTCAGGCTGGACGGTCTTTCTGCGGTGATGCTGGTGGTGGTGACCACTGTCTCCTCGCTGGTGCACCTCTATTCGTGGGGCTACATGGCCGAGGATCCGGCCAAGCCCAGGTTCTTCGCCTATCTGTCGCTGTTCACTTTCGCGATGCTTTCGCTGATCAGCGCGGCCGACTTCATGCAACTTTTCTTCGGCTGGGAAGGCGTGGGACTGGCCAGCTATCTGCTGATCGGGTTCTGGCACCACAAGGCCACCGCCAATGCGGCCTCAATCAAGGCTTTCGTGGTCAACCGGGTAGGTGACTTCGGCTTTGCGCTGGGCATCATGACGGTGTTCTGGGCATTCGGAACCATCGACTTCGCCACCCTGTTCCCGCTTATCGAGGCGGGGGTCAGTCGGACCTGGGAGTTCGCCGGTCAGGACTGGCAGCTGGTGGAACTGGCCTGCGTTCTGCTGTTCGTCGGCGCCATGGGCAAGTCGGCCCAGTTCTTCCTGCACACCTGGCTGCCTGACGCCATGGAAGGCCCGACGCCGGTCTCGGCCCTGATCCACGCTGCGACCATGGTGACGGCAGGGGTCTATATGGTCTGCCTGCTGTCGCCGATGTTCGAGTACGCGCCTGTGGCCAAGAACATCGTGACCGTCATCGGGGCGGTGACCGCGCTGTTCGCCGCGACGGTTGGCCTGACCCAGAACGATATCAAGCGCGTGATCGCCTACTCGACCTGTTCCCAGCTCGGCTACATGTTCTTCGCCGCCGGCGTGGGCGCCTATGACGCCGCCATGTTCCACCTGTTCACCCACGCCTTCTTCAAGGCGCTGTTGTTCCTGGGGGCGGGTTCAGTGATCCACGGCATGGCGCACGAACAGGACATGCGCCGCTATGGCCACCTGATGCCCTACATGAAGTGGACCTTCGTGGTGATGACCATTGGCACCATCGCGATCACAGGTCTTGGAATTCCCTATCTGGAATGGGGCTTCGCCGGCTTCTACTCAAAGGACGCGATCATCCACGCTGCCTATGAAGCCGGTGGCGCAGGCCATCCCATGGGCTACTTCGCGTTTGCGGTCGGCATCCTGGTGGCAGGCCTGACAGCGTTCTATTCATGGCGCGTGGCGTTCTTCACGTTCAACGGGACCGCCCGCTGGACGTCCGAAGACCTTGAGCACCACTGGCATAATCGCGACCATGACCACGGTCATGATGACGCGCATGCCGTGCATGACCACAGTCACAGCGAACACGCTCACAGCGATCACGAGTACAAGCCCCACGAGAGCCCCTGGACGATGCGGATCCCGCTGATTGTCCTGGCCATCGGCGCCATCGGCGCGGGTTTTGCCTTCCATCACCAGTTCATCGGTGAGCACAGCTCGGAGTTCTGGCGCGGGGCCATCTTCAAGCTGCCGGCTGAGCATGCAGCTGAGGGCGGCCACAGCTTCCCGGTCTGGGTGATGGTGACGCCAATTCTGGTGTCGGTGCTGGGCCTTCTGGTGGCGGCCTACATGTACATCTGGCGGGAAGGCACGGGCGCGAAGCTGGCGGCCAAGCAGGGCCTGCTCTACGTCTTCTTCTACAACAAGTGGTTCTTCGATGAGCTGTACAACGCCACGTTCGTGCGCGCCGCCAAATGGCTCGGCGACCTGTTCTGGAAGGGCGGCGACCAGAAGATCATCGACGGCTACGGGCCCGATGGGGTTGCAGCTCTGTCCGTCCGCTTCGGCAAGGGCGCCGGTCGCCTGCAGTCGGGCTATGTCTATCACTATGCCTTTGTGATGCTGCTGGGCGTCGCGGGCCTGCTGACGTTCGCCCTCTGGGCCTGGGCCGCCTGAGGGGGATGACAGACATGCCGTTGCTCTCCCTCATCACCTACGCGCCGCTGCTCGGCGTCGCCGGGATCCTGCTGGTCCGCCTGTTTGGCAAGGCCGACAGCGCCGCCGGCGACAATGCGTCGCGCTGGATCGCATTTGCGACCACACTGGTGACCCTGGCGCTGTCCGTGCTGCTGGTCGCGCAGTTTGACCCGAAGAACCCGGGCTTCCAGTTTGTCGAAGAGGCCCCCTGGTTCGCGGGCCTCTACTACCGGATGGGCGTGGACGGCATTTCGGTGCTGTTTGTCTTGCTGACCGCCTTTCTGATGCCGCTCTGCATCGCCGCCTCGTGGAAGTCGATCGAGACCCGCGTGCCGGAATATATGATGGCATTCCTGCTGCTGGAGACGCTGGTGATCGGCGTGTTCTGCGCCCTGGATTTGGTGCTGTTCTACGCATTCTTCGAGTTTGGCCTGGTGCCAATGTTCCTGATCATCGGCATCTGGGGCGGACAACGTCGGGTCTACGCGGCCTTCAAATTCTTCCTCTATACCCTGCTGGGCTCGGTGCTCATGCTGGCGGCGATCCTCTTCATGATCGGAACGACCGGCACGAGCTCGATCCCGGAACTGATGACCCACCACTTCGATCCGAATGTGCAGACCTGGCTATGGCTGGCATTCTTCGCCTCCTTCGCGGTCAAGATGCCGATGTGGCCCGTGCACACCTGGCTTCCTGACGCCCACGTGGAGGCGCCTACGGCGGGCTCGGTGTTCCTGGCGGGCATCCTGCTGAAGATGGGGGGCTACGGTTTCCTGCGCTTCAGCCTGCCGATGTTCCCCAATGCCTCCGACCTGTTTGCCCCTCTGGTCTTCGGCCTGAGCGCCATTGCCGTCGTCTACACGTCGCTGGTCGCGTTCCGGCAGACGGATGTGAAGAAGCTGATCGCCTACTCGTCGGTGGCTCACATGGGCCTGGTGACCATGGGCATATTCTCCGGCAACGCCCAGGGTGAACAGGGCGCCATCTATCAGATGCTCAGCCACGGGCTGATCTCGGGAGCATTGTTCCTCTGCGTCGGCGTCATCTACGACCGGATGCACACCCGTGAGATCAAGTTCTACGGCGGACTTGTCACCCGGATGCCGGTCTATGCTGCGGTGTTCATGCTGTTCGCCATGGGCAACGTCGGTCTGCCGGGCACCAGCGGGTTTGTCGGGGAAATCCTGACGATGGTCGGCGTCTACCAGGTCTCGACCTGGACAGCGATCGTGGCGGCCTCCGGCGTGATCCTGTCCGCGGTCTATATGTTGACCCTCTACAGGGCCGTGGTGTTCGGCACGATCACCAATCCCAAGCTCGAGACCATAACCGACCTCAATTGGCGAGAGATTGCGATCTTTGCGCCGCTGATCGTCGGCACCCTCTATCTGGGCCTTCAGCCCAATTCCGTGTTCGACCTGACGTCGGCCTCGGTAGACCAGCTGGTGCAGGTCTACCAGGCGGCCATCGGCGGTGCCCACCCATGACGTTTTCCGCCAACCTCGCCCTGGCCATTCCGGAATTGATCCTCGCGATCGGCGCGCTGTCGCTGCTGGTCGCGGGCGCCTTTGCCCCGGCGCAGACCCGCATGGTGGGCTGGGCCAGTGTCCTGGTGCTGCTGGGCGCAACCGTCGCCACGGCGACCCAGCCGTTCGGCGTCGCTTTCAGCGGCGGTCTGATTTCTGATGCGGCTGCCACCTTCGCCAAGGTGGCGATCTATCTTGCGTCCGCCGTCGTGATCCCGCTGGCCCAGCCGTGGTTCGAGCGGCGTGGCGTGAAGGTGTTTGAATTCCCCATTCTGGTCCTGCTCGCCGCGCTTGGTATGGGCATGATGGTGTCGGCGGGCGACCTGATCTCGCTCTATATCGGCATCGAGTTGCAGAGCCTGGCGCTCTACGTTCTGGCCGCGATGCATCGTGACAACGCCAAGGCGTCGGAAGCAGGCCTGAAGTACTTCGTGCTGGGAGCTCTTTCGTCTGGACTGCTGCTGTATGGCGCCAGCCTGATCTACGGGTTCGCGGGATCGACCCACTTCAGCGAGATCGCGCAAGCGGCCGGCGCTCCGGAAAACACAGGGCTGTTGTTCGGCCTGGTGTTCCTGATCTGCGGCATCGCCTTCAAGGTCTCGGCGGCGCCTTTCCACATGTGGACGCCCGACGTCTATGAAGGCGCGCCCACGCCGATCGTCGCCTTGTTCGCCGCTGCGCCCAAGCTGGCCGCCATGGTGCTGTTCGCCCGTGTGCTGGGCGACGGCTTTGCGACCGCGGCGGACCAGTGGCAACAGATCCTGGTGATCATGGCCATGGCCTCGGTCGCCGTGGGGGCTTTCGCGGGCCTGGTTCAAAGCAATCTGAAGCGGCTGTGGGCCTATTCGTCGATCGCCAATATCGGTTACGCGGTGCTCGGCCTTTCGTCGGGAACGACCGAGGGCGCACAGGCCATGCTGATGTTCATGGTGCTCTACATGATCGATGTGACCGGCTTCTTCGCCTGTCTGGCGGCGCTGTCGCGCGGCGGTCGGTCGATGGAGACGCTGCAGGACATGGCGGGCCTGATCAAGGAGCGTCCGGCGATCGCTCTGGCCATGACGGTGTTTGCGCTGTCGGCTCTGGGCCTGCCACCGTTCTCGGGCTTCTTCGGAAAATACTATGTGTTCAAGGCGGCCCTGGACGCCGGTCTCTGGGGGCCGGCCGTGTTCGGTCTGGTCGGCTCGGTGGTCGCGGCGTTCTACTATCTCAAGCTGATCAAGGTGATGTGGTTCGACCCCAGCCCGGGTGCGACCGACAAGCCGCCGGTGGAGGCCAATACCATCGCCCTGACGTCAGCGCTCTTTGCGTTCCCGGTTGTGATCGTGGCGCTGCACAGCCTGGACATGCTCGCGGAACGGGCGGCCCGCGCGCTCGGGCTCGCCTAGAGCGTGACAGCTTCAAGTGGATACCGGTTGAAGCGCCCGCCACGCTCTAAACATATGAAGAGCGAGCCTTTTTGTCCGGATCGGATGAGTCCATCTGATCCGGAAAGGCTCTAGAGTTTGGCCAACCACCCGCCGGTCGAAGCCTACGACGAACTCGACTCCACGAACGCTGAAGCGCGGCGACGCGCGGAGGCAGGCGAGGCGGGGCCGGTCTGGATTACTGCGAGATTGCAGACGGCGGGCAGGGGACGGCGAGGGCGAACCTGGTCCACCCAACCCGGGAATCTGGCGGCGACCCTTCTGACCCTGACGGACCGGCCTCCGGCAGAGGCGGCGCAACTTTCCTTCGTCGCCGCGTTGGCGGCCTGCGACCTTGCGGACACCTGCCTTGGCGCCGGCGCGGCCTGTCTCAAATGGCCCAACGATGTGCTGATCCATGGACGCAAGGCGGTCGGCATTCTGGTCGAGTCCGGAACCCGACCGGACGGCCGTCTCTGGCTGGCGGTTGGGGTCGGCGTGAACCTCGCCCATGCGCCACAGGATGTTGATCGCCCGGCCACCGCGTTCGCGGAACACATGTCCGGACCGCCGCCTGAACCCCTGGCAGCGCTGGACGTGATGGCGACAGCCTTCGAGCGTTGGCGCAAGGTCTGGTCTACAACCGGCTTTGCGGCCATTGCAGCAGGCTGGACAGAACGGGCGACGGGCCTCGGTCAGCGCTGTGAGGCCCGGCTGCCCAATCGCAGTGTGTCCGGCGTGGCCGAGGGCATGGATGTCGATGGAGCGCTGCGACTGAGGCTGGACGACGGCGGCCTGGAGCGCATAACCGCCGGCGATGTGTTTTTCGGAGGCCGCGATGCTGCTGGCAATTGAACAGGGCAACACCAACACGCTTTTCGCGGTTCACGACGGCGCGACCTGGATCGCCCAGTGGCGCACGGCCACCCATTCCACCCGGACGGCGGATGAGTATGCCGTGTGGCTATCCCAGCTCCTGGGGATGGCGGGTCTGGCCATGAGTACGTTCGATGGCTGTATCATCTCCAGCGTGGTGCCACAGTCGATCTTCAATCTGCGCAATCTGGCCCGTCGATACCTGCATGTGGAACCGATGGTGATCGGCGAGAACGTCGACCTGGGCATCGAAGTGCGGATCGAGAAGCCGTCCGAAGCCGGGGCTGACCGTCTGGTGAACGCCGTGGGCGCGCACATCGTCTACCCGGGTGACCTGATCGTCATCGACAGCGGCACGGCCACCACCTTCGATATCGTGGCGGCCGACGGAGGCCTCGAAGGCTGTGCGATTGCGCCTGGAATCAACCTGTCGATGGAGGCGCTGCACCAGGCTGCGGCCAAGCTGCCGCGCATCGCCATCCAGAAGCCGCAGCGAATAATCGGCAAGGATACGGTCGGGGCCATGCAATCTGGCGTGTTCTGGGGGTATATAGGTCTGATCGAGGGACTGATCGCGCGTATCAAGGGCGAGTGGGACCGTCCCATGACCGTCGTCGGAACCGGAGGGGTCGCCTCTCTGTTCCATGGCGCGACGACAACGATCGACCATTTCGACCCCGACCTCACCATCCGCGGCATGCTGGAAATCTGGCGCCGCAATTCAACGAAGGCCTGATGGCAAAATCCAAGAACGACGAACTCGTCTTCCTCCCGCTGGGGGGATCGAACGAGATCGGAATGAACTTCAATCTGTACGGCTTTGGCCCACCCGACGACCGCAAATGGATCGTGGTGGATCTGGGCGTGACCTTTGGCGACCAGACCACGCCGGGCGTCGAAGTGATCCTGCCCGACCCTGAATTCATGGAGCAGAACGCGGACCGCCTATTGGGCATCGTGCTGACTCACGCCCACGAGGATCACATTGGCGCGGTCGCCCACCTCTGGCCCCGCTTCAAGGCGCCGATCTACGCAACGCCCTTCACCGCATTCATCCTGCGCGAAAAGCTGCGTGAAGCCGATCTGCTGGACGAGGCCGAAATCACCATAGTGCCGCTCGGCGGGACTATCGAACTGGGACCGTTCCAGCTTGAGCTGATCACCCTGACGCACTCGATCCCGGAGCCCAACGGTCTGGCGATCCGCACACCGCTCGGCACCATCCTGCACACCGGCGACTGGAAGATTGACCCGGACCCGTTGCTGGGTGGCCCCACCGACATCGACGCCATCCGCAAGCTGGGCGACGAGGGCGTGCTGGCCATGGTCTGCGACAGCACCAACGTGTTCGTCGACGGTCACGCCGGCTCCGAGGCAGACGTCCGCAAGACCCTCATCCCGCTGATTGGTTCGCTGAAGGGCAGGGTGGCGGTGGCCTGTTTCGCTTCCAACGTGGCGCGAATGGACAGCGTGATCCGGGCAGCCGAGGCCAATGGGCGACGGGTTTGTCTGGTGGGCCGATCCATGCACCGGATGGCGGCGGCGGCGAAATCGGTAGGTCTGATGACCGACATCAAGCCCTTCATCGAGGATTCAGAGGCCAAGCGCCTGCCTGCTGAAGGCGTGCTCTATCTCTGTACCGGCAGCCAGGGTGAACCGCGCGCGGCTCTGTCCCGGATCGCGGAAGGCACACACCCGCATGTGAAGCTGGGCGCAAATGATTCCTGCCTGTTCTCCAGCCGGGTGATCCCGGGCAATGATATCCCGATCCGCAACCTGCAGAACAAGCTGACCGAGCGTGGCGTGCGCCTCTACACCGAACGCGACCATCCGGGCATTCACGTCTCGGGCCACCCCTGCCGTGACGAGCTGGCGCAGATGTACGCCTGGGCGCGGCCGGAGATTGCGGTGCCGACCCATGGTGAGCGGCGCCACCTTATGGAACACGCCGCCTTCGCCCGTGATCTACAGGTGCCGCAGCAGGTGACCCCGCGCAATGGCGACATGGTGCGGCTGGCTCCCGGGCGCGCCGAAGTCATTGATGAGGTGACAGCTGGCCGGCTCTATGTGGACGCTGGTGTCGTGGTTTCGGAACACGGCGATGCGCTGCGCGAACGCCGCCATGCGGCCTACAACGGTATGCTGACGGTATCGGTGGTGCTGGATGAGCGCGGGCGAATCGTATCCGGGCCCCAGGTGCGTGCGCTGGGCCTGCCTACCGAGAGCGAAGACCATCTCGACGAGGTTCTGAACGACCTGGCCGATGAGGCCGAGACGGCGCTGAAGCGGATCAAGGGCGACGAGCTTGAACAGGACGAGCTGATTGAGAAGGCGATCTCTCGCGGCGTAAAGAAAGCCAGCCAACGGATCTGGGGTCGGCGGCCGGTGGTAGAGACGACGGTGCTGCGGGTCTGACCTAAGGCCGCTTGCTCTGGACGCCAACCCCGGCTTTGATGCCCTCTGCGAGACGCGGGAACCGCGCCGCTTAACGGGGCTGGGAGGCGTGCCGGAATGACGGCCTATAAGGGCGTTCGCATTGTCGATTTCAGCCAGGGCATGGTCGGGCCTATGGCCGCCATGCTGCTGGGGGATTTCGGAGCCGAGATCGTCAAGGTGGAGCCGCCGGGCGGCGACCGGCTGAAGGATCACCCCGGGTATCTGGCCTGGAACCGCAACAAGCAGGTGGCCACTCTCGATCTTGAGGCCGAGGCGGGCATTGCGGCGGCACACACGCTGATCGCCGGCGCTGACGTGGCATTGTTCGATCTCGGACCCACCCGATTGAAGGCGCTGGGTCTGGATGCCGACAGCCTGACCACCGCGTATCCGAATCTGATCCACGCCTGGATGCCGCCCTATGGAACCTCGGGTCGGTGGAGTGACCTGCCCGGGCATCACAGCCTGCTGGCGGCGCTCACCGCCATGCCGTTTCGCCAGGGCGCCTGGGGCGATACCCCGGTTCATATGGTTCTGCCGATCGCGCATTCGTCGCAGGCGGTTCTGGGCGCGACAGCCATCGGCGCTGCGCTGTTTGAGCGAACCCTGAGCGGAATGGGGCAAGCGGTTACAGTCAGCGGATTGCACGGATCGGCCGAATGCGCGCCACCGATGAGATTTGACAATATCGAACCTCTGCCGCGGGGCACCCCGCCGGGGGCCAATCCGCGTTACCGCCTCTACAAGTGCGCTGACGACGAATGGTTTTTCCTGGGCACGCTCTTCACCAACTTCTATCGCAAGGCCTTCGAGGCGCTGGAACTGGGTGACCTGTTCGAGGTGCTTGAACAGGACATGGTGGGAGCCCGCGAGATGCTGATCGGCATCTTCGAAACCCGTCCGCGCGACGAGTGGCTGACGCTGCTTCAGGCCCATGATGTGCCCTGCGCTCCCGTCCGGCGGCGTGAGGTGTGGATGGCGGGCGAGGCCGTGGCAGAGGCTGGCATGCGCCTCGTGTTCGATCACCCGGTGCTTGGCGAGGTGGCCATGCCGGCGCCGCCTGCGCGTCTCAGCGCTACGCCGGCCCGGATCGCCGGGTTACCCAGAGATGTGGGAACGCCGCCCGCCTGGCCTTCAAAGGTCCCGGTCGTCGCAGAGCCCAGGCGTAGCGGTCCGCCGCTGGCCGGGATCAAGGTGCTGAACCTCGGAACTGTGATCGCAGGCGCCTATGCCGGGACCATCCTTGCCAACCTCGGCGCCGAGGTTATCAAGATCGAAGGTCCGGAAGCCGACCCGTTCCGCTCCGATGGATCGCAGTTCCTGGTCTACAATCGCGGGGTACGCGGCCTCGGGCTTGACCTGAAGCAGACGGCGGCGCGCGATACTTTTCTGGACATGGTGCGGTCGGCCGATGTGGTGATCGACAACTACCGACTGGGGGTTCGGGATCGGCTGGGCATCACCTATCCGGCGCTCAAGGCGATTAACCCCCGGATCATCTCATGCTCGATCAACGCCTATGGCGACAGCGGGTCACGTGCAGCCCTGCCGGGCTTTGATCCATTGATGCAGTCCGAAGGCGGGATGATGGCCGCCCAGGGCGGCGACGACGATCCGGTGCTCTACACGATCGCGGTGAACGATATCGCCACGGCCGCCGTGGTGAGCGCCGCCGTCGTGGCCGCGCTGAACGCCCGCGAGACCACAGGAGAAGGACAGGAGATCGTTTCCAGCCTGCTCGCACAGAGCCTGCTCTATCAACTGGGTGATATGGTCGACTATGCCGGGCGACCGGCCGGCGATCTGGGCGGTCGCGATTGCCTGGGTTTGCGGGCGCTGCATCGGTACTATCCCTGTGTGGACGGCTGGATCGCCCTGGCTTGTGAAACGCAGGCCGAGGCCGGGGCCGTGGGACAGGTGCTGGGTATCGACATTGATAGTGACGCGCTGACGGCTGCCCGCGACGGTGACCTGGCCATCCGTGTCGAGGCGGCGCTGGCGTCACGCGCGCGTGACGAGATGGTGGATGCGCTGCTGACAGCGGGGGCGGTGGCCACACCGGTGCGACGCTTCGATGAAGCGCTGCAGGACCCCTGGCTTTGGGATAACGGCCACATGGCGCCCTGGACACATCCCAGGCTCGGGCCCGGTGTCAGCGCGCGCACCTACGCTGATTTCAGCCGTACGCCCGGCGGGTTCAAGCTGCCCACGCCGGACCTGGGGGAGCACACACGCCAGGTGCTCGCGGACTATGGTGTGCCGGAGGCGCGGGTTACGGAATTGATGGCGACAGGCGCGGCGTTCGTGGCCCCGCAGGCCTGAGCCAACCGACCGATCTCGCCATAGGCGCCCATGCGCGTTATAGGGTCGGCATGATCGGAAAACTGAATCACGTGGGCGTCGCCACCCCCTCCATCGAGGCCTCCCTGACGATCTATCGCGATCTGCTGGGCGCGACGAAGATCGGGGAGCGGTTTGCGCTGCCGGAGCAGGGCGTCTGGGTCTGTTTCGTGGATGTGCCCAACAGCCAGATCGAGTTGATCGAGCCCTACGGCGACAATTCGCCGCTCAAGGGCTTCCTCGAGAAGAACCCGGCGGGTGGCCAGCACCATATCTGCTTCGAGGTCCCCGACATCATCGCCGCGCGTGATGACATGGTGGCCAAGGGCGCGACCGTGCTGAACGGCGGCGTGCCCCGCATCGGCGCGCACAAGGTGCCGGTGATCTTCGTACATCCGAAGAACATGGGCGGCGTGCTGGTGGAACTGATGGAAACTCCGAAGGGTGCGCACTGATGGGCGTCTTCACCTCGGTTGCGATCTTCCTGACGGTCTGGTGGACGGTGCTGTTCTGTGTGCTGCCCTTCGGGACGGTCTCCCATGCCGAGGCCGGCATCGACAAGGGTGACGGCGGCGACCCGGGCGCACCGGTGGATCCCAGGCTCAAGCAGAAGTTCATCACCACCACCTGGATCTCGGCGATCATCTTCGCGGTGATCTACGCGGTGGTCTATTTCGGCCTGGTGCCCCTGCCGCGGGTACCTGGCGGCCTTTAGCCGCGCCACATCGTTGCCAATGTCTTCATGGCAAGGGTATCAGGGCCGTCCCATCTGACCCGAGAGTCTCCGAACCCATGCGCCTTTCGCGATACTTCATGCCGACCCTTCGCGAGGCGCCGTCCGATGCGCAGATCGTCTCGCACCAGCTGATGCTGCGCGCCGGGATGATCCGGCAGGAGGCCGCCGGCATCTATGCCTGGCTGCCGCTGGGCCTGAAGGTGCTGAAGAAGATCGAGCAGGTCGTGCGCGAGGAGATGAACCGCGCCGGGGCTGTCGAGATCCTGATGCCCACCTTGCAACTGGCCGACCTGTGGCGCGAGAGCGGGCGCTATGACGACTACGGCGAGGAGATGCTGCGCATCAAGGACCGCCACGACCGGGACCTGCTGTACGGGCCCACGGCCGAGGAGGTCGTGACCGACATCTTCCGCAGCTACATCAAGTCCTACAAGGACCTGCCGAAGAACCTCTACAACATCCAGTGGAAGTTCCGCGACGAGCGCCGGCCCCGGTTCGGGGTGATGCGCGGGCGAGAGTTCCTGATGAAGGACGCCTATTCCTTCGACGTGGACGAGGCTGCGGCGCGCAGGTCCTACAACCGGATGTTCCTGGCCTATCTCAACGTCTATGCGCGGCTGGGGCTGAAGGCGATCCCGGTGAAGGCTGATCCCGGCCCCATCGGCGGCGACCTCAGCCACGAGTTCATGATCCTGGCCGACACCGGCGAGAGCCAGGTGTTCGCGCATCGCGATCTGGTGGAGATGGGCGCGCCCGGCCCCGACATCGACTGGGACGGTGACCTGGAGGCCGAGGTTACCCGTCGCACCAGCCTCTATGCCGCTTCGGACGAGATGCATGATGTGGCGCGTTTCGACGCCATGCCCGCCGACAAGCAGATGACTGCGCGGGGCATCGAGGTAGGGCACATCTTCTACTTCGGCACGAAGTACTCCGGGCCGATGAAGGCCAATGTGACCGGGCCGGACGGCAAGGATACACCGGTGCAGATGGGCTCCTACGGCGTCGGCGTATCGCGTCTTGTGGCGGCGATCATCGAGGCCAGCCATGACGCGGGCGGGATCATCTGGCCCGACAGCGTGGCGCCCTTTGGGGCGGCGGTGCTGAACCTGCGCGTAGGCGACGCCGCCTGCGACGCGGCGTGCGAAACGGCCTATGCCGCCCTGGTCGCGGCGGGCAAGGATCCGCTCTATGACGACCGCGATGAGCGGCCCGGCGCCAAGTTCGCCGCGACCGATCTTGTGGGCATCCCCTGGCAGCTGGTGATCGGTCCCAAGGGGCTGGCTGACGGCGTGGTCGAGCTCAAGCGCCGCGCCACCGGTGAGCGCCAGACCCTGCCGCTCGAGGCGGCGCTCAAGGCGATCACGGGATGACCGACGCGGTCGCCGCCTCCGGCGGACGCGCGCGGCCATTCGGCCTGTGGGAGCGGATGCTGGCGATCCGCTACCTCCGTGCCCGGCGCACTCAGGGCGGGGTAGGGCTGATCTCGGTGATCTCCTTCATCGGCATCACGCTGGCGGTGGCGACGCTGATCATCGTCATGTCGGTAATGAACGGGTTCCGGACCGAGCTTCTAAGCCGCATCCTCGGCTTCCAGGGCCATGCCTTCGTGTCCGGCGGCGTGCTGGACGGCGATGAACGGGATCGGGCGGTCGCGCGCCTGCTGAAGGTGCCCGGCGTCACCCAGGCCGCCTCCATCATCGAGGCGCAGGCCATCGCTATCGGGCCCAGCCAGATCACCGGCGCCCTGGTGCGGGGCATCACGCCGGGCGACCTCCGGGCCACGCCGCTGGTGGCGGGCAACATATCCAAGGGCGACCTGACGGCCTTCGGCGTCGGCGACTATGGCGGCGACGTGATCATCCTGGGCGAGCGACTGGCGCAGATGCTGGGCGTGTCGCCCGGCGACACCATCTCCCTGATCTCCCCCTCGGGCGGCGCCACGGCCTTCGGCGGAACCCCGCTGCAGAAGGCCTACACGGTGGGCGCCACCTTCAGCATCGGCATGAGCCAGTACGATCAGGCCTATATCTACATGCCGCTGGCCCAGGCGCAGCTGTTCTTCGGCCGCGAGGGCACCGCAGACGCCATCGAGATCCGGGTCGATGATCCCGACCGTATCCTGAAAATGATGCCCGCGCTCAGCAAGGCGGCGGGGCCGGCGGCCCTGGTCACCGACTGGATGCAGCGCGATTCTTCCTACTGGGGGGCACTTCAGGTGGAGCGGGCGGTGATGCGGCTGATCCTGATGCTGCTGGTGGCCATCGCGGCCATGAACATCATCTCCGGCCTGGTCATGCTGGTGAAGAACAAGGGGCGCGACATCGCCATCCTGCGCACCATGGGCGCGCCGCAGGGCTCGATCCTGAGGATTTTCTTCATGGCCGGGGCCAGCGTGGGCCTGCTGGGCACGGCGGCGGGCCTGATCATAGGGACGCTGTTCTGCCTCTACATCGGTCCGATCCAGGGCGTGGTGGAGTGGGTCACAGGTCAGGCGGTCTTCTCCTCCGACGTCTACTATCTGTCCCGGGTGCCGGCCCGGGTGGACTGGGCCGAGGTGGCCCTGATCGCCGGCTGGTCTCTTGGGATGAGTTTCCTGGCCACCCTGCCACCCTCGCTGAGGGCCGCGCGCATCGATCCGGTGGAGGCGCTGCGATATGAGTGAGCCGGTGCTCTCCATCCGCGGTCTGGAACGCACCTACGTGACCGCCGCCGGGTCGCTGAACGTGCTGAAGGGCGTCGACCTCGACATCCAGCCGGGCGAGATCGTGGGTCTGATCGGCCCGTCCGGGTCGGGCAAGTCCAGCCTGCTGCATGCCGCAGGGTTGCTCGAGCACCCTGACGCGGGCCGGATAACCATCCAGGGCGTGGACTGTTCCAGCCTGGGCGAGCGGGAGCGCACACGCGTGCGCCTGTCGACCATCGGCTTCGTCTACCAGTTCCATCACCTGCTACCGGAGTTCTCCGCCCTCGACAATGTGGCGCTGCCCCGGATGATCGCCGGCGAGGACCGCAAGGCCGCCACCGCCCGGGCGGCCGTCCTGCTGGAGGGCCTTGGCCTGAAGGACCGCGCCCAGCACCAGCCGGCCCAGCTCTCGGGCGGTGAGCAACAGCGCGTGGCCGTGGCCCGGGCATTGGCCAATTCGCCTCGCCTGCTCCTGGCCGACGAGCCCACCGGCAACCTCGACCCGGCCACCTCGACGGCGGTATTCGACAGCCTCTACGCGCTCGCGCGCAAGGAAGGCGTGGCGGCGTTGGTGGCGACGCACAACCTGGCGCTGGCGGCGCACATGGATCGGGTGTTTGCGCTGAAGGACGGCAAGCTCGAGGTCTGGACGGCCGGGTAGGGCGGGCCGCCCGGCATCCACATACCGGGTGCCAGGATGATGAAAGATTTTACCGCAGAAAGACGCTGAAAGCGCAGAAGGGTGCCCGGGGTTCATCCACCCACAGGGTGTCATCCCGGTTTCGCCAGAGGCGAAGACCGGGACCCATAGACGCCGGGGTCGAGATGCTGGCGCAGCGTCGCCGCCGGGAAACTGCAACCATCAACCCAATCCCCAATCGCGATCAGCAAAAAACTCACCCACCACCCCCATCCTACGTCCGATCCTGACGTACCTCCGTGGTTCCCTGCGAACCATGACCGCGACCACCCCTGATCGAGGCGCCGACATGCTGGCTGAGCTGGCTGAGATGGATCTCAGCGCGGCGAAGCATATCCACGCCCAGCTTCTCGCCGCCACCGAGGCGAGCGACGTGGCCGATCTCAGCCGGTCCTACCAGCGCGCGTCGCGTTGCGTACGCCAGACCCTGGCGCTGAAGGCGAAGCTGGCCCACGAGGGGGCTGGACAGGCGCGGTCAAACTGGACGTCGCCGCGCGCCGAAGAGTTGTCGCGCCGGTTGCACGGTTTCGCCCTCGATGATCGCACGATCAAGCTGCAGCATGCCGTGGATCGGGTGATCCTGGCTGAACACCCCGAACATGAGACGACCCGCGAGGCGCTGATCACGCGGCTGGACCGCGAAATCGACGATTGGGTCCACGAGCCCGACTTCGTGACCCGGGACCTCGACGCTCACGTTCTGTACGCCTGCCGCGCCCTTGGCCTCGACGAAGGGCTCGCCCGCCAATGGCGGGACCTGCCCGAGGCCGATTTTGATCCGCCCGAACAGGACCTTGATGACCCTGGCGCCATCAGGCCCGGCGAAACCCGCCCCGACATTTCATTCAACGGGCAAGCCCAGGGCGTTGGTGACGCCCCCCTGACCGGAGCCTCGGGAAGGGTCGACACCGGCTGAGCGGTGACGCCGCCCCGTCTGTCATCAAGATGATGGTCTCCAACCGAGGCGCCGTCGCGCCCCGGACCCTGACCCGTTGCGCGATTTCTCCTTGCCAATCTGGCGATTGGCGGCGAAACGCGTTTTCAAGTGTGTTGGGGATATCCGGCGACACCATACCCATTGACTGTGCGCGCGTTCGTGTTGTGTTTCCCCATATCTGGCCGCGCCATTCCTCGTTGTCTGCGGCTCGCCTTGCCGTCTGCCATTACCCCTCCATCGGCGCCGATCTTGCTCCCGGCGTCGTGACCGGATAGGCAACACCCGCTTCGGGTCGCCGGAGCGGCCAAGGATCCGACATGAGCGAAACCCCCCAAGGCGCACCAGAAACCGGCCCGGCCGGCGGTGCGCTCAATGAGTTCGTGGAGATCGTGAAAACGGTCGTCTATGCACTGGCGATCGCGCTGTTCCTGCGGATCCTCTTCTTCCAGCCCTTCACGATCCCCTCGGCCTCGATGGAGCCGAACCTCTATGAGGGGGACTATGTGATCGTTTCGAAGTTCTCCTACGGCTACTCGCGCCACTCCATCCCGTTCAGCCCCCAGTTGTTCGAGGGCCGGGTGATGGGCAAGGTCGCCCAGCGCGGCGACATCGTGGTGTTCAAGTTGCCCAGCGACAACCGCACCGATTACATCAAGCGCGTGGTGGGGATTGGCGGCGACCGGGTGCAGATGCGCAATGGTCTGCTCTATGTGAACGACAAGCTGATCCAGCGCCTGCCGGAATCACCGGTGAAATCGATCATGCCCTCCGGCGAGGTCGTCGATGTTGCGCGGTTCCAGGAGCGCCTGGAGAGCGGTAAATCCTATGACACCCAGGACTTCGGTCCCGACGGCGCCGAGGACAATACCGAGACCTTCGTCGTGCCCGAGGGCTACTACTTCATGATGGGCGACAACCGCGACAATTCGTCCGACAGCCGTGTGCCGCCCTTTGAGAACGGCGGCGGCGTCGGGATGGTTCCGGCCGAAAATCTGGTCGGCAAGGCGCAGATCGTGCTGCTGTCCTGGAACCCGGAGGCCTCGATCTTCAAGCCCTGGACCTGGGTGCTGGATGCGCGGCCCAGCCGGTTCTTCAAAGTCCTGAAATGAACACCCGCACCGCGGCGATCGAGGAGCTCGAGCGTCGTATCGGATACCATTTCGTAGATCGCGACCTTCTGGAGCGCGCCTTGACCCACGCCAGCGTCGGCGATGGCGCGCGCGAGGTGCGCCACAATGAGCGGCTGGAGTTCCTGGGCGACCGGGTGCTCAACCTCTGCGCCGCCGAGCGGCTGATGGCGCTGGACCCGGACAGCCGCGAGGGCGAGATGTCGCGCCGCCTCGCCAATCTGGTGAACTTTCACGCCTGCGCCCGGGCCGCTCACCGGGTGGGTCTGCCTGACGCCCTGCGTCTCTCGGCCAGCGCCACCAAGGTCGGCGCGCG
The DNA here is from genome assembly GCA_903909375.1 of uncultured Alphaproteobacteria bacterium. GTDB lineage: Bacteria > Pseudomonadota > Alphaproteobacteria > Caulobacterales > Caulobacteraceae > Phenylobacterium. The sequence continues at coordinate 103,924 of CAIVVM010000034.1, forward strand.
CAAGTCCGACGCCGTGCTGGGCGACGCCTGCGAGGCATTGATGGCCGCCCTTTACATCGACGGTGGGCTGGACACGGCCAAGGCCTTCTTCGCCCGCTTCTGGGCCGAGGAGTTCGAGGATCTCGACGCCCCGCGCAGCAAGGATCCCAAGACCCAGTTGCAGGAGTGGGCTCAAGGCCTGGGCCTGCCGCTGCCGCGCTATCAGATCGTCAGCCGCGAAGGCCCGGCCCACGCGCCGGTGTTCGTCATCGAGGTGGAGGTCGAGGGGTTCGCAGCCGAACGCGGGGAGGGCGGTTCCCGCCAGGCCGCCGAGAAGTCTGCGGCCCAGACCATGCTATTGAAGCGGGAGGGCGCAGAGTCCGCGCCGGAGACTGATCAATGACCACGCCCGCCAACCCTCGCGCCGGCTTCGCCGCCATCATCGGCGCGCCCAATGCGGGCAAGTCGACCCTCACCAACCGGCTGGTGGGGGCCAAGGTCTCGATCGTCACCCAGAAGGTCCAGACGACCCGCTTTCCCGTGCGCGGGGTCGCCATCGAGGGCGACGCCCAGATCGTGCTGGTCGACACCCCCGGCATCTTCCAGCCCCGGCGCAAACTGGATCGCGCCATGATCCGGGCGGCCTGGGGCGGGGCCGAGGACGCCGAGGTGATTGTGCATCTCGTGGACAGCGTCGCGGAGCTGGCGGCCCCCACGCGGGAAGGCTCACCCGCAGATCGCAAGGCCGCCATCGACGTGGAGTCCATCATCACCGGCCTCAAGGCCAACGGCAAACAGGCGATCCTGGCGCTCAACAAGATCGACGGCATGCGCCGCGATACCCTGCTGGGCCTGTCGCAGCGCCTGTTCGAGACCGGGGTCTATTCCGAGGTGTTCATGATCTCTGCCGCCGACGGCGCCGGCGTCGACGATCTGAAGGCCCGTCTGGCCGCCCTGATGCCGGAGAGCCCGTGGCTCTATCCCGCCGAGCAGACCGCCGACCTGCCCGCCCGGCTGCTGGCCGCCGAGATCACCCGTGAGAAGCTGTATCTGCGGGTCCACGAGGAGTTGCCCTATTCGGCCGCGGTCGAGACCACCAAGTTCGAGGAGCGCAAGGACGGCGGCGTCCGCATCGAGCAGAACATCTATGTCGAGCGCGAGAGCCAGCGCCCGATCATCCTGGGTAAGGGCGGCCAGACCGTGAAGTGGATTGGCCAGAAAGCCCGCGAGGAGTTGTGCGAGTTGCTGGACCGTCCGGTCCACCTGTTCCTGCACGTGGTGGTCGACGACAAGTGGGCAGACAAGCGGGAGTTCTACGGCGACGTGGGTCTGGACTACGACGCGTAGGCGCGATGGAATTCGAAGACGACGCCTTTGTGCTGAGCGCCCGCGTCCACGGCGAGACGGGCGCGATTGTCGAGTTGCTGACTGCCCATCACGGCAAGTGGGCCGCCCATGTGGCCGGCGGGGCCTCGCGGCGGATGAAGCCATTTCTGCAGGCGGGCGCGCAGGTCAATGTTCGATACCGCGCGCGCGTCTCCGATCAGCTGGGGTCGGCCACGCTGGAGCCGGTGGGCGAGGGTCCCTCGGCGCTGTTCGATGACCCCCTGGCCCTGGCCGGCATTGCCGCGGCCGCCGCAGTGACCGCCGGCGCCTTGCCCGAGCGCGAGCCGCATCCCGGCGCCCATATGGCGTTCGAGGCGCTCGTTTCCGCCTTCGCTCACGATGCGATCTGGCCCGCCGTCTTCGTGCGGTTCGAGGCCGGACTGCTGGCGGACCTGGGTTTCGGCTTCGATCTGTCGAAATGCGCCGCCACCGGGTCGACCGACGACCTGATCTACGTCAGCCCGAAGACCGGGCGCGCGGTCAGCCGTGAGGCCGGGGAGCCCTACAAGGACCGCCTGCTGGCGCTCCCGCCCTTCCTGCTGGCGGCCCAGTCGCGGCTGGCGCCGGGCGACGTCGGCGCGGGCCTGACCCTGACGGCCTACTTTCTGGAAGCCTTCATATTCAACCCGATGAACCGGCCGTTGCCGCCGGCCCGCCTATGGTTGCTCGACCGCCTGACGGAAGCAGGGCGGCTGTAGCGAGACGCGAATCCCTCGCCGCGCTAGAAGCCCTCCATGGCCACCACCACCGCCCCGCCGCCGCCCGGCGACCGCATCATCGACGAGCCGCTGACCGAGGCGTTGAGCCGGCGCTACCTCGCCTATGCGCTCAGTGTCATCACCGACCGCGCGCTGCCCGACGTGCGCGATGGCCTGAAGCCCGTGCAGCGCCGCGTTCTCTACGCCATGCGCGAGATGCGCCTGAACCCCGAGAACGCCGCGCGCAAGTGCGCCAAGGTCGTCGGCGAGGTGATGGGCGGCTATCACCCCCACGGCGACCAGTCGATTTACGACACCCTGGTCCGCATGGCCCAGGCCTTTGCCCAGCGCTATCCCCTGGTCGACGGCCAGGGCAACTTCGGCAACATCGACGGCGATAACGCCGCGGCCATGCGCTATACCGAGGCCAAGCTGACGGTGGCGGCGATGATGCTGCTGGATGGCATCGACGAGGACGCCGTCGACTTCCGGCCCACCTATGACGGCTCCGACGATGAGCCGACGGTCCTGCCGGCGGGCTTCCCCAACCTGCTGGCCAATGGCTCCACCGGCATCGCCGTCGGCATGGCCACCTCGATCCCGCCCCACAACGCCGGCGAGTTGATCGACGCCTGCCTGCTGCTGCTCGACAAGCCGGACGCTGGGATCGACGCGCTGATGGCCCACGTCCAGGGCCCGGATTTCCCCACCGGCGGCGTCATTGTCGAGAGCCGCGCCTCGATGCTGGAGACCTATTCCACCGGCCGCGGCGGCATTCGCGTGCGGGCGAAGTGGGAAAAGGAGGATCTGGGCAAGGGTATGTACCAGATCGTCGTCACCGAGATGCCCTACCAGGTGCGCAAGGCCGATCTGGTCGAGCGGCTGGCCGAACTGATCGACGCCAAGAAGGCTCCGCTGCTGGGTGATGTGCGCGACGAGAGCGCCGAGGACGTGCGCCTGGTCCTGGAACCCAAGAGTCGCAACGTCGAGGCCGAGGTGCTGATGGAGAGCCTTTTCAAGCTCTCCGATCTGGAAACCCGCTTCAGCGTCAATCTGAACGTGCTGGACGCGCGGGGCACGCCCGGCGTGATGAACCTGAAGCAGGCGCTTGGCGCCTTCCTCGATCACCGACGCGAGGTGCTGGTCCGCAGGGCCCGGCATCGTCTCGCGAAGATCGAAGCCCGGCTGCACATCCTCGACGGCCTGATGATCGCCTACCTCAATCTGGACGAGGTGATCCGCATCGTCCGCTATGAGGAGGAGCCCAAGGCGCGCCTGATCGAGACCTTCACCCTGTCGGAGATCCAGGCCGACGCCATCCTCAACACCCGCCTGCGCCAGTTGGCCCGGCTGGAGGAAATGGAGCTCCGCCGCGAGCACGCCGAGCTCTCCGAGGAACGTGACGGCATCGTCGCCATGCTGGCTGACGACAAGGCGCAGTGGAAGCTGGTGGGCGCGGGCCTGCGTCAGGTGAAGGCTGCGCTGGGCGACCTGAATATCCGCCGCTCGCTGTTCGCAGACGCGCCGGAAATCGACACCGAGGCGGCGCTGGAGGCGATGATCGTGCGCGAGCCGATCACCATCATCCTGTCGGAACGGGGCTGGATCCGCGCCGCCAAGGGCCGGGTCGAGGATCCCTCGGAACTGAAGTTCAAGGAGGGCGACAAGCTGCAGTTCCTCGTCCCGGCCGAGACCACGGACAAGCTGCTGATCTTCGCCTCGGACGGCCGGTTCTTCACCCTGGCCTGCGACAAGCTGCCGGGCGCGCGGGGCCACGGCGAGCCGCTGCGGCTGATGATCGACCTCGACGACAAGGTGGGCCTGGTCGATGTGTTCGTGCACCGGCCGGGCGCGCGGCGAGTGATCGCGTCGAAGGACGGCTATGGCTTCATCCTGCCGGAGGCCGAGGCGGTGGCCTTCCGTCGCGCAGGCAAGCAGGTACTGAACGGGACGGCCCTGACCTGCGTGGCCGTGGGCGACGCCGATCATCTGGCTGTAGTGGGCGACAACGGCAAGTTGCTGGTCTTCCCGATCACCGAGTTGCCGGAGATGCCGCGCGGCAAGGGCGTGAAGCTGCAGAGCTATCGCGAAGGCGGTTTGCGCGACGCGATGGTGTTTGGTGAAGGCGAGGGCGCATCGTGGACGACCTCGGACGGGCGCACGCGCATGTGGCCCGAGTGGCGCGAATGGCTGGGGCGCAGGGCGTCGGCGGGCAAGCTGGCGCCAAAGGGGTTCCCGGCGACGAAGCGGTTCCGGCCTCGCTGACCGGTCAGCGTCGCCTTCACCACCTGGCCGGGGTCCACGATGATCCCATTCGGTCGCTCTGCTTTCCGGTAGGCGCAGTCGCAGTAGAAGGCCACGGTCGGGGTCGACGCCGCCACGCCATCTCGCCTAGGCTGGCGTTCAACAACGAGGGGGAGGCGACCGGTGGCGCATATCGATCGACGGGGCTTGCTGGTGGGCGCGGGGGCGATGCTGGCCGCGAGCCCGACCTTCGCCCAGCCGCGGGAGACCATCGCCGCCAGTCCTCTGGCGACCACGGCCGAAAACCAGGCCGCGACCTTCCGCAATCAGGATCTGGCGCGACCGGTCCGCACGATCCGCGCCGCAGGACGGCCTCGCCCTCTGCCGCCGCATGCCAGGTCGCTGGCTGGACTCAGCTTCGAAAGCGGCGGGGCGACCCGAACCGTGGACGACTATATGGCGCGTCGCCGGACTGCCGGGCTTCTGGTCCTGAAGCGGGGCGAAGTGGCGCTCGAACGGTATGGCATGGGCAACGGCCCGGAAAGCCGATGGACCAGTTTTTCTACCGCCAAGTCGATGACCGCGACGCTTACCGGCGCGGCCCTGCAGGACGGTGCGATCAGGAGCCTGGACGATCCGGTGGGTCGCTATCTGCCCCGGATGGTCGGCAGCGCCTATCAGGATGTCAGCATCCGAAATGTGCTGCGGATGGCCTCGGGCGTGGCGTGGACGGAGGAATATGACCCCACGGGAAAATCTGACGTGGTCGCCTTGGGCGCGGCGATGGCCAGTCTCAAACCGGGTGCGATCCTTGATCTCATGGCCTCTCGCCCCCGGGCTGTGCCTCAGGGGACAAAGTTCAACTATTCCACGGGCGAGAGTTGCCTGCTGGGGGCGGTGGTCGCGGCGGCGACAGGCAAGCCGTTGGCCGGCTACTACGCTGAGAAGGTCTGGGGTCCGGCTGGCATGGAAGCCGACGGATACTGGCAGCTGGAATCGCAGGACGGGCTGGAACTGGGCGGTATGGGCGTCAGCGCACGCCTGCGTGACTATGGCCGTTTCGGTCAGTTCATCCTTGAGGACAGGGTGGCCGGTGGGCGGCGATTACTGCCGGAGGGCTGGCGTGAACTGGCTGGCCATCCTGATAGCGAGGCCACCGGCTTCGGCAAGCTGGAGAAGGACTATCCGCTGGGCTACGGCTACCAGTGGTGGGTGCTGCCCAGGAAAGCCGGGACGGCTCACGACGGGGCGTTCACGGCTCAGGGAATTTTCGGCCAGTTCGTCTACGTCAATCCACGTGAACAGGTGGTGGCCGTGGTCTGGAGCGCCTGGCGGCAGTCCTGGCAGACCGACAGTGAGTTCGAGACCTATGCCTTGCTGGCCGCTGCTGTGGAAGCGTTGCGGGCGGGGTAGGGGGGCGCCTGTTGGCTCCGACCCCATGTCCTGAACGCGTGGACATTCCTCTAGCCGACTCCAGCGACTGTGCGCTCGACACAGCAGGATTGTGAGCTAGCGGCTCAGTGCTTGTGCTCGCCCCGGCCGCACATGCGATGCGTCGCGCCGTCCATCCACATGATCTGGACGCCCGGGCTCCAGGTGAGCGTGTGCTGGCCGTCACTCCAGGTCAGCACCACGGGGCCGCCGGTCCAGGGCTGGACGGGCAAAGCGTGCGAGCCATCGCCAGAGTCGACAATGGCCACCAGCCGGGCATCGGTGATCGCGAACCGGGCGGTGAGTTCGCCGCCATCCTGACACTTGAAACGGGTGCTGACCGGGCGGGTCGGCGATCCAGGGTTTGCAGCCCCCTGGGCGACGACGAGAGTTGGCGCGATGGCCATCAGGGCGGCGCCGAACAGGATCGGCAGGACGTGTCGCGGCATCATCTGTGAAGTCTCCCCATCGCGGGGAACGTCCGCACTTTTGCTTGCCGGGTCAATCCTGCGCTTGAACCCGACGCCGATTGCGGATGGGATGGCGGCCAACGATGCTTAAGGAAACGCCATGAGTGAATTTCTCGACGCCAAGGCCACTGACCCGGTAGCGCGCGGATTGATGGTTGGTTTCCCGCCTTCGCCGGATCGGATTTTGCGGGTAGCTGACGGAACCAGCCGCGGCTTTCCCAACCATCGCTGGAGCTTCAGTCACCAGCGGGAACTGGGCCCCTCGGCGGCAATCCGGCGCGGGCCCGGCGCGGCGGCGGCGTTGAGTTATGGGTTGAGGGATGACCTGGACGATGTGAGTTTCACGACACAGGATGGGCAGGCCATGACCTGGGGCCAGTCCGTGGATGTCAATTTCACGGACGGGCTCATCGTTTTACATCGCGGCAAGGTGGTCTACGAGACCTATCGTGGCGCGCTCGCACCCCACATCCCGCACCATGCCATGTCCGTGACCAAGTCGTTCACAGGTCTGTTGGCTGCGACCCTGGCCCACGAGGGCGTGCTGGACCCCGGCGCGCCGGTGGTGAACTGGCTGCCGGAAATGGCCGGCACGGCCTATGGCGACGCAACCCTGCGCCATGTGATGGATATGACCACAGGCGTTCGCTACTCTGAGGTCTACACCGATCCCAAGGCCGAGGTGCAGGCCTATGCGGCCGCGGCAGGACTTTGGCCGCCGCCAAACCCCACAGGGCCGGACAATATCATCGACTTCCTGCGGACCCTGGCCAAGGAAGGCGAGCACGGTCAGGCCTTTGCCTACAAGACCTGCAACACCGAGGTGCTGAGCTGGATCGTCCAGCGCGCCGGCGCCGCCCCGCTCGCCCAGCAGATTTCGGAACGCATCTGGCAGCGGCTGGGGGTTGAGGAGGACGCCTATCTGATGGTGGACCGGACAGGCATGGCGATCGGCGGCGCGGCGCTCAACACCACCCTGCGGGACCTGGCCCGCTTCGGCGAGATGATGCGAAATGGCGGGGTCGCCAATGGGCAGCAGATCGTACCCGCCGTCGTGGTCGCCGATATCGCTGGCGGCGCCGACCGCGATCACTTCGCCAAGGCCGGCTATGTCACCCTGCCGGGCTGGAGCTACCGGAACCAGTGGTGGGTGTCGCACAACCGCTTCGGCGCCTACACCGCACGCGGCATCCATGGGCAGGCCTGCTATGTTGCCCCTGGCGCCGATATGGTGATCGCCCGCTACGCGTCTCACCCGACAGCGGCCAACGGAAATGGTCCGCTGGATCGGGTGTCGCTGCCAGCCTATGAAGCGCTGGCTGAACACCTGCAACTTCGCTGACGGATCGCTCATGACCGACCAGCCCTTGCCTTCGCTGTTCGAACTGACGTCGCTCAACCCGGCCTACCGGGACGATCCGCAGGTGTTGCTGGGTGATCTTCGCGAGCGCTGCCCCGCGCATCGTGACCCTTTGTCCGGCAGTCTTGTGCTCAGCCGCTATGCTGACGTGCGCGGCGTGGTCAATGACCGGGAGATGTGGCGCGATCCGTTCAGGGCGGAAGAGGGGGCCATCCTTCAGCAACGCCAGATCGCCGGGGTCGACCGCAATTTGCCCCGAACCTCCACAACCAGTATCTTGCTTCTCGACGACCCGGATCATGCCCGCGTGCGGCAACCTCTGGCCCAGGCGCTTTATGCCCGGGTTGCCAGGCGCCGTCTGCAGGTCGAGGCGTTGGTTGATGCGGCGCTGGATAGCCTGCCGAGCGGTGGGCCTTTTGATCTGATGGATCGGTTCTGCATTCCGATCCCCATCGACGTCATCGCCGCTATCCTGGGCGTTGACCCGGAGCGCCTCGTAGAGTTCCGACACTGGTCCGAGGGGATCATCCAGAGCCTGAATCCATTTCGCACGCCAGAGCAGACGGCGGCGATGGAGGTGGCGGCTGTTGGCCTGGAAGCATACTTCACCGAGACGCTGGCGGCTCGTCGGCTTGAACCGCGAGATGATCTCATCACCGATATGGTCCAGCTTCAGGCGGCGGGCGCCGATCTGTCTGAGGCGGAACTGCGGATCAATCTATCGGCCCTGCTTGTAGCCGGAAACCTCACCACGACCGACCTGATCGGCAACGGCGTGCGATTGCTCCTGAAACATCCTGATGAACTGGCGAAGCTCCGGGCCAATCCGAAGACTGTGAACGCTGTCGTCGAAGAAATCCTTCGCTTCGAGCCGCCGGTGGAGATCACTGGTCGTCTGGCATCGCGTGAGATGGAGGTGGGCGGTTGTCCAATGAAACCGGGACAGGCGATCAGTGTGCTGCTGCGTTCAGCCAATCGTGACGCCGAGGCATGGCCCGAGCCAGACCGGTTCGATGTCAGCCGCAAGCACCGGTCGCACATGTCGTTCGGCGGCGGCGCGCACATCTGCATCGGTGCGCCCTTGGCCCGGCTCGAGGCCCAGGTGGCGCTGGTGCGGCTGTTTGATCGGTTCCCAAATTTGCGCCTGGCCTATCCGGAAGCAGCGCCGGAGTGGCGCACGCTTCCGTTCTTCCGGGGCCTGCAGAGACTGGATGTAGTTGGCGGGTAGGTCGGCGATCAGGTCGCCGGGCGCGGCGCCGGCGGGGTGCGCGGGCCTGAGGGCGCGTGCTTTGGAAGCACGGGCAGATTGCCGATCATGCCGTCGGGACGCGCCTTGGCCAGCATCCGCTTGTAGGCCGGACGCGCCTCGATCCTGGCTTTCCAGTCCGCAACCTTCGGGAACAGGGCGCCATCGACGATGTTCAGGCTTGTGGCGACGTTCAGGGGGAAGAGCATCATGATATCCGCGCCCGAGAATTCCGCGCCGCCGAACCAGGGGTTCTTGCCCAGAAAGTCTTCGGCAAACTGCACGACTGCCTCGGAATCCACAGCGGGCGAGCGGGTGGTGGGTGGATTGGTGCGCCAGGCGCGGTAGTCGGAAAACAGCCGGGCGGCCAGAGACCCCTCGGCGTAGTGCATCCACATCAGATGGTTGGGGTAGTCACGGCTTTCCAGCGCAGGCTGCAGCCGGCCCCCGGCGTGACGGTTCAGCACCATCTCGATGATGGCGCCGCTCTCAACCAGGATCTGATCGCCGTAGCGCACGGTCGGCGCCATCGGCACCACAGGGCTGAGCGCGCGAATTGCGGCCATGGACGCGCCCAGATTGCCGCGTGTGAACACCAGCTTGTAGGGCATCCCCAGTTCTTCCATCAGCCAGACAACCCGCTCCGAGCGACGTCCTTCAAGGTGATAGATGGTGAAGTCGGGCATCGGGAGCGCCGGGCCTTTCGCCTTGCGCCCAGGCGCCGCGAAGGCGGCGGGCGCGAGGGCCAGACCGGCGAGCAGGGCCAGTGAGCGGCGGGCGATGGGGTTTTGCATGGCGTATCCTCAGGGCTTCTATTGTACGGACCCGGGTGGCGAACCGGCGCTGTCCACGGCCACATTGGCGGCGACCTTAAGCCGAGCCACAGCAAAAACCAGCGGGTATCAAAACCTTGGCGCCGGGATCGGGCCCTAGAAGATTCCGAGGGCCAACCCCGCCGCCATCGCCGCGCCAAGGTCGTGGCAGGGTTTCAGCGACCCGGAGGTCATATGCTTCGTCGCCATGATGGCTTCGGCCGTCTGGGCGTGAGTGCAATGAATGACGGGCTCGGCTATCGGCTTGAGCCGCCACCCCGTGACGATCCGTGCCAACTGGCGCGCAGCCCCGGTTCCGTCGCTACCGGCTGCGATCAGGTGACCGTAGGGGCGGGCGTTGAGTTGATTGAGAACGTCGTAGTAGGTGCGATCAAACATGGCCTTCATTTCACCGGAGAGGGCGGCCAGGTTCTCAGGCCCGGCGAAGAGATAGGCCTGGGCTGCCAGTAGGTCGGCGGATGTCGCCGCCTCCGCGGCGACAATGCGTACCTCGATATCCGGCTCGTCACGCGCGCCTTCTGCCGCAGCCTCGGCCATGGCCCGGGCCGTTCCGGTTCGCGAATGCCAGATGATCAGAATGCGTTTCATAACCACCAGTGTAGCGACGGGTTGCAGACCTGAAACCTACATCAGCTTGCGCCAACCCGCCCGACGCCTAAGCTTGTCGCAACAATCGTTCGGGAGGGGACTGAACCATGGAACTACAGAAACGCTTCGCAACGGCGCTCACCGCCGTGTCACTGGCGCTCGCGCCGATGTCGGCCGGCTACGCGCAGACGGCGAAGAAGGTCGCTGCGGCTTCCCCGGCTGGCGCGCTTTCGCAGGCGGCCAGCCCCGAATCGCTCGGCTTCGACAGCGCCCGGCTGGCGCGGTTGGACGCCTACATGGCGGACGCTGTCTCCGGCGGCCGGGTGGCTGGCGCAACTACACTCCTGGCGCGTCACGGCAAGGTCGTGTCGTTCAAGACCCACGGCAAGATGAGCCTCGAAACCGGTCAGCCGATGACCCGGGACGCGATCTTCCGGATCTACTCGATGACCAAGCCAATTACGGGCGTGGCCCTGATGATCCTGTTCGAGGAAGGCAAGTGGCGGCTCGACGACCCGGTCACCCGTTACATTCCCGAGTTCAAGACGCTGAAGGTGGTCAAGGCGATCAATCCCGACGGGACCATGGTTCTTGAGGACATGAAACGTCCGCCGACCATGCGCGAGATCATGAGCCACACCGCTGGGTTCGGCTATGGCCTGCAGGACGAGCATCCGGTCGACAAGATGTACCGGGAGGCACGGGTGCTGGGATCTTCGGGTCTGAAGGAGATGATCGGTCGCACGGCGACTATCCCGCTGATCTATCAGCCGGGTACATCGTGGCGCTACTCATCCTCGGTGGATATCCAGGGTTACATTGTCGAAAAGCTCAGCGGCCAAACCCTCGGCGCCTTCATGGAGAGCCGCATCTTCAAGCCTTTGAAGATGGTCGACACAGCCTTCTACGTGCCGGCTGCGAAAGCCAGTCGCCTTGCCGAGGTCTATGTCGGCAACCGCGAAACAGGAAAGATTGAGCCGGCTCGGACTGTCTTTGGAAACAGCATGCAGAGCTACCTGCAGCCGCCGGCCATGGAATCCGGCGGCGGCGGGCTGGTTGGCACCACGATGGACTACGCCCGTTTCGCCCAGATGATCGCGAACAAGGGTGAACTGGACGGCGCGCGCATCCTGGCGCCCTCGTCGGTAGAGCTCATGGGGACGAATGTGATCCCCAAGGACGTGTTGGTGAACTCCAACGGGACCGCCGGCTCGCGGTTCAACGAGGCAGTAGGTTTCGGACTCGACTTCATGGTCGTCAAGGACGCCCGGGCGGCCGGCACCAATCAGGGGGATGGCACGCTGAGCTGGGGCGGTGCGGCGGGCACCTGGTTCTGGGTGGATCCGACCAATGACCTGATCTTCGTCGGCATGATCCAGCGGATGGGCGGGACCGGCGGAGATGACCTCGGCGGAATGGCCAGGACGCTGACCTATCAAGCCCTGGTGCATCCGGAGAAGTAGCGGTCGCTTTTCCCTCCCCTGCGCCGGGGAGGGGCGGCGTTACCGCGCCTTGACTTTCCGGGCCCCGCGTGCGCCCTTCCGCGCCTCCTAAAACAGCTGATTTCCCCCGGAAAATGCACGCTTATCGCTCTCATACCTGCGGCGCGCTGCGCGCCGACGACACCGGCAAGACGGTCCGTCTCTCGGGCTGGATCCATCGCAAGCGCGATCACGGCGGGCTGATGTTCGTCGATCTGCGCGATCATTATGGCCTGACCCAGCTGGTAATCAGCCCGGAGACGCCCGGCTTCAATGTCATCGAGCGGCTGCGCGCCGAAAGCGTGATCCGGGTAGACGGCGATGTCGTGGCGCGTTCGGCGGAGACGAAGAATGCCAACCTGCCCACCGGCGAGATCGAGATCCGGGTGCGCGAGATAACCGTGCTGTCCGAGGCCTCGGAACTTCCGTTGCCGGTGTTCGGCGAGCCGGACTATCCGGAGGAAATCCGGCTGAAGAACCGTCACCTGGATCTGCGCCGCGAAACGCTGCACCGGAACATCGTGCTGCGGTCCAAAGTGATTCATTCGATCCGCAACCGGATGATCGGGCAGGGGTTTCTGGAGTACCAGACCCCGATCCTGACGGCGTCGTCGCCGGAAGGCGCGCGTGACTTCCTGGTTCCGTCCCGGTTGCATCCGTCGAAATTCTACGCGCTGCCGCAGGCGCCCCAGCAGTTCAAGCAGCTGTTGATGGTCTCTGGCTTCGACCGCTACTTCCAGATCGCACCGTGTTTCCGCGATGAAGACCTCAGGGCCGACCGCAGCCTGGAATTCTACCAGCTCGACGTGGAGATGAGCTTTGTCACTCAGGAGGACGTGTTCGCCGCGATCGAGCCGGTGATGCACGGCGTTTTCGAAGAGTTTGCGAACGGCAAGGCGGTGACCCCCTATCCGTTCCCGCGCATACCCTATCGGGCCTGCATGACCATGTACGGCACAGACAAGCCGGACCTGCGGAACCCGATCATCATGCAGGACGTCTCTGACCCGTTCAGGGGCGGTGGATTTGGCCTGTTTGCGCGCATCCTGGAAGACAAGAAGAATGCTGTCTGGGCGATCCCGGCGCCGAAGGGCGGGAGTCGGGCCTTCTGCGACCGGATGAACAGCTGGGCTCAGGGCGAGGGGCAGCCGGGCCTGGGCTACATCTTCTGGAGTGAGGATCAGGGAGGCTGGGGCGGCCCGATCGCAAAGAACCTCGGCCCCGAAAAGACCGATGCGGTCATGACCCAGATTGGCATGGGGCAGGGCGACGCTGCCTTCTTTGTCGCGGGCGACCCCAAGACCTTTGTGAAGTTTGCCGGCTCGGCCCGCACCAAGGTCGGCACCGACCTCAAGCTGGTGGACGAGGATCGCTTCGAGTTTGTCTGGATCGTCGATTTCCCGATGTTCGAGATGAACGAAGAGACGAACCACGTTGATTTCTCTCACAATCCCTTCTCGATGCCGCAGGGCGAACTCGAGGCGCTGAACACCAGGGATCCGCTGGAGATACTGGCGTATCAGTATGACATCGTGTGCAATGGCTATGAGCTGTGCTCGGGCGCGGTGCGGAACCATCTGCCGGAGATCATGGTCCGGGCGTTCGAGATCGCGGGCTATAACGAGGCGGTGGTCGAGGAACAGTTTGGCGGCATGCTGAACGCATTCCGCCACGGCGCGCCGCCCCACGGGGGCCTTGCGCCAGGTATTGACCGGATCGTAATGCTGCTGGCCGGCGAGACGGCGATCCGTGAGGTCATTGCCTTCCCGCTGAACCAGCAGGGCCAGGACCTGATGATGAACGCGCCGTCAGAAGTCGCCGAGAAGCAGTTGAAAGAACTGCATATCCGGCTCGCGCCGCCGATCAAGGTCTGACCGGGTCAGCGCGACGAGTAGCGAAAACCTGTGCAAGTCCGTCCGACCAGACCGCGCGGCAGTTGGGTGCCTGGACCGGCGCAAGCGTCATCGATCTGGCTCTGGGTGAGGCCGGTGGCGCCGGACAGGTCAGCGCCGGTCAGGCCAGCCCTGGAGAGGTCGGCGTCGCGAAAGTCGGCGCGATAGAATCGTGAGTTCGAAAGGTTGGCTCCGGTCAGGTCTGCGGACCGGAACGAAGCGCTTGCGAACTCGCCGAAAGAGAGGCTTGCGCCATTCATCCGTGCATCTCGGAAGCTGACGCCACTAGCCTCGACGCGCCCGAATCCGGCGCCGCGAAGGCCCGCTGATTGGAAGTTGGCGCCGGTCAGGCGAGCCCTCGAAAAGTTGGCGCCAGACGCGTTCGCCTCGCGAAGGTCGGCGCTGGATAGGTCCGCCTGTTCGAAGCTCGCGCCTTTCAGGTTGGCGGACCGCAGATCTGCATCGATCATGACAGTTTTCCGGAACGTCGCGCCGGAGGTCTCGGCTTCGGAAAGATCGGCCATCGAGAGCGTGGCGCCAGTGAAGGACACGCCCATCACCTCGGTGGAATGCAGCCTGGCGCCGGTCAGGTTGGCGCCGGTGAAATTGGCCCCGCTCATGGCGGCGTCGCTGAGGTCGGCCTTGGTGAGGTCAGCCCCAGTGAAGTTGGAAGCGTGCAGTCGAGCTCCCCGCAGGTTGGCGCCTGTGAGGTTCGCGCCGGAGAAGTTGGCGCCCGCGATCCGGGCGCCCGACAGATTGCGGCCGGCCAGCTCGCAACTGATGCACGAGCCGCCAAAGGAGGTCTGCCGCGCCACCTCTCGGTCACGCGCTACGACCTGACCGGCTGACAACAGGGAGAACAGAATCCCTGCGGTGGAGACGGCGATGGGGAAGGCGCGGTGCATTTCAGAACGCTGTCCGGGAGAGCCGAGCCACACCAGTGCCTGCCATGCCCGCTGAATGCCACTTAATTCGTGGTAATTTCCCGAAGGCTAGCCGGCCTGACCCTCGGGGATTCTTCCAGCGCGGGTCCCGCAGGTATCGCAGATCATGGCCTGGCCCTTGCGCACGACAGCCGTGTCGCCACAGGCGGCGCAGACCTCCGCCTCCCGCAGACCAAAGAGGCCGCCGCTACGGCTCGCACCGGGCAGGAAGACCAGATTGTCGGGTGCAGCGCCGCGCGCAAATCCCTTGGAGATATAGCGGGACGCTGGTTGGGGCTCCTCTGTCGCAGCGCCATCGGCCTTGCCGTGCCCTAGCCCGTCGGCGTTCAACTCGCCGGGATCAGCATTGCCGAGCTCGTCACGTCCCAGATAGCTGATCCCGAGCTCCCGGAAGATGTAGTCCAGGATCGAGGTCGCCGATTTCACCGTATCATTGCCTGTAACCGGCCCCGCGGGTTCGAACCGCGTGAACACAAAGGCGTCCACGAAATCGTCCAACGGCACGCCGTGCTGCAGACCGATGGAAATCGAGACGGCAAAGTTGTTCATCAACGACCGGAATGCGGCACCCTCCTTGTGCATGTCGATGAAGATTTCACCGAGCTCGCCGTCGTCATATTCGCCGGTATGAAGATAGACCTTATGACCGCCTACCGAAGCCTTCTGGATATAACCCTTGCGGCGATCCGGCAGCTTTCGGCGGGTGCGATCCCGTTCGATGATCCGCTCCACGATCCGGGGCTCGGCCTCGACCAGAGGCGCCCGCGCGGGCAGATCGGGCACTGAGGGGATGTCGAGGGTTAGAGACGCGGGCGGCGAAGCACGCGACACCCGGGTTGCAACACCCTGATCGGCAAAGGCGGCGGCCACGTCAGCGACACTGGCCTCCCAGGGCAATTCGATCTCGAGGATTGGCGGCACATCAAGGACTGGCGCAAGCGCGTGCAGAAGCTCGGCATGAGCGCGGGGTCCGATGTCCGCGCCAGCGCGGACAACGCGCTGCACATCCGTGCCCAGTGCGGCGAGACCCTCGAAGGATGCGTCCCCCAGAACACAGGCTTCGGCAGTGAGAATTTCGTCAGGAGAGAACCCGGCTAGCGCCAGTACATCCAGGCGTGGGTCGGAGAGTTGTTCCGGGGTCGCTCCCATGACATCGCGCAGGAAGCCCTCACCGACGATCGGGGGTGCGAACGCCTTCGAGAGCCGCGAGACGAACGGGAGTTCGGCCTGTGCAGCCTCGATCTCCAAGGCCGAGAAGCCTCGCGCTGCCAGGGTCTGTGTATTGACCCCGGGTGTATCTTCGAGGCTCCGACGGCCCAGCAGCGCCGTCCGCGCCGCATCCAGATCGACGTCCAGAGCGCTCAGGCCCAGAATAGCGGCTTCCGACAGAACCCTGACCACCTCGCCGTCAGCCGTTTCAGCTACTGTGACGGGACCCGACCAGGGTGCAGCATCCAGTCGAGCGCCAAGTCGCAGAGCCAGTTCCGGATCGCTGATCAGACCCATGCGAATGTCCAGGGCCAGGTCTTCGGTCGCCGCCCGGGCCTGCAGGAAGAGATTGCGTGCAGCGTCGCGCGCCTGGGGACTGTCGTAGTCGAACCCTTGCGCTACCAGCCAGTCGCCCAGACCCGCCAGGGCCAGCAGCAGGGGGCCATCTGTTTCCGCCGCCAGCGCGGTGACCGCGAGTTTGACATGCGCCGAGAAACCGACCTCATCAAACGCCTGGCCGCGCCAGAAACTCATGAGCTCAAGTCCGGCCCTCGGGAACCCCGCCGCTTCAGCTATGGCGTCAGCGTCGCGGGCGCTGGCGGCGGCGATCACGCGACCCGTGGTCCAGGCGGCACGGGTTAGCGCCGGCGAAACAGAGGACGCCGTTACAACCGGAGCCAATGGTGCGGCAGAGGGTGCGGCCCACGGCCAGTCGCTGACGCCAATTCTCGCCAGGGCTATGGCCTCGAGGATCGTCGCATCCTCCGCGCCAATCGCGCGGGCGGCCTCCGCGGCGCGGGCCAGGCTGGTATTGCGCGCAATATCAGCGCAGGACTCCGGGTCGCCGTCGCAACGCAGGACCGCCTGCATCACAGCCTCCAGCCGCTCGCGCATCAGGCGCGCCGATGCGCGGGCCGCCTCGCGACCCCGATGCACGGCCTCCATGCGTTCGAGTGGCTCGTCGCCCGGATCCAGCACCTTCAGAGCCGGCGCGGCCGGGGCGAGGGCAATAACCCCAAGGATCATCGCTTCGCTCAGGGCGTCACGGAAACGGGTCCGCGCCCGGAGATCTCTCGTCAGACCCTTGGCCTGCGCCTTGCCGGCCAGGTCATAGGCCCGTTGCTGGATGGCCGTCGCAAGATCTGCTCGTCCGCCAGCCCAATCGATCCAGGCTTCGGTTCTGGCGTTGGTGAAGTGCGCAGGGGCCTCGACCTGCGCGACGCGATCGCGAAGCTCCAGGGTACGTCCCTCGATTCCCGCGGCGGATGGTTCGCTGCTCATGGCCGACTCCGTGAGACGGCCAGCCTAGGCGGCTCCGGGACGATCCCGCAACAGATGTTGTGGCCACTTCAAGCGTCATCCCCAACATATTGGAGAAAAGCCTCCCATCCTGCAGCGCTGGACGGTCCGGGAACTCGCCCCTATAGTCCCGGCGAACCCAGCCCCGAAGAGCCCTGATCTTGTCCGTCCTGAAGACGATTTTTACCTGGTGGAACGGCGCGACCACCGGCATCTATTTCACCATCGCCAAGCGCGGTCGTTTTGTCGGTCAGGATGAGTTGGGAAACCGGTACTATGAGGCCCGCGACACCCACGACAGCTATGATCGTGGGCGCAAGCGGCGGTGGGTTGTCTACAAGGGCTATGCCGACGCTTCCAAGGTTACGCCGGACTGGCATGGCTGGCTGCGATACACCTTTGACGAGCCGCCGACGATCGAGCCCTTCGTGGTCAAGTCCTGGGAAAAGGCACATCTGCCCAATCTGACCGGAACGATCCACGCCCGTAAGCCTCTGGGGGCTATCTCCCGGGGTGGTGAGCGCCAGCGGGCGACGGGCGACTACGAGGCCTGGACGCCGGACTAGCTGTGACCTTCCGAAACACGAGATCCCGGCCAGCGCGCCGGCTCGGTCTTGGCCTACTGGCCGGGACGGCGCTGGCGACCATGGTTTCGGCCCAGCCCGCACCGCCGATAGCCCAGGCGCCACCCGCGCCGCCGACACCCGCTGCGCCGGCATCTGAAGAAGCGCCGCCCGCCACAGTCACCACGCCGTCCGCAGATGCTGCAACGCCGCTGACCGAGCAGGAAGTCGCACCGGCCCTGCCGCCCAAAGCCCGGGTGGCTGAGAAGCCGGTGGAGACCATCGTCCGGCGCGAGCGCTACAACATCGCCGTGCTGCAGGCGCTGGACAAGGTGACGGCCGAAACACTGCGGTTCGAGGCACGGGTCGGACAGCCGGTGCGCTGGAAGGGCCTCATCTTTACAGTGAGCGCCTGCGAACGGTCGGCGCCAAATGAGCCGATCACCGATTCGATCGTGTATCTGAAGATCGACTCGCAGCCACGGCCCCAGCCGGGACGGCCAAGCCCGCCCTCGCGTGAGGCCTTCAAGGGCTGGATGTTTGCCGCGTCTCCGGGCCTTAACCCGTTGCAGCACGCCTCTTATGACGCCTGGGCGATCAGTTGCAGGACAAATGCGCCGCCCATTCCGGTGGCTGCCACGGCCGTCCGCCCGCCAGCCTCCCGGGCTCCTGCGGCGATCCCGGCCGTTCCGGCTGTTGTGACCGCCCCGGCTGCTTCTCCGGCGCCGACCGCTGCGTCGGCTCCCGTGACAACGCCTCCGGAGCCGACACCTCCCGCGCCGTAGAAATCCGCCTTGATCCCCAGAGCCTTCGCCAGGCGCCGTCGATAGTCGGCGCGGTCGATCTCCCGGGCTCCGAAGCTGGCGAGATGGTCGGTGAGGAACTGGGTGTCCAGAAGTCGAAAACCCCGTGCGATCAGGTGGCCGACCAGATGCACCAACGCGACCTTTGAGGCGTCGCGGCGACGCGAGAACATGCTCTCTCCGAAGAAGGCGCCGCCCAGGGATACGCCGTAGAGACCGCCCACCAGTTCGCCATCCTGCCAGCACTCCACGCTATGGGCGTGACCCAGCCCATGCAGTTGAAGATACAGGCGCTCGATCGGCCGGTTGATCCAGGTCTGGGTGCGCCCCGGGCCAGCGGCCGCGCACGCCAGCACCACCTCGTGGAAGGAGGTGTTGAGGCGGACGACAAAGGGCTCGGCGCGCACGGTTCGTGCGAGACGGCGTGAGACATGGAACGCATTGAGCGGGATTACACCGCGTCGCTCCGGGTCGACGAGGAAGACGCCAGGGTCTTCGCGCGCGTCCGCCATCGGAAAGACGCCGCGCGCGTAACAGTCGAGCAGGTCCTGAGCGTCGAAGGGCGGCATGAGCGTCGTCTACGCGCCATCACCGGGGCTGGAAACCACTCAGCCGGCGTTGGCCGCCATCCAGCGCTCCAGCCAGTGGATGTTGTAGTCGCCGCTCAGAATGTCGGGCTGATTCAGGAGTTCCTGAAACAGGGTGATGTTGGTGTCGATACCGCCCACCACGATCTCGCCAAGGCAGCGATTGAGGCGGGCGATGCATTCCTCCCGGTCGCGTCCGTGGACGATCAGCTTGCCGATCAGGCTGTCGTAGAACGGCGGGATCGAGTAGCCGGCATAGAGCGCGCTATCCATGCGAACGCCCAGACCGCCCGGGGCGTGGTAGTCGGTGACCAGGCCGGGCGAGGGGACGAAGGTCTTCGGATTTTCGGCGTTGATCCGGCACTCGATGGCGTGGCCTTCGAAGACGATGTCCGATTGCTTGAAGGACAACGGCAGGCCGGCGGCAATGCGTATCTGCTCCCGCACCAGGTCGATGCCGGTGATGGCCTCGGTGACCGGGTGTTCGACCTGCAGGCGGGTGTTCATCTCGATGAAGAAGAACTCGCCGTTCTCGTACAGGAACTCGATTGTGCCGACGCCCAGGTAGCCGATGGCCTTGACCGCGTCGACCACGACCTTGCCGATCTTCGCGCGGGCGGCGGCGTCGAGGGCCGGGGAGGGCGCCTCCTCCAGCACCTTCTGGTGGCGGCGCTGTAGCGAGCAGTCGCGCTCGCCCAGGTGGCAGACGTTGCCGAAGCTGTCGGCGATCACCTGCAGTTCGATGTGGCGCGGCGTCTGGAGGTAGCGCTCCATATAGACCGCGTCGTCACCAAATGCGGCCTTGGCCTCGGATCGCGCGGTCTGGACGGCCTCGACCAGATCCTCCTCGGACCTGGCCACCTTCATCCCGCGCCCGCCGCCGCCGGCAGCCGCCTTGATCAGGACCGGAAAGCCGATCTCCTTGGCCGCCGCGAGCGCCTCTTCCTCGGTCGTGACGGCGCCTTCCGAGCCGGGAACCACGGGAATCCCCACGGCCTTGACGGCCTGTTTGGCGGTGATCTTGTCACCCATCATCCGGATGTGTTCCGGCTTGGGACCGATGAAGGTGAAGCCGTGGGCGTTCACGATCTCGGCGAAGCGGGCGTTCTCGGACAGAAACCCATACCCGGGATGCACAGCCTGGGCGCCGGTGATCTCGCAGGCCGCGATGATCGCCGGGATATGCAGGTAACTCTTGGACGCAGGCGCCGGGCCGATGCAGACGCTTTCGTCGGCCAGGCGCACCCACATGGCGCTGGCGTCAGCTTCGGAGTGCACGGCCACCGTGGCGATGCCCATTTCCTTGCAGGCCCTATGGACGCGCAAGGCGATCTCGCCCCGGTTGGCGATGAGGATCTTGTCAAACATGGCGCTATTCGATGATCGCGAGCGGTTCACCGAATTCCACCGGCTGGGCGTCGTCGATCAGCACCTGCACGATCTTGCCGGCCCGGGGTGCGGGCACGGGGTTCATGGTCTTCATCGCCTCGATGATGAACAGGGTCTGGCCGGCCTCCACGGTGTCGCCGACCTTCACGAAGGCGGGCGAGCCGGGGTTTGGCTGCAGATAGACGGTGCCGACCATGGGAGATTTGACAGGGTCACCGTTCGAGACGGGCGCGGCCTCGGCGACGGCGGCAGCCGCAGGCGCGGCGGCCGGTGAGGCGGCCACAGGCATCGGCGCGGGCGCGGCGTACTGGACCGCGGCGGCGGTGATGGTCTTGACCACCCGGACCTTCAGGCCACCGTGTTCGACCTCGATCTCCGACAGGCCGGTCTCGGTGAGGATGTCCGCCAGCTTGCGAACCAGACGCGTGTCAATCTGATCGGCGGGCGCCTTTGACGTAGTTGGCATGGAAACGGCCTCAATCCTTGGCTTGACGTCTAGCGGACCAGGCCCGCGGCGGCCTCAACGGCCAGTTCATAGCTGTTCGCGCCGAAGCCGGAGACCAGCCCCGTTGCGGCGAGCGAGACATAGGTTTCCCGGCGAAACGCTTCGCGCGCCGCCGGATTCGACAGGTGGCACTCCACGACAGGGATGCTCAGCATCTTCAGCGCGTCGAGGAGCGCGATAGAGGTATGGCCGTAGGCGGCGGGGTTGATCACCAGGGCGCAGGCCGCCTCGCGCGCTTCCTGGATCCAGTCGACCAGGACGCCTTCGTGGTTGGACTGCCTGAACACGACTTCATGGCCCAGGGACCTGGCGCGGGCCTCGCACAGCACGCGCACGTCCTCCAGGGTCTGATGTCCATAGATTTCCGGCTCGCGGGTCCCCAACAGGTTGAGGTTAGGGCCGCTCAGCACATAGATCGGTTTGCCCATTCGGCTCCGCCGTCGATTCCGATGTCTTGTAACGGGGGAGACGTCGCGTCACAAGCATGGCGACCGGAGTGGCGCGCTTGCAGCTGATTGTGAATGGAGAGGATCGGGCCTTTGACGGGGTCGCCGACGTGGCGGCGCTGGTGAAGGCGCTTGGCCTCGACGTGCGGAAAGTCGCCGTGGAGCTCAATCTGGAGATCGTTCCGCGTTCGACCTATGCCAGAACAAACCTGACGGACGGTGATCGGATCGAGATCGTCCATTTCATTGGAGGCGGTTGAGATGGACGGTTCTGCGCAGGCCGACGACACCTGGACAGTGGCGGGCCGGACGTTTCGCTCACGCCTGATCGTCGGCACCGGCAAGTACAAGGACTATGCCCAGAACGCCGCCGCCGCCGAGGCCGCCGGCGCCGAGATCGTGACGGTGGCGCTGCGTCGCGTGAACCTGTCCGACCCCAGTCAGCCGATGCTGGTGGACCATGTGAAGCCGGACCGGTTCACCTTCCTGCCCAACACGGCGGGATGTTTCACGGGCGAGGACGCGGTGCGGACGCTGAGGCTGGCCCGCGAGGCGGGCGGCTGGGATCTGGTGAAGCTGGAGGTGCTGTCCAACACCAAACACCTGCTGCCCGACATGGAAGAGACGCTGCGGGCGCTGAAGCTGCTGATCTCTGACGGGTTCCAGGTGATGGTCTATTGCTCGGACGATCCGGTCTATGCGCAGAAACTGGAAGACGCCGGCGCGGCGGCGATCATGCCGGCGGCGGCGCCGATTGGCTCCGGGCGGGGCATTCAGAACATGCTCAATCTGGGTCTGATCATCGAGCAGACCAAGGTGCCGGTGCTGGTGGACGCCGGGGTGGGCACGGCGTCGGACGCGGTGATCTCCATGGAGCTGGGCTGTGACGCGGTGCTGATGAATACGGCCATCGCTGAGGCAAAAGACCCTATCCGTATGGCGCGGGCGATGAAGCATGCGGTGATCGCGGGCCGCGAGGCTTTCCTCGCGGGGCGCATGGACAAGCGGATGTACGCCGACCCGTCGTCACCGAGGGCCGGGTTGATCTGAGGGGGCAAGGTTTCGGGGGGCTCCGCATCCATCGGTGGAGGGTTTGCTTGCCCCTGTCGACGACAACGCTTTCCCTTCTCCCCTTGCGGGACCGTTGCATAATTCCAGATAGCGAGAGAGCTCAACGCCACGCCCCTTCGCCCCTTGTGGGAGAAGGTGGCCTCGCGAAGCGAGGTCGGATGAGGGGTCGATAATCCTCTCCGATAAGGCATTGAAATCATTTCGATAGGGCGGCGCGACCCCTCATCCGTCAGGCTGCGCCTGCCACCTTCTCCCGCAAGGGGAGAAGGGCATGGACGGACTTCGTCCATATGAATTCGGTTTCGACCAAACCCAAATCCGGAAAACCTCAGCCAGAGCTGCGCCAGAGCAGCGGGCCTGCCCGCGCCACGGATTTCGGCGGGACTACGGGCGTCGGGCGGGTGAAACTGGCGGCGCCCAGAAGCTCGGATCGTCGGTTGCGCGGTGGCGGCGTCGCGGCCGGGCGCTTCACGTCGACGAGCGCTGATCCCGGATCGTCGGGCTCCAGCACTCCGGCCTTAACCAGCAGGGTGTCAGCGGCCAGATCGCGGCGCAGGCGGGCCATGGTGGTTTCCACGGCCTCGTGAACGGTCTCCGCGTCGAGATCTTCGGCTTCGAGAAGTTCGTCCAGGGCATCCAGCGGCTCATCGGAATCGGCACGTTCGTACTCGTTCCAGCCGACCCGCTCGGCGGTCGGGCCTGGCGGCTTTGGCGCAGAAGCGCGGGTGGGCGAGGGGGACTGGAGCGCGACGGCTTCACGGTGCGCGGCCTGGGCCAGTCGGAATTCCAGCGCCATCGTCTGGCGCACGGCGCGTGAGACCCGGTGGAAGGCGAGGCCGATCTGGGCCTGAACCTGGATATCCCCGACCTGCAGCATGGCCTCGCCGAGCCGGCGCACCATGACCATGCCAACCTCGGCCAGTTCCGCCAGCACGCGGCCGTGCCGCTCGCGCATGTCGCTCTCGATGAACATGAACAGAACAAGAACACGCGACGGATTGCCTGTCAAATGTCTTGAGACGCATTTTTGCCGTCAAACTTGAAACTGTCCTACAATCACCGCAGCATACAATCCGGAACGTTGTTTTTTGACTGAGGCGTCATTTCATATGTCGATCTTGTCTGACGCCGTTTTGGTAACCCTCTGCCTCTGCCTCACGGGAGCGCCAGCGCTTGCCGCAGAGGAGGCTGTCGTCACCGCGCCGGGTGAGGTGCAGGAGGTGGTTGTCTTCGGGCGCGGCGAGGTCAAGATCGGCGTGGCCCATGCGGCCAGCGAGGGCACGATCTCGGGCTCCGACATGCTGGTGCGGCCGCTGCTGAAGACGGCGGAACTGCTGGAGGCGGTGCCCGGGCTGATTGCTGCCCAACACTCCGGATCCGGAAAGGCGAACCAGTATTTTCTGCGCGGGTTCAACCTGGATCACGGGACGGATTTCGCCACCTATATCGACGATGTGCAGATGAACCTGCGCACCCATGGGCACGGGCAAGGGTATCTGGACCTGAACGGCCTGATCCCGGAGACCATCACGCGGGAGGACTTTCGCAAGGGGCCCTATCGGGCTGATGGCGGTGACTTTGCGCTGGCGGGTGCGGCCTATCTGACAACCGTGGAGGCCTACGATCGGCCCTGGGCGGCTACGGAGGCGGGCGCCTATGGCTATGGCCGGCTGGCGGGCGGGGGAACCCTGACGGATGTTGGCGGGGGGCAGCTGACTCTGGTGGGGGAAGGACGTGTCTACAACGGGCCATGGCAACAGCCCGAGCGGCTGCGTCACTATGCGGCGTTTACGAAGTACGTGCGTGAGGTGGGCGTTGGCTCCCTCGAGCTTACTGCCCATGGCTATCGCGGAACCTGGCGGCCGACCGAACAGGTTCCGGAGCGGATCATTGGATCGCCGGTCTGCCGCGACGTGTTCTGTTCGCCCGATCCGAGCGCCGCCGGAGAGACTACCCGCCTGGTGCTGGACGCCAAGGTCAGCGGGCAGGGCTGGAAGGGCAATGTCTATGGCCAGTACTACGACTGGAACATGTATTCGAACCCGACCTACGCCAACGCAGACCGGTCGAGCGCGCAGATCCATCAGTTTGACCGGCGTGTGGTGTTGGGGTTCCGGGCGGAGGGGAACTGGACGCTCGCGCCGCAACTGGATGTGCGGCTGGGCACGGAGAACCGGTATGACGACATCGGCAAGGTGGGGGTAACCGATACCGCCCAACGGGTGTTCGTGTCTTCGCGAGGGCTCTATGCCGTGAAGGAAGCTTCGGCTGGAGCCTTTGCCGAGGGAACCTGGCGCCCATTTCAGGGTCTACGCCTGATCGGCGGGCTAAGGGGCGACTACTATCATGCCGACGTCAGGGCGCGTGACGCCGCCGCAGCGGCGGTCGGTGTCGGCAAGTCGAGCGATGGTCTGCTCTCGCCCAAGGTCAGCGCCGCCTATGCGGTGAACGACAGGTTCGAGGTCTATGCGGGATGGGGCCGGGGTTTTCACTCCAACGATGTTCGGGGGGCGTTTGCGACACCGGCGGTGCCGATCCTGGTCAAGGGTACGGGCAAGGAGCTGGGCGCCCGGTTGCAGAGTGGGCCCTTCACGCTGACGGCCACCTACTGGTGGCTGAGCGTGGGCAGCGAGTTGCGCTTTGTCGGGGATTCCAATGCGGTGGAGCCCACCGGCGCCAGCCGGCGTCACGGCTATGAAATCGTCGGGTTCTGGCGGCCGATGGCCTGGCTGGCGATAGATGGGAACTACACCGGCAGTCACGCGCGCTATGACAACGGCGATCATATCCCGAACGCCTTCGAGAGCTCTGCGTCGCTGGGGGTGTCGGCGGTATCTGATGGATGGGAAGCCGCAATCCGGCTGCGGCATCTGGGGCCTTCACCGTTGCTGGAAGACAATTCGATCCGCGACAGGGGCAGCACCGTGGTCAATGTGCGCGCCGTGAAAAAGTGGACGCACCTTGAGGTTTACGGCGATCTCCTGAACGTCCTGAACAGCCGGGACAAGGACGTTGCGTATTTCTACGAAGCCTTCGTTCCCGGGTTTGATCCCGCACCCGTCGAGGGGCGTCTGAGCCGGGTGGTGGAGCCCCGCACGGTGCGCGCGGGTGTCACCTACCGGTTCTGACCCAGCGCTACCGCGCCATATTCAGCACCTGGATCTGGGTGAACTCGTTCAGGCCTTCCTGGCCCAGTTCGCTGCCCAGGCCGGAGAACTTGGCGCCGCCGAAGGGCAGGTGGGGTTGCAGGTCGGCGTGCTTGTTGATCCAGACGGTGCCGCTCTCCATGCCGGCGGCCAACTCCCAGGCCTTGTCGCTGTCAGTGGCCCAGACAGAGCCGCCCAGGCCGTAGTCCGAGGCGTTGGCGCGCACGACGGCGTCGTCGGCGTCGGCGTATTTGATGATCGGCAGGACGGGGCCAAACTGTTCCTCGTCCACCAGGGCGGAGCCATCGGTGATGTCGCGCACGATGGTGGGGCGGATGAAATAGCCCTTGTCGCCCTGGCGGTGGCCGCCGGCGATGATGTTGCCGTCGCGGCGTCCGGCTTCGATGTAGCCCAGCACCTTGTCGAACTGGGCCTTGTTCTGCAGGGGACCGAACTGGGTGCCCTGTTCCAGGCCGTCGCCCACGACGGCGGCGTCGGCAAGCCTGGCGAGCTCGTCACACATGGCGTCGTAGATGCTCTCGTGGACGTAGACCCGCTTGGCGGCGATGCAGACCTGGCCCGAGTTCTGGAAGGCGGCGTTGAAGATCTTGGGCGCCGTGGCGACCGGATCCACGTCGCCCATGACGATGGCCGCGTCATTGCCGCCCAGTTCCAGGGTCACGCGCTTGAGCGCACTGGCGGCGCCGGCCATGACGCGCTTGCCGGTCTCGGTGGAACCGGTGAAGCTGATCTTGCGGATATCGGGGTGGCTGGTGATGGCGGCGCCCAGGTCGTTGGCGTCGGCGATGACGTTGAGCACGCCGGGCGGCAGCAGGTCCTTGACCAGCTCGGCGATCCTCAGCGTGGTCAGGGGCGTGGTCGCGGCGGGCTTCAGGACGATGGTGTTGCCGGCCAGCAGGGCGGCCGGGACCTTGAAGGCCATCAGGATGATCGGGAAGTTCCAGGGCACGATGGCCCCGATCACGCCCAGCGGCTTGCGGCGGATCTCGACCTTCGCCTCAGCGGTGTCCTGGACGACCTTGGCCGGCAGATCAAGGCTGGCGAAGTAGCGGAAGAAGGCCGAGGCGCCGAAGATCTCGCCCATGGCGGCTTCCAGCGGCTTACCCTGTTCCTGGGTCAGCAGGCGGGCCAGTTCCGGAACGTTGGCCTGGATCGCGTCGGCCATGGCGATCAGGGCCGCGCGCCGGGTGTCGATGGTGGTCTTGCTCCAGGCCGGAAAGGCAGCCTTGGCGGCCGCGACGGCCTGGTCCAGCTGGGCGATGGAGGCCCGTGCGCAGGTGGCGACCGTGTCTTCGGTCGCGGGGTTGATCACGTCCATCGTGGCGTCGCCGGCCACCAGTTGACCATTGATCAGCAGTTTGAACTCAGCCATCGCGCGTCCTCCGGAAGGGAAGGGCGGAGGCTCGCGCCTTTACGTCACGGCGGTCAAGCCGCTTCGGCGCGGACCCGTTCCATGTCGGCCAAATGCGGGATGCCGAGGGTTTCGAACATCTCGGTGCGTTCCGGGCCGCTCTTCGGCGGGTAGAGCGCGGCGTTGCGGGTCTTGCCCCGGGCCCAGACCCTGACGATGCGGGCGATGTTGGCGGGACGCTTCAACCAGGCATTGGGATGCTCCAGCATGTGAAAGCCGCGCAGGAAGGCGCGCAGGAGCACCACATCCTCGCGCATGGCGATGGCGACGCCGTCTTCGAGAAATCCCTTCATCAGCCGGCCGCGAAGGGTGAGAGGTTTGGGCGGCAGCAAGGCTGCCCGCGCGCGCTTGATGGCCGAGCGGTCGGCCTGGCGCATGGCGTCATAGTAGGGTCGTAGATCGCGATTGAGGGCGTCGCGGTAGGATTTCAACCGCTGCGCAGGATCGCGACTGGCCAGAAGGCTGTCGGCCAGCAGATGGGCGCTGACGGCGGCGAACGAGCAGCCGCGTCCATAGAGCGGATTGGTCCGCACAATGCTGTCGCCGACGGGGAAGAAGCCCAGGACGACAGGCTGGTCCCCGGGCGCCAGTTCGCGCCAGCGGCTTTCCAGCTGGCCCATGCCAAAGACCCGGCTGGTGGGGCGGGTGCGCTCCGGCTCGATCCAGGCGGCCACGCCGGGCAGGGTGCGACAGATGGCGTCAAACGCCTCGGGCGCCACGATCGCCTTGCGCATCTCCTCCTCGACCTCGGGCACGCAGAGCGTGATGGAGAAGCAGCCGTTGTCCCCGGGGAAGACGCCGAACTTCAGATAGCCCAGATCGCCGGTGGTTGATCCTGCGCCGCGCGGCGGCTCTGCCGCGCCGGGTTCCAGACGGTAGTGACGGGTGTAGTAGATGACCCCGCAGGCCTCTGACGCCTCCGGGATCGTCACCCCGGCGGCGGCCAGCAGTTCCGGCGCCTGCGAGTTTCGTCCGGCCGCATCGACCAGGATGTCGCAGGCGAGTTCACGGCCGTCCTCCAGCCGCACGCCGGTGACCCTTGCGGGTGCGCCGGGTTCGACGATCAGCGACTTGACGAAGGTCTCCGGCTGAATCGTGACCCCGGGCAACTGTTCGGCATAGCGCCGCATGACCAGTTCCAGGGTCGTGCGCCGGCTGGTGAGGATGGCCAGATCCTGGTCGATCGGCTCGGGGCGATAGTTCTGTTTGTGGCGCTCGGTCAGCGAACCTTCGAAGCCGAGTTCGCGACAACCGGCTTCCAGCAGGGCGTCCAGCAGGGCCGGGTGGCGGTCGCGGGCCAGGGTGCGCAGGCGGGCCAGGAAGGCGTGGCTGTGCCGCAGGTGACTGACACCCCGGCGCTTCCAGTCCTCGAAGGCCACGTCCGCCCCGCCATCGGGCGGAGATGGATCACGATCCAGCAGCAGGATTTCCCGATCGCCGCCAGCAAGCGCCATGGCGCTCCACAGACCGGCCATGCCGGCCCCGATCACAAGTATGCGCTCGCCCATCCTTGGGTCCCCGTTCCGGTTCAGGTTGACGACGATGGCCGCTTCATCGGTCCCGCCCTTGCGGTCTCGATGGCGGCTTTCAGGGCGTTCAGGTCGGCGCCGTGAATGATCTGGTCCCCGACAACAAAGGCCGGCGTGCCGTCGATGCCAAGCGCGCGGGCCAGATCATGCGTCTCCGCGATCTGGCGCTCGATGGCAGGATCATTGGCGGCCGCGCGGGCCCGGGCGGGATCGACCCCGGCGGCCTTGAACACACGATCCACCGTTTCGGGATTGAGCGGTTTCTGGGCCATCAGGGCTGTGTGGAGCTCCAGACCCTTTGGCCGGGCCGTGGGCGTCAGGACCATCTTCGCCGCAGCAATGGAATCCTGCGTCTGGAAGGCGAATTCCTTGAAGATAAACCGCACATCCGGATTGCTCTTGATCAGCTTAACGACTTCCGGTGCGGCCACTTTGCAGTAGCCGCAATTGTAGTCGAAGAACTCGACCACCGTGACGGAGCCGCCGGGGTTGAAGACGAGATCGCGTGGGTCACGCTCCAGCTGCTGGCGAAACTTCGCGAGCGCATCCTTTGCCGCCGTTTGCTGTTTGAGCTGCTGTTTCTCCTGCAGCTTGGCCGCCATTTCCTCGAGAACCTCGGGATTCGCCAGGAGGTAGCTGCGCACCTTCGCGCCGAACGCGGCATCCTCCGTGTTCTGGCAACCGGCGACGGCAAGGGCGGCGACCAGCGCCAGGGCGAGAGGAGCAGCGGCTTTCATGGAGCTCAGATAGTCTGACGGGCCGCCGGACTCAATGCGACGCAACGGCAACCAGACCCTCGCGACCAAGGCTACGCATTTCTTCCCGGCTGGGCTCCGAGACCAGGAAGATGTCGGTGGCGCGCCGCCACTCGGGCGTCCCCTTGTCCAACATCTCACGCGCCCGCATCGCAAACACCCGCGCCTGGCGTTTGTCGCCGACATTGAAGTTGTATTCGGCGGTGGCGAGACGGGCCAGGCCATCCTTGCCCAGCTTGTCGTAGGCTTCGGCCAACAGGCGCCAGGCGACCGCGTTGTCCTCTTCCTGGGTCAGGGATTTGCGAAGTTCGGCCACGCCCTCATTCACCTTGGCCTTGTCGTCGAGGGCGATGAGGGTCTGGCCCAGATTGATCCGGAGCAGGGGCGCTTCCGGTTTCAGGGCGACGGATTTGCGCTGCGGAGCCTCCGCTTCCTGAGTACGGCCGAATTCGAAGAGGATCTGGCCCTTGAGTTCCCAGAGGTAGGGGTTCTGAGGCTGTTCGTTCAGCAGCACGTCGATCAGCTTGAGGGCGCGATCCGGCTCTTTCAGCTGATAGTAGGCGATGGCGCGGGCGTAGCGGGAGGGATAGTCCGTGGCCTTCTCGCTGTATTTCGCGATGGCGATCTGCGGATTGAGGAAGGCGTCCAGCTTGGCCTTCATCACCGCGTGTTCAGCGATGGCCTCGGGGCTGTCGACCTTGCCGTAGTTCGGCTGCTTTTCCACGCGCCGGCGCAAGGCTTCGATGCGATCCGACGAAATCGGGTGGCTGCGGAAGTAGGCGAACCGGCGCGCCTCGTCGAAGACTTCCTGGTAGCGGAAGTTGTCAAAGAAGTCGGCCAGACCCTTGCCGGAGAGCCCGGCTTTGTCGAGCAGGGTGGCGCCGGCCTGATCGGCGCGGCTTTCCTGTTCGCGGCTGTAGCCCAGCGCGCCGATGGTTCCGAACATGCTGGCGCTGCTGGCCAGACCAATGGCGGCTTCCGGCGAGCCTGCAAGAGCCGCCAGTACGCCCAGACCCATTGTCAGCAGAAACGGACGCATACCGGCGCGGTTGAAGTCATCGGACCGGGCGCTGTGTCCGCCGGCCAGGTGGCCGACTTCGTGGGCGATGACGCCCTGGAGTTCGTTGGGGTCGTCGGATTCCAGGATCAGACCGGTGTAGAAGCCCATCACCCGCGGTGCGGCGAATGCGTTGAGTTCCTTGGAGCCGATCAGCAGGATCTCGACGCTCTTTGAGTCGATGCCTGCCGCCTCGAGAATCGGCGCGGAGTCGCGGAAGAGGATCTCCTCGATCTCGGTGTCACGGATCAGCGACTGGGCGTTGGCCAGCGAAGGCGCCACCGCCAGACTGACGGCGAGAGCGACGACCGAGGCCATTCGCGAAATCGACCGGGGCGGAGAGATCATGCGTACACTCTGTCCTGATAAGTCCGCCCCGGGACGATGCTAATGCCTTAGCCGCGTCTCCACCAGCCCTTGCGCGGCGCCGGCGCCGGGCCACTGATTTCGTTGGGATCAGGGACCCTTGGCGCGGGCTCGGGTTCCGGCTCCGGTTCCGGCGTCGGAGGCGCAACAGCGGCAGGTTCGGCCGCGGCTTCAACCTCGACTTCAGTTTCCTGGGCCGGCGCTGCCTTTTTTGCGCGGGAACGCCGGGGCTTGGCGGCCGGCGCCTCGGCGGCCGGGAGTGCGATCTCTGCAACCGGGTCAGGTTCAGCCTCAACGGCGACCTCGACCGGATCGACAGCCTCGACCACTTCGACCACCTCGACGAAGGCCTCCGTTTCGACAACCGGGGTCTCGCGATCACGGTCACGACCGCGTCCGCGGCCGCGTCGCGCGCGCTTTGGCTTGTCCTCGGCGGCCGGCAGTTCGACCCAGATATCGTCCTCGCCCTCGCGGGCGATGACCGGACGGGCAGGGGCGGGTTCAGGGCGCGGCGCCGGTCGGGCGTCACCTGTCGGCGGCGCGACGGGCTTCAGGTCCTCTGACGGGTCATACCAGACAAAGGGATCATCGCCGTAGGGCACCCAGGGGCGAACCCACGAGAAGTTGTCCTGCGGGCGGAAGTCATCGCGCATACGTCGCCCGCCCCGGCGGCCGCGACGGCGGCGGCGCGCCGCCTCGTCGTCGCCATCGGCCACGGCGGCCATGTCGCCAGCGGGTCGCGGCCCGCGTTCGGCTTCACCGGATCTCGGTTCATCACGACGTCCACGGCGACGGCGGCGCCCCCGTCGGCGGCTACCGTCCTCGTCATCATCGCGCGGGCGGTCCTCACGATCGGATCTGACGTGGGCCGCGTCGTCATCGGTGTCCCCGGCTTCGAGGGCGGCTTCATCCTCCGCGTCACCGTCTTCCTCATCCTCGTCGTCGAAGACCTCATCGTCGAGGTCGTCTTCTACGGAGGGCTCGAAAGCCTGGATCATCGGTGCGGCCATCGAGGCCGCATGCTCGGGACGCGTCTCCATCGAGGTGCGCTCGATCACGTGCTCGGCGTGGGCCATGTCGTCTTCGATCACGACGGTCACGAACAGGCCCTGGGCCTGGAACAGGCGCGCCAGATGCGCCCGCTTTTCGTTGAGGATGTAGAGGCCAACGGCGCGGGGAACGCGCAGGCAAGCCTCACCGCCGCCCTTCATGGCCTCCAGTTCCATGGCGCGCAGGGCGGAGAGGGCGCTGGACTCCACGGAACGCACCCGTCCGGTGCCGGCGCAATGTTCGCAGACATGGGTGGTGCCTTCCAGGACGCCGGACCGGCGACGCTGGCGGCTGATCTCCATCAGGCCGAACGGACTGATCTTGCCCATCTGCACGCGGGCGCGGTCGTCCTTGAGGCAGTCTTTCAGCTTCTTCTCGACGGCGCGGTTGTTCTTCGACTCATCCATGTCGATGAAGTCGATGACGATCAGGCCGGCCAGATCGCGCAGGCGTAGCTGGCGGGCGGCTTCCTCGGCCGCCTCCATGTTGGTCTTGAGCGCGGTGGCCTCGATGTTCCGCTCGCGGGTCGACTTCCCGGAGTTCACGTCAACGGCGACCAGCGCCTCGGTCTGGTTGATCACCAGGTAGCCGCCTGATCGTAGCGGAACCGTCGGTGAATAGATCTGGCTCAGGTGATCCTCGACCCGGTGCTTGACGAACAGCGGGGTCGGCTCGCGGTAGGCCATCACCTTCTTGGCCTGCGAGGGCATCAGCATCCGCATGAAGTCGCGGGCTTCCTTGTAGGCGCCTTCGCCCTCGACCCAGACCTCGTCGATGTCCTTGTCGTAGAGATCGCGGATCGTGCGCTTCACGAGGTCTTCTTCCTCGTAGATCAGGGCCGGAGCGATCGAGTGGAGCGTGGTCTCGCGGATGTTTTCCCACAGACGCAGCAGATAGTCGTAGTCGCGCTTGATCTCGGCCTTGGTGCGCTTGGCGCCGGCCGTCCTGACGATCAGGCCCATACCCTGTGGGACATCCAGGCTGGCCACCACGCCCTTGAGGCGCTTGCGGTCGGTTGCGGTGTCGATCTTGCGGCTGATGCCGCCGCCGCGCGCGGTGTTTGGCATCAACACGCCGTAGCGTCCGGCGAGCGACAGATAGGTTGTCAGCGCCGCACCCTTGTTGCCGCGCTCTTCCTTGACGACCTGAACCAGCATGATCTGCCGGCGGCGGATCACTTCCTGGATCTTGTAGCGACGCATCAGCCGCCGACGGCGACGTGCGACCTCTTCTTCCATGACGTCGTCATCGTCGTCGCTGGCGTTATGGGGCTCGTCACCATCATCCTCGTCGCCGCCCTCGTTCACCGCATTGCGGGAACCCCGGCTGCGCGGCTCAGGACGATCCTCGTCGTGATCCTCGGCCTCTTCACGCATCAGCGCTTCGCGGTCGGCCAGAGGGATCTGGTAATAGTCCGGGTGGATCTCGTTGAAGGCGAGGAAGCCGTGGCGATTGCCGCCATACTCGATGAAGGCCGCCTGCAGGGACGGCTCAACCCGGGTCACCTTGGCGAGGTAGATGTTTCCCCGAAGCTGTTTCCGGTTCTGGCTTTCGAAATCAAATTCTTCAACGCGGTTTCCGTCGACCACAACCACACGCGTTTCTTCGGCGTGAGCTGCATCGATCAACATAGTCTTGGGCATTAGAAATGTCTCCGCGGCGCGCGGGGGCATGGCCCAGGCGCAGCCGGTGTGTGGGATGAACGCGCGCGTCACTCCGCAATACGCCGGGATCGACGTATCGGGCGGCCTGGAGGCCGGCGGGGGCTCGAGCTGCGCAGCTCATCGGATGTGTTCCCAGGCGCGTCCCGAAGGGCGCGGATCGGAGGATGCGTCGTCACCGAGGATTCGGTCCAAGCCGACGCAGGCTTGTTTTTGTCGCTTGGCGTTCGGGCTCAATGCAAGCCTGCGACGCCGCGCGGGGGTACAATAGCAAGACCATCGGGCAAAAGGAAAGCGTTGCGCGCCGCAAGACCTCGTTAACCCTTTGTCCACGGCGTTACGGACTATATGTCGGTCAGCCACGCAGTGGCCGAAGAGACGGTGTTTCAGGACTTTGGCATGATTGGGCGCTTGAGGGCGATGGTCGGGCAGAAGAGAGGGCGCGCCGCGGCGGCCCTGCTCGTTGTCGGCATCGGGCTCGCCGCCGTCGCGGCCAGCCAGGCCGCCACCGCGGACGTCAATCTGTTGAAGGTGCGTGTCGGGGGGGATGGCGCCCAGACCCGCGCCGTGATCGAGCTGGACGGCGTCACAGCGGCCCGGGTGCTGTCGGACGGATCGGCAAACCGACGCGTTGTTTTGCTGCTGAGCGGCGTAAAGGTCGCGCAAGTCCAGCAGGGCCCCGGCCGTGGGGTGGTCAAGGCCTGGCTGCTGGACACCCATCAGGGCGGCGCTCGTCTGCAGATGGATCTGTCGGCTGACGGCAAGGTTTCGAGGCGGTTCCTGTTGCCGCCCGCGGACGGCGTGACCTCCTATCGCTACGTCATCGATGTTGCAGCGGCGCCTGGAGCGGTCATGACGGCTTCGGCCGCGCCAAAACCGCCGGCGCCGGCGGTCCGCACCCAGTTTCTGCCCGTGCGCACGCCCGTGCTGCCCGTCAAGTCCACGCCGCTGCCCCTGAAGAAGGTGGTGGTCATTGACGCCGGGCATGGCGGTCGCGACAGCGGGGCGAGTGGCGCCAAGGGACTGGAGAAGGACCTGAACCTCGCCGCCGCTCAGACACTTGCCGACAAGCTTACCCGAACCGGACGCTACAAAGTCGTGATGACCCGGTCATCGGACGTCTATGTCCCGCTCGAGAGCCGGGTCAGGATCGCCCAGAGGGCGGACGCGGATCTATTCATCTCGATCCATGCTGATTCGGGGCCTGAACCCGGTCTCAAGGGCGCGTCGGTCTACACACTGTCAGACAAGGCCACGCAGCGCGCCACCCGTTTTGTGAGCAACGACAACTGGTTCATGAAGGCCAGCCTGGCAGGAGACCAGGGTGTGCGTGATATCCTCTTTGACCTGACCCAGCGCGCCACGCGTAATCGCTCCGCGGTCTTCGCCCAGACCCTGTTGTCGCGGATCGAGGGCAAGGCGCCATTACTGCGCCGCAGCCATCGCGACGCCGGGTTCATGGTGCTTCTGGCGCCGGATGTTCCAGCTGTGCTGCTGGAGATGGGGTTTGTCTCGAATCCCGAGGACGAAGCGCGACTTCGTGATCCGGTAAGCCGGTCCAGGTTGATGACGGCGGTAGCGCAGGCTGTCGACGAGCACTTCGGCGAAAGCATCCGGTTGGCTGGCTGGTGACGAAGGGCGCGCGCGGGGCCGTTGGCGCCCGCCGCAACACAGGCTAGACGACACGCTTTGCAAGGGCCTTCGCGCCCCGGGAGCCTGTGCGCCATTGACCCCCCCGGATACATCCGAACGGGCAGGACCCGCCCGGTGGGTTGGACTGGCCGGCGTCATGGTTCTGAGCTTCGTGGCGGTCGCCGCGCTGGCCACGGGCATCTATTCGGCCTGGCTGTTTCACGACATGCCCGATGCGGGTGATCTGGTGGACTATCATCCGCCGACGGCGACCCGGGCCTATGCCTGGGACGGCACCCTGATCGGAGAATTCTCCCGGGAACGTCGGATATTTGTGTCCTACGACGCGATCCCCGCCCAGACGGCGCAGGCGTTCCTGGCGGCCGAGGACCACGGCTTCTTCAAGCATGGAGGAGTGGACATCGGTGGCTTTGGCCGGGCTATGGCCAAGAACGTCCTCAATATCGCGCAGGGACGGCGTCTCGAAGGCGGATCCACCATCACCCAGCAGGTGGCCAAGAACATCCTCCTGACCAGTGACCAGACCGTTGGACGCAAGCTCAAGGAAGCCATCCTCGCCTCGCAACTGGAAAGCACGCTCTCTAAGGAGCGGATCCTCGAACTCTACATGAACGAGATCTGGCTGGGATATCGCTCCTTCGGGGTTGGCGCGGCGGCCTACAACTACTTCGGCAAGTCTTTGAGCGAGTTGACCCTTGCCGAGAGCGCCTATCTGGCGGCGCTGCCCAAAGGACCGGACAACTATCATCCGACGCGGCGCTACGGGCAGGCGGTCGGCCGCCGGAACTGGATTCTCGGTCAGATGGCGGACCTGGGCTGGGTCAGCCGCGCCGAAGCAGAGGCGGCGATGCTGGAACCTCTCAAGGTCCAGCCGGCCCCGAGCCGGTCCCAGTACCGCGACGCCGACTACTTCGTAGAGGAGGTGCGGCGCATCTCGCTCAATATGAAGGAGCTCGGCGACGAGCGGCTGAATGCCGGCGGTTACTACGTACGCACCACCCTGGATCCGGCGCTGCAGAGCGCAGCGCGTACGGCGCTGATGAATGGTCTTGAGAGCTACGACCGCCGACATGGCTGGCGCGGTGCGTGGGGCAAGGTGGACACGCTGACTGGCTGGGAGACCATAGCCAAGAAGAGGTCGAAGCCAGCAGAGCGGAGAACCTGGCGGCAGGCCGTCGTCACCAGCGTAGCGGGCGGATCTGTGCAGATTCGCACCATCGAGGGTGTGGTCGGGGCGTTGGCCGGTCAGGATGTGGCGTGGGCCCGGGCAGGGAAGGGCATCGGGGTCGGCGACCTGATCTTCGTCGCCCCGAATGAGGAGGGCGCCGGATATCGGCTGAAGCAGGTGCCCGCGGTGAACGGCGCTCTGGTGGCCATGGAGCCCTATTCAGGGCGCGTGGTGGCCATGGTGGGCGGTTACTCGTTCTCGCTCTCAAGTTTCAACAGGGCCACCCAGGCGCTGCGGCAGCCCGGGTCGTCGTTCAAGCCGATTGTCTATGCTGCGGCCCTCGAGAACGGCTTTACGCCGGCCAGTACGGTTCTGGACGCGCCGATCACGCTCAAGGGCTATGGCGGCCAGAACTGGAGCCCGGAGAACTACAGCCGCGACTACTACGGCGCGCTCACGCTTCGGAAGGGCCTGGAACTGTCGCGCAACACCATGACGGTTCGGCTGGCCCAGTCGATCGGGATGACCAAGGTCGCCGATCTGGCCGAACGCATGGGTGAGTCGAAGAAGATGGACAAGGTGCTGGCCATGGCGCTCGGCGCGGGCGAGACCACGGTCTACCGGATGGCAGGGGCCTATTCGACCTTCGTCAATGGCGGTCGTCTGGTTCAGCCACACCTGATCGAGATGGTTCAGGATCGCAACGGAAAGGTGATCTGGCGAGCCGACCGGCGAGAATGTGATCGCTGCGACCAGGGCTTCGGCGGGGCCGAGAGTCCGCGAATTCTGCGTACCGGCGATCAGGTCCTGAATCCGGTGACGGCCTATCAGATCACATCGATGCTGCAGGGTGTGGTCCAGCGCGGCACGGCGACGCAGGCCCTGTCGCTGGGCAAGCCGGTGGGCGGCAAGACGGGCACCACCAACGACTATCGCTCGGCCTGGTTCATGGGCTTTTCGCCCCAGCTGGTCGTTGGCGTCTACATCGGGTTTGATGACAATCGCAGCCTGGGAAACAACGAGACCGGCAGTGTCGCGGCTGTCCCGATCTTTGTGGATTTCATGGGGGTCGCGCTGAAGGACAAGCCGGCCGAGGAATTCAAGGCGCCGACCGAGGCCAGGTTCGCCATGATCCGGGGTATTCGCGAAGCTTTCCGACCGGGCACCGAGCCCACCAGTCTGGCAGCGCCTGTGGGCGAGGCGGGTGCGCCCACCGGACCTCAACCCTACAACAAGGTCTTCCAGAACGGCGTCACCGGCGCACCCAACGCCGCCGCAGCCGTGGCGCCGGCGGCGCCGGCGGCGAAAAAGAAGGACGATCTCTCCGACTTGTTCTGACCGCCAAGCCGGACTACATCCCGCGCCCTTAGAGCATGACAGCTTCAACTGGATATCGGCTGAAGCGCCCGTCATGCTCTAAATATCTGAATAGCGAGCCTTTTTATCCGGAAAGGCTCTATCTGGAGTTACCCCCATGAGATTGGATGTCGAGGCCGCCAAGGCCGACATCGAGCAGTCGATCGACCTGCTCAGGAGGCGTCTTTGACTGGGATGTCGCGCTTCGTAAACTCGATGAACTGAACGCACGGGTCGAGGATCCGACACTCTGGGACAACGCCGAGGCCGCCCAGGCGCTGACTCGCGAACGATCACGGCTGGCCGCCCAGGTCGAGGCGGTGATGTCGCTTGAGCGGGACCTGACTGACGCGGTGGGCTACGCCGAGATGGCGGACGAGGAGGGGGATGAGGCCAGCCTGGAAGAGGCTCGCGCCCAACTGCGCGCCATCAAGGAGCGCGGCGCCCGCGCCGAACTCGAGGCGCTGCTGTCCGGCGAGGCCGACGGAAACGACGCCTTCGTGGAGATCAACTCCGGCGCCGGCGGCACAGAGTCCAATGACTGGGCCGGGATGCTGCTGCGCATGTACTCCCGCTGGGCCAACGCCCACGGCATGACGGTCGACTTCCTGGAAGAAACATCAGGCGAACAGGCGGGGATCAAGTCTGTCACCCTGCAGGTGAAGGGCCCCAATGCCTACGGCTGGTTGAAGACCGAGGCCGGGGTACATCGGCTGGTGCGGATATCGCCTTACGACAGTGCGGCCAAGCGGCACACCAGCTTTGCATCGGTCTGGGTTTATCCGGTGGTTGACGACAACATTGTCATCGAGATCAATCCTTCGGACGTGCGCACCGACACCTATCGTGCGTCCGGCGCCGGTGGGCAGCACATCAACAAGACCGACAGCGCCGTGCGCCTGACCCACCTGCCGACCGGCATAGCCGTGGCCTGCCAGATGGGCCGTTCCCAGCACCAGAACCGTGAAGAGGCGTGGAAGATGCTGCGCGCCCGGCTCTATGAAGCCGAACTGCAGCGGCGCGAGGCGGCCCAGGCGGCCATCGAGGATCAGAAGACCGACATCGGCTGGGGCCACCAGATCCGCAGCTACGTCCTGCAGCCCTATCAGATGGTCAAGGACCTGCGCACCGAGGTGGAAACCTCGGATACCGGCGGTGTGCTGGACGGGGATCTGGACCAGTTCATGGGCGCCGCGCTGGCCCAACGAGTCGGTGCGACGCGCGACGGATAGTCGATTATTCGGCTGCGACGCTGATCTGCGGCGCCGACTCCACGACCGGCTGGGGCACAATCATGAGGCTGCGGCCTTCGAAATGTGCGCCGGCCTCGATGGACAGTTCGGTATGGTTGATATCGCCGTCGACGCGGGCCGTGGACAGCAACCGCACGTGGCGGGCCGAAATCGTACCGACGACCCGACCCCGGATCTCGACGCTTTCGGCCTGAATCGTACCGGCGACGAGGCCGGTCTCGCCTATGGTCAGTCGCCCGACCCTGAGATCGCCTTCCAGTGCGCCGTCCAGATGCAGGTCGCCATCCGTAACGAGGTCACCCTTGAGCCTCACGCCTTCGGCCACCAGCGACGCAACCATCGGCTTGCGGGGCGGCAAATGTTCGACGGGCTCTGCGCCCCTAGTCGCCTTGGAGAACATACTGACCGGCCTTCAGGAAGCGGCCCGGGTTCTGGGCGCGACCATTTACCCATACCTCATAGTGCAGATGTGTCCCAGTGGATCGACCTGTCGATCCCATGCCCGCAATTCGCTGGCCGACCGAGACGCGCTGTCCGGGGCGCACCGCAAAAGAAGACAGGTGGGCATATCGGGTCTTGAGGCCCCGGCCGTGGTCGATTTCAACCACATTGCCGTAGCCTGACCGGACGCCGGTGTAGGCGACGGTCCCTGGACCGGTGGAATAGATCGGTGTCGCGTGGGCCCCCGAGAAGTCCAGCCCGGAATGATAGGCCGGTCGGCGCGTGAACGGATCGAACCGGACGCCGTAGCCGCTGGTCTGGGTGGCGTTGGTGGTGGGCCGTCCGAAGGGAAGCTCATTGGCGGCTTCCGACAGGGATTGGGCCTCTGACAGGTCGCGCGCGACCCGCTGGATGCGAACTGCGAAATCTTCGTCCACGTCGAGCACGGCGGCCAGAGCACGCGGGTCCCTGGATTCAATCAGCGGGCCGCCCAGGGAGCCACCGCGGTCGGCATAGGTCGAAGGCGATAGCCCTGCCATCCGGAAAGCCAGTCGGAGCCGGTCGGCGCGACCCTTTGAGAAGCTGTCGGCAGCCTCCAGCAGTTGTTCCTGTCCGACCCGGACCATTTCAATTCGCCGCGTGGGCGCTGCATCGGGCTTGGCGAGGGCACGGTCGATGGCCGGCGTCAGCGCCTCGGCCGCACCGGGAGAGCCCTTCATATCCGTCAGCAGCATGGCGAGGGCCGCATGTCGCTTCTCGATCGCCGTCGCGGCGTCCGCGTTGGAGCCGGAGGCGGCGTTGAGACGCGCCATCGCGCTGTCCAGTCGCGCCTGCCGGTCGGCGACATAGCGTTCGGACTGGGCTTTCAGAGTGGCGAATTCCCGGTCGGAGGCTGATGCCGACATCAGGTCTACCAGCATGGCGGCCGTCGAGACGCCCATCCAGAGTGCGCAGCCGGCTACGCCTGCGGCCATGAACATCTGTTTGCGACTGGTCAGGACAAACGCCCTCATGGCGCCGCCGGAGCGCACATAAAGGTGGCGTTCCGGGAACAGCTCCTCGAGCGAGCGCCGTAGCGTCGTCAGACGATCCATGCTTCCGAAAGACCTCAGGCCCCAAGTCCGGGACCTTATGTGACGACTTTCAGCCTTGAGGCAAGGTTCTTCAGTCATTGTTAACACTGGGTCGCCGGATTGATCTCAACTGATCATTGTTCATCGAGACCGACCGCCAGCTACAGCGCACGCAGTTCGCCCAAAACATCTTCCGCGTGGCCCGGCACCCGTACCTTGCGCCAGATCCGGACAAGCTTTCCGTCCTTGATCAGGAACGTCGAGCGGTCGATGCCCATATAGCTGCGGCCATACATGCTCTTCTCGACCCAGGACCCGTAGGCGGCAACGGTCTCGCCTTCCGGATCTGAGGCGAGGGTGACCGCCAGTCCGTACTTGGCCTGAAACTTCCGGTGGGACGCCAGGCTGTCCTTCGAGACGCCCACAACAGCCGCGCCGGCCTTCTGGAAGTCGTCAATCAGCGCCGTAAAGGCCTGGGCTTCCTTGGTGCAGCCGCCGGTGTCGTCCTTGGGATAGAAATAGAGAACCAGCGCCTTGCCGACGAAATCGGCCAGCTTCACGGGACCGTCAGGGGTTTCCATGTTGAAGTCCGGCGCAGCCGCGCCCTCGATCAGGTCAGTCATCTCAAGCTCCTCGTTTTCCGCCTCATGGAGGGGACAGTTGAGTGTCAGGTCGGCTTCACCAGGACGATCTTCTTCTTCCCGACCTGAACCTTGAAGGCCTGCAGATCCGGCAGCAGTTGGTCGTAGGTGTGTTTGTCGTCCGTGGTCATGCGTTGGTCGTTGATGGCGACCCCGCCATTGGCGATCAGTTTGCGGGCCTCGCCAAGCGAGGCGGCGAGGCCAGCCTCCTTCACCAGCGTCGCCGTGGTACGGGCATCTGGAAACTCGGCCTTGCTGACTTCCACGACAGGCAGTTCGGCGGAAAGCGTACCCCTCTCGAACACATCCTGTGCGCCGGCTGCTGCCCGGCTTGCTGCATCGGCGCCGTGCAGCATGCGTGTGGCTTCGTTGGCCAGCACCTTCTTGGCGTCGTTGATCTCGGCGCCGGGCAGGGCCTCCAGTCGGGCGATCTCGTCCAGAGGCAGGTCGGTGAACAGACGCAGGAACCGGCCAACGTCCGCATCCTCTGTGTTGCGCCAGAACTGCCAGTAGTCGTAGGGGCTGCGCATATCGGCGTTGAGCCAGACGGCCCCCCCGACGGTCTTGCCCATCTTCTGGCCCGAGGC
Organism: uncultured Alphaproteobacteria bacterium; assembly: GCA_903909375.1. GTDB lineage: Bacteria > Pseudomonadota > Alphaproteobacteria > Caulobacterales > Caulobacteraceae > Phenylobacterium. The sequence continues at coordinate 145,516 of CAIVVM010000034.1, forward strand.
CGTGGAGAGCAGGGGCGTGGTCAGGCCGAACGCCGCCTTCTGGTCCACGCGGCGGATCAGTTCCACCCCGTTGACGATGTTGCCCCACTGGTCGGAACCGCCCATCTGCAACACGCAGCCGTGGCTCCGCGCCAACTCCAGGAAATCCACCGACTGCATCAGCATGTAGTTGAATTCCAGGAAGGTCATCGGCTGCTCACGCTCGAGCCGGTTCTTCACGCTGTCAAAGGCCAGCATCCGGTTGATCGTGAAATGCACGCCGTAGTCGCGGAGAAACTGGACATAACCGAACTTCGATAGCCAGTCGTCGTTGTTGACCATCGCCGCGTCCGTGGGCCCGTCGCCGAAGGTCAGGAACTTCTGGAAGGTTCCCTTGATGGTGGAAATGTTGCCCTGGATCTGGGCGTCGGTCAGCAGAGGGCGCTGGCCGTCCTTGTCGGTTGGGTCGCCGACCTTGGTGGTGCCGCCGCCCATCAGCACGATGGGTTTGTGGCCGGCCTGCTGCAGACGTCGCAGCATCATGATCTGGATCAGATGGCCCACATGCAGGCTGGAGGCCGTGGCGTCGAACCCGATGTAGGCCGTAACGACGCCGGTCCTGGCCGCCACATCCAGCTCCGCAGGATGGGTGATCTGATGGATGTAGCCCCGCGCCTGCATGGTCTTCAGGAATTCGGACTGGAAGGCGGCGTCGGACATCGGGCGTATCTCGGGGTCGATCATGGAATGTTCAAGTGGCGCGCGCTCTAGCACGGCGGCGGGCGAAATTTCGAGGGACATGGCAGGGCTCCTTGAAGATTGAGGAGGCCGGCGAGGGTGTATGGTGATCTGGCGCCGGCCGGGAGAGGCAGGCGCGAGGGATCGGCGGCCTGCTAACGGGGCAGGCGGTAATAGCGTCCGGTAAGAGTGGCGGGACCGCGCATGGCAGGCTGGCTACATTGGCGCAGTCGTGGCAGTCAAGCGCCATGCGTGTTCTGGGATTCATGACAGGCACTTCGCTGGACGCCGTCGACATGGCGATGCTGGAGACGGATGGCGTCTCGATTCAGGCATTTGGCCCGGCCGGAGAGCGCAAGCTGTCTGACGCCACGCGCGACGTGGTGATGGAGGCGACGCGACAGGCGCTTGGCCTGCAGAGGGGATCTCCCGAACCCGCCATCTTCGAGCACGCCGAGGCGATGGTGGCCGAGGAACATTTCGCAGCCGCCGAGACCTTCCTGATGGACAACGGCCTGTCCTGGCCGGACATCGACCTGATCGGCATGCATGGTCAGACTGTGTTCCACGAACGACCCCGCGATGGTGTTCCCGGGCGCACTGTCCAGCTGGGCGACGGGGCATTGCTGGCCCGACTGACCGGGCGACCCGTGGCCTTTGATTTCCGGAGCGCCGATGTGGCGGCCGGCGGGGAGGGCGCACCCCTGGCGCCGATCTATCACCTGGCTCGCGCGAGGGCTTCCGGGTTGTCCGCGCCGCTTGCGGTGCTGAACATCGGCGGCGTGGCCAATGTGACCTTCTGGTCGGGAGATGAGGACCTTGTGGCCTTCGACACCGGCCCCGGGAACGGCATGATCGACCTGCTGGTCCAGGCCCATGGCGCGGGCCGGTTCGACGACGGTGGCAGGTACGCCAGCGTCGGTCGCGTCGATGACGGGGTCCTGCGCGTGCTGCTGGCGCACCCCTATTTCCGCGCCAGGCCGCCCAAGTCGCTGGACCGTTATGACTTTTCGCTGGAGCCGTTGGCGGGGCTGAAACTCGAGGATGCTGCGGCGACCCTGGTGGCCTTCATGGCCGAGGGCGTGAAACTGGCGTTCGAGGCCATCGGCCAGACGCCCACCGAGGTCATCGTCTGCGGTGGCGGGCGCCACAATCCGGAGATCATGAAGGCGCTGGTGGAGCGGCTGCCGATGCCCGTCAGGACAGCCGAAGATCACGGCTGGCGCGGTGACAGCATTGAGGCGGAGGCCTTCGCGTTTCTGGCTGCGCGGACGTTTCACGGGCTGCCCATCTCGTTCCCGGGCACGACCGGAGTGGCAGAGCCGATGCTTGGTGGGCGGATCGTGACGCCCTGAGCCGGTCCCTGCCGGTCAGTGGAAGGGTGACCCTTCGGCATGCTTGCTATTCAAACGCGTGTTGGGCAGGCTGATCGTCGATAATCTATCGCGGGAGACGCACTGTGGCCGACGACCTGGGATTTGACCCCAACGCTCTACGGGAGAAGTACCGCGCCGAGCGTGATCGCCGTGTCCGCACCGACGGCAGCGAGCAATATGTCGAGATCGCTGGCCAGTTCGCCCACTACCTTGCGGACCCTTACGTCGAGCGCATCGAACGCGCGGCGCTGAACGAAGAAGTCGAGGTCGTCGTGGTGGGCGGCGGCTTTGGCGGGCAGCTGGCGGCAGCGCGGCTGCGTGAAGTCGGGGTCGACGATATCCGCATCATCGAGAAGGGCGGCGACTTCGGCGGCACCTGGTACTGGAACCGCTATCCCGGCGCGGCCTGCGATATCGAGAGCTACATCTACCTGCCGCTGCTGGAGGAGGTGGGATATGTGCCCGTTGAGAAGTACTCCCGCGCCCCCGAGATCCTGCGCCATAGCCGCGCCATCGCCGAGAAGTTCGACCTTTATCGCGGCGCCCTGTTCCAGACCGAAGTCACCGAGATGCGCTGGGATGAGGCGGCGGCGCGCTGGACCGTCTCCACCAATCGTGGCGATGCGCTGAAGGCTCGGTTCGTGGTCATGGCCAATGGACCGCTGCACCGGCCGAAACTCCCGGGCATTCCTGGCGTTGAAGGCTTCAAGGGCCACAGCTTCCACACCAGCCGGTGGGACTACGGCTACACCGGTGGTGACAGCAACGGCGGCCTGACCGGGCTGAAGGACAAGCGCGTCGCGATCATCGGCACAGGCGCCACGGCGGTGCAGTGCGTGCCGCACCTGGGAGAATGGTCCAAGGAACTGTTCGTGTTCCAGCGGACGCCCTCGTCGATCGACGTGCGCAACAACCGCCCAACTGATCCGGAATGGGCTAAGAGCCTGGAGCCTGGCTGGCAACAACACCGGATGGATAACTTCAATATGCTTGTCTCCGGCGGCTTCGCCAAGGAAGACCTGGTGCAGGACGGCTGGACGGACATCATCGGCAACATCCTGCTGCTGGCCCGCAAGAAGATGGAAGCTGGCGAGGCGGTGGAGAACCCTGCCGAGCTGATGCAACTGGCCGACTTCAAGAAGATGGAACAGGTCCGCGCACGGATCGACGCAGTCGTCGAGGATCCCGACACTGCCGAGGCGCTAAAGCCCTGGTACAACCAGTTCTGCAAGCGTCCCTGCTTCCACGACGAATATCTGGCCACCTTCAACCGCCCGAACGTCCACCTGATCGACACGAAAGGTCAGGGCGTGGAGCGGATCACCGAGCACGGCATCGTGGTGGACGGCAAGGAATACGAGGTTGACTGCCTGATCTACGCCACCGGGTTTGAGGTGGGCACCAGCTTCACACGCCGCTCGGGATATGAGCTTTATGGAGTTGGCGGCCAGAGCCTGACCGAGAAATGGGCTGACGGCGTATCCACGCTTCATGGTGTGCTGTCGCGGGGCTTCCCCAACTGCTTCATCGTGTCGAACAGCCAGTCGGGCTTCAGCGCCAATTTCCCCCACATGATCAATGAGCAGTCGAAGCACATCGCCTATCTCATGACCGAGACTGCGGAGCGTCAGGCCCGGACCATCGAACCATCGGCAGAAGCCGAAGCGGCCTGGGTCGACACCATCGTGCGCCTGTCGGTCATGCGCGAAGGCTTCCTCAAGGAATGCACCCCCGGCTACTACAACAACGAGGGTCGCCCGGAGATGATCGCCAAGCAGAACGGCTCCTATGGCGCAGGGCCGGTGGCCTTCGTGAAGGTGCTGGAGGACTGGCGGGCAGAGGGTTCCCTGCAGGGGCTTGAACTTCAGGCCTGAGGGCCCGCTGCACGGAAACTGCATCTGAATGACCCGGCGGCTGCACCCGCAGCGTCGGGCGGTGGGATAGACCGGTGGTGCCGGTGTGGTTGACGCACAGGCTGCAAGCCGGAACATGTGCCCATGCCGCAAGTCCTCGTGGTCGACGACGACCCCCATATCCGCCAGCTGCTGGTGTTTGCGCTGGAGAAGGCCGGTCTGGGCGCTCGTGAGGCGTCGGACGGGGAAGCCGCCCTTGTCTCGGTCGCGCAGGCGCGTCCCGATCTGGTGATCCTCGATATCAACATGCCGCGACTGGACGGCCTGGAGGTCTGCCGCCGGCTGAGGGCGCAGGGCGAACTGCCGATCCTGTTCCTGTCATCGCGCGACGACGAGATCGACCGGATCCTGGGGATCGAGCTGGGCGCCGATGACTATGTGGTCAAGCCATTCAGTCCGCGCGAGGTCGTGGCGCGGGTTCAGGCGATCCTGCGGCGGGCGCGGGGGCCTGCAACAGCGCCTGTGTCTGCGACGTCGGTCGTCCACGGAAAGCTGCGGCTCGACCTGGAGAGCTGGATCGCGCACTGGGCTGATCAGGAGATCTCCTTGACGGTCACCGAGTTCGAGATCCTCAAGATTCTGGCCGGCGCACCCACGCGGGTATTCAGTCGCGACCTGATTATCGACCATCTGCATGGTCCCGGCTTCGCCATCACCGACCGCACCGTCGACAGCCACGTACGCAATCTTAGAGGCAAATTCGCGGCCCTCGGCGCCCGGGATGTGGTCGAGACGCGGGCCGGCGTCGGCTACCGCCTGGGGCCATGTCAGGGCGCGGCGGTGTGATTGAACGGCTGAAGGATCTGATTGCAGGTGTCTGGCCGCGGTTGCGGCTGCGGACCATTCTGTTCGGGGTCCTGCTGTTTGCGGCGGCGATGCCGGCCATCGGCGCCATTTCACTCCGGGTCTACGAGAACACCCTGGTCCGCCAGACTGAGGCGGAACTGGTGGCCCAGGGGGCGGCGCTGGCCGCCGTGGCCGCGATCAACTGGCCGGGCGCGCCTGCGCCGCTGCCGCGACCCGCGGATCCGCCGGAAGGCTATTTTCGGCCCGAGTTCACCACTATCGACCTCAGTCGCGATCCGTTGCTGCCGGAGCGTCCTGCGCCCGTTATGACCGGCCGGACGCCTGAGCCCGAGGCGCTGATTGTCGCCAGGGCGATGAACCCGATCATTGAGCGCACAGTCCGGACAACGGCGGCGGCCGTGGTGATGCTGGATCGCCAGGGGATCGTTGTGTCGGATGCAGATGCGATCGGCGAACTCTCGGCCTTGCCCGAGGTCCGCGCCGCCCTGGCCGGCCAGCCGCGCACAGTCCTTCGGCGCAGCGGCGACTTTCAGGCGCGCTACCGGTTTGAGTGGCTGAGCAAGGCTTCCGGCATTCGTCTGCACCATGCCCGGCCCGTGGTGGTCGGCGACAGGGTTGTGGCGGTGCTGTTGCTGTCGCGCTCGCCGCGGGCGCTGTTTAGAGGCCTCTATGAGGATCGCGGCAAGTTTGCGCTGGCGGCCGGCGTGATCCTGGGGTTGCTGGTGGTGCTATCCGGTCTGGTGTCGCGTGGTGTAACCCGACCCATCGAGAAACTCAGCCGGGCCTCTCGAGAGGTAGCGGCCGGTGGAGGTGAGGTCCCGCGCACGCCGCGCACAGCCGCCGTTGAGGTGCGCGCGCTCTACGAGGACTTCCGCGCCATGGCCGAGCGGATCGAGCGGCGCAGCGGCTATCTGCGCGACTTCGCTGCCGCCGTCAGCCACGAATTCAAGACGCCGTTGGCGGGGATAAACGGGGCTGTGGAACTGCTGCAGGATCACTTCGAGACCATGTCCACGGCGGATCGTCGGCGGTTTCTGGACAACATCCAGGGCGACAGTGAGCGGCTGTCGCAACTGGTTACCCGGCTGCTGGACCTGGCCCGGGCTGACATGGCGACACCGGCCTCGGGCGTCACCTGCGACATTGCCGAACCCGTTCGCCGGGCCGTGGACGGGGAGCGGCGGGACGATTTTCGGGTGACCTTGTCGCTGGCGACTGATCTGCCCCGCGCGGCGACACCTTCCGGGACAGTGGAGAAGGTGATGGTCGTCCTGCTGCAGAACAGCCGTCAGGCCGGAGCCCGGGAGGCTACGGTGAACGTCAGCGCGGGCGCCGGGGAGATCGAGATCCTCGTCGCCGACGATGGCCCCGGGGTTCCCGTGGCGGACCGCCAGCGATTGTTCGATCCCTTCTTCACCAGCCGGAGGGCCGAGGGCGGGACTGGTCTGGGTCTGTCCATCGCGCGATCCCTGCTGGCGGCCGGCCAAGCCCGTATCGAACTGGAGAATTCAGCGAGGGGTGCGGCGTTCCGCGTGCACCTGCCCAAAGCCTAGCTGAGCGTGATGTAGAGTTCGCTCTCGATCACCCATTGGCCGGTGACCTTGCGCCAGACAGCCAGATAGGTCCCGGTCATGGTTTCGGACGTCCAGATGGCGGTCCAGCGACCTGTCTCGGCAGCGCGGGCGCCTGCCGCGTCCAGATCGACCCGCTCTGTTTCGCGCACATAGGTTCCGAACGCGGGGTCCGCGAACTGGCTGGCGAACGCCTGGATCACGGCATCCGCACCGAGGATCAACCCGCCGTCACCCACGATCAGCTTGACGTCAGGGGTGAAGAATGGCCGGAGGCGCAGGGCCTCATGCGCGGCGATCAGCTTGTTGGTCAGCTTCCGCCGGGCGCGGATGGCGTCACCGGGATTGATCATCTGTGCACCCACAAAATCGTGTGTCATCCCGGTTTCGTGGCACACGAAGACCGGGACCCATAGACTCCGCCCGGGACAAACGGGTTCTGCGGGGCGGCTGTGCGATGCCTTCCTCCCCCGGTGTCTATGGGTCCCGGTCTTTCTCCTGCGGAGAAAACCGGGATGACACCTGTGGTGTGACTACGCCGGGTTCGCTTCCAGCCGCTTGTCCAGATAGTCGCCGACGCGGCGTTCCACCTCGGGCAGGTTTTCGATCCAGAAGTGGCTGGCGCCGTCGACCACGTCGTAGTCGATGACGATGCCCTTCTGCGTGCGCAGCTTGGAGACGACGCGTTCCACATCGATGGGGGGCACGACGCTGTCGTTCTGGCCATGCAGGATGAGGCCGGATGCCGGGCAGGGGGCCAGAAACGAGAAGTCATAGGCGTTGGTCGGCGGGGAGACCGAAATGAACCCGTCCGTTTCGGGACGCCGCATCAGCAGTTGCATGCCCACCCAGGCGCCGAAGGAGTAGCCGGCCACCCAGCACTGGGAGGCGGCGGGGTTGGTGGTCTGGAGCCAGTCCAGAGCGGTGGCCGCGTCGGCCAGTTCGCCGATGCCGCCGTCGAACTCGCCCTGGCTGCGGCCGACGCCCCGGAAGTTGAACCGCAGGACCGAGAAGCCGCGCTTCATGAACAGGTGGTAGAGCTGGACCGCCACCGGGTTGTTCATCTGGCCCCCCGCCTTGGGGTGCGGGTGCAGGATCAGCGCCACGGGCGCGGTCTCGCGCTTGCCCTGGGTATAGCGCCCCTCGATCCGCCCGGCCGCACCGGTCAGCACCACCTCTGGCATTCGATTCCTCTTTGTAAGGCCTGAATACTTGACTGCTGCGCTAGGTCTTCCTAAGTCCCGGCCTGAACGGTGAGACCCGCGACGGACCCCTGCGCAAGGCGGGGCTCATAGCATAGGCGCCGCCGGATGCGCGCGAAAACTGCATTGGACCCAACGCCATGCGTCTATCCACGAAAGGCCGCTACGCCGTGATGGCCATGGCGGATCTGGCGCGCCGCGAAGGCGACGCCGCGCGGGCCGTGGCGCTGGCTGACATCGCCGAGCGTCAGGAGATTTCGCTGAGCTATCTGGAGCAACTGTTCGCTCGATTGCGGCGCAAGGGTCTGGTCAAGAGTGCGCGGGGACCCGGCGGCGGGTACCGTCTGGCCCGGACGGCCGACGACACCTCGATTGCCGATATCGTGCACGCCGTCGACGAGCCTCTGCGCGCCACCCGCTGCGAAAAGGTGGGCCCGGGCTGCATGGTGCGCGGTGAGCGCTGCCTGACCCACGACCTCTGGGAGGATCTGGGCGACCGGATTGAGGACTATCTGGCCTCGGTCTCGCTGGCCGATGTGGTGGGCGGGAAGCTGAGGCGCGCCGCATGAGCCTCTATCTGGATCACAATGCCACGGCCCGCGTCAGGCCCCAGGCGATCGCGGCCATGACCCGGACGATGGAAAACGTCGGCAATCCGTCGTCGATCCACGCGGCGGGGCGCACGGCGCGTGCGGTGATGGAACAGGCCCGGGCCGATGTGGGCGCGCTGATCGCCGCGCCGGAGTCGACGGTGATCTTCACCAGCGGCGGGACGGAAGCCAACGCCATTGCCCTGGAAAGCGCCGTGGCCGCCGGCGCGCGTCGCCTGATCGTTTCCGCCATCGAACATGACAGCATCCGCGAAACGGCGGGCATTCTGGGCGTTGAGGTCGAGGTCTTGCCGGTGGATAGCCTTGGCGTCGCCGATCTGGACTGGCTTGGCGAACGGCTGGCCCGTTGGGAAGCGGCAGACGGCAAACCCTTCGTGGCGCTGATGCTGGCCAACAATGAAACCGGCGTGATCCAGCCCGTGGCCGAAGCGTCGGCGATTGTCCGCGCAGCCGATGGCTGGCTGCATGTCGACGCCATTCAGGCGGCCGGCAAGATCGCCATGGACAGTCGCGCGCTCGGCGCCGACACGCTCTCGATCTCGGCGCACAAGCTGGGCGGACCGCAGGGCGTGGGTGCGCTGACCTTTGGGCCGCGCGCCACCCTGTCGCGTCGCCAGCATGGCGGCGGGCAGGAGCGCGGGCGGCGCGGCGGCACGGAGAACCTGCCGGGCATCGCCGGCTTTGGCGCAGCGGCGGCGGAAGCCCTGGCCGGTCTGGCGGGCTATGGCGCGCAGGCGGCATGGCGCGACGAAGCGGCGGCGCGATTGAAGGCTTCCGGCGGCGTCGTCATGGGCGAGGGCGCGCCACGGCTGCCCAATACGCTGTGCATCGCCACGCCTGGCTTCACATCCGACCTGCAGGTGATCGGGCTGGATCTGGCCCAGGTGATGATCAGCGCCGGCTCGGCCTGTTCATCGGGCAAGGTCAAGGCCTCGCCAGTCCTGACGGCCATGGGCCAGGGCGAGCTGTCGGCCTGCGTTATCCGCGTCAGCGGCGGCTGGGACACCACCGAAGCCGACTGGAACACCTTCGCTGACGTCTGGCTGGAGGCGCATGCCCGCCACAGCCAACGCCGCATGAGAAAGTCCGCGTAATGGCCGCCGTCAAACAGACCGTCGAACAGGTCCAGGGGCTTGAGAAGTACAAGCACGGCTTCTCGTCCGACATCGAGCAGGACTTCGCGCCCAAGGGCCTGAACGCCGACATCGTGCGCTTCATCTCGGCCAAGAAGAACGAGCCGCAGTGGATGCTGGACTCGCGTCTGGACGCCTTCGAGCGTTGGCTGGCGATGGACGAACCCGACTGGGCCAAGGTGAACTTCCCGCGGATCGATTATCAGGACAGCTACTACTACGCCGCGCCCAAGGAGAAGGTCGGCATCGCCAGCCTGGACGAGGTCGATCCCGAGATCCTCGAGGTCTACAAGAAGCTGGGCATCCCGCTGAAGGAACAGGAAGTTCTGGCCGGTGTGGTGGGCTCGCCGCGCTATGCGGTCGACGCCGTGTTCGACAGCGTCAGCGTGGTCACCACCTTCAAGAAGGAGCTGGCCCAGGTCGGCGTGATCTTCTGCTCCATGAGCGAGGCGATCCGCGAGCATCCGGAACTGGTGAAGCAATACCTTGGCTCGGTGGTTCCGGTCAGCGACAACTACTTCGCCTGCCTGAACGCGGCGGTCTTTTCCGACGGCAGCTTCGTCTATGTGCCGCCGGGCGTGCGCTGTCCGATGGAGCTGTCGACCTATTTCCGGATCAACGCCGAGAATTCCGGCCAGTTCGAGCGCACCCTGATCATCGCCGACAAGGGGTCATACGTCTCGTATCTGGAGGGCTGCACGGCGCCCATGCGCGACGAGAACCAGCTGCACGCCGCCGTGGTCGAACTGGTCACCATGGACGACGCGGAGATCAAGTATTCCACGGTCCAGAACTGGTACCCGGGGGATCCGGAGACCGGCAAGGGTGGCATCTACAACTTCGTGACCAAGCGGGCGGATTGCCGTGGTGACCGTTCAAAGGTCAGCTGGACCCAGGTGGAGACCGGCTCGTCGATCACCTGGAAGTACCCGTCGTGCGTCCTGCGCGGTGAGGGCAGTTCGGGCGAGTTCTATTCGATCGCCATCACCAACGGCCGCCAGCAGGCCGACACCGGCACCAAGATGATCCACCTGGGCGCCAACACCCGCTCGCGGATCATCTCCAAGGGCATCAGCGCGGGCCGGTCGTCCAACACCTATCGCGGCCTGGTCTCGGCCCACCCGAAGGCCAAGGGTGCGCGCAACTTCACCCAGTGCGACAGCCTGCTGATCGGCAAGCACTGCGCCGCCCACACCGTGCCCTACATCGAGGCCCGCAACGGCCAGGCCAAGTTTGAACACGAGGCGACCACGACGCGGCTGTCGGAAGACCAGCTGTTCTACGCCATGCAGCGCGGGCTCTCCCAGGAGGAAGCCGTTCAGTTGCTGGTCAACGGCTTCGTCAAGGATGTGCTGCAGGAGCTCCCGATGGAGTTCGCTGTTGAGGCCCAGAAACTCGTCGCGATTTCGCTCGAAGGGAGCGTCGGATAGTGCTCAGCGTTTCCAATCTTCACGCCACGGTCGATGGCAAGCCGATCCTCAAGGGCCTAACGCTGGATGTGCCCGCTGGCGAGGTACACGCCATCATGGGCCCGAACGGGGCGGGCAAGTCGACGCTGTCCTATGTGCTGACCGGCCGCCAAGGTTACGACGTCACCGAGGGTGGCGCGACGCTCGACGGCGAGGATCTGCTGGCCCTTGAAGCCAATGAGCGGGCGGCCAAGGGCGTGTTCCTGTCGTTCCAGTATCCGCTGGAAATCCCGGGCGTTCCGGCCCTGACCTTCATCCGCACGGCGCTCAACGCCCAGAAGAAGTCGCGCGGCGAGCCCGAGATCACTGCGCCGGCTTTCCTGAAGCTGGCCCGCGAGAAGGCCGCCGCCCTCAAGATCGACTTCGAGATGCTGAAGCGCGCGCTGAACGTGGGTTTTTCCGGCGGCGAGAAGAAGCGGATGGAAATCTTCCAGATGGCGATGCTGTCGCCGCGCTTCCTGATCCTGGACGAAACTGACTCCGGCCTCGACATCGACGCTCTGCGGATCGTGTCCGAAGGCGTGAATGCGATGCGCAGCCCCGACCGCGCCATGCTGGTGATCACCCACTATCAGCGCCTGCTGGACTACATCAAACCCGACCGCGTGCATGTGCTGGCCGGCGGTCGGATCGTGGCCTCAGGTGGGCCCGAACTGGCGCTGGAACTGGAGCGCGACGGTTATGACCGCTACGCGAAGGCGGCATGAGCGTCGCTGCCGCCATCCGCACGCGGGACGTCGGTGAGCTTCCGTCCCGGCGCGACGAGGACTGGCGCTGGACCGACCTGCGCGGGCTGATCCGCGTCCTGCCCGACGCCTCCGAGGCCTTCACCGGTACGCTGAGCCCGGGCCCGTTTGACAGGCTGGCGGCCGACCACCACGTGCTGGTCAACGGCGGAGACGCGCGCATTGACGTGGCTGCGGGCAAGAAGACGCTCGTGGCGCTGCGGCTGGTGTCGCGCGGCGTCGGCGCGCACGCCTCGCGGGTGACCATCAATCTGGGCGCCGGGGCGCGGCTGCGCCTGCTGGAGAGCTATGAGAGCGATGGAGCCTCTGTTTGCCAGACGGCCCTGACCATCACCCTGGCCGAGGGGGCGGCGCTTGAGCGGATCGTGCTGGCCCAGGATCACGAGGATGCCGTTTCGGTAAGTCAGGCCGAGGTCCGCCTCTCGCCGACAGCTGATTTTGGCCAGACGATCGTGGCGTCGGGCGCGCGACGCCAGCGACTGGAGACGCGGGTCGTGCATCCCGGCGGACGCGCCAGCGCGCGGATGGACGGGGTCTATCTGGTGGCGGACAAGCGCCATACGGACCACACCACGGTCGTGACCCACGAAGGCGTCGACGGCACGACAAGCCAGTTGATCAAGGGCGTGGCCCGCGATCAGGCCCGCGCAGTCTTCCAGGGCAAGATCATCGTCTCCGAAGGCGCCGATCGGACCGACGCGCGGATGGGACACCACGCCCTGATCCTGTCAGATCGCGCCGAGGTGGACGCCAAACCCGAACTTGAGATCTACGCCGACGACGTCTCCTGCGCCCACGGCAATACGGTGGGCGCCATGGACGAGGACGCCCTGTTCTATGCCCGCCAGCGCGGCATTCCCGAGCCGGAGGCCCGCGCCATGCTCACCGAAGCCTTCATCGGCCAGGTCATCGACCGGATCTGGTTTGAGGACGCCCGCAAGGTCGTCCGCAAATGGGCCGCCGAACGGTTGAGGGTCTGATCATGGCGTTCGACGTCGAATCGATCCGCAGCCAGTTTCCGATCCTGTCCCGGCAGGTGCACGGCAAGCCGCTGATATACCTGGACTCAGCCGCCTCGGCCCAGAAGCCGCGCGCAGTGATCGAAGCTATGACGCGGGCTATGGAGCATTCCTACGCCAATGTGCATCGCGGCCTGCACACGCTGGCCAACGAGACGACCGATGCCTATGAGGCCGCCCGGGCCTCTGTGGCGCGGTTCATCGGCGCTGACGTGAACGAGATCGTCTTCACCAAGGGGGCCACCGAGGCGATCAATCTGGTGGCCAACGGGCTGGGCGCCACGCTGCAGGCCGGCGACGAAATCCTGATCACCGACATGGAGCACCACGCCAACATCGTGCCCTGGCATTTCCTGCGCGAGCGGCTGGGCGTGGTGCTGAAATGGGCGCCGGTGACAGATCAGGGCGTTCTGGATGTGGAGGCCTTTCAGGGCCTGCTGGGTCCCCGGACCCGGGTTGTGGCCCTCAGCCACATGTCGAACGTCCTGGGCACCATCAATCCGGTGAAGACGCTGACCCGGATGGCGCATGAGGCCGGCGCGCTGGTGCTGCTGGATGGCTGCCAGGCTGTAGCCCACCAGAGCGTGGACGTTCGCGACCTGGACGCCGACTTCTATGTGTTCTCCGGCCACAAGCTCTACGGCCCGACCGGGATCGGTGTGCTCTACGGCAAGGCCGAGCGCCTGGCCGTGCTGCCCCCCTACCAGGGCGGCGGAGAGATGATCGCTCAGGTTTCCAGGGATGCGATCAGCTATGCCGATCCACCGCATCGGTTCGAGGCGGGAACGCCTGCAATCCTGGAAGCGATCGGGCTTGGCGCCGCTATAGAGTGGCTCAGCGGGCTCGACCGGGAGGCCATCGCCGAGCATGAGGCCGCGCTCTACGCGCGCGTTCGGGAAGGCCTGAACGGGGCCAACTGGCTGCGGGTGATCGGAGAGGCTCCGGGGAAGGGGGCCATCCTGACCTTTACCGTCGCCGGTGCGCATGCCCACGACGTGGCCCAGATCCTGGATCGTTACGGCGTGGCCATCCGCGCCGGGACCCATTGCGCGGAGCCCCTGATGACCCGGTTCGACATCACTTCAAGCGCCCGGGCGTCTTTCGCCCTATATAACACCCCGGACGAGGCGGACGCCTTTGTGGACGCCCTGACCAAAGCACAGGCCTTTTTCGCGTGACGAGCCCCATGGATGACGCCACCCCTATCGAATCCAAGTCGCCGCCACTCGGCCAGGCGGAACTGGATATCCTGACGGACAAGCTGATCGAGAAGCTGAAGTCGGTCTTTGATCCCGAAATCCCGGTCGATATCTATGAGCTGGGTCTGATCTACAAGGTCGACGTCTCGGACGACAAGGATGTGGCCATCGACATGACCCTGACCGCGCCGGGCTGCCCGGTGGCCGGTGAAATGCCGGGCTGGGTGGAGGACGCCGTGCGCGAAATTCCGGAAATCCGGTCCTGCAAGGTGGACCTGGTATTCGACCCGCCCTGGGACCCCTCGCGGATGACCGACGAGGCCAAGCTGCAACTGAACATGTTCTGATGACACACCTCGACATCACACCTGCCCCCCGCGCGCGCCGCCCAAGGCCCAAGGTGGTAACGCTCAGCGACGCCGCCGCGACACGGGTCCGCGAGATCATGGACAAGGCCGCAACGCCCTATGTCGGTCTGCGAGTGGGGGTGAAGAACGGGGGCTGCGCGGGCCAGGAGTATGTTCTGGAGTACGCCGAGGCTGCGGGTCCACTGGACGAAGTCGTCGAGGACAAGGGCGTGACCATCCTGGTCGAACCCAAGGCGGTGTTGTTCCTCATTGGCACCGAGATCGACTATGAAGTCTCGAAGCTCTCGTCAAAGTTTGTATTCCGCAATCCCAACGAGACCGATGCGTGTGGTTGTGGAGAAAGTGTAACCATCGAACCGGCGCGACAGGACTGACTCAGTCTGGCGGCGCGGGCCGGGCGTGCTATCGTACCCTCGAGAGTGCGGGGGGAGAGCCCATGACTGACGCTGACGACATCGAAATGCGCCGCCTGGCCGTTCGCCGGGCTGACATGAAGCTCGCGTTTCGCAGCCACCTGATGGCGTACGTTGGCGTCAACGGGGGCCTGGTCGCCCTGAACCTGATCACCTCGCCCGGCTATTTCTGGGCGATCTGGCCGATGCTGGGCTGGGGCATCGGCCTGGGCGCTCACGCCATGAGCGTCTACATGAACGGCGAAGGCATCCGTGACCGACTGATCGAGGAAGAACTGGAAAAGCTCCGGAAGACCAAGGGCCTCAACTAGAGGCCTTTGAACTCCGCCGGGCGCCTTTGAACAAACGCCATGATCCCCTCTCGGGCGTCACCGGTGCGTGAGGCGTTGCCCTGGGCGTAGGCCTCGGCCTCGATCTGTTCGTGCCAGTTGGCATCGAGGGAATCCCACACGAGGTTGCGGGTCAGGCCAAGGGACTTGGGGCCATTCGCCAGCGCCTGAGCCAGTTCGAGTGCTTTCGGCAAAAGCTCCGCATCGGGCACGCAGCGATTGATCAGACCCCAGTCCAGCGCCGTGGCGGCGGGCAATTTCTCACCCAGCAGCATCAGTTCCATGGCGCGCGCCTTGCCAACCAGGCGCGGCAGCAACCAGGTTGCGCCACCGTCGGGCACCAGGCCAATGCGGCGGAAGGCCAGCAGGAAGTAGGAGCTCTCGGCGGCCACCACCAGATCGCAGGCCAGCGCCAGAGAGACGCCTACGCCGGCGGCGACGCCGTTGACCGCAGCGACCAATGGCTTTGGCGAGCGACGCAGTTGCGAGACGAAAGGGTTGTAGACGGTGAGCAAGCCCTCGTTGGGGCCCTCGCTGGAGCCCCCCGTCACGCGGCCGCTCGCGCCGCCGGACAGATTGGCGCCGGAACAGAAGCCCCGACCTTCGCCGGTGATGACAATCGCGCGGACATCCGGCGCGGCGATCGCGGCCCCCAGGGCGGCTGTCAATTCAGCCATCAGGTCGAGCCCGGCTGCATTCAGGGTGGAGGGGTCGGACAGCGTGATCACGGCAACGCCGTTCTCGGTGGCCGATCTGATCTTCGTGGGGGCCTGAGCGCCGTCCATAACATCCTCCGCAAAAATGCCGGAGATCAGGAAACGCCGGATACCCCGGCGTCAGCCAAGACAAAACACGCCCTGCGCCCGTCAGGCAGCCTGGGATTCGGAATTCTTGTCAGCGAGCGTGGTGCGATTGCGGCCATTACGCTTGGAGACGTAGAGCGCGCCATCGGCCCGCTCGATGAGCGCGGCCGGCTGGCCACCGTGCATCGCTTCAGCGATGCCGCTTGAGATGGTGATTGCGCCCAATTGCTCATTGGTTGAGCGGCGCCTCAGGATACGTGTAGAGATCTCTTCACGCGCGCGCTCGATCACGCTGAAGGCCGCATAGCGGTCCTCGCCGGGGAAGATCAGGGCGAATTCCTCACCGCCATAGCGCGCGGCGATTCGGGCGCCTGCAGCCATGCGACCGATGACGCTGGCGACATAGCGGATAACCTGGTCACCGGTCTGATGACCCCAGGTATCGTTGAAGTTTTTGAAGTGATCGATATCGATGACCGCCAGGGTGACGATGCCGCACTGCTCGGCGGCCTCCTGGCAAGCCTTGTCCAGGGCTTGGTCAAAGGCCTTGCGGTTGAATAACATGGTCAGCGCATCGGTCATGGCGTCGCGCCGGACCTGCTCGAGGTTTTCCCGTAGGCGAGAAAGCTCGCTCGTCGTGTCGGCCAGTTGGCTTTCAAGCACCTGGTTCTCCTCGCGCACCTTCAGGGTGGCGGCGCTGAGGGTCTCGACCATGCTGCGGACGTTTTCGGCATCCTTGTCTTCGAGGGAAATCGAGGCGCTGGCCAGTTGCTGACCGTAGGCTTCACTGGTTTCGCGTGCGGTTTCGATAGCCCGCGAGACCGTATCAAGCTCGGCGGAGAGGTTCCTGCCGGCGTCCATGATCTCGCCGTTCAGTTTGGCCGAGGGCAGGTGATTGCTGGCGATTTCCTCACCGACCTGTTCGGTGAACCGGGCGCCGGAATTCAGGACCTGTTCGATCTCCGCCGCAATCTGGCTGTCCTTGGCCGCGACATAGTGCATCCAGAGTTCGAAGTTGATCGCCGTAGGCCAGACGTTGTTGGCCTCCATGGCTGCAATTGTCTCGCGAGCCCATTCGAAGGCTTTGGGACCACGCAGGATAATGTCAATTTCCGTCGCCATGACGAAGACCGTAGCCCGAAGACCACAAACACACGGTTAAGCGCCGGGCTCAATCGTCCGACTTGCGGACCGGCGGAGCCCGCATCAGAAACGCTGGGAGATCGTTGCCAAAGCCGACAACGTTGTCGCCGTCGCCGTCGGAGCGATCCCGGCCCCGGCCCCGGCCCCGGTCAGGCCGCGCCTGTGGTTCAGCGCGGTTTGGGCTTTCCGAGCGCAGGGGGCGTTGTGGGCGCGGGGCAGGCGAGGGCGTCGGTGCGGCCTCGGCGACCGGGGCGGCAGGCGCATCCTCTCGACGGGGCCGGCGTGTCCGCTCCGGGCGGGGGCTGCGTTCAGCCGCGGCGGCGGCGGGCGGCGGTTCAGCTGTCGAGGTTGCAATCTCTTCACGCGGCGGGCGGGCCTCGCGCGGGGCATGGTCCCGGGCAGGACGTTCACGGCCGCGAGCCGGACCCCGGTCACGGCCACCGCTACGGGGCGAACGCGGTTCGTCCTTGATGCTGGACCAGTCGATGCCTTCCAGCGTGATCTCGACGGGCGCGGTGTTGATAAGCTTCAGCACCTTGTCGAGGTTGCGGCTGTCGGCCGGGGTTACGATGGTGAATGCCTGACCCGTCTTGCCCGCGCGCCCCGTGCGACCGATCCGGTGCACGTAATCGTCGGCGTGGTGCGGGACGTCGTAGTTAAACACGTGGCTGACGTCGGGAATATCCAGCCCGCGTGCGGCGACGTCCGAGGCGCAGAGCAGGCGCAGCGAGCCGTTGCGGAAGCTTTCCAGCGTCTTCATCCGGGTCTGCTGGTCCAGGTCGCCGTGAATCGGGGCGGCGTCCAGCCCGTGCTTCTTCAGCGACTTGGCCACCACATCGACCTCCGCCTTGCGATTGCAGAAGACGATGCCGTTCTTCACGTCGGCGCGGGCGATCAGCTCGCGCAACGCCGTGCGTTTGGCCTTGGGGTCGGCAGAAGGGATGCGCACCAGGTTCTGGGTGATGGTCTCGGCGGTCGTGGCCGGGCGAGACGCCTCGATCCGGACCGGATCGCGCAGGAATTGCTTGGTCAGGCGCGTGATTTCGGGTGGCATTGTCGCTGAGAAGAACAGGGTCTGCTTCTTGGCGGGCGTCAGCTTGAAGATGCGTTCCAGGTCGGGGATGAAACCCATGTCCAGCATCCGGTCGGCCTCATCGACCACCATGATCTGCACGCCGGTCATCAGGAGCTTGCCGCGTTCGAAATGGTCCAGCAGGCGGCCGGGAGTGGCGATCAGTACGTCGACGCCCCGATCCAGCTTCAACTCCTGGTCCTTGAACGAGACACCGCCGATCAGCAGGGCCCAGGAGAGCTTCTGGTCCTTGGCGTACTTCTCGAAGGACATCGAGACCTGGTCGGCCAGTTCGCGGGTGGGGGCGATGACGAGAGCGCGGGGCATGCGCGCCTTCGCGCGGCCGGCGGCCAGGCGGTCGATCATCGGAAGGGTAAAGGCGGCGGTCTTGCCGGTGCCGGTCTGGGCGATGCCCAGGACGTCGAGGCCCTGAAGCGCCATGGGGATCGCTTCGGCCTGGATCGGCGTTGCGGTGGTGTAGCCGGTCGCGGCGACAGCGGCGAGGGTCGCGGGCGAGAGGCCCAGGTCTGAGAATTCGGTCATCGTCTAACGATTAAGCGGTGTCTCGCCCCCGAAGCCGCCGAAGGGCGGACAGGCGCGGCGCGACCGCGGCTGCGCCAGCGAACGTCGCCGCGCGGCGGGAACATACGGCGCACGGGCGGCAAGTCAATGGAAGGGGTTGAAATGACGGTGGCGGCAGGGTCGTTGCGCCTGGCTGGCGGGGGTGCGGACAGGGCGGAGCCGGTAAGGCCGGCGCCAGGCCCCGGCCTGAGCTGGATCGCGGGCGGCTGAATGAGCCTTGCAAAGGCTCGATTTTCGGTCGCTGTAGTTCCCAGAACGGCGTTCGGGGAGTCTATGCAAATTCCATCAGATGCGAGCGGCCTTACGGCGGGGTGGCTGTCAGACGTACTTGCGGTCGCCCCCGGTGGCCCGTTTGGACCCGTCGCCCAGGTAGAGCGCCAGCGGATCGGCGAGGGTGTGGGCGTCATGTCCGAGATCTACCGGCTGGCGATCCGCTATGCGCCCGAGGGACGACCGGGTCCGGCCACGCTGGTGGCCAAGGCGCCGGCCGGGACCGCGGAGGCCCGCGGCCTCGCCAACAGCTACGGCTTCTACGAGAAGGAGGTCGCTTTCTACCTCGATATCGCCCCGACGGTTTCGGTCGCCGCCCCTCGATGCTTCGCCGCCGCGTTCGATCCGGACTCCAGGGTTTTCGTGCTCCTTATGGAGGACATGGCGGCGGTAACCCCCGGCGATCAGATTGTCGGCCTGCGTGACGCCGGACGTGCGGCGAAGCCAGGAGATGGATCTGCTGGCCGGCTATCACGCCCGGCTCGTCGGAGAAGGGATCGAGGGGTATGGGTTCGACGAATGTCTGGAGGACTATCGCCGGGCGCTGCTGATCGGATTTACCTATGCGGTCCAGGCCGGAGGGTTTTCCAATATGGAACACGCGCGCAACGCAGCCCTGATCCACGCCATGGCGACGCGGTGCGAGGCGGCCTGTCTGGTTCTGGGTCTGGCCTCGATGCTGAACTGACGCAGGCGCCACTGGACTGACGCTCCGGCAACTGGCGTGACCTGCGGGTTCCGTACGCGCGCAGATAACAGCGCGGCGGCCCCCAGGGAGGACTTGCACCATGTCAGACGGCCTGTTCAGCGATCTGCTCGTCATCGATTGCGCCAGTTTTATTGCGGGGCCTGCGGCGGCGACTGTGCTGGGGGACTACGGCGCGCGGGTGATCAAGATCGAGCCGCCGGGCGTAGGCGACGCCTATCGCAACCTGTTCCGGCTGCGCGGCACGCCCGACGAGGTGGATTATTTCTGGACGCTGGAGTCGCGCAACAAGGAGAGTCTGGCGCTGGACCTTCGCAGGCCGGAGGCGCAGGCAGTGCTGCACGCGCTTGTGAAACGTGCGGACGTGTTCATCACCAATTCGCCGTTTCCGGCGCGGGAGCGCATGGGGTTGAGGGTCGAGGATCTGATGCCTCTGAACCCCCGGCTGATCTATGCCTCGCTGTCACCCTATGGCGAGTTGGGCCCGGAGCGAGACCGGACCGGATTTGACGCCACCGCCTGGTGGGCGCGCTCGGGGCTGATGGACATGGTGCGCGCCGGCCCGACTACGGAACCGGCGATTTCGATGCCGGGGATGGGCGACCATCCGACGGCCATGGCCATGTACGGGGCGATCGTGACGGCGCTCTACAAGCGCCAGATGACCGGGACGGGATCCGAGGTCACCACCTCGCTGCTGGCCAACGGACTTTGGGCCAACGGGTGTCAGGTGCAGGCGGCGCTCTGTGGCTATGAACTGATGACGCGGCCGCCGCGCGGGGCGCGAGGGGTGCTGAACGAGATGTTCCGCGCTGCTGACGATCGCTATTTCATCCTGACCAGCACAAATCCGTTCCGGGACTGGCCGCTGCTGGCCAGGGCTGTGGGGCGCGCCGAGTGGCTGGAGGATCCGCTATTTGCAACGCCCGAGGCGCGGATGGCGAACGGTCCCGAGCTGGTGGCCCGGTTCGATGCGCTGTTCGCCGGTGCGCCCTTCGAACACTGGTCACGGGTCTTGACCGACGGCGACGTGACGTTTGGCGTGGTATCGCAGATCTATGATCACCTGACCGACGACCAGATCGAGGCCAACGGCCTGTTTCCCGAGATCGAGGGTAGCTATGGGCTGCGCACCGTCGATAGCCCTTTCCAGATGACCGGCGAGACGAAGGTCGCCCCGCACATGGCGCCGGGGATCGGCGAGCATTCCCGCGCCCTGCTGGAGGAATTCGGATGCTCCGCCGAGGAGATCGAAGCGGCGCTGGCGGGGTAGGGGCCGGCTCAGGCTGCGGTGGCGAGGGGCTGCTGATCCGCGCCGGCGAGGAAACGGCGGATCACGGGGAAGGTCTCGGCCGGGCGGGACACCATGAACAGATGCCCGCCGGGCACTGTCTCCAGCTGCGCATTGGGGATCAGTCGCGCCAGGAACCTGCCGTTGACCAGTGGCACAATGCGATCGCTCTCGCCCATCAGGACCAGCGTCGGGGTCTTCAGGAAGGGCAGGAAGAAAGCGCTGGTCCAGCCGGCCATGGCCGCCAGCTGATAGAGATAGCCACGCTGTGACGGCGGCCGCAGCCTGCCGATGTGAGCGTCGGAGTTCATCTCCTCGCCATAGAGGGCTTCGAAGTTCTGTCGCATGAACTCCGGGTCAATGTAGCGGCGCGGATTGGCCATCTTGGCCAGGACCTTGGGATCGCCGGGCGCCATGAACACGCCCGCAGCCGTCGCCGCCAGGATGAGCTTGCCGACGCGGTCCGGGTGCTGGAAGGCGAACTGCTGGGCCATGCCCCCACCCCAGGACACGCCCATGACATCGACCTTGCCGGTATAGCCCAGCTTGTCGAGCAGCCGCGTGGTGCGGAGCGCCATGGTCCAGGGGCGGTAGGGGAATCTGGGGCTGGGTGAGCCACCAACGCCTGGCATGTCGAAGGTGATGATGTCCTGATCCGGCATCCATTCGGCCAGGGACGCCATGATCTCGATGTTGGCGCCGATACCGTTGAAGAACAGGATCGGGCGCCCCTTCGCCTTACCCTTCGCAGTCCTGGCTTCCCAGACGGCGACACGCAGGCTGCGACCGGCGATCTTCATGATCTCCATCCGCGGCTCGCGGGCGGATCCGGGGGCGTCCTGGGCGTTGCCGGAAGCTTTCACAGGGTGGCCTTTCAATCGAATACGTATTCGCCGGGCGCAGCGACGCCGGGCGGGTTCTTCCTGGAGCCCAGATCCTTGGGCGCCGACTTCAACTCTCCGGAACGGGCCTGCAACCACTGCGCCCAGAAAGGCCACCAGGAACCCGCATGCTCCGAGGCGTCGTTTGCGAGCCATTCGTCGATGCTGGTGGGCGGGCGCTTGTCGCTCTTGAAGTACTTGGCCTTGGGGTTGCCCGGCGGGTTCAGCAGCGACTGGATGTGGCCAGCCTGGGACAGGATGAACTCCACGTTCGGTGAGCCGATCAACTGGGTCGTGCGGTAACAGGCCTTCCAGGGCGTGATGTGGTCTGTCACGCCGGCGACCACGAAACAGTCCTGGGTGACCTTGGTCAGGTCGACCTTGTGGCCGGCCAGCTCGGTAACCCCCGGCGTGGCGAAGGGTTGCGTCTCGTAGACCCGCAGGTAGTCAGAATGCAGGGTCGCCGTCAGGTTGGTGGAGTCGTTGTTCCAGAACAGGACGTCGAAGGCGGGCGGGTCCTCGCCGTGCAGGTAGTTGTTGATCACATAGTTCCAGACGAGGTCATTTGGCCTCAGCCAGGCGAACGTCCGTGACAGCGAGGAGCCTTCCAGCACGCCGGCCTTGGCCGATCGCCGCCGCGCCATTTCTATGCCATGGGCCGACACCAGGGCGCCGGTCTCGCTGTCGTCGGGCTGCGGATCCAGCACGCAGACCATCAGGGTCGCTGCGCCAATGCGCGGATCACCTTCTGCAGCCAGCTTGCTGAGCAGCGTGGCCGCCGTGATTCCGCCGGAACAGGCGCCGGAGATGTTCACAGTCCTTGACCTGGTGATCTGGCAGATCACGTCGATGGCTTCGATCAGGGCGTCAACATAGTCGGCCAGGCCCCAGTCGCGGTGTTCGGCCGTCGGATTTCGCCAGCTGACCATGAAGGGCTGGATGCCGCTGCTGGTCAGGAAGCGGATGATGCTCTTTTCCGGCGACAGGTCGTTCACATAGGCCTTGTTGATCTGCGGCGGGATGATCAGCAGCGGCACGCCGTGCACCTGTTCGGTGGTCGGCGCGTACTGGATCAGCTCCATCATCTCGGTGCGATGAACCACGGCGCCCCGCGTTGTGGCGATATTCTCGCCGATCTTGAACGGGCGCTTGTCCACCTGGCTGACGATGCCGTCGTTCTGGGTGATGTCCTCGTAGGCGTTCTTCAGGCCCTTGATCAGCGAGCCGCCGCCGGTCTCGAACGCCTTCTTCAGCGCCGAGGGATTTCCGATCAGGCTGTTGGTGGGCGAAACTGAATCCAGGATCATGTTGGTGACGAAGCTGGCGCGCGCGCGCTCACCGTCATCAAAATCCAGATCGTCCATCCAGTGGCCAACCCCCTGACGGACCGCCAGATAGTACTGCATGCCGGCGCGATAGAAGGGGTTGCTGCGGAAGGCGGGGTCCAGAAATCGCTTGTCCTTGGGGTCAGGGGCCAGTTCGGACTTGTTCTGGACGATCTTGACCACTTCACCGCTGAAGTTTTTCAGGTGTTTGAGGGTCTTGACCGGCCGGCCAGCGGTTTCGCGCAGCATAACGCCCACAGCGCCCATCAGGTCTTCGCGCGCAAGCCCGATGATCGGATTCATGGCCACGGTATTTTCAGCAGCCCCGCCGCCGAGATCGATCTTCGGTTTCGCCATCTTAGCCCTGCGTTGTTCCAATCTTGTCGGTGTGAACGGTTTTGTCCGTTCGCCTTATGCGCCTATACTTAGCGCTTCTTATTCGCTGTCAATTGAGGGCGACGCATCGCCATCGGATGGTCGCCCCTGAGCACGAAGTCCCGCATTCTCGAAAAGGCGCTCGAACTCTTCAACAAAGAGGGTGTCGCGGCCCTCTCGGCCGTCGATATCGCGACCGCGCTCGGGATCAGCCCGGGACATCTCTACTATCACTTCAAGGGCCGCGCCGAGATCGTCGCCGCGTTGGCTGCGGAATACCGGGCCGAAGTCGACATGGTGCTCGACGCGCTGACCGACACCCTGCAGACCGATGGAGCCAGCTTCGAGACCCTCTGGACCTATGTCCACATCCTCATCGAAGAAGCCTGGGATGCGCGGTTCCTCTACCGCGAGGCTGCTGCCCTGGTGATGCGCAGCCAGGACCTGGCGGCCGTCTTCCGACATGTGGCCACCCGGGAACGCACGACCCTGGCGAGGGCGCTGACCGACCTGAGCCGCGACGGCGTGATCTCCGCCTCGCCCGAGGTCATCGATGGCGTTTCGCGCCTGATGACCACCGGGATCGGCTTCCACGCCATTGAACTGGAGCTCGAGGGAGACGCCGGTCCGCCGCGCGAGCGGATTGCGCGCGCTGCGGCCCAGGTCATGCTCCTGCCCGCCGCCCTCATCAGGGGCGGGCAAAAGACTTAGGCGGCTTCGACGGGCTCGACCGTCTTGGCCTTGGCGGGCTTCTCCGCCGCGGTGGCCTTTTCGGCCTTCAGGGCGGCCACTTCCCGGGTCAGTTGCTCGACCTGGGCGGTCAGCTTTTCCATGGCATGACCCAGCGCGCCGATGTTCAGCGGGGCGAGGGTTTCCGACACGGTCTTGCGGACCTTGCCGATGCGGGCCTCCAGGGCGGCGCGCTGTTCGGCGCGGAAGGCCTTGACCTGATCGGTGGCGTTGCCGACCAGCGACACAACGCGGTCGCCGCGGGGCGACTTGGCGATGGTTTCACGGACCTTGTCCTCGACTTCCTCACCCTTGGCGACCAGCTGGTCGAAGGCTTCGTTGGCGCCGGTGGCGAGCTTTTCGACCGCACCCTGCGTCTCGGTGTACATGCGCCCATAGGCGCCGACGCCGGCCAGCCAGATCTTGCGGGCGATGTCGGTGTCGACGGCGACTTCGACGGTCTCTTTGGTCTTCCTGGCCTTGGCCATGATCAGTATCCTTGCAACGTGTGCGGCCCCGGGGAGGAAGCCGATGACGTCGCAATAGGCCGACGGTTTAGAAAAAGCATTCTAACCGCCCCGGTGGTTGCGGCGGGTGTGGTCGCCGTCTAGGCCCGACACCACTTTGAGCGCTGCCAGATGACCGTTGGCGCTGGGGCGCCAGGTCAAGCCCGCTGATGATGGGCGTGGGCCGTGTTCAGATATCCAACTCGCCCACCGCAAACTCGGCGTTTTCCTGGATGAACTGGAACCTTGCCTCGGGTTTGCGGCCCATCAGGCGTTCGACCAGGTCTTCCACCAACTCCTCGGCGCGGGGCAGGGTGACCCGGGCCAGGGTGCGGGTGGCCGGGTCCATGGTGGTTTCCTTGAGTTGGGCCGGCATCATCTCGCCCAGGCCCTTGAAGCGGCTGATCTCGGGCTTCCTATTCTTGAATTCCGTGGCCAGCAGTTCGTCGCGATGCTCGGGGTCGCGGGCATAGACGGCCTTGCCGCCGTGGCTGATGCGGTAGAGAGGCGGCAGGGCCAGGTAGAGGCGGCCGCCCCGGATCAGCTCAGGCATGGTGCGATAAAAGAAGGTGATCAGCAGGCTGGCGATATGGGCGCCGTCGACGTCGGCGTCCGTCATGATGACGATGCGGTCGTAGCGCAGGTCTTCGTCGCGGTACTTCGAGCCGGGTTGTGCGCCCAGCGCCAGCAACAGATCGGAGAGCTCCTTGTTGCCGCCGAACTTGTCGGCGGTGGCGGAGGCCACATTGAGGATTTTGCCGCGCAGGGGCAGGATCGCCTGGGTTTTGCGGTTGCGGGCCTGTTTGGCCGAGCCGCCGGCCGAGTCGCCCTCGACCAGGAACAGTTCGGTGCCATCCATGGCGCCGCCGGAGCAGTCGGCCAGCTTGCCAGGCAGCCTTAGCTTGCGGGTGGCCGAGGCGCGGGCCACTTCCTTGTCCTTGCGGCGCTTCAGCCGCTCCTCGGCGCGCTCGATGACGAATTCGAGCAGGGCGCTGGCCGATTTCGGCTGGGCGGTCAGCCAGTGGTCGAAGGGGTCGGCCAGAGCTTTTTCCACCAGACGCTGGGCGTCGGAGGAGGAGAGGCGCTCCTTGGTCTGGCCCTGGAACTCGGGGTTGGCCACGAAGACGCTGACCAGGGCGCCGGCCTGGGCCAGCACATCATCGGCGGTGATAATCAGGCCGCGCTTCTCGCCGGTAAGCTCGGCATATTGTTTCAGGCCCCGGGTAAGGGCCGCGCGGAAGCCGCTCTCGTGGGTGCCGCCCTCAGGTGTGGGCACGGTGTTGCAGTAGGACTGCATGAAGCTGTCGGCCTCGCCGAAGCCGGCGGGGGTCCAGGCTACGGCCCATTCCACCTTGCCGGTCTCGCCGGGGCGTTCCCAGCGGCCGGCGAAGGGCTCCGGGGTGACGGTCTCCAGCCCCTTGATCCGCTCGGCCAGAAAGTCCGCCAGGCCGTTGGGGAAGCGGAAGGTGGCCTCGGCAGGCGTTTGGTCCTGAATGCGCTCGGGCGCGCACTTCCAGCGGATTTCGACACCGCCGAAAAGATAGGCCTTGGACCGCGCCATCCGGTAAAGCCGCGCCGGACGGAACATGGCCGCGTCACCGAAGATAACCGGGTCCGGCGTGAAGCGGATCTGGGTGCCCTTCTTGCGACTGACGCCGATCTGCTCGAGCACGCCCACCGGCTTGCCGCGGCTGAAGGCCTGGCGCCATTCGAAGCCATCCTTCCAGACCGTGACCTCGACCCGTTCGGACAGCGCATTGACCACCGAAATGCCGACGCCGTGCAGACCGCCGGAGGTCTCATAGGCCTTGCCGGAGAACTTTCCGCCCGAGTGCAGGACGGTCATGATCACTTCCAGCGCCGATTTGCCGGGATGCTTGGGGTGCGGGTCGACCGGGATGCCGCGCCCGTCGTCCTTGACGGTGAGCGCGCCGTCAGCCTCGAGGGTGACCTCGATCAGCTTGGCGTGGCCGGCGACGGCCTCGTCCATGGAATTGTCCAGCACCTCGGCGAACAGGTGGTGCAGGGCCCGCTCGTCGGTGCCCCCGATGTACATGCCCGGACGCTTGCGGACTGGCTCCAGGCCTTCAAGGACTTCAATGTCCTTGGCGGAGTAACCGCCGCCCTTGATCGGCGCCGTATCAGGGCGCGGCTCGTGGGTCTCGGTCAGAGGCGCCACCGGCGCAGGGTTGAGCGCGTTGTCAAACAGGTCGGGTAGGGGACGGGCAGGGGAACTGGACATTGAACCCGCTAGGGTGGGGCGATTCTGGTTCGCCCGGTATCAATCCCCAGACGCAGGTTGGCAATGCAGACCCGCTATTTCCGCGCCTCATGGATCCTGGACAGCAGGTCCGGGGTTCCCTCGATCCGCTCCAGCTTCGGGTAACGCAGGCCCCCGGTGTAATTGATCGAGACGGTGCGGAAATGATCGCCGTTCTTGATCAGGAGTTCGATGGGCTTGCCGGATTTGCCTTCGTTGATGGCGGCCTTGATGCGGTCAGCGCTGTAGGCAATGCCGTTCACCGCCAGTACCCTGGTCGAAACAGTGATGCCGGCCTTGAAAGCGGGCCCATCCCAGAGAACACCGACCACATCGGCGTCCCGGCTCAGGGAGAGGCCCAGGGAATAGGTCAGGCCCGTAGACCTTGATGCGCCCTCAATGGTCCTGGCGTAGTCGCTGGGGGTTTCGGCATAGACCAGTTTCCAGCCGCCACGTGTCAGGCCGTCCAGCGGTGCTCTCGGAGCCACGTCCTCGACCCGTGTGGTCAGGAAGGTGGCCCAATCATGAGGCTGTACGGTGTTCAGCGCCGCGACGACATCGTCAAAGGTATAGGGATTGGGGACAAACTGTCCGTCCTTGCCGGCGAAGAACAGCCGACCGAAGTCATCCAGGGATTTCTTTCCGCCTGACTTGTCCCGGATGAGCGTGTCGGCGTCCAGCCAGATGAGCAGGCCCTCCTGGTAGTAGTCTTCCGCGCGTTGCCAGCCGCGCCAGGGCTGTGGCGAGCGCCGCGCGAGAATGGGGTCAAAGGTGGTGTCTTCAAGCGGCCGCCAGCGCCGCCCGACCTGATTTTCATACTGGGCTGCGGTGAGGGCGATCGAGTCCAGGGTCTCCTGTCGTGACGACATGCCGGCGCGGGCGGCCAGGACATCGCCCCAATAGGACGTCAGGCCCTCATAGACCCAGAGCAAAGCGCCGCGCATGGGCACGTTGTAGGTGGGCGTCCAGAGGTCGGCCGGGCGCCGGTACTTCCCGTTCCAGGAGTGGGTGTACTCGTGCGGCAGCAACCCGCGATCACCCACTGCCTTGTCGAACTCCGTGAAATAGCCGGTTCCGACGCCGTTCTCGCTGGATCGGTGATGCTCAAGGCCGATGTCGCCCAGCCGGTCCGTGATCGCGACCAGGAATTCATAACGGTCGAAATTGCGTACGCCGAACAGCTTGTCGGCCTGGTGAACGAGCGCCTTGTGTTTGTCGATGACCTTGGCGTCGGCCTCGAGTTCGGCCGCCGTATCGGCCACCACATTCAGCCGAACCGGATACCTGGCCCCTGGGTCGAGATCGTACTGCTTGAAATAGCGCCCCGCGAACATCGGGGAGTCGACAAGGGTTTCGAGAGGAACCGGCTTGAATCGCGCGATGTCGCCCTCGCGAGACGCGATATCGAGGGCCACGCCATAGCCCCAGCCTGGCGGCAGTTTGACGCTGGGCTCCACCATGATCCGCCGGGTGTAGTAACCCGCTGGATAGAGCACCACCATGCCCCACTGCAGGTTCAGCATCTCCGGCGTCACCACCACCCGGCCCTGGTTCGGCGCCGTCGGCGACAGGAACTGGAACTCCAGCTCAAGCGCTTCCGCGCCCGGCGGCACATCAATCTGGAAGGCGAAAACACTGATCGGATCACGCTGCCAGGGGACGACCTTGCCATTGGCACGGATCGTCAGACCGGCAAGCTTGTCGATGGAGCCGAAGTCGTAGTGCTTGCCCGGTAGCCACTCCGGGTAAAGCAGCGTCAGTTTGCCAGGACGGCTCACGGGCAGGGTCTGCCTGACCCGCCAGATGCGGCGATCCGTGTCGCTGGCGTCAACCTCCAGCCGGATCGTGCCGGGATAGGCCATGTCGCGGGGCGCCGCGATGGCGGCCGGCATCGGATAGGGCTGGGGTCCGGGCGATGGCTCGGCCATCAGAGGCGTAGCGATGGCGAATGTCGCCGCGAATGCGAGGAGCGCTGATCTCAAGTCTGGAACCTGAAGCTGGTACGTGAGGTGGTCGGATAATGGCGGGGGCCAAGTCTGGCGGAGGTCGAACCTAGTCAGCCGCCGGAGCGCCCGCAACGCAAAAGGGCCGCAGATTGCTCTGCGGCCCTGGTCGCGATCAGCCTTCGCTGATCAGCACTTGTAGTACATGTCAAACTCGACCGGGTGCGGATGGAGGGCGAGGCGCATGACCTCTTCCATCTTCAACTCGATGTAGGCGTCGATGAAGTCGTCGCTCATCACGCCGCCGGCCTTCAGGAACCCGCGGTCCTTGTCCAGGTTTTCCAGAGCTTCCTTCAGCGAACCGCAGACTTCCGGGATCTTCTTCTGCTCGCGCGGGGGGAGATCATAGAGGTTCTTGTCGGCCGGAGCGCCCGGATCGATCTGGTTTACGATGCCGTCGATGCCGGCCATCAGCAGGGCGGTGAAGGTCAGGTAGGGGTTGCCCATCGGGTCGGGGAAACGGGCTTCCAGGCGCTTGCCCTTCGGGCTGTCCACGTGCGGGATGCGGATCGAGGCCGAGCGATTGCGGGCCGAATAGGCCAGCTTCACCGGGGCTTCGTAGCCGGGCACCAGGCGCTTGTACGAGTTCGTCGTCGAGTTCGAGAAGGCGTTGATGGCCTTGGCGTGCTTGATGATGCCGCCGATGTACCAGAGGCACATCTGGCTGAGGCCGGCGTACTTGTCGCCCGCGAACAGCGGCTTGCCGTCGCCCCAGATCGACTGGTGCACGTGCATGCCCGAGCCGTTGTCGCCGAACATCGGCTTTGCCATGAAGGTGGCCGTCTTGCCGTAAGCGTGGGCCACGTTGTGGATCACGTACTTGTAGAGCTGGAGGCGGTCGGCCATGACGATCATGGTGTCGAACTTCAGGCCAAGCTCGTGCTGGGCGGGCGCCACCTCGTGGTGATGCTTTTCCGGCTTCATGCCCAGCTCGCCCATGACGGCCAGCATCTCGCCGCGCAGGTCCTGAGCGGAGTCGACGGGGTTGACGGGGAAGTAGCCGCCCTTGGGGCCGGGGCGATGGCCCATGTTGCCTTCATCGTACGACTTGCCCGAGTTGATGGGCAGTTCGCTGGCATCGAAGGAATAGCTCGTGTTGTGCGGGGCGGTGTTCCACTTCACGTCGTCGAAGATGAAGAACTCGGCTTCGGGGCCGAAGAACACGGTGTCGCCGATGCCCGAGGCCTTGACGAAGTTCAGCGCGGACTTGGCGATCGAGCGCGGGTCGCGGTCGTAGGGGGTCCCGGTGTCGGGGTTCACCACGTCGCAGAACAGCGCGAGCGTGGTCTGCTGGTAGAAGGGGTCGATGATCGCCGAGTCCAGGTCCGGACGCAGCTTCATGTCGCTTTCGTTGATGGCTTTCCAGCCGGCGATGGACGAGCCGTCGAACATGGTGCCGTCGTTCAGAAAATCGTCATCCACCAGGTCGATGTCGAACGTGACATGCTGCATCTTGCCGCGGATATCGGTGAAGCGGACGTCGACATATTTGACGTCCTTCTCCTTGATCATGTTCAGAATATCTTTGGCTGAGGCCATGGCTTTAAGTCCCTTCTGCGTGTCTCGGTTGTCTGGATTAGATTGCGATGGATCCGGTCTCGCCGGTGCGGATGCGCATGACCTCCAACACCTCCGAAACGAAGATTTTGCCGTCTCCAATGCGGCCGGTGCGCGCGGCGCCTGCGATAGCGTCGAGAACGCCCTGAAGCTGGTCGTCGCCCACTACCACCTCGATCTTGATCTTGGGCAGGAAGTCCACGACGTACTCGGCGCCGCGATAGAGCTCCGTCTGACCCTTCTGACGCCCGAAGCCCTTGGCCTCGATCACCGTGAGTCCCTGGACGCCGAGCTCCTGCAGCGCTTCCTTCACCTCATCCAGTTTGAAGGGTTTGATGATGGCTTCGATCTTTTTCATGAGCCTGACTTGAAACTCCGGGCGGGATGGGACCCAACGGGTGCCGGCGACCCAGCACAGGGCGAGCGTCTATCACAAGCAGGCTTTGGTTGCCTGCCGTCGCGGCGACTTGCGAAACTACGGTGTCGCTGCATTTTTGGGCGTCATAGGTTCAAAAAACAGGCAGTTCAGGAATCGGGGCTTGAGGGCACGTTTGGCCTGAAAGTCTGCGACAAGCCAGCGTTGGAGGCGCTTGCAGCATGAGTGATCGCACCCCAGTCCTCATCGGAGCGGGCCAATTCACCTATCGCGGCGATCCCGCCACGTCGCCTTCGCCGACGGCCCTGCTGAAGATTGCGGCGGAACGGGCGGCCGCTGATGCGGGTTTGGGCGCCCGGGCGCTGGCGGCGATCGATACGCTGGCAGTGGCCGGTTACACGATCGACTCGCCCGGTTCAAAACGCGGGATGATCCCGCACTCGACCAACCCGCCCGCCAGTCTGTCCAAGGTGCTGGGCGCCCGGCCGCGCTGGAGCGCCTACTCGGAAATGGGCGGGAATACCCCGCAGTACCTGATCAATGTGCTGGCCGAGCGGATCGCGCGGGGCGAGGCGGACCTGGCCCTGACGGTAGGATGCGAGTTTCTCGGCTCGGCCATGAAGCGGATGGGCAAGGGCCTGTCGTTTGACGACTGGAAGGTCGAGGAAGACGAAAACCTTGAACTGCCGGAACGCGTCGGCGATCCGCGCCCCGGAAACTCCGCCTATGAGGCGCGGCACGGCCTGAGCCGGCCGATCAACATCTATCCGCTATTCGAAAACGCGCTGCGCGCCCGCGACGGTCGATCCGTGCCGGACCATCAGGCGCGGCTGGGCCGCCTTTTCGAGGGCTTCACGCAGGTTGCGGCGGCAAATCCCGAAGCCTGGTTCCCGGTGGCGCGCACGGCGGAGGAACTGGTGACCGTTTCCGAGCGAAACCGGATGATCGGCTTTCCCTATCCTAAGCTGCTGAACGCCATCATGGAGGTGGACCAATCTGCCGGAGTCCTTATCGCCAGCGTCGCCAAGGCGCGTGAACTGGGCGTGCCCGAAAGCCAATGGGTCTATCTGCACGGCTGCGCCGACGCCGCCGACCTCTGGTACCCCCTGGATCGTCAGGATTTTCACTCCAGTCCCGCCATGCGGCTGACCGGCAAACGGGCTTTCGAGATGGCCGGCGTCGGTCTGGATCGCATCGACCTCATGGATCTTTATTCCTGTTTCCCGGTGGCGGTAGAGATCGGCGCGGAGGAACTGGGCGTTTCGCTGGACGACCCGCGAGGCCTGACCGTCACCGGCGGGCTGCCCTATGCCGGGGGGCCGGGTAACAACTACGTCATGCACTCCATCGCCGTGATGCTGCAAAGGCTGCGGGCCAGGCCCGGCGCTTACGGACTGATCACCGGCAACGGCTGGTACCTGACCAAGCAGTCTACGGGCATCTACTCCACAACCCGTCCCGACAAACCGTTCGAGCGGCAGGATCCAAAGATCCTGCAGCGGGAAATTGATGCGCTGCCCCATCCCGATGTCATTGAGATGCCGCAAGGCCCTGCCACCATCGAGACCTACACTGTCATCCACAAGCGGGAGGGACCGTTCATGGGGATCATCGTGGGACGTGACGCCAATGGTCGCCGTTTCGTCGCCAATTCCCCCGGCGACACCGCCACCCTGATGGATCTGGAGCAGGGTGAGCAGGTCGGCCGCCCCGGCACAGTCACCCAGAACGGTACCCTCAACCTCTTCACCCCGGATTGAACCCATGCCGCGCCTCTATCTGATCCGACACGGCAAGCCGTCTGCCACCTGGGGCGGCCATGATGACGACCCTGGACTGGATGCGACCGGTCAGGCCCAGGCCGATGCCGCCCGTGACTGGTTGCTGAGCCGTCCTGAGGATGAGCGGCCCACGCAGGTGGTCAGTTCTCCCCTTCGTCGCTGTCAGGAGACGGCGGCCCCGACCGCGCAGGCTCTTGGGGTTTCGCTTGAGATTGACCCCCGTGTCGGTGAGATCCCGACTCCCGGCGCGCTGAGCGCCGAGGCCCGCCCGGGGTGGCTCCAGAAGGCCTTTCAGGGCACCTGGGCCGGAATCGAGGGCGATCTGGACTATGACGCCTGGCGTGCCGACATCGTCGCGTCGCTGGTGGCGCGCGGCAACACGGCGGTGTTCTCACACTATGTGGCGATCAATGGCGCTGTATCGAAGCTGCTGGGCGATGATCGGGTGCTGGCATTCCGGCCGGATCATACCTCGATCACCATCCTGGAAACCGATGGGGAAACCCTGACCCTCATCGCCAGGGGCGGCGAGGCTTCGACGAGTGTCCTTTGAGCTCTAGCGCCATCCTGACGGTCGCCGAGTTCGCGGCGGCGGATCGCGCGGCGATCATGGCCGGGACCCCTGGCCTGACCTTGATGGAGCGGGCCGGTACGGCGGTGGCTGATGCTGTCGTGCATCGGTTCCGACCGCAGCCGGTTACGGTGCTTTGCGGGCCCGGCAACAATGGCGGCGACGGATATGTCGTGGCGCGCCTGTTGAAAGAGCGGGGATGGCCGGTGACGGTGCGCGCCATCGCACCCCCTTCTGCCGCCGACGCGAAGGCTGCAGCGGACCTCTGGACCGGCGAGGTCGGCGGGACGGTGGACTTTGAGCCAACCGGCCTGATCATCGACGCCATGTTCGGCGCCGGATTGTCCCGTCCGCTGGACGGCGCTGCCCTGGCGATCGCCGAGGGTCTGGCCGGGACGACGACAGAGGTCGTCGCCATAGATGTGCCCAGCGGCGTGCCCGGTGATACCGGCCAGCCTGCGGGGATCGCGATCTGCGCGACCCTTACCGTCACTTTTCACGCGCACAAGGCCGCCCATGTGCTTGAGCCAGGGTGTGAACTGTGCGGCGAGATCGTGGTGGCCGATATCGGCCTGGCGCCGATCGCTTCACTGACCAACCGGAATGGTCCGGAACTTTGGCTGCCCCAGTTCCCCTGGCCGACCGCGGCCTCGCATAAACATGCGCGGGGTCGTCTGATCGTGGTCAGTGGCGATGCCTGGAACAGCGGGGCCGCGCGTCTGGCGGCGCGGGCCGGGCTGCGGATCGGCGCTGGCCTGGTGACCATCTTCGCGCCGCCTGAAGCCCTGGCGGTCAATGCCGCGCACCTTGAGGCGGTGATGCTCAAGGGGTTCGACAGCGATCTAGAACTGGAAATGGCCGCCAACAAGGTCGACGCCGCCGTCATTGGCCCGGCGGCGGGCATCACCGAGACCACGCTTCTGAATGTGCTGGCGCTGGCGCGGACTGGTGCGGCCCTGGTGATCGATGCGGACGCGATCACAGTATTCCGAGGCGACACCGGCGAGCTCTTCTCGATTCTGGATCGGGACGACGTGCTCACCCCCCATCCCGGGGAGTTCGAGCGCCTGTTTCCGGGCGCGCTGAAAAAGGCGCCGGAGCGGATCACTGCAGCCCGATTGGCGGCGCGGAAGGCTGGATGCGTGGTCCTGCTGAAAGGCCCCGACACCGTGATCGCTGCGCCGGACGGACGGGTTGCGGTCAACACCAACGGCTCGCCCTGGCTGGCCACTGCCGGCTCCGGTGACGTCCTGGCCGGCTACATTGGTGGCCTTGTGTCTCAAGGTATGGAAAGCTTCGAGGCCGCCTGCGCCGCGGCATGGATCCACGCCGAGGCTGCAGAACTGCATGGCCCTGGCCTGATCTCCGAGGATCTGCCCGGACTGACGCCTGCGGTGCTACGCCGGTTGTTTGACGAGCGTTAGGACGGAGCGTCGAAGAGTTTCGTCGTCACGCCCCGCGCCATGCTCTCCAGGATATCTTTCGCCAGTTGGTCCAGCGTTGAGCCTTCCCGATAGTCGCCAGATCCTGAGAGCCGGGCGCGGCCATCGACGATCAGCTTGTGCGCCGCCCCGGCGGTCGCCTCCTGAGTGGGGTCATGGATCGCCACGGCATGGCCGCCGTGGTCAGTGACCACCCGCATGACCGGGATGTCGGTGAGCCCGTCGCCGAAGAAGGCGATGCGCTCGAAGGGTACTGGCCGATCCCGTTCGGCCTGCACCCGGTTGATGGCGTCGGAGTCCCACTCGTCCAGGGTCCACTTGTTGATCCGGAACAGGAACTGGGTCTTGCCCGTGTAGTTGATGGCAAGCGCGATGCCGATCGCGTCCTGGTCCTCGTCGAACATGAAGGCTGACGCGTAGATCCGTTCGAACCATCGGGCGATCGGCGAGCCCTCGATGAGCTCGCGATTCCCCGAGGAGATGATGAAGTGTCGCAGGTCCAGGCCCAGCGCTTCTGCGCGCTCGTTCTGTCGGGCGAACCAGGCTTCGACGCCCGGGAACAGCGGAAGCTGCGCACCGCGGTTTCGCCAGCTCTCCAGGCTGAGCTCAAGCCCGCGCTCTCGCGCCTTTTCCAGCATCAGGTGCATGTAGGCCAGGATGGCGTCGCCGCGCTGACGTTCAGCCAGGGCCTGGGTTTCGCGCCAGAAGTCGGCGTGCGCCATTCCCAATTCGTCGGGGATGAACGCGTGTTCCTGCATATTGCCGGGCGCAAGGGTGCCGTCGAAATCATAGGCAAAGACGGCAAGGGGGCGGGTCATTGGCCAAGCCCTACCGTGGTGCGCTGTCTATGGAAACGCCCGCGCAAGGGTCGCCCCGGCCCCGCGACGGGATGCGGGGGCCGGGGCGGACGGTGACGGTTGTCGGGGAACAGGACCGTCACCGCGTATCTGTCCGGGTGTCTTGGGAGATCCCCGGACTTTGTGAATACGCATGAACAGATGCGTTGGATGCACGCAGTTGCACCTTAGGGTGGAGATTTTTTGTTTGCTACCTTGATTGTCCACTTTGGACGGCGATGCATCGGACCGAGGTCCGCGGTCCTGATCGCGACGCTCCTGGCAACCCAATCCACGTCAGCGGGTTCTCAAGTCTCATCAGACGAGAGGACCCCGCCATGGGCCACAAGCCCGCCGAACCAAGCCTATCGCCTGCCGAAGCCGCGGTTGAGGCCGTCTCGGCGCCGACCCGCCCGATCATACCAACGCCGGAGGGCGAGGTGCACGACCATCTTGCCAAGCGGGAAGCAGAGGTCGAAGACCGGCAGGAGGCCCTGCTGGATGAGGCGCTTGAAGAGACCTTTCCGGGGTCTGACCCGATCAGCCCAAAGCACATAAACTGAGGTGGATCAGCCCCTTAGAGTTTCGTAGGCTTCCTGAGCGGCGATCCACTCTTGTTCGGCAGCCTCCAGGGCGGCTTGCGCCACATTCCTGCGCCGACCCAGCTCCGCAGCCTTTGACGGATCGCTGGCGAAGGTTCCAGGGTCTGTCAGGCTGCGGTCGATCGCTTCAAGGAGCTCGTTGGCCTTTGCCAGGGCCGCTTCAGCGGTTTCCGCACGGCGACGCGCAGATCCGGTGGGAACCTTTGCCTTGGGCGGCGCCGGCGCCGGTGCGACAGGCTCCGGTTCTGCCTTGACCTGGGTCGGACTACGGCCCGCCTGTCTGGCGCGATCCAGCACAAACGCCGCATAGTCGGCCATGTCGCCGTCGAAGGGTTCGATCCCGCCGTCGGCGGCCAGCCACAGACGGTCGGCTACGAGTTCCATGAGCGATCGGTCGTGAGTGATCAGGATCACCGCGCCCTCATAGTCATTCAGGGCGTCCAGCAACGCGCGGCGACTGTCGATATCCAGATGGTTGGTTGGCTCGTCCAGGATCAGGAGATGCGGAGCTTCCATGGCCACCAGGTTCAGAAGCAGGCGCGCGCGCTCACCCCCTGATAGATTGGCGACCGTGGTTTCCACCTTGTCGTAGGTGAGCCCGAACTGCGCCAGGCGGGACCGGCGTTTGGCTTCACTTTCCTCCGGCAACGCCCGTCGGATGATCTCCAGGGGTGTGTCGGTCGGGTCCATGGCCTCGATCTGGTGCTGGTGGAACCAACCCACCCGCAGCCGCGAACTGCGATGCAGTTTTCCGGACTGGACGGTCAGGGCGCCTGCGACCAGTTTCGCGAAGGTCGATTTTCCGGCGCCGTTGACGCCCAGAAGGCCGATCCGATCATCGATGTCGAGACGCAGGTCGAGCCGACGCAGGATCGGCGGGCCGCCATAACCGACTGTGGCGCCCTCCAGGCGGAGAAGCGGCGGGGGCAGGGGGCGTTCAGGCGAGGGCAGCACGAAGGGCGCGACCCGCTCCTCGATCACCGCCGAAACCGGCGGCAATTTGGCGATCATTTTCAGCCGCGACTGGGCCTGGGTGGCCTTGGATGCCTTGGCGCGGAAACGGTCCACGAAGGATTGAAGATGCTCGCGGCGCGCCTCGATCTTGACCCGGGAGGCTTCCTGCAGGCGCATTTTCTCCGAGAGCTGATGCTCGAAGTTGTCATACCCGCCAGGATAGAGGTCGAGCTTGCCGTCCTTCAGATGCAGGATGTGGTCGACCGAGTTGTTGAGCAGTTCGCGGTCGTGGCTGATGACAATTGCGGTGTGCGGATATTTCTTCAGCCGCGCCTCAAGCCAGAGCGCGCCTTCCAGATCAAGATAGTTGGTCGGTTCGTCCAGCAGCAGCAGGTCCGGCGCCGCGAAAAGGCTGGCCGCCAGCGCTACCCGCATCCGCCAGCCGCCGGAGAATTCAGACATGGGCCGGGCAAGGTCGGCCTGGGAGAACCCCAGACCCGCCAGGATTTCGGAAGCGCGTGACGGAGCCCGGTCGGCGTCAATGTCGATCAGGCGGTCGTAAATGTCGCCCAGGTCTTCAGGTGGCGCGGTCTCAAGGCGGGCCAGCAGGTCGGCGCGTTCGACGTCAGCTTCCAGTACCGTGTCCAGCAGGGTGACGGGAGTGGCCGGATGTTCCTGGTCTACCGATCCGATCCGGGCGGCCTTGGGCATCCCGATCTCGCCGGACCCCGCGGTCAACTGACCCAGAATCACCTTGAACAGAGTGGATTTGCCCACGCCATTGCGGCCAACGAGACCAACCTTGGCGTCGCGGGGCAGGGTGACAGACGCCTGGTCGAAGAAGCGACGTCCCCAGGCGTCGAGGACAAGGTCGTTGATCTGGAGCATGGGGTTTCCGTTCGGCGGGGGCTAATAGCAGACGTTTCGCTCCACGTCATGAGCATGCGGTGGCTTGCCTCAGAGCCGATCTTGGCGATATAGACGCCGCCACCGCGCGGAAGCCTTTCCGCGAACTCCCCCAATCCAGAGCCCCCTCGGAGCCCATGACCGAACGCACCTTCTCGATCATCAAGCCGGACGCCACGCGGCGCAACCTGACTGGCAAGGTCAACACGGTGATCGAGGACGCCGGACTGCGCATAGTCGCCCAGCGCCGCATCCGGATGTCCAGGGCCCAGGCCGAAAAGTTCTATGAGGTCCACAAGGAACGCCCGTTCTTTGGTGAACTGGTGGAATTCATGATGTCCGCACCGGTCGTGGTGCAGGTTCTCGAAGGCGAGAACGCCGTGGCCCGCTATCGGGAAGTCATGGGCGCCACCAACCCCGCTCAGGCGGCCGAGGGCACGATCCGCAAGCTTTATGCGGAAAGCGTCGGCGAGAACTCCGTGCACGGCTCGGACAGTCTCGAAAACGCAAAACTTGAAATGGTACAGTTCTTCACCGAGGCCGATATCGTCGGCTGATCTAACGCAACCATACCGGCGCCCGGGGGTTATCTCCGGCGCCGGAACACCCCAACCGAACAAGAGATAGATGCGCGAAAACAAAGTCCTTCCGGGATTCTCCGAACGACTGGCCGCACAGGCCGAGGCCCGCAAGGCCCTGCTCGAGAAGTTCAAGCCCAAGCCCACCGTCGTCGCTGAGGTCCTGGAGACCCGTGAAGCCAGAAAGGCCCGCGAACTTGAGGAAGTCCGCGCAAAACGGGCCGCCGAGAAGGAAGCTGCGCGCCTCGCCAAGGAACAGGCGGAAGCTGAAGCCCGCGCTGCGATCGAGAACGACGAGGAGCTGATGAACCAGCTCCGCCGCGAAGAAAGAAAAGCCCGCAAGGCGCAGGCCAAGGTCGAGGCTCGTCAGAAGCGCGAGATGAAGTCGCAGATGCGCCGGACCGGCTGACACCGGCGCCGGCGGTTGCTGGCTCTAGAGTGTCACCGGCTGGCCATGTGGCGTGCGCTGGTAGGCGGCCAGCCAACCCTGCTTGCGAGCATGGAGCTCATCGGCGCGCGCCATTCCATGATCGCCGACGAGGGATTCAAGCGCCGCGACCCAATGCTGGTAGTAGCGAGCACCGTCGTCTGAGGGATCTTCCGCCAGTTCGCTGGAAAGCGCCTGGGCCCATTCAGTCCATGTGAACGCGCCGACCTCATGCAGCTTTATGGTCAGGGCGAAGGCCTGAGCCTGCCAGGGTTCGGCGAAGACGGGGCCTTCCGCGTCCCGCGGCAACCGGGGCAGGTCGAGGATTTCAGGCGGGTGCAAGGTAGCTCTCCCAAAGATCCAGCCGGATGGTGTCGATGGCCGAGGCATCCGCACCCCAGAGTTCGCGCGCCTCGAACCTGACCAGATAGAGAGGCTGCGCCGCCTCACCCTGGCCATGGGCGTTGCTGTCAGGAAACACATGCGCGCCGTGACAGCGCTCCACGACGCCAATGCGACCCCTCACATAGCGAGGCAGGCGCGTATGACCCGTGGGATTGATGTTCGCCGCCCGTACGCGGTCACCGGGTACAAATTCGGGCCGGGTCGTCGCTTCGCGCTCATAGGACCCGGCCCGGCTGAGTACGCCTGGCACTGCGGCGGCGGCAAGCAGGGGAGTGGCTCTCGCGCGACCGGGATCTGGCTGGCCGCGCGCCAGTTCATCCGGCGTCACCAATCCATGCTTGAGCAGCAGGGCGCAGAGCCCCGTGAGCCACTTCTCGTAGTAACTCATCCGCAGATAGTCCGGCCCCGGGATCAGCTCGCGCTGGTGGCGACCCGCGTCGATATTGGACCGCGTGGGGGAGGCCATGGTCATGGCGTGAACCCGGGCTTCCCAGGAATGGTGGAACACCGGCGCATCGGTCTCCGGCGCTATCGGACCCAGGCCATGCATTCCGCCCATGTCATGCGCGCCGTTCATATGAGCGTGGTCCCGATCATGCTGTCGCGACTGACCAGCGCGGCGAGTTCATCCTCGGTGAGGTTCCCGGTTCCGGCCGGACGTTCCGGGATCACCAGGTAACGGACCTCGGCCGTCGAATCCCAGACGCGGATCTCTGTGTCGTCGGGGAGCACGGTCCCGAACTCCGCAAGCACCCCACGGGGATCGATGACGGCGCGTGATCTATAGGGGGCCGACTTGTACCAGACCGGCGGCAACCCCAACACCGGCCAAGGATAACAGGAACACAGCGTGCAGACGACGAGATTGTGGACCCTGGGGCCGTTCTCGACCGCCACCATGTGCTCGCCTTGCCGCCCGTTGAAATCCAGTTCTGCGATGGCCGCAGTGGCGTCGTTCATCAATCGGGCGCGGTAGTCGGGGTCTGTCCAGGCGCGGGCGACGACGCGGGCGCCGTTACGCGGCCCAACCCGGTTTTCATAGTAGTCGACGATCGCGTCGAGCGCGGCGGAATCCACCAGGCCCTTTTCGACGAGCACCGATTCCAGTGCCTTCACCCGAAGCTCTATGTCCGAGGGAGGGTCCTGACCATGGTGGTGGTCGTGGTCGTGGTGATGGTCGTGGTGGTCATGCGCCATGTCGTGAATTTGACCCAAGCCGGATCGAAGGTGAAGAGCGGACGTGACGCTTTGCCGGTTCGCTGCAATGATCGCCGCCGGCAAGGAGGTCGCCATGGACGGACCGCACCTGATCTACTTCTCCGATCCGATGTGCTCGTGGTGCTACGGGTTCTCGCCCGTGATCGAGGATATCCGGCGAGGCTACGGCAACGCGCTCCCGGTTCGCGTGGTGATGGGTGGGCTGAGGCCGGGCACGACAACGCCCATGAAGCCGGAAGCCCGACGTGAGAT
This sequence comes from uncultured Alphaproteobacteria bacterium, assembly GCA_903909375.1. Classification (GTDB taxonomy): domain Bacteria; phylum Pseudomonadota; class Alphaproteobacteria; order Caulobacterales; family Caulobacteraceae; genus Phenylobacterium. The sequence goes on from CAIVVM010000034.1 coordinate 186,240, forward strand.
CGTTGGTCACTGGACACACGTGACCGAGGCCGCTGGCGTACCCTTTGATCCGGCGATCCTGGATCGGGACGGCTTCATCTACGACACGGACCCGGCCGCCCGCGCCGTGGTGGTGGCCCGGCGCCACGGCCAGGACGTCGCCATTCGTTACCTAGCCGCCGCCCAGAGGGCTTTCTACGCGGAAAACCGTGACATCACGACGCCGCAGGTGCTGGGCGAACTGGCCAGTGATCTTGGCCTCGACCCGGAGGCGTTCCTCGCGGCCTGGGCGGCCGAGGACGCCAAGCAGGAAACCTGGGGCGACTACGCCCTATCCCAAAGAGCCGGGGTGACCGGCTTTCCTACTCTGGTCGGCGGACCCAATGATCAGGGCGTCTACGGGGTCGTGACCCGGGGCTATGCCTCGGGCGATCAGGTGATGGGCGTGATCCGGTCCTGGATTTCCAGCATCGCGGCGTGACGCCGGGCCGATCTCAGCGGCTTGGCTTGCCTGTTTCGCTGTTCATCGGCGGCGGGGGAGACTTTCCATAGTCCATGATCAGCCGGGTCAGCAGGTAGAGGCGCGGCGTAAGGGACTTCAGATCGAGATACTCCTTGTCGGAATGAAATCCGCCGCCCACAGGCCCCAGCCCATCCAGCGCCGGGACGCCGGCATCCGCCGCCAGCGCAGACTGCGATGCGCCGCCATTTCCGCCCCGACCGAGTTTGAGCCCGAGGCCCGCGTAGATCGCCTCGGCACGATCGGCCAGCGCGTCCGTTGAGGCGTTGTTCTGCAGGGGCGGGAAGGAAGTTTCGCGTCGGATCGTCACCTTTGTGTCGGGGATCAGAGGCGCGCGGGCGCCGGCCTCCAGCGCCTGGGCGACCTGTTCGGCCTGCGCCTTCTCACGCACACGCACGTTGATGGCGGCCGAGGCGTCTTCGGGAATGATGTTGTACCGCGATCCGGCGGACATCAGCGTCAGATTGACGGTCATGCCGTCGCCCGTTTTCGGAAAGGGCGCCACAGCCTGCAACTGGTGCATCAGTTCGTCGGCGGCGTTGCGGCCATCCTGCGGCGCTACCCCTGCATGGGCGGCGCGGCCCTTCACGTCGATGTAGAAGGTGTTGGAGCCCTTGCGCCAGACTGTGATCACGTCCGGGGCGTCACCCGGCTCGAGGTTGAGTTCGACGTCTGCATCCTTGAGCAGCCGCGAGATCAGGGCGCGCGTGCCTGGCGACCCACGTTCCTCGGATGTCTCGATAAGGTAGGTGATGGTCTTGAAGTCCCTGAACCCGGCGTCCTTCAGGATCTGGAGCGCAAACACGGCCTGAACCACGCCGCCTTTCTCGTCGGAGACGCCCGGGCCATAGGCGCGATCACCGTCAATCCGGAATGGCCACCGCGAGACCGTGCCGGGCTCGAAGACCGTGTCGAGGTGCCCGATCAGCAGGACTCGCCCCTTGCCGCTGCCCGTGAAGGTCGCCACCAGATTGTCAGGAAGCCCGGGGATCTCCGCCGGGACCATCTCGATCGCGGCGCCCATGGCTCTCAGGCGTTCCGCGAGAAGGGCCGCGACCTTTCGACCGCCCGCAACATCGCCGGTGCCGCTGTCGATGTTGACGACGGTCTCAAGCAGCTTGAGCTGGTCGTCTCGCACGGCCTCGGCGGCGGCCAGGATCCTGCTGTCGGCCTTGACGGGCTTTGGAGCCGCCACGACGGGCGTAGTGGCGGCAAGGATGAGCGCCGTCATAACTGCTGTTCGCATCATTGAATGGCTCCGGAAATCCCGCAAACAGCGCGCGGTAGGTCTATATTGATCTATGTCTCCTACGGTTCGCACGTCGCACTGCCTTGCGCCAGACCGCGGCGCACGCGATATCGGGTGTTGAGTGCGGGCGTTCGCCGTCTGCTCTGATTTCCAAGAAGGACTGCCTCCCTATGCGTGACCCCGTCACCACCGCGTTGGGCCTCGTGCCGATGGTCGTCGAGCAGACGAGCCGGGGCGAACGCGCCTATGATATCTTTTCGCGTCTGCTCAAGGACCGGATCATTTTCCTGGCCGGCCCCGTCGAGGACGGCATGGCCAGCCTGATCTGCGCCCAGCTTCTGCACCTTGAGGCCGAGAACCCCAAGAAAGAGATCCAGATGTACATCAACTCGCCGGGTGGCGTGGTGACGTCGGGCCTCGCGATCTATGACACCATGCAATACATCCGCAGCCCGGTGATCACCCTGTGCCTGGGCATGGCCGCGTCGATGGGTTCGTTCCTGCTGATGGCCGGCCAGAAGGGCAGCCGGATCGCGCTGCCGAACTCGCGCATCATGGTCCACCAGCCCTCGGGCGGATACTCAGGCAAGGCGCAGGACATCCGCCGCCACGCCGAGGACATCATCAAGACCAAGCGCCGGCTGAACGAGATCTATGCCAAGCACACTGGCCAGCCCATTGAGGTGGTGGAAGAGACCCTCGATCGCGATCACTTCATGACCGCCGAGGAAGCTCGCGACTGGGGTCTGGTCGACAAGGTCTGGGAAAGCCGCGAGGACGACGAGGCGTAGCTTCGTCACTCCAGCAGGCGGGTCCGGGCGGCCGCGACAAGTGCCGTTTCGCCCGTTGCGGCGGTGACGTCGAAGCGGTCGAAGTCCTTGCCGGCGGCGTCGCGCAGATCGGCGAACAGGCCCTTGGGGTCTTCGTGAAAGTGCAGGAACGCCTTGCTCTTGCGGTAAAACACGCCACGTGAGCGCTCCTTCATGCCCGGAAGGGCGCGCAGCTGTTCCAACAGCGGCTCCAGCCGATCCAGCGCGCTGGCGGTTGCGTGTTTCACGGGCGGCCGGTGAAAACGCGGAAATAGGGCTCCTGCGCCGCGGCCAGCATCTCGGTGTCGCCGTCTGTGTCGCCATAGGCGGCCCGGAGCTCCAGGTCTGCACCGTAGGCCTGGGTCAGACGCACGACCTTTTCTGGTCCGCGACAGTTCGGGGAGGCGAAGGCGCCGGTCGCCTTGCCCTGGGCGTCGAAGGCAAGCGGCGTCCCGATCAGGTCGTCGGCGCCCAGCCCCCGCGCGAACGGCGCCACCACAATATCCGGTGAGGCCGTGACGATCACCAGGCGCACCCGCTCATCCCGCCAGCGCTTCCAGGCCATCACAGCGTCTGGGCGCAGCAGGCTGCGGGAGTGCAATTCCGCAAACCGCCGCGCATCGGTTTCGAGACGGTCCCGCGTGACGCCACGCAGGTACTCCCGCACGGCAGCCTCCTTGATCCGCCCGCGATCCCGATGCCCGATATAGGCCAGGGCCGCCGGAACCAGCCGCAAGCCCCCGAGGACCCAGCGCGCTGGCGGAGTTCGCCACCTGAGAAAGGCCGTGAAACTATCTCGCGTGGTCAGCGTACCGTCGAAGTCGAACGCAACGATTGGATCGCCAACCTGCTCTGTGTCTTGTGCCATTCAGGCGCGTTTCCCATTTGGAAAGGTGACATGCCCATGGTTCGGGCGGATCACCACTCTTTCTCGCTCAGGCGCGCGAAGGCTTGTGATCGTGGCGCGGATCGGGGAATGTCAAGACTTGGACAACCTGCGGCGCGTATTGTGCAGTGTCCGGGCGCAGGCGCCCCGGCGCGGAGTTTGCCGGTTTGTAAGGCCGACTTCGTCGAGAGAGTGAGATGAGACCATGACCAAGGCCGCCAGCGGAGACTCCAAGAGCACGCTTTACTGCTCTTTCTGCGGCAAGAGCCAGCACGAGGTTCGCAAGTTGATTGCGGGCCCAACCGTGTTCATCTGTGATGAGTGCGTTGAATTGTGCATGGATATCATCCGTGAAGAACATAAGATTTCCTTCGTCAAATCCAAGGACGGCGTGCCGACGCCCAAGGAAATCCGCGAGGTCCTGGACGATTACGTGATCGGGCAGGATCACGCCAAGAAGGTGCTCGCGGTGGCGGTGCACAATCACTACAAGCGCCTCAACCACGCCACGAAGAACAACGACGTCGAACTGGGCAAGGCCAATATCCTGCTGATCGGCCCCACCGGCACCGGCAAGACCCTGCTGGCCCAGACACTGGCCCGAATCATCGACGTGCCGTTCACCGTTGCCGACGCCACCACGCTGACCGAGGCCGGCTATGTGGGTGAAGACGTTGAAAACATCATCCTCAAGCTGCTGCAGTCGGCCGACTACAACGTCGAGCGCGCACAGCGCGGCATCGTCTACATCGACGAAGTCGACAAGATCAGCCGCAAGTCCGACAACCCCTCGATCACCCGCGACGTGTCGGGCGAGGGCGTCCAGCAGGCCCTGCTGAAAATCATGGAGGGCACCGTCGCCTCCGTACCGCCGCAGGGCGGCCGCAAGCATCCGCAGCAGGAATTCCTTCAGGTCGACACCACCAACATCCTGTTCATCTGCGGCGGGGCGTTTGCGGGCCTGGAAAAGATCATCTCGGCGCGGGGTCAGGGCACCTCGGTGGGCTTCGGCGCCAAGGTCTCGGACCCGGATGAGCGCCGCACCGGCCAGATCTTCCGTCAGGTGGAACCGGACGACCTGCTGCGCTTCGGTCTAATCCCGGAGTTCGTGGGCCGTCTGCCGGTCATCGCGACGCTGGACGATCTCGACGAGAAGGCGCTGGTGAAGATCCTCACCGAGCCGAAGAACGCCTTCGTGAAGCAGTACCAGCGCCTGTTCGACATGGAGAATGTGGGCTTGACCTTCACGGATGACGCGCTCAACGCCGTCGCCCGCAAGGCGATCCTGCGCAAGACCGGCGCGCGCGGCCTGCGTTCGATCCTTGAGGGCGTGCTGCTGGAGACGATGTACGAGCTTCCCACCTACGAAGGTGTCGAGGAAGTCGTGGTCAATGCAGAGGTCATCGAGGGCCGCGCCCAACCGCTGGTGATCTACGCCGAGCGCCGGGACAAGGGCGGGGCGGCCTAGGGATCCCGATGTCCCTGGTCCGCGCCCTCGATCACATCAACATCCGAACTGCCGATCTCGCCTCCACCAAGTCGATGTTCATTGATGTCCTGGGCCTGACCGAGGGCTGGCGACCGGCGTTTCCGTTTCCCGGCGCCTGGCTTTATGCCGGGGAGAAGGATGTTGTGCACCTGGTCCAGGTGGATCGGCCCGCAAGCGCCTCCGAAGGCTCGGCGCTCGATCACTTCGCCTTTGATATCTCGGACTACGAGGATGCGCTGACGCGGGTCCGGGCGACCGGGCTGAAGTTTTTCGAGACCACGGTTCCCGGCTCGTCGATCCGGCAGATTTTCGTGCGCGATCTCAATGGCGTGAACATCGAGCTCAACTGGAAGGGCCCGAACCCGAGAGGGTAGGGCTCCGAGGCGGTTTGTCGCGCCGGACCTCTTGGTGCTTGAACGGCGGGCAAAACCATCCACATGAATAAGCACAAGGGCCGGCCCCTTTGGGCGGACGGGTCGTCCGACTCAAGCGCATCGTTTGAGTGACCACGGCCCGCAGAGGTCAGGCTCGGCATCCCGCGGGTCGGCCAGGAGTTCGAGAGCGTAATGTCTGACGTCAAAATTCTTCCGATCCTGCCGTTGCGGGACATCGTTGTGTTCCCGCATCAGCCGGTTCCGCTGTTTGTCGGTCGTGAGAAGTCCGTGCGCGCGCTGGAAGAAGCCATGCGCGTGGAGGGCAAGCAGATCCTGCTGGTGACCCAGAAGGACAAGGACGAGGACGATCCCTCGCCGAACGCCATCTATGACGTGGGCGTGGTCGCCACGATCCTGCAGTTGCTGAAACTGCCCGACGGTACGGTCAAGGTGCTGGTCGAGGGCAAGGCCCGCGCGGGTGTCACCCGGTTCACGTCGTCCGGCGAGTTCTACGAAGCCGAGATCGCCATGGTTCAGGAGGACGGTGTCGGGTCGCCCGAGGCTGAGGCGCTGAGCCGCGCGGTCATCGAGCAGTTCGAAAACTATGTGAAGCTGAACAAGAAGGTCCCGCCCGAGGCGTTGGCCGCGATCCCGCAGATCGACAACCCCAGCGAACTGGCCGACCGCATCGCGGGGCACCTCTCGGTCAAGATCGCCGAGAAGCAACAACTGCTGGAAGTCTTCAATGTCGTGAAGCGGCTGGAGAAGGTCTACGCCCTGATGGAGGGTGAGATTTCGGTCATGCAGACCGAGAAGAAGATCCGCAACCGCGTGAAGCGGCAGATGGAGAAGACCCAGCGCGAGTATTATCTCAATGAGCAGATGAAGGCGATCCAGCGCGAGCTGGGTGAGCCGGACGACACGCGCGACGAGCTGATGGAGCTCGAGAAGCGCATCAAGAAGACCAAGCTGTCCAAGGAAGCCAAGACCAAGGCCGAGAGCGAGCTGAAGAAGCTGCGCAACATGAGCCCGATGTCGGCGGAATCGACCGTGGTCCGGAACTATCTGGACTGGCTGCTGTCGATCCCGTGGGGCAAGGCCAAGCAGAAGCCCATCGACCTGCAGAAGGCCGAGGACACCCTCAACGACGATCACTATGGCCTTGAGAAGGTCAAGGAGCGGATCCTCGAGTACCTGGCGGTCCAGAGCCGCACCGGATCACTGAAAGGCCCGATCCTGTGCCTGGTCGGACCTCCGGGCGTCGGCAAAACGTCACTCGGCCGCTCCATCGCCCAGGCGACAGGGCGTGAGTTCGTGCGGGTGTCGCTGGGCGGCGTGCGCGATGAGGCTGAAATCCGTGGTCATCGCCGCACATACATCGGTTCCATGCCCGGCAAGATCATCCAGTCGATGAAGAAGGCCAAGTCGACCAACGCCTTCTTCCTGCTGGATGAGATCGACAAGATGGGCTCCGACTATCGTGGTGACCCCTCGTCGGCGCTGCTGGAGGTGCTGGACCCGGCGCAGAACTCCACGTTCGGGGACCATTATCTCGAGGTGGACTATGATCTGTCGCCGGTGATGTTCGTCACGACGGCCAACTCGCTCAACATGCCCCAGCCCCTGCTGGACCGCATGGAGATCATCCGCATCCCCGGCTACACCGAGGACGAGAAGGTCGAGATCGCCAAGCGGCACATCCTGCCCAAGCTGACCAAGGACCACGGCCTGAAGCCGGAGGAGTTTGTCGTGCCGGAAGAGGCCATCCGTGGCCTGATCCGCTACTACACCCGTGAAGCCGGCGTACGGAGCCTTGAACGGGAGCTGGGCAATCTGGCGCGCAAGGTCGTGCGGGATCTGGGCCGCGAGACCCTGACCTCGATCACCATCGACGACGCGCGGCTGGCCAAATATGCCGGCGTGCAGAAGTATCGCTATGGCGAGACGGACGCCGAGGACGCGGTGGGTATCATCACCGGCCTGGCCTGGACCGAGTTCGGCGGCGATATCCTCACGATCGAGGCGGTCAAGATGCCGGGCAAGGGTCGGATGTCCATCACGGGCAACCTGAAAGACGTGATGAAGGAGTCGATCTCGGCGGCGAACAGCTATGTCCGCAGCCGGGCCACGAAGTTCGGCCTTGAGCCGCCTTCCTTCGAGCGGACCGATGTCCATATCCACGTGCCGGATGGCGCTACCCCCAAGGACGGCCCGTCCGCCGGCGCGGCCATGGCCACAGCCATCGTCTCTGTGCTGACCGGAATTCCGATCCGGGCAGACATCGCCATGACCGGCGAAGTCACCCTGCGGGGCCGCGTCACGGCCATCGGCGGCCTGAAGGAGAAGCTGCTCGCGGCCCTGCGCTCCGGCGTGAAGACCGTGCTGATCCCGCAGGAAAACGAGAAAGACCTCGCCGACATCCCCGACAACGTGAAGTCGGCGTTGGAGATCATTCCGGTCAGCACCATGGACGAGGTCCTGGCCAAGGCCCTGGTGCGCCAGCCGGTGGCCATCGAGTGGACCGAGGTGTTGCCGGTGGCGTCGGTGGCTGACGATGGCGACACTGCCGAGGGTCTGCGGGCTCACTGAGAAAGACCAGCGCTCACCGCCTGCCCTTGCGGGGACGGGCGGTGAGCCCCTTTTGAATCCAGTTATGTGACAAGTCCGCGCTACGGATGTTTTTCCCTGGATACGGCGTTTGACCTCGGCGCTCTGCCGGCCTTAACTCGACAAAGGCGTAGGGGGCGGGGGCCCAAGACCCTTAACGCCAGAAAAAAAGCTGGGCTGGGAGCAAACTCGCATGACCAAGGCCGAACTCGTATCGGCGATGGCCGACAAAACTGGCCTGAACAAGGCTCAGGCCAAGGAAGCGCTGGACGCCTTCATCGCCTCGGTCTCGACATCCCTGAAGGCGGGCGACGAGGTCCGGTTGGTGGGCTTTGGAAGCTTTGTGCCTGTCAAGCGGGCCGCCGGGATCGCCAGAAACCCCAGAACCGGCGAGAAGGTGCGCCGACCGGCGTTGCAGACCTGCCGGTTTCGGGTCGGGGACTCTCTCAAGAACACGCTCAACAGCTGAGCAAGTTCCCACGCATTGCCTGTCGACCGGGGGGCGGCTAAGTACACGCCGCAAGGGCGGCTAGCTCAGCTGGTCAGAGCATCTCGTTTACACCGAGAGGGTCGGCGGTTCGAACCCGTCGCCGCCCACCACGCGCACGCGAACACAGACAAGAGCGGCTCGGCCTCATGTTGTATGTGGTCGCCGTTCGGCTCCTTCCGGAAACTGGAGCCTGGGCGCCTTTCGTGCCAGAAGCGCATCCTGTGTCTCACCTGATCGCTCACATCCAACGTCTGGCTGTCCTGGCTCTGGCCGGGGCGCTCGGACCCATGACGGCCCAGGCGGCGCCGAAAACGGTAGACGACTATATGGCCCAGCCCCGGGTCGTCGCCGACCACCGTATTGCCTACGGAACGGACCCCGCGCAGGTGGTGGAGTTGTTTCTGCCAACCGGGCGAGGGCCGCATCCGGTTGTCATCCTTATCCATGGCGGCTGCTACCTCGCCAGGTATGAGGGGTTGCCACAGACAAGCGGCATCGCCGGTGATCTGGCGCGTCGAGGGTATGCGGTATGGAACGTCGAGTACCGTAAACTCGGGGAGACCGGCGCGGGCTATCCAGGGACATTCCTCGATGTCGCCGCCGCGGTGGATCGTATTCGTCAGGACGCGGCCCGGTTCGGATTGGACACGCATCGGGTGTTGGCGCTGGGTCACTCGGCGGGCGGCCACCTGGCGCTATGGGCGGCGGCGCGCCATCGAATTCCCACCACCAGCCCACTCTGGCGAAGCGACCCGCTGCGGATTCGGTCGGTCGTCAGTCTGGGCGGAATCGGCGACCTTGAAGGGCAGGGCGGCATATTCGCAGGGGCCTGCGGGCCGGAGCCCATTCCGCGGATGATCGGCCTGGCGGATCGCGAGGCAGCATATGCCGACACCTCACCGGCAGCGCTGCTGCCCAGCGGTGCACGCGTGACCATGATCTCGGGCGACCTGGATCATGTGATGCCGCCGCCGACCGGTCGGGCCTATGTGACGCGGTTTGTCGCGGCCGGCGATGTCGGCCAGGCCGTCGCGATCCCGGGCGCCAGCCACTTCGACGTTGTCATCCCGACAACCCCGGCCTGGAAGGTGGTGGCTGCCACTGTCGCGGCCGAATTCGCACGAATGCGCTGAACGGCATGCGTGCGCGAAAACTGGGTCAGACGGATCTGCGGGTCTCCGAACTGGGGCTAGGCTGCGCCAGCTGGTGGGGCAGGTCGACATTCGACGAAGCGACAGCAATTCGGGTCGTCCATGAGGCGCTGGATCTGGGGGTTACCCTCTTTGACACGGGGTCCAGCTATTCCGCTGGCGAGGCGGAGCCGCGTCTGGGGCGTGCGCTCAGTGGTCGCGATACGGCGGAACTGGTGATCGCGACCAAGGCCGGCACATATCACGCCGGTGGCGGACGGATAGCGCGCGATATGTCACCCGCCGCCGTCGTCGCCAGCGCCGAGCAAAGTCTGCGGCAACTGGGGCTGGAACAGTTGGGGCTGCTGCAATTGCACGGGCCTTCAATTCCCGAACTGGAAGCGCTGGCTGAGACCCTGATGACCTTGAAAGCGCGCGGCCTGACGCGGGCCGTGGGCCTCAACAGTTTCGACCCGGCGGTGATTGAGCACGCCCTGGGTCTCGCGGCCATCGACACTGTGATGATTGACTACAATGTACTTCGTCCGGGGCGTGAGCCTTTGATCGGCCGCGCCGTGGCGGCGGGAAAGGGGGTTTTGGCCGGCATGCCGCTGGCCATGGCGAACACCCTGCCGCTGTTGAGCCGGATTCGAGCGCCGCGTGACATCTGGTATCTCGCACGAGCCATGGCCCACCATCGTCGCGACCTCGCGAACGGTCGCCACTTCCGGTTCCTGCATGAACGGCCCGACATGACCGGGCCACAGGCGGCCTTGACCTACGTGCTGGCCAATTCAGGCGTCAGCGCGGCGATCTTCGGGGCTACCCGCATCGAGCACCTGCGTGAGAATCTGGCCGCGACCGACCTCGTCATGAGCGACGAACTGATGCGGCGCATTCGAAGCGCCCAGGGCGCGCTGACCATGCCGTGACGGAACGCCTTTCGCTCGCGTGCTGGCGGGGGCATGATCCATCGAACCGAATAACGAAAGCAATGGGCAGGATGAGCATGGTCGAAATTCCGGCGGATCTGGAGACGGTTCTGAAGGACGCCCACCTGCCGGCGCTGATGACGGCGCTGGTGCACATGACGGGTGATCCTCAGTGGCTGCGTGAGGCCTGGAAGCCCACGTACAATCCGGCGATGCGAACGGACACCGGGATACCCGCCGAGACCCAGGCGGAAATCCGCAAGCAGGCCGCCATGGCGATCCGGACCCACCTGGAGGGCAAGCCCCTGGCGCTGCCGAATCCGGACACGGATCTATTGCGTCGACAAATGAACTTCGTCGCGGGCGCCGAGATTCCCGAGACCTATGTCGACTTCCTGCTCGACGAGCTGGCCCTGGCCGGCAAGAGCAGCAAGGACCCGCAGTTTGAACAGCCGAAGCTCCAGGCTGCTGCGCGGAAACTGAAGGTGCTGGTGATCGGCGCCGGAATGTCGGGGCTGCTGACCGGCATCCGCCTCACCCAGGCCGGTGTTCCGTTCGAGATCGTCGAGAAGAACGCCGATGTGGGCGGGACCTGGTTCGAGAACACCTACCCGGGCTGTCGGGTGGACAATTCGAACCACATGTACAGCTACTCCTTCGAGCCGAACCACGCCTGGCCGCAGCATTTCTCGCCGCAGCCCGAATTGCTCAAATACTTCCGTGGGATCGCGGAGAAATATGATCTGCGGAAGTCGATCCGTTTCGGCACGCGCGTGGACACCCTTGCCTGGGACGAGGCGCGGGCCGTCTGGCGGGCTTTGCTGACAACCTCCACCGGCGCGACCGAGGTCATCGAGGCCAATGTCGTCGTCACCGCCGTGGGCCAGTTGAACCGTCCCCGCTTCCCGGACATCGAGGGTTTTGGCGACTTTGCAGGGCCAGCCTTCCACTCGGCGGAATGGCGCCACGACGTAGACCTCAAGGGCAAGCGGGTGGCCGTGATCGGAACGGGCGCCTCGGCCTACCAGTTCGTACCTGAGATCGCGCCCGAGGTGGCGAAGCTGACGGTGTTCCAGCGCACGCCGCCCTGGGGGATGCCCGTGCCCCACTATCACGACGACGTTCCGGACGGCATGAAGTGGGCTCTGGAACACGTGCCGTTCTTCGACAAATGGTATCGCTTCTGGCTGTTCTGGATGACCACCGAGGGCATGCTGCCGATGGTGAAGTCCGATCCGGCCTGGAATGGCTCGCCGGACGCGGTGAGCGCCGCGAACGCCATGATGCGCGAGATGGCCACAGCCTCATTGATGGCCCAGGTCGCGGATCGCCCGGACCTGGCCGCCAAGGTGATCCCGCACTACCCGATCGGCGGCAAGCGCTCGGTGCTGGACAATGGCGTCTGGCTGGCCGCGCTCAAGCGCGACAACGTGGATCTGGTCACGGACAAGGTGCTCCGCATTACGCCAAAGGGCGTGGTCACGGCCGACGGCGTGGAGCATGAGGTCGATGTGCTGATCTACGGCACGGGCTTCCAGGCCTCGAATTTCCTGTCGTTCCTGAAGATCAAGGGCCGGGGCGGCCGCGATCTGCACGAGACCTGGGGCGGTGACGCGCGCGCCTACCTCGGAATGACCAATCCGGGCTTCCCCAACCTCTTCACGATCTACGGCCCCAACACCAACATCGTGGTCAATGGCTCGATCATCTTCTTTTCGGAGTGCGCCGTTCGCTACATCGTCGGCGCCCTGAAGCTACTGGCCGACACGGGCGCCCGCGCGATGGAGCCGAAGCAGGCGGTCTTCGACAGCTTCAACAAGGCGGTCGACGAAGCCAACGCCGGCTGGGCCTGGGGTTCGCCGAATGTATCCAGCTGGTACAAGAACGAATTCGGCCGGGTCAGTCAGAACTGGCCCTATGGCCTGATCGACTACTGGCGGGCCACGCTGTCGCCCAAACCTGATGACTTCGTGCTGGAGAAGTCGCCCGAGCCGGTGGCGTAGCGCGGGTCAAGCCCAGAAGTCGCGAATAACCCACTGCCCGGACCCTACCCGGCGGTAAGGGCCAGCAGGGCGAACGACGCCAGCCAGTGTTCGCCCATATAGTCGCCGGACACATGGGGAAGGCTTGCCGAGAGGTGACGATTCGCGGCGGCATGCGCGACCTCCCGGCGAGGCTCGCCGATGGGCAGGGCGGCAGCGATCTCGCGCCAGCACCAGGCCCGCGACAGGTTCAGGCCATCGAGGTGCACGATCTTGCCATCGGTGCGGTCCGACACGGTGGCCGGCGAGAACAGGGTGGCGGGCCGCTGATCGGCCATGCCCGGCAAGTAGTCTGCCAACCAGGTCTGGAATTCGTCCGGGGGAAGCAGTCGCCGCAGGCATTCGGCCGTCATGAGGGTGGAGGAGAGAAACTCATCACCATTGGGTTCCCACGCCTGGGCGTCTCGATCCTCCAGGTACCAGGCCCGCGCCTTGTCGCGGAACAGGGTCAGGAGTGCGGCGTCTCCGGTCGCCCGGGCATAGTCCGACGCCAGGGCCAGCGCAAAGGCGGTGGATGAATGGACGCCCGTCCTGACCGGATACGTCGCCTTGGGCAGGTACTCGCGGAATCGATCCGCGAACGCGTCGGCCAGGGGCCGGTGGGTCGCGGCCCAGGGGGCGTTGTGTGACAGCAGTTCCGCCTGGAGCTTGAGCAGCCATCCCCAGCCATAGGGCCGCTCAAATCCGCGCGCTGAGGGGAGCTTCAGATAGTCGACCTCCGCTTTCACCTTTCCGGGCGTGAAGGCGTCATCGAACAGTGCCCGGATCGCTGCAGCCTCCGGGATGTCCGGCTCCAGGCGTAGTACGCTGGCCAGCATCCAGTAGCCATGGACGCAGGAGTGCCAGTCGAAGCTGCCGAAATAGATGGGGTGCAGCTCGCGCGGGCCGCGCAGATCCTCTGGTCCGCTCAGGACGTGGTCCAGCTTGTTGGGATATTCACGCCCCACATGGCTCAGCGCGATGCGGGCGAACGACGAAGCCAGGTCGGGTGTCAGGCGTTCAGCGGAAGGCGAGGACATACATCAGGCCTGTGTTGACGATGAGAAGCGAGAGCGCGGTCGGAATCTGGGCGTGGATGACGGCGTAGCGGTTAGGCAACTCCAGCAGGGCGGCCGGTACGAGATTGAAGTTGGCCGCCAGCGGGGTCATGAGGGTCCCGCAAAAGCCGGACAGCATGCCTATGGAGGCGACAATGGCCGGGTCGCCGTCGAACCGTCCGATCAGGATCGGCAGGGCCACCCCGGCGGTCATCACCGGGAAAGCCGCGAAGGCGTTGCCCATGATCATGGTGAACCCGGCCATGCCCAGGCAGTAGACCGCCACGGCTGTCAGGCGCGAGTCCATGGGGATCCAGGCGGTGACCAGTTGCCCGATGGTTTCGCCCACCCCGGCCAGGGCGAACACGGCGCCGAGGGCCGCCAGCATCTGCGGCAGGAGCGCGGCCCAGCCCACCGTGTCCATCAGCCTGCGCCCTTCCTGCAGCGGGCTGATCAGGGGTTGCCGAAGCAGCATCAGGCCGACCGTCGTCGCCACCATGGCGGCCAGCGCCAGGGAGATCAACGTCGCCTGTTTGGGATCCAGCAGAGGGTGTCCGCCGAGTGACAGTGGCTTCAGGACCAACACACCGAAGATGACGACCAGCGGCAGGGCCAAGGCTGGAACAAAGAGTCTCGCGCCGAACCTTTCGGCCAGCGCCTTGCGCTCGATGGGCGAGGTGGTGGCCGGTTGGCCTTTGCCCAGCCATCCGAACCCCGCGATCAGGGCCAGCGCCAGGACAAGGACGCCGTTACCCCGGTCTCCAAGCTGGTCTCCGGCCAGAAAGCTTGTGGCGACCAGGCCCCAGAAGGTGGCGTTTCCGATGCGTTTTGGATTTTGGCGATCCAGCGCGCTCAGCACCGCGAAGGCGCCAAACACGATCCCGGCCAGGACATAGACAACGGACAGACCGATCATCGGCTCAGCCTCCGCCGGATCATTCGGTCAAACATCAGCAACCGGGCCGCATGGATCAGAAAGGCGGCAATGGCGGTGGGGATCGCCCAGATCGACAGATGGATCGGGTCGACTGTGATACCGGCCGTGGCGAGGAAGCCCACCATCAGCAGGATAGACCCGATGGCGATGAAGATGTCCTCGCCAAAGAAGAGCCCGATATTGTCGGTCGCCGCTGCGGCGGCGCGGACGTCCTGCTGGGTAACGCGGTCTATGGACCCAGAGTGGGCTTCAACCGCGCCCTCGGCCATCGGGGCGATGATCGGCCGGATGGTCTGGGTGTGGCCGGCGATCGAGGTCAGGCCGAGCGCCGAGGTAATCTGACGAAAAGCGAGATACACGATCAATAACCGACCGACGGATATCCCCCGGAGCCCCGACATGAGTGATCGCGCCTGTTCCTGGATGCCTGCCCGCTCGACTACCCCGATCATCGGCAGGACCAGAAAGGCCACGCTGATGAACCGGCTGTCGTTGAAAGACTTTCCGAAAGCGTCCAGCACCGCAAGCGGACTGAGGCCCGCTGCCAGTCCGGTGATGAAGGCGGCTCCGACCACCACCAGCAGCGGGTTGAGACGGACGGCGAAACCCACCACGACGGCGGTTACGCCCAACAGGCTCAGCATCTGATTTCCCCCTGGATGTCCGGTCTATTGGAGCCTGTGGCGCGGCGTTCGGCAACGATGGATCAGCGCGCAGCGATCCAGGCATCGGCCAGAGCCAGGAAGCCCGCCACGGACACGGTTTCTGCCCGGACCTGGGGATCGATCCCGGCCGCCTCGATCAGGGCGTCGCCCCCCAGCACCTTCAGACTGGAGCGCAGCATCTTGCGACGCTGGCCGAAGGCGGCGGCAGTGATCTTCTGAAGCGCGTCCAGCCGGGCGGGCGATGGGCGTTCAGGCAAAGGCTCGAGGCGGACGACGGCGGATTCAACCCGGGGCGGAGGGCTGAAGGCGCGGGCCGGGACGTCCATGACCCGACGCGCCCGGCAGGTGGCCTGAACGATCACGGCCAGGCGACCGTAGGCCTCCTCGCCCGGCCCCTCGGTGATCCGGTCAGCGACCTCGCGCTGGAACATCAGGGTCAGGGAGTCCGGGGTCCAGGGGCCGGTGAGCCATTTGATCAGCAGGGGGGTGCCGACGTTGTAGGGCAGGTTGGACACGATATGAACGTGCGGGTTGTCCACCAGGTCGGTCTCGACGACCTTGAGCGCGTCCGCAAGTATCACGTGAAGATGACTGGATACCTCTATGATTTGATCGAGGATTGGCTGAAATCGAGGATCCTTCTCGATGGCTGTCACCTGGGCGCCGGTTTCCAGAAGGGCGCGGGTCAGACCGCCAGGCCCGGGGCCGACTTCGATGACGTGATCCCCGGGGCCGACCTGCGCCAGACGCGCAATCTTGCGGGTGATGTTGAGGTCGAGCAGGAAGTGCTGGCCGAACGCCTTGTTGGCCCAGAGGCCATGAGCTTCGAGGACGTCGCGAAGCGGCGGCAGCGACTCGAGCGTCATGCGTCGCGCCGCAGTGCAATCTCGTCGGCGGCGCGCAAGGCGGCGATCAGGCTGTCAGCTCTGGCAATGCCCTGACCAGCGATATCGAAAGCGGTACCGTGATCGGGTGAGGTTCGCACAATGGGCAGACCGAGCGTGATGTTCACCCCGCCCCAGAAATCCAGCATCTTCACCGGGATCAGGGCCTGGTCATGATAGAGGCAGATCACGCCGTCGTAGCGGGCCCGCGCCTCGGCGTGAAAGAGGCTGTCGGAGGGGAAGGGGCCCCGAGCGTCTATGCCCAGGTTCCGCAACAAGGCGACGGCGGGCGCGACGATCTCGATCTCCTCGCGACCGATCCCGCCATTCTCCCCTGCGTGAGGGTTCAGGCCCGCAACGGCCAGGCGGGGCGCGGCTATCCCGAAGTCACGCTGGAGCGCCTGCGCGGTCACCTGGGCAGCGTTCACGATGCCATCAACGCTCAGTTGCCCGGCAACCCGGGCGATCGGCGTGTGGACGGTGACCAGGGTCACGCGGAGGTCGGCAGCCGTCAGCATCATGATCGGGCCGCGGACCCCGTCAAAGGCCGTCGAGGCCGTCAGATCGCCCAGGAATTCGGTGTGGCCGGGGAATTTAAATCCCGCTTCATAGAGCGGCGCCTTGGCGATGGGCGCGGTCACGACGGCGCGAACCTTGCCGGTCAGCGCGAAGTCGACGGCGGTTTCGATCCAGCGGATCACCGACGCCGCTGCTCCCGGGTCTGGTTTGCCGAGCACCGCCGCAGCAGGGAGTGGGATATCTAGCACCGGCAGCGAGGTTGGGAACGCGCCCAGGGCTTCATCCGGTGTCGAGATGGTCCGGACTGTGCCGGGCTCGCCCGACGTCGCGGACGCGACAGACTTCGCATCGCCCACGACAACGAACTTCGGCCCGCCCTCCCGCAGCGCCCGCCAGGCCTTGACGATGATTTCCGGCCCGATACCGGCCGGATCGCCGAGGGTGACGGCAAGAGGAGCGGTGTTCACCCCGGCCTCCGGATTCAGCGCGTCTCGATGGTGGCGGAGTTACGCAGGTCGCGCATGTATCGGCGGGCGATCATGCTCAGTTGCTGGCCAAACAGCCGCTGTTCAATCTGCTGCTTGTCGACTTGTGCGGCGGACGCCGCACGGCGACCGCAAACGGCGACGAGATGAAGCCCTGCCTGGGTTCGGATCGGCTCGGAGATCTCCCCGATAGCTAACTTCTCGGCCGCTTCCCGGAACTGCGGGGCCAGATCTGCGACCTCCGCCTCGCCCAGGTCGCCGGCGATAACGCCCTGAACCTTGCCGGCTGTGGCCTCAAGGGTGGCGCAACTCTTGATGTCGGGTTTCAGCGCCGCGAGCTTGTCCCGTGCGGCCGCTTCATCGGCCGGCGTGGCTGTCTGGGGGAGCCCCACCGCCGCTTGCTTAAGATTGACCAGCATCGCGGTTCCACCGGCCCGCTTTTCCTTCAGGTAGAGGATATACACGCCGTCTTTCACCGGAATTGGCTGGGAAAGCTGACCTGGCCGCATCTGAGCCACCACGGCTTCAACCTCGGTGGGCATTTCGCCGGCGCCGACCCATCCGGCGTCGCCCCCGGCCGCTGCGGTCGGCAGCGCCGAGAATTGTCGGGCCACGGCGGGGAAGGGGGCGCCTTGCTGCAACTGCGCGACAAGCTGTTGCGCGCCCTGCATGGCCTGGGGCATGCCGCCCACCCGAGATGCGTCGATCAGGACCTCGCCGATGTTGTACTGGGGTTTGGCCGCCTCGGCGGACAGACGGGCCTGGGCGGCCGCGATCTGATCGTCGCCAACCCGGAGCCGGGAGCCATAACGCCCCCGAATCCAGCGGGCCCAGCTGATCTGGGCGCGAAGCTGATCTCTCAGGGTTTCCGGCCCGATCCCGCGCTGCGCCAGGAAGGTCAGAAACTGATCTCCGCTCATGTTGTTCTGTTGCGCCATGCCGGCGATCTCTTCGGTCACCTCGGTCTCGTCGGCGAGGATATCGATCTTCTGTTCCCTCTCGACCCGGCGAAGCTCCTGGAACTGGAGGTGCTCGTCGACCAGGGAAACCAGCGCTTCCCGCTGGAATTGCTGGAGATTTTCGTCGGTAGGCTGGACACCGGAGGTGGCGATCAGCAGGCGCATGCGCTGAGCCAGGTCGTAGGTCGAAACGATGTCATCGTTGACCACAGCAGCGACGGATTCCGAAATACCCTGCGGCAATGGCCGCGCGGGCATTGCCGGCGACTCGGCAGGCGCTGTCCCGACCGGCGCTTCGGGAGCCTGGGCGACAACGGACGAGGCGGTCAGGAGGCCGGCAAGCAGCGCACCCAGCGCTGCAGAGCCCGACAGATAACGCTTCATGGACGGGAGTCTTCCTTCGTGCGACCGAACTGCGGTCCTTAGTCTATCTACCATTGAATGAGCCGCCCAATGTGGCGAGCGTTAGGCGTACCGATACGGACTCACTGGGCTGCAGGCGGCCGATGATCGTGTCTTCGCGACGATATATCACGTCAACACGCAGACAATCGTCGCGATAGAACACGCCGACGTCCCGGATCACCCAGGCATCCCGCTTCAGATCCCGGTTGCCGTACAAGCTGACGCCGTAGTTCTTGCCGACGTAAACCTCGCCGCCCAGGTCCAGGTTTTCCCGCTTGACGCCGTTGATGTCGAAATCGTCGGTGAGATAGCGAACAAAGCCGTTGCCATACTTCAAGGACGCATTGGCCCCCGCTTCCAGGCGCTTGATGTCGAGGGAGTCGCTGCCGAGCCTGGCGCGGCTGAATACCGAAAGGCCAGGAAGCGGCTGGGCGTCGGCTGCGACGATCCAGTCGGAGCTCTTGTTGCGAAGGCCCGAGCGATCCGAGAAGACGGTGTTCTGTTTGGTGCGGAAGCTGCGCCCCAGCACGAAGTTGGCGCGGCGGCCATCATCCCAGAGGACGCCCGCCCTACCGGCGACATTCACCCGCAGCCCATCTTCATAGAGGTCGTAGCCCGGGAACTTGTTGGGGCGGAAGAGAGTGGTCTCGTCGAACTCGAAGGCGACGCTGTCCTCGTTCAGATAGATCGGTTCGCCCTTGGCGGTTCGGCCGATGACCACCTGCTTGGAATCGGGGGACGCCACCACCTGCAACAGCGGCTCGAGGATCAGCGTGGAGTCCTTGGCGCGCTTGAAGAGCGGATAGGTGATGTCAGCGCCGCCCGTGGTCAGCGCACGGCCCATGCTCTCGCTACGAGTCGCCGAGCCCACGCCGGTGAGAACATCGTGGACCTGATAGGCGTCGGAGCGAACGCTGAGGAATGGCTCCACCCTGAGGCCTGCCACTGAGGTGAAGGCGCGGCGCCAGTCCAGCTCCCCGGTGATCCGGGCGCTATCCAGACCGGGCAGGCGCACCGCCAGATTGGTCTGTGATTGCTCACGCGCCAGTACAACAGCGCTGGTGTGGACGCGCAGCCTGCCGCCCAGGATGCTGCCGGCAGGTTCGTAGTGACCCTCAATCAGCGGGCCAATGATCGGGAAGACGCGGTCGTTCTCTCCTGACGTAAAGCCAAATACGGGGTCGAACTCACCCGGCCGAAGTCCCTGCAGGGTGATCGCCGCCGCCGAGAAGTAGGATCTCTTATCCTGACGGATCGCATAGATCTGAGAGATCAGGCGGCGGTCGTCGGCGACATAGGGGCCGCGGCTCTCATAGACTTTGCTGACCTCGTACTTGTCGAAAATCAGATCGTCGGAAGTGCGCTCCGCCGTGAAGCCCCAACGCCATTTGTCATTCAGCTGGAAGGCGCCGCGGCCGAGGATGTAGCTACGATCCCCCTTGCGGCCGAACTCTTTGCCTTTGCCGTCGAAGTCGCGTTCGTTGGTGTATCCGAACCGGACAGCGACCTCGCCGGAGTAGAAGCGCTTGCGGATCTCGCCGTTCAGAAACGGCGCGACCTTGGTATTGATCTGGGGGCTGATCGTCAGGTCGAGAGAAGGCGAGATCGACCAGTAATAGGGCTGTTCGTAGGAGAGGCCCCGGCGGTCGGAAGCCGAGGCTTTCGGCACCAGAAATCCGGAGTTTCTCGGTGACTCCGGATCCGCGTGCCAGAACAGCGGCAGATAGCCCACCGAGACGCCAAACAGGCGGAAACGAGCGTTCTTATAATAGACTATCCGGCGCTTCTTGTCGCGGACCACCTGGTCCGCGGCGATCGACCAGGTAGGCGTCTTCGCCGTCCCATCGACTGCGCAGACTTCGCAGGGCGTGTAGATCGCCCTGTTGAGTTCCTGAAAATCGTCGCTTCGCTTGGCGGCGCTGGCGGCGGCGATCTTGACGTTATCCTGCAGCCGCATGGAGAACCCCAGCGCAACGCCGGCGGCCATCTTCTCGTCCAGCACGACCTCGTTCGCAAACTCCGACGTGCCATCGGCATTGATGATCGTGATATTGCCGAAGGCGCGGATGACGCCTGTCTTGTCGTCATAAATCAACCGGTCCGCGCGAAGGGTGCGCCCGTTGTAACGCACCTCGATATTGCCGGTGGCGGTTGTGCGGCCCTCGGTGTCGTCACGGATGACCTCATCGGCCTCCATGTAGAGTTCGTCGCTCTGCAAGCCGTCGGCATTGGTGGCGTCGGCGGCCTTCAGGGTCGCACCCGCGCGTTCCTGCGCCTGCGCCTGGGCGTTGGCCGCACAGAGGATCGCCACCGCGACGCCCGCCAGAAGGGCCCGTTTGCCAGCCGATAGCGGCGTACTCCGACGGGAACTCATCAGGCCTCTCGATTCTTGGCGCACCGCGCGTGTCTTAGACCCGCGATGCATAGAGCGCATCACGGGAATGTGGAAAGGGATCGTTGAGGGCCAGCGAACCTGGAGCCATCCATTTTCAGGCAACATGGTCGGGAACACGGTGATCGCGGCCCGTAAACGGTCGCGGCTTGCGACCTGCTTCGCGTCACCCGTCTTCGGTGTAGCAAAGCAGGGTGATGCCGAAGAGCAGGGCAACCACCGCCGGCGCCCAGGCGGCGGCAAAGAGGGGGACGATGTCTGCGCGGGCGAGCGCCCCGGCGAACTGGTTGAAGAAGAACATGACGAAGCCGAGCGCCACGCCGACCCCCGCAATCCCGGCGAGGCCGCCTAGCCGCGTGAGGCGCAGCGAAAACGCCGCCGCCAGCACTGTCATGGCGGCGAACAGCAGGGGGGTGGCCAGCAATTGCTGGAACCGGAGTTCGTAGCCAGAGCCCGAGAAGCCGGCCTGTTCCGTCAGGCGGATCGCCGTTGGAAGTCGCCAGAACGGGATGGTTTCCGGCGAAGCCAGGCTCTCCATGGCGGCTTCGGCGTCGAGGGTGGACTTCAGGGTCAGTGTATCCGAACGCATGGATGATGCGCCCGCGGTCGCCTCGCGCACATTCTTCAGCCGCCAGAACCCCGGCAGCAGGGTTGCTTCAGATGCCTCCAGTCGGCGGCGAAACTCGGGAATGCCGCGTTCGTTCTTCTCATAAATGAAGAAGGACACGCCCCGGAGCGTCACGGCGCCATGCCGGCTGTCGCGGTCGCGCGCATGGATGACGATCTGAGTGGTCTCGTCGCCTTGCCGCAGCCAGATGTCGCGTGGCTGGTCGCCCAGATAGTTTTCCATCACCTGCTCGCGCCGGACCTCGAACCGGGCGTTCAGATCCGCCGCCATGGGGTTCAGCACGCCAACACAGAGCACGCCCAGCAACAGGGCGCAGACGGCGCTGGGAAGGATGAACCGCCAGGCCGAAACCCCCGCAGCCCGCATCGCCACCAGTTCGCTGCGCCGGTTCAATCCGACGAAGGCGACCATGCCGCCGCCCAGGAAACAGAAGGGCAGCAGAATCTGTACGAGCGACGGCACGCGCAGCAGGGTCAGCTCGAAGATGCCGACGGCGCTAACCTCGACGCGGGTGCCGACCTGGCTGGAGAGCTCGACGAACTGGATCAGCACCACGACCGCCGTGATGACCGCCAGGGCCGCGATCACCCCCAGCAACATCTGGCCAATCACATAACGTTCAACCCGACCGAAGCCCGTCATGCGCGCGCCCTGGCGGCGAGATCACCCGGCGGGGTCCGGCTGATCGCGATCTGCCGGCCGACCTTCTGGCGGAAGATCGTGGCCAGGGCGAAGGCTGTGGCGCCCAGCGGCACCGCATACTGAAGGATGTTAAGCCAGGCGTTGTCCTCGCTGGCCGACAGCGCCAGAAATCCAACAAGCCGGACCAGGGCGGCGAAGGACGCGATCCCGGCTATGCGTCGCCCGTACCCCATGCGCGAGAAGCCGCCGCCAATGATGGCTGACAGGGCGAGCGCCATGAAGGCGATATTGTAGAGCGGGGTCGCGATCCGGGCATGGCCCTGCGCCAGCAAGTCCAGGCGATTGCGGCGTTCCCAGTCCTGCTGCAGATCGGGGAAGAACAGCTCGTGCATCCAGCGATCCGACGGCTTGTAGTGGATCAGCTCGTCGGAATTCGAGAGGGGGCTGAGATCGTAGGTGTAGCTCTCGAAGCTGAGGAAATTCAGCACGCCGCGCCCGGATAGCTCCTGGTTGGACCCGTTCTGCAGGATCAGGACCGGGCGACCCTGCGCGCGTGCGATCCGACCCTTTTCAGCCGTGTAGGTGGTGTCCGAGCCATCGGGCTTCACCTGATGGATGAACAGGTTCACCAGGTTCCCGTCGCTGTCGACGCTCTGGGCGTAGACGGTGAGGCCGGGTGCGGGTTGCGAGAATTCCCCTTCCCGGACAAGCGTGGCGGCTAGATCGGTCCGCACGTTGAAGAGCTCGGCGCGCAGGGCCCGGAATGAGGCGGGCTGGACGAAGATGTTGATCAGCAGGGCCATGAACGCGATCGTGCAGGCCAGCCGCATGGCCGGCGAGATCACCTGCCAGCGGCTCATCCCGCCCGAGAAGCAGACGACGATCTCTTGCTCGATGTGCAATCGGTTCAGCGCCACTAGGGCCGCGACAAACACCGCGATCGGCAGCACCAGATTGATCAACTGCGGCATGTAGAGCAGCGTGATCTTGAGGAAGACCAGCGCGCTCTGTCGCTGGTTCACGATAAGGTCCAGCCCGGCCAGACTCTGGCTCAGCAGGGCGACAGCCGTGAGCGCAAGCGTGGCCAGGACCACGGGGCCAAGAAGCTGACGAAGAAGGTATCGATCAATCAGGCGCATCGTACGAAAAACGGCTAGCTCCGAGATTTTGACGCGCCCCGGCTGCGGACCTGTTCTAAACCATGCGTCGCGGCCCCGCACAACCAGACGTGGGCGCATCATGCAGGCTGGAAGAGAGAATACGAATGGACATTCAGTTTGTCGCGTCCGATGCGGCCCTGGCGGCCAATGCGGCTGTCGCCCGGATCGTCTTTGAGGGTGACACCTATGCCGGCCCGCTGGCTCAGGCGGTCGCCGCCAGCCGGTTCACCGGCGCCAAGGGACAGACCCTCGACATCCTGGCCCCTCAGGGCGAGGCGGCGGCGCGGCTGGTGCTGGTGGGCGCCGGCAAGCGTGACGGGTTCAACGCCCTTGGCGCGGAGCACGCGGCAGCGACGGGCTACAATCAGGTCAAGCTCTCGGGCCTCACAGTGCTTAGGGTCGAGGTTTCCGGCGATGCGGAGCTGGCCGCTCATGCTGCCCTGGGCCTTCGGCTGGCGGGCTACCGGTTCGACAAGTACCGGACGAAGGAAAAGGCCGAAAAGAAGCCCTCGATCGTCAAGGCCGAGGTCGCGACCGGCACGCCTGACGCCGCCCTGGCGACGTTCGGACCACTGTCGGCGCTGGCCGACGGGATCAGCTTCACCCGCGATCTGGTGTCCGAGCCGCCGAACGTGCTGTTCCCGGCCGAGTTCGCAGCGCGGGTCAAGGCTCTTGAGAGCCTGGGTCTGGAGGTCGAGATCCTTGGCGAGCCCGAGATGACGAAGCTGGGCATGGGGTCCCTGCTGGCCGTCGGGCAGGGCAGCATTCGCGAGAGCCGTCTGGCGATCATCAAGTGGTACGGCGCCGACGACAAGTCCGCCCAACCGGTAGCCTTTGTCGGCAAGGGCGTGTGCTTCGACACCGGCGGCATCTCGATCAAGCCCGCCGAAAACATGGAAGACATGAAATGGGACATGGGCGGCGCCGGCGCCGTTTCAGGTCTCATGCACACCCTGGCCGGCCGCAAGGCCAAGGTGAACGCCATCGGCATCCTTGGGCTGGTGGAGAACATGCCAGACGGCAACGCCTATCGCCCGGGGGATGTGCTGACCAGCATGTCGGGCCAGACCATCGAGGTGATCAACACCGACGCGGAGGGCCGGCTCGTGTTGGCCGATGCGCTCTGGTACTGCCAGGACCGCTTCAAGCCGAAGTTCATGGTGGATCTGGCGACCCTGACCGGAGCGATCATCATCGCGCTGGGCAATGACTACGCCGGCTGCTTCTCCAACAATGACGAGCTGAGCGCCAATCTGTTGGCGGCGGCGGCGGCGGAGAACGAGGGGCTGTGGCGCATGCCGCTGCCGGAGGCCTACAACAAGCAGATCGATTCCATGATCGCCGACATGAAGAACACCGGCGGTCGTCCGGGTGGCTCGATCACCGCGGCGCTGTTCCTGCAGCGCTACGTGAACGGTCTGCCCTGGGCGCACCTGGACATCGCGTCCACGGCCTGGAGCAAGCCGTCGTCCGCCCCCACCAGCCCTGACGGCGCCACCGGCTATGGCGTGCGCCTGCTCAATCGACTGGTCCAGGACCGGTACGAGGGCTGATACCGCCGTGCCCACGCCCCTTGCCCTTTTGCACAGCCCCTTGCTGGGCGACCTGAGCTGGCGGGGCGTGGCGCAGGGCCTGCGGGCGCGCGGCCGGGAGGTCACGGTTCCGGCCTGGCCTAAACTGGGCGATCTGGGCGGCGATTTCTATCGCAGTCTGGCGCTGGGCATGGCCGCAGAGCTGGGTGACACGCCGACCATCGCGGTGCTGCACAGCGGGGCAGGGGCCCTGGCGCCGGCGCTGGAGGCGGCGTCCGGCGCCGTTCAGGGCTTCATTTTCGTGGACGCCATCCTGCCGCACCCCGGGCGCAGCTGGTTCGACACAGCCCCGCCCCCGTTGGCCCAGAGCCTGCGTGGCGGCGCCGAGTTCGGGATGCTGCCGGCCTGGGACGCCTGGTGGCCGCCAGGCGCGCTGCAACGCCTGTTGCCGGACGAGACCGTGCGCGAGGCGCTGACCTCGGAACTGGAGCCGTTGCCGCTGGCCTACTTTGAGGAGGCGGCGCCTGACATCCAGATCTCCCGGCCTGCGGCCTATCTTCAATTGAGCGGCGCCTACGACGAGGAGGGCCGTCTGGCGACGCGGCAGGGCTGGCCCCTCGTGCGCCTGCCGATGCACCATCTGGCGATGCTGACCCATGTGGAGGCGGTGACCACGGCGATTGAGGGCCTGGCCGGGCGACTGGAGCCGCGCCTTGGCTGACGCAGGCGTTTGCGAGGTCTGGTTCTATCACCTGGAGCAGACCGGGCTGGATCAGGCGCTGCCCGAGCTTCTGGAAAAGACCCTTCAGAAGGGCTGGAAAGCCGTGGTCCGTACCGTAACGCCTGCGCGGATCGACCATTTCGACGCCTGGCTCTGGAGCTATCGCGACGACAGCTTCCTGCCGCATGCTCCGGTTGAAGAGCCGGACCCGGCGCGTCAGCCCATCCTGCTGACCGCAGGAGAGGAACGCCCCAATGCGGCCGAGGCGCTGTTTCTGGTGGATGGCGCCGAGCCCGGCGATCTTTCCGCATACCAGCGCTGCGTGGTGCTGTTCGACGGCGCGGACGACGCGCAACTCCAGATCGCGCGGGGGCAGTGGAAGTCCATTCAGGCGCGCGGCCTTCCGGCGACCTACTGGCGGCAGGGGGCGCGGGGTTGGGAAAAGCAGGGATGAGAGGCCCTGCGGCTGTGGCGTTGATGGCGACCCTGAGCGCCTGCTCGACCCCGCCGACACCCGCACCGACGCCGCCGGTCGCCATCGCGACGAAGCCTCCGCCGACGGTGGCTGCGGCGCTGGACACCTGCGGGGCCGCAGAGCTGCAGCATCTGGTGGGCCGTCCGCGCACAGAAGTTCCGGTGCCGATCCGGCCTGAACACCACCGGGTGACCTGCGCGACATGTCCGGTTGCGACGGACGCAGACGAGACCCGCCTCAACTTCATCTTCGACGCGGCGACGGGACTGATCAGCGCGGTACGGTGCGGCTAGGCTGCGGGGATTGATAGGCCCTGTTCAGCGAGCAGGGCCAGCCAGGCGGCTCGTCCACTCGCGGCGCTGAATCGCTCCACGGCCGTCCGCCGCGCGGCCAGTCGCATCGCCATCGAAGCTGCCGGATTCCGGCAAGCGTGGATCAAGGCTTCTGAGAGCGCCGCCACATCAAAGAACGGCAGCAGGCGCCCGTCCACGCCGTCGGTGATGGCGTCGTACAACGGCGCTGTGTCCGAGCCGATCACGTAACAGCCCGCCGACATCGCCTCGACCAGCGACCAGGAGAGGACGAAGGGGTAGCTGTAGTAGACATGGGCGGTACCGAGGCGCAGGGCATGAAGCATACGCGCGTGCGGCAGGGCGCCGAGGAAATGGACCCTTGCGGGGTCGTAGTCCACGCCCTCGAAACAGACGTCCCTCCAGGTTTTCCCCTCCGGCGGATTGCCGCCATAGGCGCGACGGCCGGGATTTCCGATCAGTAGAACCTGAGCCTCCGGGACCTCCGCCAGCAGCCGGGGCAGGGCGCGGGCGACGATGTGCAGGCCGCGCAGGGGCTCCATGGCGTTGTTGACGTGGGTGATGACCGGTGTTCCCGGCAAGATCCGCCGCCCATCGGGCAGCTCGAAGGGCTCTGGCGGCCCGGGGCGGATGGCCTCCACGTCGACGCCTTCATGGATCACCCGGGCGCGCGGCCGGAACGCTGGCGGCAAGGAGTCAGCCTGAAACCGGGTAGGGGCCACGATGGCGTCCGCCTCGCTGTAGGTCAGCGACATGATCGCGTTCTTGGCCTTGGTCCGGAACGGCGCCTCGGCGTCCAGCGGAATGAACTCGGTGTCGAACCCGACGTCATAACCGTGAGCGTGGTAGAAGAACTCGGCGAAGGCCACCTGCCGGGCGTTCGGAAAGACCTCCTTGAGGAACACCATCTCGCCCCAACCCGGGTGGCCCACGATCACGGCAGGGTCCCAGCCTTCCGAGGCCAGCAGCCGGGCCGCCTCCAGCGCGCTCCGACCCCGGATCAGGTCGGCCTCGGCGCGCACGGCGAGCGGATAGACATCCTTGCCCGTCCCGCGCGGCAGATTGTAACGCACCAGCCGCACGCCCTCGAGACCGCCGGAGTGGCCCTGACCCACAGCGCAACACGGCACGCCGCGCGCCATGAGCGTGCGCGCCAGATCCCGGAACTGGCCCGGGAAATTGTTGTGAACGAAGAGAACCCCGCTGGGCATGGAGCGGCTTTAGCGCGCCGGTGCAGGCCGTGTCACCCGGCTGCATTACCTCCCGTCGCTTCGCGGGGGAGGTAGAGGCGCGCATGAAACCTCAGTCACAGCATGCCCTGCACGCGAACAATGGTGCGGCTGGAGGGACTCGAACCCCCACGGTTTCCCGCTGGTACCTAAAACCAGTGCGTCTACCAATTCCGCCACAGCCGCAGCGGTGTTGCCCATCGCAGGGCCACAGGCACCGCGTCAAGGGGTAGGGGCTTGCCTCCCTTCTCCTCTCCCCCGGCGAAGCCGAGAGGGAGAGGGTTGGGAGAGGGCCGGCACGTGAAAATGTGATCAGCCGATGGGACGGCGAGGATGCAGGGCGGAGACGCTCATGGGCCCTCGACGTCACACCAGCGATAGCCCAGCCGGCCCTCTCCCAACCCTCTCCCTCTCGTCGTCCTCGCAAACGCGAGGCCGCGGGGGAGAGGAAGCAACGCGCGGTCAAGGGGCAGGGGGCTTGGACGCGCCTTCGGGTCGTGACATAAGAGCGCCCGCGCGCCGCCGGACCCTGTTCGGCGGCCCTTACCGTTTGTCGTGTGGCGCCGTTTTGCGCCGGGCTCTGAGAATTCGAGAATGTCGATGCAAATCGTTGAAAAGTCTGGTGAAGGCCTTAGCCGGGTCTACGGTGTGACCGTCCCGATGGCGGACCTGGGCGAACGTCTGGACGCCCGGATCAAGGAAATCACCCCGACGCTCAACATCAAGGGATTCCGTCCCGGCAAGGTGCCGCAGGCCCATGTTCGCCGCCTCTACGGCAAGGCGCTGATGAGCGAAGTGGTGCAGGCCACGCTCACCGAAACCACCCAGAAGGTGCTGACCGACAACAATCTGCGCCCCGCCGGTGAGCCGGACCTGACGCCCGACGGCGACATCGAGGCGGTGATGGACGGCAAGGCCGACCTCGCCTTCAACCTGGCCATCGACATCATGCCGGACTTCCAGCCGGTGGACGCGGCGACCCTGTCGCTGACCAAGCCGGTTTACGTCCCGACCGAAAAGGAAGTCGACGAGGCGGTGGCCGAGCTGGCCAAGCAGAACCGCACCTATGAGCCGCGCACCGGCAAGACCGTGAAGGCCAAGGACGGCGACCAGCTGGTCATCGACTTCCTGGGTCGGGTGGACGGCGTGGCCTTCGATGGCGGCACGGCCAACGACGTGGAGCTGGTGCTGGGCTCCAACCAGTTCATCCCGGGCTTCGAGGCGCAACTGGTCGGCGCCAAGGTCGACGCGGACATCATCGTGAAGGTGACCTTCCCCGAGGACTATCAGTCGAAGGAACTGGCCGGCAAAGCCGCCGAGTTCGAAACCAAGGTCAAGGAAGTGCGCGCGCCGGTGGATTCCCCCGCCGATGACGCCTTCGCCGAGCGCCTCGGCATCGAAAACCTCGAGAAGCTGAAAGAGCTGATCAAGGGCAACCTGGAAGGCCAGTACGCCGACGCCTCACGCTTCAAGCTGAAGCGCGCCCTGCTGGACGTGCTGGACTCCAAGCACGACTTCCCGCTGCCGCCCAAGATGGTCGAGGCCGAATTCGCCTCCATCTGGGATCAGGTGCAGCAGGACAAGGAATCGGGCGGCCTGCCCGCGGAAGACGCAGAGAAGACCGACGATCAGCTCCAGAAGGAATACCGCAAGATCGCCGAGCGCCGCGTGCGCCTGGGCCTGATCCTGGCCGAGATCGGCCGCGCCAACAACGTGCAGGTGACCGAGCAGGAACTGAACGAGGCGATCCGTCGCGAGGCCATGAAGTACGGCCCGCAGGCCCAGGAAGTCTTCAATCTCCTCCGCGAAAACCAGAACGCCCAGGCGCAACTCCGCGCGCCGATCTTCGAGGACAAGGTCGTCGACCTGATCGTCGCCCAGGCGAAGGTCAAGGACAAGAAGGTCTCCAAGGACGAGCTGATGAAGGAAGACGACCTGCCGGCGGGGTATGCGGAGTAGGGGGTTCTCCTGCTCCCCGAGGGCAGGACCCGTGGGGGCGTTCCTCACCTAGAGGCAGGTTCCCCACGTGGGTTCCCCGTCACGGGCGACCATGGCGTCGACGCCGGCGGATAGTTTTGCCGCTCCGGCCTTCTCCAGGCTGCGATACAGCTGAATGGCGTCGGCGACGCAAAGCCGTGCGGCGGGCGCGCCCACATGGCCTTGCTGGCGTTTGAATTCGGTGAGTTGTTCCGGCGTGGCGCCCTTGCGGTTTCGCAGGACATAGTCGTCAATCCGGGAGACTGAACGTCGAAGCTCGGCCTGGAGCGCCGGGTTCTCTCCGGGAAAGCACGTGCCACCCACCTCTGCGACGGTCGTGTAGATCGCCCAGGCACAGATCACACCCTCGCCAGGCGGAGGCTCACGCGCCGGCGGTGGAGATACAGATTGGGCGATGTTGCTCGACGGCAGGCAGGTCAACATCAGAGCCAGCCAGCCAGCGTACAGGCCACGTCTCGCGCCTGAAGCCACCGGCTGTGGCTACATCGACCGCAGATGCTTCAGCAGTTCCGCGTTCTCCACCTGGGCGCGGCGCTCGTTGATCGCGCGGTGCAGATCCAGGGTTTCGTTGGGGTCGAGGGGCAGCAGGCTGGAGCTCACGCGTGATTCATAGGCCAGCGGCGTGGTCTCGTTCAGGTTCTCGATCGGCAGTTCCATGTGTCGGTCTCCCCCGTATCGCGCATGCGCGAAGCTTCCCCTGTCGTTAAGGTATCATTTACCGGTTGCGGGCGGCAATGGGCTTCGTGGCGTTCACGGGCCTGGCCGGATCACAGTCTGGTGTGCACGTTCATGCCTCTCGGAGCGAAAATTGGTGAACCTTGATCAGGAAACGGTTGGCTTCGGGCGTATCGCCGCCATAATCTGAATTGTTACCGCCGCGTCGGGGCTGCGGAGCCTGGTCTGCAAGGGCAGGGGCTCCCCGTTTCCGGGAGTAGAGCGTTGCCGGAAGGAAACGGGTTTTGCAGACCAGGCGTCAGAATGAGACCGACTACTTTCACAAGGTTGTCGATTGCCAGTGGGCCTGTCCGGCCCACACCCCGGTGCCGGAGTACATCCGTCTGATCGCAGACGGCCGCTACGCCGACGCCTATATGATCAACTGGAAGTCCAACGTCTTTCCCGGCGTGCTGGGGCGGACGTGCGATCGCCCCTGCGAGCCGGCGTGCCGCCGTGTGCGGGTGGAGGACGAGCCCGTCGCCATCTGCCGCCTCAAGCGCGTGGCCGCAGACAACAAGGGCGACGTCACCGCCCGGATGCCGCCGCCGGCCGCGGCGCGGAACGGCAAGCGCGTGGCGCTGGTGGGCTGCGGCCCTGCCTCGCTCACCGTGGCGCGCGACCTGGCGCCCCTGGGCTACGACCTGACGATCTTTGACGGTGACACCCGCTCAGCGGGCATGATCCGCAGCCAGATCCCCCGCTTCCGCCTGCCGGAAGAGGTGATCGACGAGGAAGTCGGCTTCATCACCGGCCTGGGCGGCATTGACATGCGGCTGGGCCAGCGGGTGGACAGCCTGAAGGGACTGCTGAGCGAGGGCTACGACGCCGTGTTCGTCGGCTCCGGCGCCCCGCGTGGCCGAGATCTGGACCTGCCCGGTCGCAAGGAGGCCGCCGCCAACATCCACATCGGCATCGACTGGCTGGCCTCGGTGTCGTTCGGCCACATCGAGACCATCGGCAAGCGCGTGATCGTGCTGGGCGGCGGCAACACCGCCATGGACTGTTGCCGGTCCTCGCGCCGGATGGGCGGCGAGCACGTCCGGGTCATCGTCCGCTCCGGGTTCGAGGAGATGAAGGCCTCGCCCTGGGAAAAAGAAGACGCGATGCATGAGGACATTCCGATCCTCAACTTCCGCGTCCCCAAGGCGTTCACCCACGAAAACGGCAAGCTCACCGGCGTATTGTTTGAAGTCGTCGAGTGGGGCGTCGATGCGCGCGGGCGCAAGGCCCTGGTGCCCTCCGGCCAACCCGACGAACACTATGAGTGCGACGACGTACTGGTGGCCGTGGGCCAGGAGAACGCCTTCCCCTGGATCGAGACCGACATCGGCCTCGAGTTCGACGAATGGCATATGCCGAAGGTGGATCAGGCCAGCTTCCAGTCCACCCTGCCCAACGTCTTCTTCGGCGGCGATGCGGCGTTCGGGCCCAAGAACATCATCTGGGCCGTGGCCCACGGCCATGACGCCGCGGTCTCGATCCACAAGTTCTGCCAGGGCGACGACGTCTCGGTCCGCCCGCCGCCCGGGGCCACCCTGGTCAGCCAGAAGATGGGCATCCACGAGTGGAGCTACGACAACGACGTCTCCAACGACCATCGCTACCGCGTGCCCATGCGCGACAAGCACGAGGCGCTGAAGGATATCCGGCTGGAGGTGGAGCTCGGCTTTGACCGCGAGCTGGCGCTGGGCGAGGCGCAGCGGTGCCTCAACTGCGATGTCCAGACCGTGTTCGCCGACAAGCTCTGCATCGAGTGCGACGCCTGCGTCGACATCTGCCCGATGGACTGCATCACCTTCACCGAGGACGGCGACGAGGCCGACCTGCGCACCCGCCTGAAGGCCCCGGCCACCAACCTGACCCAGGATCTCTACCTCTCCGGCAAGCTGCCGACGGGCCGGATCATGGCCAAGGACGAGGACGTCTGCCTGCACTGCGGCCTCTGCGCCGAGCGCTGCCCCACCGGCGCCTGGGACATGCAGAAGTTCTACCTCGAGATGACCCATGCGGAGGGCGTCAATGCCTGAGCAACTCCGCATCAACGACTTCGTCGTCAAGTTCGCCAACGTCAACGGCTCGGGCTCGGCCAGCGCCAACGGCCTGTTCGCCCGCTCGGTCATGCGCATGGGCGTGCCGGTGGCGGCGCGCAACATCTTCCCGTCCAACATCCAGGGCCTGCCCACCTGGTACGAGGTCCGGATCACCGAGGCCGGCCATCTGGGCCGTCGCGGCGGCGTCGACCTGATGGTGGCCATGAACCCCCAGACCTGGGACCGCGACGTCGCCGAGATCGAGAGCGGCGGCTATCTGTTCTACGACTCCACCAAGGCCATTCCCGCCAGCCGCTTCCGCGACGACATCACCGTCATCGGCGTGCCGCTGACGGCCATGTGCAACGAGGCCTATGAGCTGCCGCGTGAGCGCCAGCTGTTCAAGAACACCATCTACGTCGGCGCGCTCGCCGCCCTGCTGGGGATCGACATCCAGGCGATCCAGGAGCTGCTGGCCGAGGACTTCGCCGGCAAGGACCGGCTGATCAAGGCCAACGTCGAGGCCCTGGCCATGGGCCACAGCTACGTGGAGACGTACCTCAAGGCCCTGCCGCTGCAGGTGCGCAGGGCCGATGGCGTCGGCGACCGGATCTACGTTGAGGGCAATGAGGCGGCCGCCCTGGGCGCCGTCTACGGCGGGGCCACGGTCTGCGCCTGGTATCCGATCACGCCGTCCACCTCGCTCGCCGAGGCCTTCACCGGATATTGCCAGGATCTACGGGTCGACCCGGAAACCGGCAAGAACCGCTACGCCATCATCCAGGGCGAGGACGAGATCGCCTCCATCGGCATGGTCATCGGCGCCGGCTGGAACGGCTGCCGCGCCTTTACCGCCACCTCCGGCCCCGGCATCTCGCTGATGACCGAGTTCATCGGCCTGTCCTACTTCGCCGAGATCCCCGCGGTGATCTTCGACGTCCAGCGCGGCGGCCCGTCCACCGGCATGCCCACCCGCACCCAGCAGTCCGACCTGCTGGCCGCCGCCTATTCCGGCCACGGCGACACCAAACACCCGCTGTTGCTGCCCGCCGACCCCGGCGAGTGCTTCGAGATGGGCGCGCTGGCCTTCGACCTGTCAGACCGCCTGCAGACCACCATCTTCGTCATGCTCGACCTCGACATCGGCATGAACGAGTGGCTGACCAAGCCCTTCCAGTGGGACGACACCCGCAAGCTCGATCGCGGCAAGGTCATGAGCCACGATGATCTGGAGGCCGCCACCCAGGAGTTCGGCCGCTACAAGGATGTGGACGGCGACGGCATCCCCTACCGCACCTATCCCGGCGTCCACCCCACCAAGGGCGGCTACTTCACCCGCGGCACCTCGCGAAACCCCTATGCGCGTTACTCGGAGGAGGGCTCCGTCTACGTCGACAACATGGAGCGCCTGCTGCGCAAGTTCGAGACCGCCAAGTCCCTCGTCCCCGCGCCCGTCATCCGCAACGCCGCCGGCAAGACCCGCGACGGCGTGATCTATTACGGCTCCACCTCGGCGGCCATGGACGAGGCGCTGGAGATGCTGGAGGCCCAGGGCCTGCCGCTGGATGCCCTCCGCGTCCGCGGCTTCCCCTTCGCCGACGAGATCTTCGACTTCATCGCCGCTCACGACCGCGTTTTCCTGGTGGAACAGAACCGCGACGCCCAGCTCAAGACTCTGATCACCACCGAGGGCGGCGTCGATCCCGGCAAGCTGCCCTCCTTGCTGCACTACGACGGCACCCCCATCACGGCGCGCTTCATCGCGCGTGAAATCGCAAAGCGCATGACCGCCGTTCAGGCGGATGCGAGCCAGAGCGAGGCTGCGGAATGACCTACATCCTCAAACCCCAGCTGCATCACCCCAAGCTGCCCACCAACAGCCTGGGCTTCACGCGGCGCGACTACGAGGGCTCGGTCTCCACCCTCTGCGCCGGCTGCGGGCATGACAGCATCTCGGCCGCCATCATCCAGGCCTGTTTCGAGCTGGAACTGCCGCCCCACCGCGTGGCCAAGCTGTCGGGCATCGGCTGCTCGTCCAAGACGCCGGACTACTTCCTGGGCAATTCCCACGGCTTCAACACCGTCCACGGCCGCATGCCCTCGGTGCTCACCGGCGCAAACCTCGCCAACCGCGACCTGATCTACCTCGGCGTCTCCGGCGACGGCGATAGCGCCTCCATTGGCCTGGGCCAGTTCGCCCACGCCATCCGGCGCGGCGTCAACATGCTCTACATCGTCGAGAACAACGGCGTGTACGGCCTCACCAAGGGCCAGTTCTCCGCCACCGCCGACCGCGGCTCGCGCTCCAAGAAGGGCGTGGTCCACCACGACGCCGGCATCGACATGGTCAGCCTGGCGCTACAGATGGGCGCCACCTTCGTCGCCCGCTCCTTCTCCGGCGACAAGGACCAGCTCACCCCCCTGATCAAGGCGGGCCTGGCCCACAAGGGCGCCGCCTTCATCGACTGCGTCAGCCCCTGCGTGCAGTTCAACAACCACACCGGCTCCACCAAGAGCTTCGACTATGTGCGCGAGCACAACGAGGCCGTGAACCGCCTCGACGTGATCATGCCGCGCGACCCGATCAAGGTGGACTACAAGCCCGGCGAGACGGTGAAGGTGCAACAGCACGACGGCTCGATCCTCAGCCTCCACAAGCTGGCCGAGCTCTACAACCCCTCCAACCGCGCCCAGGCGCTCGGCTACCTCCAGGCCCGGCAGGCGAGGGGACAGGTGGTCACCGGCCTCCTCTACGTCGACCCGGCGGCGGGCGACCTGCACGACGCGGTGAACACCATCGACACCCCGCTGAACGAACTGAACGAGGCCGAACTGGTCCCGGGCTCGGCGGCACTGGCAAAGATCAACGCGGCGCTGCGGTAGGGTTTACCTCTCCCGCAGGGCGGAGAGAGGGTGACCAACCCCTGAAGATCGGGTGGTGGAGAGGGCGAGCCCCACTCACTCGCCTATTGCGGCTTGCTGCTCGGTATGGATGCCCGATGGATGACGCTGACGACCCCGCCGCGACCGCAGATGACATGAAGTGGGTAGTTGTTGCTGTCCTCTCGAACGCGACGGTCTGAGTAGTCGTCGACAGCCCATCCTGGCTGTCTAGTTCTGATGACCTCGTACAAGCTGCGTGCAAGCTCGACCAACAGCCCCACCGCGATGTCGCGCCCTTCGGACTCAAAGATGTAGCGCCATTCAACGAATGCGGCACCGAGTTGCTGGATTCCCTTCTCAAGCTCAGCGTCGCTCTCGCCGGTTAGGGTCCGGAGATGGCGCATGATGTCGGCTTGGACAGTCGGCGCAAGCATCGCGAGCAGGACATTCAGGCGATGCTGCTTGGGCGGTTCCCTACCTCCCGCCAAAAGCAAAGCCTTTAAGTAGAGTTCGGCCGCCAGGGCAAAACACGTAATCATCGGAGGAGTGGGTGCCGAATACCCCTCCGATAGGCCTACAGGTTCCGCGCACCGCATAGCGGCCTCGTGAAATCCGCCGCCCGTGTCGAACATACACTGCGCGCGTCCGCGATTTCCAACCGGAAGGTCTATTCTAACTTGGCGTTTCGCCATTTTTCATCGCTCCGGAGCATCAAGGGAGCGAGCTTGCCGCTCCCTGAGTTTCCTGACTTCAAACCCCAATGAAGGTTTGATTGCAAAACCATTCATCAGCGGCCAGCGCTGTGAACATTACTCTCCTCCAGTTATTGATGGGCAAGTTCGCGGTTTGACTTTTCTCGCTTAGATATCCAGAGAATTCTTCATCGCTACTCTTGGCCATCGTCGTTCGTCGGGTGTGAATTGTCTCTGGGAGGTCCGCTGCCGCCTCGACGGAAAACCTATTACCTAAGCGATATTCTCTGAAGTGAGATTCAACACGAGACCTGTCGCTCGCCTGCCAACGCGCCGGCGCGTCGACGAAATAATCAACTACAGGCGGCGTGGTTCTGATTACTCGGGCACTAATCCACTTCTCGCTGAAGAAGCGGTCGTGATCAAAATATGGGTGCAGAGTCTGTTGATCTACCGTATTGGC
The DNA here is from genome assembly GCA_903909375.1 of uncultured Alphaproteobacteria bacterium. Lineage (GTDB taxonomy): Bacteria > Pseudomonadota > Alphaproteobacteria > Caulobacterales > Caulobacteraceae > Phenylobacterium. The sequence continues at coordinate 222,511 of CAIVVM010000034.1, forward strand.
AAACGCATCTAGTTTTTCAGAATTACAATCTCTACAGCACGGCACCAAATTTATCGGAAGTATTGAATACACCGGAAAATTCGATTTTGGGAGATAATGATCCAGTGTGCGGACGTGACCGACGTCACCGCATAGCGGACATTTGCCGTTGGCCGTGACCTTGATCTCTTCGTAAAGTGGACGGGCTGGCTTCTTTTGCGGTACAAAATACTGTGTGTAGAGCCGCGTCAGTTGAGATTTGCTAAGAGCTCCAAGAACGATAGGGTCGGCGGCTCCAATAATTCGAGGTTCATTGTAAAGCTCTGACATCGTAGCGCGATCAGAATAGTGCGACTCTATTTTCTCAGGCGTTTTAAATGCCGTCTCATGTTCTGCTCGATATGCCGCGCTTCCCATGCCATCGAAAGCTGCTGACAATGCTGTTTTGAACGATATGGTGGGAATGGGTAACTTTTTCACAGTTACTAGCGCTCGTTCCGATGCATTATAGCTCTCAATATGGCGCGTCCTTCCAGACCGAGTTGACCTTTGAACACTGAAAGAGCTTGTTCGTAGCCAGCAGCCCTGGAGGCCTCGGTCTGTAGTAGAGCATTAAAGCCGGACTTCGCGACTTCAAGTCCGAATATTTCGCGCGTCAGGACGCCTACATTTTCCCCAAACGTCTCGATTTCTGGTCGCTGGCTCCCCGAAGATGCTCCCGCTCGTGTAACTTTCCACACACATGATCTTGGAATTTCTTGAAGCACGACAGGTGAGTGAGTAGCGATAATGGCCACGGCGTTGCGTTGATACAATAAATGACTCAAGCTCCGAATTAGTGCCGAAAGAAGTGGTGGATGCAAATGACTCTCTGGCTCATCGAATAAAACCAAGGTCTTTTCATCGACGTGAGCCACTAACTTCGTAATCGTTAAAAGTACGATCGCATGACCGGAGCTCATTTGTTTCAATAGTGTTCGTGTGCGAGCTTCTAGAGCTGATTTTCTCAACTCGCTGAGTTGTGAAAGGGCCATTTCTGCAAAATTGTCATCAGATTCTAGGTTCTGAATCGCATCCAGCCACCGCAATTTTCGTGCATGTTCACTCAGGCAAAATTCTAGACTCTCAATGAGTTCGTCGACCAATTCTGTTTGTGATTTCAATAGAGAGTCGGTTTCATCGGCGTGTTTCTTCAGGCCAACGTAAAAATAGCATGTTCCTAATGTTGGATCGCGCTGTTCCCGAGGAGGAATAAAAGGATCGAATGCGCTAAATGAGACAGAGAGTAGTCCGGAAAAGTACCCCGTACTTATTGGCTCTCGTCCAAACCAGGATTCGACTTCGAACCGTCCGCCAGAATACGATTCATCGGTAATCGATTTCGTCATACAGTTCAGAAGAGTAGTTTTCCCGACTCCATTTCGACCGATTATTGCATGAATATTAGTTGCAGGTATAGACGTAGCGATCACTGAGAAGTCGAGTTGATAACCGGCAATATGAGAGGCTGCGTCAAGCGTGAATCGAAAGTTGTAATCCGTAAGCGGAACGCCTCCACTCAGCACTCTCTTGAACTGATTGTTTATTGTATTTATACCTAAATTGCGTAAGTGCGAGGTCTTAAACACGCGCTCTTCAACTGCAAGCGTCAATACATGTGCGTCATGGGTGACGTCGCGCATAGCCGTAAGATAGTTTATTCTGGTGGCATCTGAAATTTCGCGAGATAGCTTTAGGTAATATTCGATATCCGTGCCGACTGAGAAGAATTCGGTACCTAGACTCTGAAAGCCATCTGCTTGCATTCTTTCATACGTGGAGATCGTTTCAACTTGACCCTGGAAGCCTATTTTCACGCTTCCGAGGGCATGTTCCGTACCGTTCTCATCGAAAAGTATGGCCTGAAACATCGTGACGAAGGAATAATCATTCCAATGATCAACTCTAAGGAAGGCACAGTTCGTTGCGGGGCCAAGGCTGCCGCTGTTTGACGGTACAACAAAAAATTGAATCGGCACGTTCTTGCCCTCTGAGCGTTAGTTAGATGAATTGGGCAATCAAGGTAAAGAGGCAAACATGGCCCTGGCTTTAGCAGCCCAAATAATTCCGCTGATGAAACACCGAGTGGCAAAGGCGAACATGCCCATGTTTTCCGGATCCACCGCAATGCTGCGGCGGCGCCTCAAGCACCTGTAGACACCCCACTTCCTACGTCCGAAACTGACGTACCTCCATGTTCCACTCCCCCCGACATGCTCGACGCCCTCAACATCACCGAGGAAGAGGCCCTCGGCCTTGCCGAAATCGCCCAGCACGATCTGGCGCTGGCGCGGGATTTTGCGCGTCGGGCGCAGGCGGCGGAGGATTCCGATGAGGCCAACCGGCTGGCGCGCAGCTATCAGCGGGCGGCCCGGTCGTATCGCCAGACGCTGGCGCTGAAGGCGCGGCTGCGGCGCGATCTGGCGCTGGCCGACCAGGCCATGGCGGAGACGCCGCGTCCCAAACCCGGCGGCGCGGCGGTGGCGCGGCGGATCGGTGAGCTGCGCGAGGCGCTGATGCGTCTGGCCTGGACCGAGGCTGAGCGCCCGGAGGACGAGCGCGCGGAGACCGGAGAGGTCGAGCCCGACGTCGAGGCCTTCGCCTTCTACCGCGAAGAGGTCGAGGGGATCATCACCGACGCCTGCCTGAAGGACAGCTTCCTGGACGAGCCGCTGGACGATCACGTCGCCCGCCTGGCGCTGGAACTGGGCTTTGCGCCCTCCGGCATAGCGGGCTGGCGCGACCTGCGGGACCCGCCGGCCTCGGCCTTCGACGTGGACTCGATGGCGGATCGATGGCGCAGTTCGGCCTGATGGGGGCCGGGCGGCCGCCGCGCCGCCTCTCTATCCCGCCCAAAGCCATCCCGAACCCGCAGGGTCCCGCCCAGCGGCCCTCAGGGCTGCGCGGTCGTCTGGCGTCCGCGCCACAGCGCGTAGCCGCCCACGAGCACCGCCGATACCAGCGCCAGCGCGGCCAGCTGGGGTTTGGGCGCCTGCTCGGCCACCCACACCGCCACCAGCCCCCAGGCGATGGGCACGCCATAGACTGCCGGACAGGTGGCGCGCAGCACGCCCATTGCGATCAGCAGCACGGCGATCACCCCGCCATATCCCGCCACCCTGGCGCTCTCGCCCGCGATCAGCCCCTGGGCGGTCAGCACCGTCAGCAGGTTGATCGCCGAGGCGATGGTCAGCCAACCGGCCAGCAGGGCGAGCGGCCACCAGGCCAGCAGGTTCTCAGCCCGGTCGCGACGCCGGGGCGCCTTGCGGATCAGGCCCCAGGTCAGGGCTCCCGCGGAGCCTACGATGATCCCCACGCTGGCCCACTGCCAGTTGGCCGACGAGACGATGATCCACACCCCGCAGCCGGCGATGGCGATCACCGAGGGCCAGCCGATGCTGGCCAGCGCCCGGTCGCCCCGGTTTCGCGGCAGCGCCTGCCAGACCGCATAGGCGATCAGCCCCAGATAGATTACGCTCCAGATCGAAAACGCATAGGGCGCGGCGCGCAGCGTACTGTCGCCCTGACCCGCAAAATCCTTCGCCGCCAGCCCCAGGCCCAGCCCCATCTGCAGCGCCGGCACGGCGATGGCGAAGACCACACTGGCGATGACGGCGATATTCCGAAACTTGATGGCCATATCTGTCTCCCGTCAGCACCAACGCCGCCCACCGGTTTCCGATCCATTGGGCGCCTGCAACCAATTCTCCTCACCCGTCGGGGGAGGGGGACCGCGCGAAGCGGGGTGGAGGGGGCTGCCGTCGCACAGGCGTGGGCCTGTCATCTCCATCACCCGCCCGCGAAACGCGCTGACAACGTAGGCTGCTCCCTTAGGCCGCGACCAGCGCGTAGATTGTCTCGACCGGCGCGGCGATCAGCCCCCTCCACCAGACTTCGTCTGGTCCCCCTCCCCCGACGGGGGAGGAGACTGGCTCCGACGTTCCTGCGGAACCTCAAAGCCCTTGAGCGTTCGCCGGGACGAGCGGCGGAAGGGGTCGGGTCACCCCGCCGCCAGTTCCCCCACCCATCGCTCATCCCGGCGAATGCCGGGAACCAGTTCGCGGAACGCTGTGGCGGGTTGGAGAACCTCGGCGCGGCTCGAGCCCGCCTCTGCAATATTCCATCTGGATCCCGGCGTTCGCCGGGACGAGCGGCGGAAGGGGTCGGGTCACCCCGCCGCCAGTTCCCCCACCCATCGCTCATCCCGGCGAATGCCGGGAACCAGTTCGCGGAACGCTGTGGCGGGTTGGAGAACCTCGGCG
>CAIVVM010000035.1 GCA_903909375.1 uncultured Alphaproteobacteria bacterium
AGGTCCGCCAGATCGCCGACAGCATCAAGCGGTTCGGCTTCACCAATCCAGTGCTGATCAGCGATGATGACGAGATCATCGCCGGCCACGGCCGCGTCGAGGCGGCCAAGCTGCTTGGCCTGGAGAGCGTGCCGACGCTCAAGCTGTCGCACCTCAGCGAGGCCGAGCGCCGCGCCTATGTGCTGGCCGACAACAAGCTCGCCCTCAACGCCGGCTGGGACCAGGACATCCTGGCAATCGAGATGCAGGCGCTGGTCGACCTGGACTTTGACGTCACCCTCACAGGCTTCAGTCTGGCGGAAGTGGACCTGACGCTCGACGCGGCCCGCGACCGCTCCCCCTCCGGCCGCGACGCAGCCGACCGTGTCCCCCTGAACTCCGGACCTGCGATCAGCCGCAGGGGTGATCTCTGGATCCTCGGGCGCCATCGCCTGCTGTGCGGCGATGCGCGCGACGGCGCCGACTACGACCGCCTGATGAACGGCGCCCGGGCCGACCTGATTTTCACCGACCCGCCCTACAACGTCGAGATCGACGGCAATGCCGCGGGCCATGGCCGCATCAGTCACCGCGAGTTCGCGATGGGCTCGGGCGAGATGTCCGAAGCGGACTTCATCACATTCCTGACCGACACGCTGGGCCAGCATGCCCGCTGCGCCCGCGATGGGGCGATTGCCTTCGTCTGCATGGACTGGCGCCACATGGGCGAGGTCCTGGCGGCCGGCAAGGCGGCCTTCACGGAGCTCAAGAACCTCTGCGTCTGGAACAAATCCAACGCCGGGATGGGAGCCTTCTATCGCTCGAAGCACGAGCTGGTCTTCGTCTTCAAGGGGGGCGCCGGCGCCCACACCAACACCTTTGGCCTGGGCAACGATCGCTATCGCACCAACGTCTGGGACTACGCTGGCGTCACCAGCGGCGGCAAGGTCCGGGCCGAGGCCATCGCGCTCCACCCCACCGCCAAGCCTGTCGCCCTCGTGGCCGACGCCATCCGCGACTGCTCGCGCCGCGGCGAGATCGTGCTCGACGCCTTCGGTGGCTCCGGCACCACCCTGATCGCCGCTGAGGTCTGCGGGCGCACCTGCCACATGATGGAGTTTGATCCAGTCTACGCCGACACAATTGTGCGGCGATACCAGTCGGTCACGGGCAAGACCGCGAAGCTCGCCGAGACAGGCGCCAGCTTCGAAGCGGCACAAGCCGAACGTCTTACGGAGACAACTGATGGATGACGAGGACTACGAGGAGAAACCGACGAGCGAGGTTGGCTATCGCAAACCGCCGAAAGCGAACCAGTTCAAACCGGGTCACTCAGGGAACGTGAAGGGCCGCCCACGGAAGAAGAGAAAGGTGGACTTGCCGCCGGGACTTGCGCCTCTCACGGCGGAGGTGATCCTTGCCGAGGCGCGCCGCCTGGTTCCGGTCCGCGATGGGGCAAAGGTCCAGGACCTCGACACGTTGCAGGCGTTGGTCCGCGCGCTCAACATCACCGGCCTGAAGGGCAACAGGCGTGCGCAGGTTGACGCGATCAAGCTGGCGCGACTGGCCGAGGAATCGATTGAGAAGGAGTGGACGACGCTCGTCGAGAGCGTCGTTCAGTACAAGTTGATGTGGAAGGAGGAATTCGCCTACTGCGACGCCCACGGCCTGCCCAGGCCTGACATCGTTCCCCATCCGGACGACGTCGTGCTCGACCATGTGAACCGTACGATCATCTTCAATGGTCCTGCCAACGCGGTAGAGAAAGCCAAATGGGATCGACAGAAGATTGGGCGCGACGACCACGAGTGGGAGATCAATTTCACAAAGAAATGGTGCCGGGAAGAAGGCGCCGACCTCACGGTCTTCGCGAGGTCAATCGCGCTGGACGAGGCGATGATCAGGATCCACGATGGTATCTTGCCCGACGAAGAGACGCGCCGCGCCCCAGGCTTCAACATTCACGAATGGCGAAGGCGCAACGGCGTGCTAGCCCAACTGAAACGCGATGGCTGGAGGTCGTTCATGCCGCCCGAGTTCAGGGAACCTCTGGACCCGGTCGGGCGCATCGGCGAACTGAGAAAGTTGCCGGGAACCAAGCGCCTCCTAAGTCGCGCAGACGAAGACGAATATCCTGACGACGTGGGATGATCGCACCGGCCGTCAGCCGAACGCGAAGGTGAATGGCGCACCATTGCCAGCCGCGCGCCGGCTCAAGGCGAGTGCGATGAGGCGTGAAGGGATGCGTGCCCATCGTTGCCATCGGGCCGATGTCTGCATCGCGCCAGTAGCGGAAATTGGCGTCGGTACCGAAAGCGGACTCACAAATATCCCCGCTTCTTCACGCCCACCGCCTCTGGGGGCCGTTGAGACGGGCGTGACTAGGGCCCGATGACCCCGAACACTAGCCGCGCGTCGACGTAGTTGGGAATCTCCGAGAACGTGCGTCCGAGTGTTGGTGCCATCGCGCCCAGCCGCGCAGCGAAGGCACGGTGGGTGGCTACACGCCCTCGGATGGCCGGATGCCTGTGCGAGAACGCCGCCCTCTCCGGCGTGTCCCAGCCGCGGCGGACGGCGATCGGTAGAATTTCCAGCACGGCTGGGTTCACGGCCTTGGCCTCAAGCGCCGCCAGCTTCTCCTTCACGAGTTCGGCTATGGCCGCCGCGACCAGATAGAGCCGTCTGTTGGCCAGCTTGAGCACCAGGTCGCGACTGCGCATGCACGCGTCGACATCGTCCGCAGTCACGCCCAGGGCGACCTCGATCCGATCGAAGGGCTCGCCTGTCACCCACGCCCGCAGGCCGGCCTTCAGTCGGTCGAACTCAGCCGGGGTCAGGGCTGGGGGAGACTTCGTGCCCCGACAGACCGCCTTCACCGTGTCGACGTCCTGGCCCATCAGGGCATCCAGTACGGCGGGTTCAGCCGCGAAACGATCGACGACCCAATCGCACCAGTCCGGCACGGTGGACGGCAAAGCCGCGATCTGTGCATCGAGGATCACGCTGAGCGAATGTAGAGCTGTCGCGTTCAAGCCCGTGAAGGCGGCGACGCGCGCAACGCCGGGGCCGAGGTCCTCGGCGTCTGCGACGAGCGCTGTGCGCAGCGCCACGAGCTTCGCCTCAAAATCCTGTCCCTGAAGCTTCGCTCTGTAGGCTCCGAGGGACCTGCGCATCATCCCGATGGCGGCATCGACTGCGGCGTCGTCGGCCTCGCCGGCCTTCAAGCGGCTCAGGAAATAGCGGTCCTCTGCGGAGACCGGCCCGCCGATCTGGATGCGGTCGAGCACAGCGTTCATCGGATCATCGATCCGCACGCACTGGTCGTTGGCGGGTAGGACCGAACTGAGTGCTGTGAAGGCGTCGTCGGAAGCCGCGGCGGCGGTGAAGGCCACCACCGGCTCCGGCACCAGCAACACCACGCCGTTGGCCAGATGGCCTGCACGCCCTGCGCGCCCAGCGGCGTTCAGCAACTCATGCTGCTTCAGCATCTGCCGCGTCTTGTTCTCGTTGCGCACGTTGCCCGCGAGGATCGCCACCTGGGCCGGCAGGTTCATCCCCTGGGCCAGAGTGGGGGTCGCGACGATGACCCGGGCGCCGTCGTTCCTCTGGAACAGCGACTCGGCCAGCCGTCGCTCCGGTGCGAGCATGTCGCCGTTGTGAGGGATCGCGCCCGCCTTCGGATCGACCAGGGACCGGCCCTTGGGGCCGAGCTCGACGGCAATCTCCTCTTGATAGATCGACTCATCCGCGGACAGGTTCCCCACAGCCGGCAGCTTGGGGGCGAGGGCGCTAGCGGTGGTGCAGGCGTAGTCCGCCTGCTGCACGAATATGATCGTCTTCAGACCGGCTGACGCGGTGCGCTCCGCTATAGCGGCGGAGACCTTGTTGGCGTTTGCGGTGGGGCCGGACTTCCCCAGCGCGATCCTCACGGGGTCGTGCAGGAGCCTCAGGAGCGCCGTGTCCCGCGCCTGGCCCCTGGCCCAGTTGTTCTGCAGCCCGAACAGTGCGTGGGCTGGGACATCCAGCGACGGTCGCTTGGGCTTCAGGCCCCGTCTCTTCGACCGCGCGTAGCCCGAGAGCGCGTCGAGCGGCGCCTTCGGGTAGACGACCACGCCGCGCGCCTGCCGGCTGGGCTTCCACGGCTCGTGGTAGTAGCGGGCCTCACCCGGCAGCAGGGTCGTGAGCCATGCGGCGAGCTCCTCCCCATTGGTCAGCATGGCCGAGAGGAGGAGGAAGTCGGCCTTCGGTGCCCGCTTGGCCGCGTGCATCAGGCAGAGCATGGCGTCGAGGCTGCGGCTCCCCCCGCCCACAGGGCTGAGAATGTGGCACTCGTCCATGATGATGAGCCCCACCTCGGAGACGTCGGCGTCGGCGAAGCTCAGCGTCGCCAGCAGGCGCTCCGGGGTCATCACCTCGATGTCGCCCAGCTCAGGGCCGCTAGCGAGGACGGACAGGTCGCCGTCTGTCGACACAACGACGCCGCCTAGATCATCCGGGAAGCTTTTCGCGAGGTCGTCCTTGAGCTGGTCGACGAGGGCCAGGGTCGGCACGAGGAAGATCACCTTCCGGCCCGCAGCCAGGGTGGCGGCGATCTTGAGCTCCGACACGGTGGTCTTGCCTGCGCCGGTGGGGAGAACCAGGACGGCGGAACGCCCGGCATCGAGCAGCCCATCATCGATGGCGGTTCTGTGGTTGGGCCAGATGGTCGGCTTGGACTTGGCTCGATTGCGGATCCAGGCCCTCCAAACCTCGGCGTTCGCGTCGGCCGGGGCCGGCAGGGTCGCCAAGCTTGACCCCAGCAGACTATCGGCCACCCGGCGCAGCAGGCGCGCCAGGTGGCGCGGACCGGTGAAGGCCGAGGCCATTGCGCCGCCGTCACCGGGGACCGCTAGGTCGGCGACTGAGAGGGCCTCGACGTTCTGGAACGTGGCCTGGGCCGTGGCCCCGCGGCGGAACGCGCTCTCCGGCACAGCTTGGTCCAGCGCCAAGGCGGCCATCTGGACCAGACCCGACCAGCACAGTCCATAGAGAGCCTGAGTGGCCTGGAGCTCCAGAGGCACGACGACGCTCGACCTGAGCAGCCGCAGCCGTTGAGCCCGCGCGAGGATCGCGTCGAACCGCTCGGCGCTCAGGTCGGCGATCGACTCCAGCAGTGCCGTAACTACCAGGTCCTCGGCCGCCAGGCCGCGCAGGCGGAGGCCGGCCTCACGCGCATCGGGACACTGCCCCGCGATCATGAAGAGGAGCGGAGCCGCCAGGGCGGGGTGGATCGCGTTCGCCGAGAGCATGTTGCCGCCCGTGAAACCGCGACGACTCTCGACGCGGCCGACGATCTGGTAGGCGGTGGCGGCGACGAAAGCCGCCGCTCGCCTATCCGCGGGCTCGGTGGCCGTGTCGGTGATCGCCTCGTAGACTGCGGCCACGCGCAACAGGCGGTCGAGGTCCGGCGCCCGTTCGATGGCTGGGTCGGGATCGGCCGCCTGCAGTCTGAGCGTGACCAGTTGTGCATAGATAAGGGTCAGCTCCTGCGGCAGGCCCTCGGGATCGACCCCCTCGACCGCGGGAGCGGAACGGATGAGCGCGGCAGTCCCGGCGTCAAACATCGAAAGCCTCGATCTTGGCCCACACCACGTTTGCCAACGCCTCGAACCACTCGCGCATGTCCTCCAGCGGGAATGTGTCGCCGAAACGCGCTTCGAAGGCCACGGCCAAGTCGTTGTAGCCCTTGAAGAGCTTCCTGGACTCCGCCTCGGGGAAGACGGAGGGGCTGACCGTCAAGGCCGCTCGGAAAGCTATGGGGCGGGGCGCAAGGGCGAGACGCGAATAGGCGCGATTGTTCTCGGCGTCCGTCAGGTTGAAGCGCGCCAACAGCCCGATCGCGATCTGCAGCAACTCATCGTCGCGCGTGCCAGTGATCCAGTCCGAGAAGGCCGGCAGCACCTCGTCCCGGAACTTGGCCCGGGGATTGTCGGTGCACTTCTGCTCGTAGACCGTGACCCTCTCGAGCTCCCGGGTAGCCGGATTGAAGACGACCTTCACCGAGTCGGCTCCCTGGTTCGTCGGCCGGCGGTGCGGGTCTGAAAGCACCTCGTCCTGTGCAGCGCCGCTCCGCGCGACGATCCAGCAGATCGTCTCGAAGAGCAGGCCGTCACGGTGCCAGGTGTCCTTCTCCGGATCGAGGATCAACGCCGCCTTCAGGCGCGCCTTGAGGGCCGCACTCGCGACCACTGGGCCCGTCTCCGCACCCGCCAGGATCGCCGCGACCTGCTGCGCCCTGCCGACCATCACGATGGCGACGAGTTCAGCCAGCGCATCCGGGTCGTCGACCTGCCATTGCTCACCGCGGCACAACTCCGCGACCCCGTGATCGACCGTCGAGATAGGCATAGGTCCCCGCCCCCCGTTGACGATCTAGCATGGAGCAGCGCACGCAGCACAAGCTGTGGTCGAAATTCACGCCGGGGCGCGCTCAGTCGGAACTCGCAGGTCGACGGGCTCCATCAAGCGGACGACTTCAACGTCGGCAAAGAGTCGATTTTGTTGAAGAAGTCGGCTGCTGGCGCGGGTGTTGGCGGGGCTGTGGCGAGGCGGCCCGCCCCCTCAGGCCATTGCGGGCGCCGGTTGCGGGATCAGCTTGGCGAGTTTGCGCAGGTTCTGGGCGGTGGCGGCGAGG
>CAIVVM010000036.1 GCA_903909375.1 uncultured Alphaproteobacteria bacterium
CAGCGATTTTCCGGATCGATTGCCCGCCTTCGCGAAGGCGGGCAATCGTACATCTCTCTTCCAGATCGAGCTGCTGGTAGCGGCATCCCATGGCAACACTCCCTCGCCAGAGTGTTGCACTTCGTTTGAGAACTCAGGGGATGAGCGGATATGATTGAAAGTGTTGACGGTAAATCTCTGCCCGCACTCTGGATCAGGCTGCTGCCGATTGCCGCCGGACCTCGTCCTCGACCTGACCCAGCCGCTCCTTGCCGAAGAACATCTCGTCGCCCACGAAGAAGGTCGGAATGCCAAAGGCGCCGCGGGCCACGGCGGCCTCGGTGTTGGCTACCAGTCCGGCCTTGACCTCGGGGTCCTGGGTGGCGGCCAGCAGTGCCTCGCCGTTCAGGCCACCGGCGTCCAGCACACGGCGGACCACCTCGGGGTCATCCATCTTCTCGCCCTGCTCCCACATGGCGGCCAGAACGACCTCCATATAGGCCTCGGAGACACCCATCCGCCCGGCGGCCACAAACGCGCGCGCGATCGTCAGGGTGTTCACCGGAAAATGCGGGTTCATCCTGTAAGCAGTGAGGCCGTGGCGGGCGATGAACCTGCGGGTCTCGAGCCCTTCATAGGCCAGTTTGCCCTTCACATCGCCGAACGTCACCATGGGGGCTGCGTTGTTGGTGGCCTTGAAGATGCCGCCCAGCAGGCAGGGGATCACGTTCACGCAGGCGCCGGTACGGGCCAGAAGCTCCGGCAACACCTTCCAGCTCAGGTAGGCGTTGGGGCTTGCGAAATCGAAGATGAAATCGATGGTGACGGGCTTGGTCATGGAGGGTCTCACCAGGTTTCGCGCCAGGGGCGCAGGTCAAGTTCGTGGGTCCAGGCGGACCGGGGTTGCTTGTGCAGATTGACGTAGGCAGCGGCGATGTCGTCCGGCTTCAGGATCTCGTCGCGCGCCAGCAGGCCCTCCACGTCCGTACGGTTCTCGCGGGTGAACGTGCCGTCTACGGCCCCGTCGATCACCACATGCGCCACATGAATACCCTGCGGCCCCAGTTCGCGGGCCATGCTCTGGGCCACGGCCCTCAGCCCGTGCTTGGCGGCGGCGAAGGCGGCGAAGCCGTCGCGGCCCCGAACGCTGGCGGTGGCGCCGGTGAACAGGATCGAGCCCCGCCCGCGCGGCGCCATCACCCGCGCGGCCTCGCGCCCGGCCAGAAAGCCCGAGAAACAGGCCATCTCCCAGACCTTGGTGAACACCCGCGTCGTGGTCTCGCGGATGCCGAAGCGCACGTTCGCGCCGATATTGAAAACCACCACCTCCAGCGGCCCGATATCGCGTTCGATGGTTGCGAACAGGTCCGTCATCTCCTCCTCGGACCGCGCATCCACTCCGTAGGCATGGGCTGTGCCGCCATCGGCCGCGATCGACCCGGCCAGAGCCTGCAACGCCTCGAGATTGCGCGCGCGCCGCGTCATGCAGACCACATGTCCCTCAGCAGCGAAGGCCCGCGCCAGGGCTGATCCCAGCCCGTCGCCCACACCCAGGATCAGGCAGGCTCCCTTTGTCTCGGGCATCTGGATACTCCGTTCGAAATCCGAATGAACTTCGTCTTGAATTGGAACCCCGTCAATGGGACCCTTGCGTCAAAGCGGAGCAATTCGATGAAGTGGAGTGACCTGGCGCAGGAGCGCTGTTCGGTGGCGCGCTCGGTGGCGGTGATCGGCGACCGCTGGACGCTGATGATCCTGCGCGACTGCTTTCTGGGCATCCGGCGTTTCGAGGATTTCGAGCGTCGCCTCGGCATTTCCCGCAGTATCATCGCCGAGCGGCTGAAGACCCTCACCGACGAGGGTGTCCTGCGCCGCGAAGCCTATCAGGACCGCCCGGTGCGCCACGAGTACCGCCTGACGGACAAGGGCCTGGCCCTGCAACCCGTGATGATGGCCATCGTCCACTGGGGGGACGTCCACTACGCCGGCGACGAAGGCCCACCGCTGATCCACCGGCACAAGGCCTGCGGCTGCGATTTCACGCCGGTCCAGACCTGCTCGGCCTGCGGCGGCGCGGTGACGGCGCGAGACGTGGAGGTCAGGGGGGCGGTCTGAGGTTCGGGCCAGGTCTACAGTGAATGATTTGAAAAATACCCGCTCATCCCGGCGAACGCCGGGACCCGGATGGAATGGCGTTGGGGCGGGTTCTATGTCCGCGCAGCGTTTCCAGTCAGCCTCCCGGAATTCGGTCGACACCACACCTATGGCCACAGGTCGAGCCGTTCCTTCGTCAATGAGTATCGTGTCGACGGATTGACGAGCTGTAATGCCCTCGAATGAGGGAGCCCATCATGGGCCTAGGAGTTCTGGCGGCAGTAGCCGCGCTATATGCCCCTATTCAATCCGGGGTGGTAGGCACCTTTCATGTCGTGCCCCTTGTACATGTGGCAGAACTGCGTCCACCAGGTATTGCCGAAAGTATCCTCGTAAACGGTACAGCCAGAAAGGACGATGGCCGCCTTCCCCTCTTTGATGTCTTGAAGTCCGGCCAAAGTAAGGCCGAATGGCGCAACTATCGTTCTCGCCTTGTCGTACTTGGAGCCAATTATTAACTGAGCGCGCGGCACCATTTCCATCGATATGACCGTGATATCATCATTCTCACCGAGAAGCTCCACGACATAGTGGGTGCTAACGTTGAACGCTGGCGTTTGCCCCCCATTCGTTATGGTGACGGAAGCGGTTGGCACCTTTCCGGCCTCAAACGGCTTCAGCGAGCCGATCTCCACTGTGACATAGGCGCGAAGCTGCCGACGTCCGTGATCCTCTGTAAGCTCGACGGCCTTCCTCGCGGCCTCGGTGGCGGCGCTGGCCTCACGAACGGCATCAACGGTGGCCTTCAACGTCAGGCCTATGAAGATGAGGCCCGCCACACCGAGAACAGTTTGGATGACGCCGATGTCCACGACGTCTTCAGCCGCTATCGCCGCCCGGATATCGGCTTGAAGGCTCTCGGGGCCGCAATTCTTGCGGTCTGCGCAATCGGCTTGGGAGCGCTCCTGAACCGCCTCTCGACGCTCGTAGATATCGAGAACAAGCGAGCCAGACAGCCCGACAACAATGACGGCAAGTAGCAGCCCGACTCCGACGATTATTCCTCTAAGCGCAGCGCCGTCACTCCCATCGCTGTCAGACATTGAATCAGGAAAGCCCCGGTGAATCCGCCCCGGCTGATCTTATTGCGCAGATTAGCTTCAGAGTCTCGCACCCTGATTGCAGCCAGCTTTTCAACCAACCCGGCGTAGCTGACACCGCGCTTCACCATCTCGCTATAATGCGCGGCATTCGCCGGGATGAGCGGTGTCGAGTACGGACCCTAACGCCCGCCCGTCGATCCAAACCCGCCCGCGCCACGCGCTGTATCGTCCAGGCTCTCGACCTCGACCCACGCGGCCTGCACCACCGGGGCGATTACCAGCTGGGCGATGCGGTCGCCGCGCCGGATGATGAAATCCTCGGGGCCATGGTTGATCAGGATCACCTTCACCTCGCCGCGATAGTCCGCGTCGATGGTGCCCGGACTGTTCAGACAGGTGATCCCGGACTTGAACGCCAGGCCCGAGCGGGGCCGCACCTGGCCCTCGAAGCCCTGCGGCAGGGCGAAGGCCAGCCCGGTGGGCACGGCGAAGCGGTCGCCGGGGTGTAGGGTCAGGGGCGCGTCATCCGGCACCGCCGCCCGCAGGTCCATGCCGGCCGCCTGGCTGGTTTCATAGGCCGGAAGCGGCAGGCCCTCGGCGTGGGGCAGTCGGGTGATCGGGATTGATGGACCCATCAGTGAAACACCTCGGCCATGCGCGCGGCCAGTTTACGGGCCACCTCGGACTTGTGGACCCGTTCCCAGCGCTCGATCCCGGAGGCCGAAACAATGGCCACGGCGTTGTCGTCGCCGCCCATGGTGCCCGCGATGCTCACGTCATTGGCGACAATCCAGTCGCAACCCTTGCGGGCCAGCTTGGCCTGGGCGTGAGCCTCGACGTTGTCGGTCTCGGCGGCGAAGCCCACCACCAGTTTCGGGCGGTGCGCGCCCTTCGACAGGGCGGCCAGGATGTCGGGGTTTTCCACGAGGGCGATCGCGGGCGGGCCGCCGGCGCCCTTCTTGATCTTGACCTCGCCAACGGCCTCGGGTCGCCAGTCCGCCACCGCCGCGACACAGACCGCGATGTCGGCGGGCAGGGCCGCCTCGCAGGCCGCCAGCATTTCGCGCGCCGTCTCGATCTCGATCCGCCGCACGCCGGCGGGCGCCGCCAGGGCGGTCGGCCCGCTGACCAGGGTCACATCCGCGCCCAACTCCGCCAGAGCCGCGGCGATAGCGTAGCCCTGCTTGCCGGATGAGCGGTTGGTGAGCAGCCGGACCGGATCGATGGGCTCGGCGGTGGGCCCTGCCGTCACGATCGCCCGCTTGCCGGCCAGCGGACCGGGCGCGGCCCCGTCCAGCATCGTCTGGATGGCGGCGAAGATCTCTGCAGGCTCGGCCATGCGGCCCGGGCCGAACTCGCCGCAGGCCATGGCCCCCTCGTCCGGCCCGACGAAGCGCACGCCGTCGCCCTTCAGCGTCGACAGATTGCGCCGGGTGGCAGGGTGGTTCCACATGCGCACGTTCATCGCCGGCGCCATCAGCACCGGCTTGTCCGTGGCCAGCAGGGTGGTCGTCGCCAGATCGCCCGCCAGCCCCTGCGCCGCCTTGGCCATCAAGTCGGCCGTGGCCGGCGCCACCACCACCAGGTCGGCGGAACGGGAAAGCTGGATGTGGCCCATCTCGGCCTCATCCGTCAGGGAGAACAGCTCCGAATAGACCTTGTCCTCCGCCAGCGCCGAGAGGCTGAGCGGGGTGACGAACTGGGCGCCGGCCTGGGTGAGGATCGGGCGCACGCCGATGCCCGCCTTGCGCAGCAGCCGCGTCAGCTCCAGCGCCTTGTAGGCCGCGATCCCGCCGCCCACGATCAGGAGAATCCGCTTTTCACTCAAGGCCAGACGCCCTTTCAAACGAGGCTTCGCTTTAAGCCATCAAAGGGGACTCGACAAACCCGCCGGCCTGTGTTCATTTTTTGTTCTTGCTCAGCCTCAGTGGGAGAACAGACATGGCTGGTATGAGAATGGTTTTGCTGGCGGCGGCGGCTGGCCTCTTCCTGGCGGGCTGTGACAATGGCCCTTCGGCCGTATCGCAGAAGCAGGCCGCAGGAACCCAGATGGCGACGAACAGTCAGTCGTTCGTCTCTGACACGGGCCGTGGCGGCGATGAGGCCGACGCGCCGCAGGTGGATCGCCGCAACGACAAGGTCAGGCTGGTGGATGGCAAGCCTATGTGGTCGGCCAGCCGGCGCTATTCGGCCGAGGAGAACGCCGAGCGCGCCTTCGCCCGTAACGGCGCGGACTTTGGCGCGGACAGCGTGGGCGAGTTTGTCCAGACAGCCCACAATTTCGTGGCCAATCCGCCCCGGGGCACCCTCACCCACTCACGCCGCAACGGCGATCGGCTGATGTACGATCCCAAGGGCAACGTGTTCGCGGTCGCCAGCAAGGCCGGCGCGCCCCGAACGATGTTCAAGCCCGACGACGGCATGGCCTATTGGGAAGAGCAGAAGGCGCGCGAAAGTCGCCGCCAGACCGCCGGCGCAAACCGCGAGCGCGCAGGTCGAGAAGACAGCTGATACGGGTGTTTTGGCCTTATACAATCTTAACGGGATAGCTATACACCAGCAATTCATCCCTGATTGTGTGAAGTCGCGTTGTCTATCCAGTCATATGTAGCTGGACGAAACGGACTGGCTCTAGAAAAGCAGGGCGGCCAGCAGGAAGGCCGCACCCGCGACCGCCGCGCCCATCGCAAACCAGCGCAGGCCGCTTGCCGGTCTGGCGACCGGCGGCGCCTCCACCGGCGCCTGGGCCATCCGGGCGATGTTGCGGATCGCGGTCTCGGCCTCACCGGCGAACCGCTGGATCCGGGTGACGGGCGACAGCTCCCGCGCGATCCAGCGTTTCACCACCGGCTCGGCGGCGGCCCAGATGTCGTGCTCGGGATCGATACGCCGGGCGACGCCCTCGACGGTCATCATGGTCTTCTGCAACAGCACCAGTTCGGGCCGCAGGTGCATCTCGTAGAGGGCGGTGATCTCGAACAGCTGGGTCAGCACCCGGCTCATGGCGACGGCGTTCGCGGTACGGCCGAAGACCGGCTCCCCCACCGCCCGTAGCGCCTGGGCGAAGGCTGCAACGCTGTGACGGGCAGGCACATACCCGGCATCGAAGTGGACCTGGGCCACGGCCATGTAATCGCGCCGCAGAAACCCCCAGAGGATCTCCGCCAGATACCGCCGCTCCGGGGCGCCCAGCCGGCCGATGATCCCGAAATCCACCGCACGGAGGCGATCGGGCGCTGCGGCGAACAGGTTGCCCTCGTGCAGATCGGCGTGGAACACCCCGTGATCCAGCGCCTGGGCCAGGAAGGCGCGGGTCAGATTGTCGGCCAGAGCCTTGCGATCGAGTCCCGGTTGCTCCAGCGCCGCCGGGTCCGAGAGCGCCATGCCCTCCGCCCAGGCCATGGTCAGGCACCGCTTGCCGACGCCGTCCCAGACCACCCTGGGCGACGACATGTAGCCGTCCCGCGCCATCACCTCGGCGAGCTCATCCGCGCCCGCCGCCTCAAGCCGCAGGTCGAGCTCCAGCTCGGTGGCCCGGATCACGGTCGCCGCCAACGCCTCTGGCTCAAGCCGCCGCGCCAGGGGCCACCAGAAGGCGATCAGCCGGGCCGCCAGGGCCAGGGCCTCCGAGTCCTCCGCGACGCGGCGCTCAATCCCCGGCCGCAATACCTTCACCGCCACACGCCGGCCATCCAGGAGCGTGGCGTCATGCGCCTGAGCCAGGGATGCGGCGGCCACAGCCGCGCCGAAGGTCTCGAACACGGCCTCGACAGGCCTCCCAAGTTCGCGCGCGACCTCTGCCTTTGCCTCAATCAGCGGAAAGGCGGGCAACCGGTCCTTCAGTCGACCCAGGTCCTCCGCGAAGACGGGACCGAAGATGTCGCCGCGGGTAGACAACAACTGGCCCACCTTGATGGCCACCGGTCCCAGCGTCTCCAGCGACCGGGCCATGCGCTCGCCGGGTCGCCCCGCGCGCTGCGATGCGAACAACCGAAGCCCGCGGGCCACCGCGCCCAACGCCGACGGATAGTAGACGTCACCCTCGCGGGGGAGCAGCGCATCATGGCGGATCAGCGTCCACCCGGCGCCGAACAGCCGAATGTAGGCGCCCAGCGCGGCCATCGGCAGCTAGATCGCCCGCGCGGTATGGAGAGCCGCGACACCGGCGGTGAAGTTGGTCCAGCCGGTTTGCGAAAACCCGGCCTCGGTGATCATGCGCGCGAAGGTCGGCTGATCCGGGAACCGCCGGATGCTCTCCACCAGATACTGATAGGAAGCCCGGTCTCCCGCCACCCGCGCCCCGATCTCAGGGATCACAGCAAAGGAGTAGGCGTCATAGGCTTTGCGCAGGGCCTCGGTGATCGGCCGCGAGAATTCCAGGCAAAGGAACCGGCCGCCCGGCTTCAGCACGCGGCGCGCCTCGCGCAGTGCGCCGGGAATGTCTGTGACATTGCGGATCCCGAAGCTGATGACATAGGCGTCTGCACTCGCGTCTGGCAGCGGGAGGCGCTGGGCGTCGCCGACCGACCAGGTGATTTCCGGCGCCCCGCCCCGCTCGCGTCCGGCGGCGACCATCTCGGCGTTGTAGTCGATCACGAATATCTTCGCGTCGGCCCCTCCCCGGCGCAGCTGCGCACGCCGCGCCAGCCGGGCGAAACGACGGGCCATATCGCCGGTGCCCCCGGCGCAATCGATGATGGTTTCGCCAGGCTGCGGGTTGAGCCGCGCCGCGGTGGCGTCCTTCCACAGGCGATGCACGCCCGCGCTCATCAGATCATTCATCAGATCATAGCGACCGGCCACGCGATCAAAGACCCCGCGAACCAGGCCGGGTTTCTCGGCGGCGTCCACATCGCGGAAGCCGAAGGTGGCGGAAGGTCCCGTCATAGCCGGTGCTCTTAGCGTCCAAGCTCTTGGCGCGCCAGCGATGCCGTGCAAAGCCAGCCCGTCATGCCGGAATTACCTGAAGTCGAGACCGTGCGAAGGGGACTGGCCCCCGTTCTGGAAGGCGTGCGCCTGTCCCGCGTTCTGGCGCGGCGCCCCGACCTGCGGTTCCCGTTGCCGCCCGATTTCGTCCAGCGCCTGACCGGCGCCACAATCCTGCGGCTCGATCGCAGGGCCAAGTACCTGTTGGGACGGCTGGATCGGGACGAAACCCTGGTGATGCATCTGGGCATGAGCGGCCGCTTCGACATCAGCCGGGCAGAGGGCCAGAGCCGCCCCGGCCAGTTCCACAGCGCTGTAGCGCCGGACGCGAAACACGCCCACATCGTCTTCGAAACCGACGCGGGCGATACCGTGACCTACTACGATCCCCGCCGGTTCGGTTATATGGCGCTGTTCGACACCGCCACTCTGGACCAGCATCCCTGGTTCGCGGGCCTGGGCCCGGAGCCACTTTCCGACGCATTCGATTCGGCGCGCCTGCTGGGGGTCTTCGCCGGACGGAAGCAGGGCCCCAAGACCTTGTTGCTCGACCAGAGGACCGTGGCCGGGCTGGGCAACATCTACGTATGCGAGGCCCTGAACAGGGCCCGGATCTCTCCATTCAAGCCGGCGGGTCAGGTATCAGCCGCGCGACTTGCGGTGCTGGTTCAGGAGATCAAGGCTTTGCTTGCGGAGGCCATCTCCGCCGGCGGTTCGACCCTGCGCGACTTCGCCCAGACCGATGGCGCCCTCGGCTACTTCCAGCACAGTTTCCGGACCTATGACCGCGAGGGCGAGCGCTGTCGCAATGACGGATGCAAGGGAACGATAGGCCGCGAGATGCAGGCCGGACGGTCCACTTTCTTTTGCCGCAGATGCCAACGATGAGGCTGCGCGCTACAGCCCTGGTCGGCCTGCTCCTGGTCGCTGGACCAGCCCTGGCAGAGCCGCCGGTCTGGGTCGTGCGGGATGCGGACTCAGAGATGCTGCTGTTTGGATCGGTTCATGTCCTGCCGCCCAACCTACGCTGGCGGCCCGCCGCGCTGGATGCCGCGCTGAAGGACGCAGATGATATCTGGTTTGAGCTCCCGGTGGATGAGGCAACCTCACAGGAGGTTGCGCAGTTGGCGGCCCGCAATGGAACCTTGCCGCCAGGCCAGTCCCTGTTCGGCCTGCTCACGCCAAAGGACGCCGCTCGGCTGGTGCAGATCGCGAGCGACCATGGCGTCAATCCCCAGGCCCTGGATCGCCTGAAACCCTGGCTCGCCGAAGTGGCCCTGGCCTCAGCCCTCTACGGAAAGGAAGGCGCCGCCCCGGAACACGGCGTGGAGGCCACCCTCGCCGCAGCCGTGCCGCCCAAGGTGAGCCGGCGAGCCCTGGAAAGTCCCGCCGAACAGATCGCGCTGTTCAGCGACACGCGGATGGCCGACCAGATTGCCTCGCTGCTGGGATCGATGGCCGAGATCGAGACTGACCCGGATACCTTCACCGATCTGTTGAACGTCTGGATGGCCGGCGATGTTAAGGGGCTGGCCCATGAGACCATGTCCCTGCGCGAAGCATCGCCTGAAATCTTCAAGCGCCTGGTCACTTTTCGCAACGCCGCCTGGACACGCCAGCTTGACGCGCGGTTGAAGGGCCGCGGCCACACAGTCGTCATCGTGGGCGCTGGCCACCTGGTCGGCGAGGACGGCGTGCCCGCGCGACTCCGCGCCCTTGGCTATTCGGTCACGGGGCCTTAATCGGACGGCTTCAGCCCATGGAGCCATCATGTCCTACGAAACCCTGATCGTTGAGACCCCCAGCGCGGGCGTGACCCTGATCCGCCTGAACCGGCCTGAGGCGCTCAATGCTCTGAACAGCCAGTTGCTGGGTGAACTGTGCCTGGCTCTTGATACTGCGGAAAGCGACTCAACGGTCCGCTGCGTGGTGCTCACGGGCTCCGAGCGCGCCTTCGCGGCGGGCGCCGATATCAAGGAGATGTCGGATCGGTCCTACGCCGAGATGTTTGTCAGCGACATGTTCGGACCGGTTGCTCGGCGGATCGATAGCTTCCGCAAGCCGATCATCGCCGCAGTTTCGGGCTTCGCGCTGGGCGGCGGCTGCGAACTGGCCATGCTGTGTGATTTCATCATCGCGTCAGAGACCGCAAGGTTCGGCCAGCCCGAGATCAATCTTGGCGTGATGCCCGGCATCGGCGGCACCCAGCGCCTGCCGCGAGCAGTGGGCAAATCCAAGGCCATGGACATGATCCTGACCGCCAGAATGATGGACGCCGCCGAAGCCGAGCGCGCTGGCCTGATTTCCCGCGTGGTGGCCGCCGACAAGTTGATGGATGAGGCGCTGGCCGCTGCAGCAAAGATCGCGTCGCAATCGCCGCTGGCCGTCATGATGAACAAGGAACTGGTGAACGCCGCTTTCGACACCACCCTCACCACCGGTGTCGCCGTTGAACGACGGCTGTTCCACTCGCTCTTCGCCTTCGAGGATCAGAAGGAGGGCATGGCCGCCTTCATCGACAAGCGGAAGCCCGGATTCACCGGCAGATGACCGGCGCCAAGCGCCATTGACCGCTCTCTTCCCTTTCAGTATATCCCCGCCTCCAATTTCGCCCGCCGGCCATCCGGCGGGTGCTACCTGTTTTGAGAGCAGTCCCTAATGGCCAACACGCCCGGCTCCAAAAAGGCGGTCCGCAAGATCGCCCGCCGCACCGAAGTCAACACCGCCCGTCGCTCACGCGTGCGCACCTTCTTGCGCAAGTTCGATGAGGCCGTGACCTCAGGCGACGCCGCCGTGGCCAAGGATGCATTTGTGAAGGCTCAGTCCGAGCTGATGCGTGCCGTCACCAAGGGCGTGGTTCACAAGAATACCGGCTCGCGGAAGGTCTCTCGCCTGGCCGCGCAGCTCAAGAAAATGTCGGCTGCCTGACACTTGCGCGCCGACGGGCCATCGGCCCTCCGCAACATTGAAATCTTCAATAAGCAGCGCCACCGGGCGCTGTTTTTTTGGGCGGTGCGCGCCCGCCTTCTGCGTCAAAATTGTCGGTGAACGGGCGCTCCTGAAGTCGCCACAAAGCCCTTTTCCTTGGCCCCAAAAGGGTCCGCGTCATGTCAACGAAAATTTCGCTCGACCGACACAAGAATCACCGTTGACCCCCCCCAGTCCGACAGTAGTGTCGGTCTTCTAACAGGCGCCTTGGACCTGATCCCGGCCTCAACCGGGACACCGGCGGAGCATATGCATCCGCCGCCAGAGAACCTGTTTCTGTAGAACAAGATACGTGGTTGGGGGGTTCGGGACCCCGGCTTGTCGACAACCATGGGCGCGATAGAGGTTTCTGGACATGACGAGTGGGGGGGCTGCGGGAGCCATGGCAAGCGCACCGGCATCGGCCGTGTGGAGCAAGACGTGCCAGGTTCTCAAGCGTGAACTGGGCGACGCGACGTTCGGGTCATGGCTTGGCCAGGCCGCGCTGCGTGAATCCGGTGACGAAGTGTGCGTGGTTGCCGCCACCGGCGTGGCCCGCGACTGGATTCGCAACAACGCCTGGCGTCGTATCGGAGAACTGTGGGCGCAGAATGACCCGATGGGCCGTCGGCTGGACCTGAAGTCACGGCTGGACGTGGACAACAACCCGGCGCCGGTCGTCAGGGCCGCTGCTGCGGCGGAGGTCGTGGAAATAGAGATCGACGCTGTGGCGCCCGTCGTCGCCCGCCAGGGCCGGCTGCAGGGCCTCCAGGAGCGGTTCGCCTTCGACAGCTTCGTGTCCGGACCTTCAAACGAATTCGCCTTTGCCGTGGCGCGGCGTGTTGCGTCCTGGGCGGACGGGCACTTCAACCCGGTCGTGTTTCACGGGCCCTATGGCTTCGGTAAGACACACCTGCTCAACGCCGTGGCCTGGGAGGCGATGCGCACCCAGCCTGGCAAACGGGTTGTTTACCTGTCCGCCGAGCGGTTCACCTCGACCTTTGTGAAGGCGCTACAGGACAAGCAAACACAGGCTTTCAAGGAAGAGCTTCGCAACGCCGACCTGCTCCTTATCGACGACGTCCATTTCGTGGCCGGCAAGACGCAGACCCAGGAGGAACTGTTCCACACCCTGATCGCGCTGGTGGAGGACGGCCGCCGCGTGGTGCTCACGGCCGATCGATCGCCCAATGAACTGTCGGAGATGGAACCCCGCCTGCGGTCTCATTTGCAAGCCGGGTTGGTCTGCGGGATCGAACCCGCTGACCGGATGCTCCGGCTGGGCATTCTGGAACGCAAGCTGCAGACGCTGGCACGCCAGGGTGGCTTCCATCCTGCCGCCCGCGCCGAAGTGCTGCAGTTCCTGGCCGACCGCTTCACCGACAGTGTCCGCGAGCTTGAAGGCGCCTTGAATACCCTGGTGGCCCGCGTCGGCGGCGACATCGCCCGCCTGACCCTGGACGAGTCCCAGGCCATCCTGCGCCCCCATCTGTCAGTCAGCGAACGCAAGGTGACCGTCGACACCATCCAGAAGGTGGTGGCCGAACACTACGCCCTCAAACAGGCGGACCTGCTGTCCGAACGCAGGGCGCGCGCCATCGCTCGTCCGCGCCAGGTGGCGATGTGGCTGGCCAAACAAATCACCACGCGGTCGCTGCCGGATATCGGCCGGCGCTTCGGTGGGCGCGACCACACCACGGTGCTGCATGCAGTGCGCCGGATCGAGTCCCTGAAAGCGGACGATCCTGTCCTGGCGCGCGACGTGGACATGCTGTTGCGCAAGCTGCGCGGCTGAGTTTGCCGCCACGAGGGACGGACGCGCTCAAATGCTTTAAGGTAGGGGTTCCCGCGCAACGGCGGACCCATCCGAAAAGCCTGACATGCGCGATCTCAAGGGCTCTGCCCTAACCGACCGGCTTGCCGCCGCGGCGGAGGCCAAGGCCGCCCTGCTGGCGAAACTCAAGCCGAAGCCTACTGTTGTTGATCCTCTATTCGCCGAGCGCGAGGCCATGAAAGCGGCCGACCTGCAGGCGGTACGCGCCGCCCGCGAGGTCGAGAAAGCGTCGGCGCGTCAAGTCGTGCTGGATCGCGCCGCAGCGGCAGAGGCCGACGCCGCCGCTGCTGCTGCGGCTGAGCTGGCAGGCAAGCGCGGGGCACGTAAGGAGCGCAAGCAACTCAGCAAAGAAGAGGCCAAGGCCAAACGCGACGCCAAGTACGCAGCTCGCAAGGCCAGATAACCAAACGCCCGGCGGTGGCCGCCGGGCGTTTTTCAATCGGAGCCGAGCGCGAAAAATCAGGCGGCGAGGGTCATCCGCCGCTGACGGCGCAGAAGTGCGCCGGCCATGCCGAAGCCACCGATCATCAGCGCCCAGGTCGCAGGCTCCGGGACCGCTGTGACAGACAGGCCATCGAAGAACACGCCGCCGGAGCCATTGTCGGTCGACGAGAGGGTCAGGGTGCTCAGTGCGTTGGTCGCCTGGAACGTGAAAGTTGAGGTCTGCCACAAGAGATTGTTCGGCGAGCCGAAGCTGCCTTTAAGCGCCGACACCTGGATCACCTGCCCGGGGGCAGTGATGGTGGCGAGCGCCGGGTTCTGGGCGTTGGCGGCGTTGCGCGAATAGGCGTAGAAGACGGAGTAGAAGTTGCCTACGGTCGTCGCGAAGGATTGCGAGATCGAGCCTGGACCAAAGCCGTTGATGTCGAGCGCCTGGCTGCCATCATATGACGGGCTCCACTGGGTCACGTTCCTGACAATGTCGACACTGCCTGAGTTAACCATCCAGCCGGGGAGCGGCAGGCTATAGGCAGCCCCATAGGTGTAGCCGCCCCAGCCCTGCAGGACCGCAGCGCCTTTATCCTCGAAATCGCCGTTGATCAAAAGATTTGCCGCGCTGGCGGGCGCCGCAACGGCGAGAGCGGCGACGGCGACCAGCGAAATGACAGCAGCTTTGAAGTTCATTTTGAAACACTCCTCGACACCTAACTCTAACCGCTTGCAGTACCGGGGAAAACACTCTTCCCTTGTCAGGGGTGCAGACCGCTCAAAATGCAACCGTTCCGCACAAATATAGAGGGCGGCTGCATCGCTGCAGCCGCCCTGTTCAGTT
The DNA here is from genome assembly GCA_903909375.1 of uncultured Alphaproteobacteria bacterium. Classification (GTDB taxonomy): domain Bacteria; phylum Pseudomonadota; class Alphaproteobacteria; order Caulobacterales; family Caulobacteraceae; genus Phenylobacterium. Next base: position 14,177 of record CAIVVM010000036.1, read on the forward strand.
CAAGTCAGGCGAAACGCTGTCTAGGCGTCGGCGCCTTCGGTCTGCTTGGACGACAGATCCTCGCCGGTCTCCTGGTCGACGACCTTCATGGAGAGGCGGGTCTTGCCGCGGTCGTCGAAGCCCAGCAGCTTCACCTTGACCGACTGGCCTTCGGTGAGAACGTCCGAAACCTTGTTCACACGCTCGTTGGCGATCTGGCTCACGTGAACCAGGCCGTCCTTGGCGCCGAAGAAGTTCACGAAGGCGCCGAAGTCGACAACCTTCACGACCTTGCCCGTGTAGATCGCGCCCACTTCAGCTTCCTGGGTGATCGACTTGATCCAGGTCTTGGCCGCATCGATCTTGGCCTGGTCGGCGGCCGCGATCTTGATGGTGCCGTCTTCGCCGATGTCGATCTTGGCGCCGGTTTCGGCGGTGATCTCGCGGATCACCTTGCCGCCAGTACCGATCACTTCGCGGATCTTTTCCACCGGAATCTTGATGGTCTCGATCTTGGGTGCGTACTCGCCCAGCTCCTGGCGGGGAGCTTCCATCGCCTTGTTCATCTCGCCGAGGATGTGATCACGCCCGCCTTTGGCCTGAGCCAGGGCCTGCTTCATGATCTCTTCGGTGATGCCGGCGATCTTGATGTCCATCTGCAGCGACGTGATGCCGTCGGCGGTGCCGGCGACCTTGAAGTCCATGTCGCCGAGGTGATCTTCGTCACCCAGGATATCAGACAGGACCGCGAAGCCGTCGCTTTCCAGAATCAGGCCCATGGCGATACCGGAGACCGGCTTCTTCAGGGGTACGCCCGCATCCATCAGGGCCAGCGAGGAGCCGCAGACCGAGGCCATCGAGGACGAGCCGTTGGACTCGAAGATCTCGGAGACAAGGCGGATCGTGTAGGGGAAGTCCTCGTAGGCTGGCAGCATCGGACGGATCGCCCGCCAGGCCAGCTTGCCGTGGCCGACTTCGCGGCGGCCTGGCGCGCCCATGCGGCCCGTTTCCCCGACCGAGAAGGGGGGGAAGTTGTAGTGCAGCATGAACTTTTCGTAATACTTGCCTTCCAGCGCGTCGATCATCTGCTCGTCGTCGCCGGTGCCCAGGGTGGCGACCACCAGAGCCTGGGTCTCGCCGCGGGTGAACAGCGCCGAGCCGTGGGCCCGGGGCAGGACGCCCACTTCGCCGACGATCTGGCGCACCTGATCGACCTTGCGGCCGTCGATGCGGATGCCGGTGTCCAGGATGTTGCGACGCACGACGTCGGCTTCCAGTTCCTTGAAGACGCCGCCCAGCTTGTCAGCGCCGATGCCGTTCGGATTGGCGTCGGACTTGCCGAACTTTTCCGTGGCCTTCGCCTTGGCCTTGCCGACCGCGTCCTGACGCTGGCCCTTGGCGACGATCTTGTAGGCCGAGGCCAGATCCTTGCCGATCAGCTTCTTGACGTCGGCCTTGATGGCGTCGGTGTCGTCCGGGGTGAAATCGAAGGGTTCCTTGGCAGCGTGCTCGGCCAGCTCGATAATGGCCTGGATGACGGGCTGCATGCCGGCGTGGGCGAACATCACCCCCTTCAGCACTTCGTCCTCGGTCATCTCCTGGATCTCGGACTCGACCATCATCACAGCGTCGTCGGTGCCGGCGACCACCAGGTCCATCCGGCTTTCCTTCATCTCGTCCAGCGTCGGATTGAGGATATACTCGCCGTTGACGAAGCCCACGCGGGCTCCGCCGATCGGGCCCATGAACGGGGCGCCGGAGATCACCAGGGCGGCCGAGGCGGCCACCAGAGCGACGATGTCGGGGTCATTCTCGAGGTCGTGGGCCAGCACCGTGGTGACGACCTGGACTTCGTTCTTGAAGCCCTTGACGAACAGCGGGCGGATCGGACGGTCGATCAGGCGGCTGGTCAGGGTTTCTTTCTGGCTGGGCGCGCCTTCGCGGCGGGGGAAGCTGCCGGGGATCTTGCCGGCGGCGTAGAACTTTTCCTGATAGTTGACGGTAAGCGGGAAGAAGTCCTGACCGGGCTTCGCGCTCTTGGCGTAAACGGCGGTGGCCAGAACCATGGTCTCACCGTAGGTAGCCAGGACAGCGCCGTCAGCCTGGCGAGCCATGCGGCCGGTTTCGAGGGTGAGGGTCTTGCCGCCCCACTCGATGGTCTTGCGTCTGATTTCGAACATTTTGCTTCTTTCTCAGCCCCCGGGCGTATTCCCGGCGGGCGCGGACAGCGATCGGACTTTCCGAATCCTCTCCAGTGAACAGGCGGAGTGAGGGACTTCCCTCGGCGTATGAATGGGCCCGTACGGAGCCCGGCGCTGCATCAATCCACCGGCCTGTCGCGGGGAGCGGCGAAAACACGAGAACCCGCCCGCCTGACCAAACAGCCAGGGAGCGGTTCGCAGATCAGACCTTAACGGCGCAGGCCGAGGGTCTCGATCAGCTTCTGATAGCGGTCCGGACTGGACTTCTTCAGGTGGTCCAGGAGCGACCGGCGAGCCGAGACCATCTTGAGGAGGCCGCGGCGCGAGTGGTTGTCCTTCTTGTGCGTCTTGAAGTGTTCGGTGAGGTTCGCAATCCTTTCGGACATGATCGCCACCTGAACTTCAGCGCTGCCCGTGTCCGCTTCGCCGCGGGCATGGGACTTGATGACTTCGGCTTTACGTTCTGCCGTGATCGACATCGGGTTTCTCCGCTCTTCAAAGGTTGAAGACACGCGAGGGTTCGAGCCGTCCCGCACGCATCTCGCAGAGCGCCACCATTGTTCCCCCCGACGTCGCCGAAACGGTGCGTGAGCCGGGTTTGAGCCTGGCCTTGACCGCTTCCACCTGTCGGGGAACGAGAACGATGGATCGTCCCTGCTTCAATCGGAAGGCGTCTTCATCGGTAACGGCCAGCGCCGGGATGTCGTCCAGCGCGGTCGAAACCGGAAGCAATGCCTCCGAGTGGCGGGCCTCATACTCCAAATTCTCAAGGAATTCCAGTGTCACTGCGTTTTCTTCAGTGAACTGTCCTACGCGGGTGCGGCGCAGGTCGCTGACATGACCGCAGGCGCCCAGGGCCAGCGCCAGATCGCGGACGATCGCGCGGACGTAGGTGCCCTTGCCGCATTCGATTTCCAGGGTGACATGATTGGCGTCTCCCGGCTCGCTCTGAACCTCGGCGATGCGGGCGGCGTGCACCATCACCTTGCGCGATTCCATCTCCACGACCTCTCCGGCGCGGGCCAGGTCATAGGCGCGTTCACCATCGATCTTGATGGCCGAATAGATCGGCGGCACCTGATCGATCTCGCCCACAAACTGCGGCAGCGCAGCCTCGACCTCGGCCACCGAGGGCCGGACCTCTGACTCGGCGATAACCTCACCCTCGCGGTCGAGAGTGGCGGTTGTGCGGCCCCAGGCGATGGTAAAGCGATAGGTCTTGTCCGCGTCCATCAGAAACGGAACCGTCTTGGTGGCCTCTCCCAACGCGATCGGCAGCACCCCGGTGGCCAGGGGATCGAGCGTGCCGGCATGGCCCGCCTTCTGCGCATCGTAAAGCCAGCGGACCCGGCTCACGGCGTTGGTCGATCCCAGATCATAGGCCTTGTCGAGGTTCACCCAGCCCGAAACCGCCTGGCCCTTGCGGCGACGCCCCATCAGTCGGCGTCCTTCCAGCTGTCCGAAGGCTCGTCCGGCGTCAGGTCCTGGCGCACCCTGGGATCGTCGAACAGTCTGGCGATGCGCTCGGCCTCGAGGAAGGTATCGTCGTGCCGGAAATGCAGTTCAGGCGTGAAGCGCAGCTCGATGGCCCGGCCCAGATGGCCCCGGATAAAGCTCTTGTGCCGATTGAGCGCCTTGATCACCGCCTCGTGGTTCTCACCGCCCAGCGGCTCGGCGAACACGGTGGCGTGGCGCAGGTCCGGCCCCATCCGCACCTCGGCCACGGTCACCGAAACCCCGGCCAGTACCGTGTCGTTGATCGTGACTTCGCGAAAGATATCCACCAGGGCGTGACGCACCAGCTCTCCAGCGCGCAATTGGCGCTGCGACGGCCCGGCGGGCGTGCGGGGTTTGTCAGGTTTGCGGGGGGCCATCTTCGTCCTCGGTCGCCTGGCGGACGGATCGGACGCCGCGCGCAGGAAAGCGCGGGCTTCTAGGGCATCAAGGGCCGGGAGTCACGCCCCCGTCCGTTCCCTGAAAAACTGGATCACCCGCTGTTCGGCCGCCTTGGTCGGCCCCTCCTCCTTCAGATGCAGGGTCAGCACCGAGTGGGGTGGGATGAAGGCCGGTTTGGCGTCGGCGTCTTCCAGTTCTATGGCCTCGAAGCGGTCGCCGAACTCGCGCCGATAGGTCTCGAACCGGGCATCAGGAACCAGGGTGTCGCTTTTGAACCTTAGACCGATGACCGAAAGGCCCTCTTCGGCGAGCCGGCCCTTCACGCAGGCGATCTCTGCAGGGGAAAGGCCGATCTGGCTGGACGGTTTCGGGCGCTTGCCGGCGATCGGCAGTGAGGGCTGTGACAGAACCGGCGCCACGACGCTGGGGTCGGTCATCATCGCCAGCGCAAACCCGCCCGTGAAACACATGCCCACCGCGCCCACGCCCTTGCCGCCGCACTCCGCCAGGGCCTGACGGGACAGAGCCTTCAGCCAATCGACCACAGGGCTGGATCGGTCGCCTCGCCAGACATGGAACTCACGCCGGATACAGAGCACGCCCAGTGCGGTGGTCAGGGCGTAGGCCTTGCTGGCAGGCTTGCCGGGAACCCCGAACAGGCTGGGACAGAACACCGTCATGCCTGCCGCCGCCACCCGATCGGCGAACTGTACCACGAGAGGATGCAGGCCCGGCATCTCGTGCATGACAATGACGGCGGGTCCGGAACCGCGCCGGTACACAGGAAAGGTCCGCCCCTCGTGCGTGAAGTCGAATGTCGTATAGTTAGCCAGCGCCGCCTCGTAGCCCATGGTAGTTCCCCGGTTATCCACCCCAGCTTAAGCTGATCGCGGCTACAGACGCAGCATGGAAAGTTCGCCGTCAAAGCCGGAAAGTCGCCAGCGTCCGTCCTGGGCCTGGGTGAAGGACATCAGGCAGGGTCCGGTCTTCTCCCTGACCGCACAGACCCGTCCGTCCGGCAGTCGGCGCAGCGTTGCGGAGATAGCAAGCGGGCCCGGGATCCGGGTGTCGGATCGATATCCATAGTAACTGGCGACCGCACGGAACACTTGGGGTTTGATCAGGGCGTCCCCCGCCAGGCTGGCGATGCCGGGGCCCAGCAGAGCGGCCAGGGCGGCGGCGCGAGAATCGGCCCGGCCCGCTTCTGCCAGCAGACGGGCCTGAATCTCCTGTTTCAATGCCCGGCGATCAACCAGGGCGTCAAACGTTGGCCGGTCATTATCGCGGATGGCGATGAGCAGCGCGTGCACATCTCCCGCCGCATCCAGCTTCGGCACGGTGGCGCAGGCCGACAGGGTCAGGGCGGCGACGGCGATCAGCAGCAGGCGCATGGCGGGACATCCTTGAGGGCGCGATCCCGGTTCTATCGCCAGACGGTGGCGGGATCACGGCGCCTCTAATGCGCCAGCAGGGCCTTGGGTTTCGCCACAGCCTGGGCCTTGACGCGCGCCTGGCTGACCTGCGCCGTCGTCACAGCTGAAGCCTTGTTGCCCCAGGACGCACGGATATAGGTGAGCACCATCGCCATCTGGGCGTCGGTCAGGTCGCTCTTGAAAGCCGGCATCCCACCGCGTCCATTCAGAACGGTGGCCACCAGCACAGGCAGCGGACCCGTCACCAGCTTGCCGCCGGTCAATGCCGGGAAAGCGCCCTTGATGCCAGCCCCGGTGCGCTGATGACAGGCCGCGCAGTTGTCATTGTAGAGGCTCTGGCCCGTCTCGGCCGCCATCGCCCGGGGCGCCAGCGCGAACAACACCGCCGCCGTCAGAACCGTTTTACGCACGCTCCACCTCACGCCTGCTGAACCCTCTGATGCAGTTTCGCCATCTGCTGCCAGGCGCTCTCGATGGCGCCGGCCTGCCACCCCGTCAGATACGACAGGTGTTCGCCGGACAAATAGATGCGTCCATCGGGCTCACACAGAACCGGATAGGCAGCTTTGCGGCTCTCGTCGCTCCATTCAGCCCAGCCACCCAGACTGTGAGGATCCAGGTGCCAGGACTTGGAGAACGCCTTCTCGAAGTTCTCCGCATACTCCGGGAAAATCTTCTGGCCCTGGGCGACGGCGAATTTCGCCCGCTCCTCCGGCGGCAGAGCGCTGATCTTCGCGGCTTCACCGCCGAAGGAATAGTAGCCCAGCAGGACACCCTTCTGACTGTGCCAGCCCGTCGACGGCAGTGAGATGGTGCCGATGCCGGGAATGTCGTTGTAGACATGGCCGCCGTAGATCCAGTGCTTCTCCTCCCAGAAGCGGGTTTTCATCTGCAGGCCGATCTTGTTCACGGGCGCATAGGCGACGTTGCCCATGGCCTCAAGGAACGGCTTGGAGACGTCCATCTTGATGTTCTTCAGAACCGACAGCGGGATGGTGCAGATGATGTAGTCGCCGGATGCCTCGGCCTTCTTGCCCGCACCGTCGGTGTAGGAGACCTTCACGCCCTTGGCGGTCTGCTGGATGCGGTCAACCAGCGCATTATACTGGATCACGCCGTCAGGGATGTTCTTGAGGAAGCCCCTGGGGATCATGTCCATGCCGCCCACTGGCTCCAGCATGGTGCGCTGCTGCTCCCAGCCCGCAACAGAGTTCAGCACTATCCAGGCCCTGGAACTCATCACATCGGCGAAGGCGAACGGCTCGGTTTCCTTGCCAGGCCCCGGGCTCACCCCGGCGCCGGGCAAGATCTCAAATCCGCGACCGTCGGCGCCCTTGTACGACAGGTCAGCCCGCTGAAGGCGCCCTTCGTTCACCAGATAGTCGATGAAGGTCTGCCGGTCGGTGGGCGACAGCAGGGCGTCGAGGTCGCCCTTGGACGCCACCTTGGCCATCAGCTCGGCGGTGTAACCCCGCGCGTCGGCGGCGATCTGGCCCTTGCGGATCGGCTTGCCGGCGAGCGGTCCATTGCCTTTCTCGAAATAGACGTAGGCCGCGTCATTATCGTTGTTGAACAGTTCCAGCTGGACGCCGAACTTCCGGACATAATGCAGCGTCGACTGGTGGTGATAGGGGATCCGCCATGGGCCGACGTTGATGTACTGACCGTCATCGAAGTCGCATTCCTGGCGGTTGCCCATCAGGTCGGTGTCGACAAAGCCGCGCCGGGCTGCCTGGACACGCCCACCGGCAACAGCTCGCGCTTCCAGCACCTGCACCTGGTAGCCGGCCTTGCCCAGCTCATAGGCTGCCGTCAGGCCAGCCAGGCCTGCGCCCAGAATGATGACTTTGGTGTTCTTTGCGCCACCCGAGAGGCTGGGCGGCGCAGTCGCGGCCGACGCAAAGCCGAACCCGAGGGCGTCCATACCCGCCATCGCCAGAGAGACGCCGCCGACGGCCGCGAGTTGTTCAAAGAACCGCCGACGGGTCAGCGGCGACCTTGATCCCGGTCCCATCTCTTCCAGCATTGTCATCCCCTCTTGGTGTGCTCCGGTTTCTACACACCAACCCGCTTCGGCAATGGATGGCGGCACGCTGCGGCAGCCTCACGCCCCGGCGCCGCCCTCTTGGGCGCCGGTGGGTCTTTACTGGGCGAATGATGATGCAGACATGCAAAGGGCGCGGAACCCTGCGGTCCCGCGCCCCCGACGATTGTCACGAAACAGCAGATCAGAGCGTGCGGCGAACTTCCTCAAGGGTGAAGCACTCGATGGTGTCGCCGGCCTTGATGTCCTGGAAGCCCTGGAACGCCATGCCGCATTCCTGGCCCGAGGGCACCTCATTGACCTCATCCTTGAAGCGCTTGAGCGTTTGCAGGGTGCCCAGTTCCAGCACAACAATGTCGGCCCGGATGATCCGGACGCGCGCGCCCTTGCGGACCACGCCCTCGGAAACCCGGCACCCGGCCACACGACCGATTTTCGAGATGTCGAAGGCCTGAAGCACCTCGGCGTTACCCAGGAAGGTTTCGCGCTGGATTGGCGCCAGCATGCCCGAGAGCACGCCCTTCATGTCGTCAATCAGGTCGTAGATGATCGAGTAATAGCGAATCTCGACGCCTTCGCGTTCGGCCAGCACCTGCGCCTGTTTCGAGGCGCGGACATTGAAGCCCAGGATTGGCGAGCCTGCGCCCTTGGCCAGCATCACGTCGCTTTCGCTGATGGCGCCCGCACCCGACAGGATGATCCGCGCACGGACCTCCTCGTGCGCCAGCTTGTCCAGCGAGCCAACGATGGCTTCCGCCGAGCCCTGCACGTCAGCCTTGATGATCACCGGAAGTTCAGAGACCTTCTTGTCCGCCAGCTTGGCCATCATGTCCGCCAGACTTGCGCCCTGGATCGGGGAGCCGGCCTTCTCGCGCTTTAGGCGTGTGCGATAATCGGTGAGTTCGCGGGCTCGCGCTTCGTTCTCCACGACGGCGAAGGGTTCGCCCGGCGACGGCGTGCCGTCCATGCCCAGGATCTCCACCGGCACTGAGGGGCCAGCTTCCGAAAGCTGTTCGCCGCGCTCGTTCAGCAGGGCGCGAACCCGGCCAAACGTGTCGCCGGCCACGACGATATCGCCGCGCTTCAGGGTGCCGCGCTTGACCAGCACGGTGGAAACCGCGCCACGTCCGCGATCCAGCTTGGCTTCGATCACCATGCCGTCGGCGGTGCGATCGGGATTGGCCTTTAGGTCCAGAACCTCGGCCTGCAGCAGGATGGCCTCGATCAGGTCGTCCAGCCCCATCTTCTCCTTGGCGGAGACCTGGATCGCCTGGGTATCGCCGCCCAGGCTTTCCACCACGATCTCGTGCTGGAGCAGTTCGTTGATCACGCGCGTCGGATCAGCGCCGGGTTTGTCGATCTTGTTGATCGCCACGATGATCGGCGCACCGGCCGCCTTGGCGTGATTGATGGCCTCGACGGTCTGGGGCATGACACCGTCGTCGGCCGCCACCACCAGCACCACGATATCGGTCACATTCGCACCGCGCATCCGCATGGCGGAGAAGGCTGCGTGGCCGGGGGTATCGAGGAAGGTGACCGCCTGGCCGCCCTCCAGCCGCACCTGATAGGCGCCGATATGCTGGGTGATACCGCCGTGCTCTCCGGAGACCACGTCAGCCGAACGCAGGGCGTCAAGCAGCGAGGTCTTGCCGTGGTCGACGTGGCCCATCACGGTGACGACCGGCGGGCGAGCCACCAGATAGTCATCTACGTCCTCGGCGCCGATGAAGCCTTCTTCGACGTCGGCTTCCGACACGCGCCGGACTGTATGGCCAAACTCCGTAGCCACCAGTTCAGCCGTGTCATTGTCGATGACATCGTTGATCTTGAGCATCACGCCCTGGCGCATCAGGAACTTGATGATCTCGACGCCGCGCGTGGCCATCCGGTTGGCTAGATCGCCCACCGTGATCACGTCGGGAATGATGACCTCGCGGGCCACACGGGCCTGCTCGACCGTACCGCCCTTACGCTTTTCGCGCTCACGTTCACGGGCGCGGCGCACCGACGCCAGCGAGCGCATCCGCTCGGCGCCCTCGGCGTCGCCAGCTACGGTCTGGATGGTCAGGCGGCCCTCGCGGCGCGTGGGCGCGCCCTTGGCGCGGCTCATGGCCTTGCCTGGACCCGCATCCCTGCGGCTGCGATCGTCTTCCTCGGGTCGACGGTCCAGGGCCGCGCCGCCGGGACGGGGGGCCTGACGTGCGGCGCGCTGGACTTCCGGCGTTGCAGGAGGCGCGGCCGGACCGGTTCTTGGACCGGCGGGACCACGGGGACCGCCGGGGCCGCGCGGGCCGGCGCCAGGCGCCGGTCGTGGGGCCAGCGCAGAATAGCGCACAGTGTTTCCGCCGGCGGCGGCGTCCTGACGAGGCCCGCGATCGCCTTGCGGACGATCATTGCGCTGCGGCGGGCCGCGATCATCGCGCGGCGGACGATCATCGGTGCGCGGGGCCCGTTGATTGAACGAGGCGCCCTCGAAGCGTCCGGTCGTGGGCGGTCGATAGGTGGTGGTCGTCGGGCGGTCGTCACGACGCTCATGCGACGGCTGATAGGACCGTGTCTGACCCGGGAGAGCCGGCGCAGCTGGCGCACGCGGCGCCGGCGCAGACGCCACCGGAGCAGAAGCCGGGGTCGGGATCGCAGCGACGACCGGAGCCGGAGCGGCAGCGGGAGTTGGGGCGGGAGCAGGCGCGGGCGCAGCGGCTGCCGGGGGCGTTTCGGGCGCAGCGACAGGGGCTGGCTTGGGAGCAACAGCCTCGACCGGAGCAGGCGGCGGCGCAGCGGCCAGACGGGCGGCTTCAGCAGCGGCGCGGGCACGGGCTTCCTGCGCCTGACGATCCGCCTCCTGGCGGGCCTGCTGGGCGCGGGCGGCCTCGATCACGCGCTGGCGTGCGGCGCGCTCATCGGCGGACAGGCCATCACCGGGACCGGCGGGCCGCTGGGCCGGCGTCGGCGCGGGCTTCGGCGGCTCGAACACCCGGCGCTCGGCGTTAGACGGCGCGGCAAGGTTACCCGCCGGCGCACCGTGCGGACGCGCGCGCTTGGTCTCGACCACCACAGTTTTTGTTCGACCATGGCTGAAGCTTTGCTTCACCGTGCCAGAACTGACCGATCCACCGACGCGCGGCTTGAGGGTCAGGGGCTGGCGTCCGCCGGGGCCGGCGTTGCGGTCGTTGTTGTTCTCGTCGCTCATTCGCTCGCTTTACTCACCGGCCGGGCGGTCCCGACCATTCACGTATCGTCTCAGGTCACAAACGAGGATGGGCGGAAAGCCCTAGGGCTCCCGCTTCGCCTCGCCAGGCTCCTCGCGCCAATCCTCAGGAAGGAGCGGACTAAATCCTGCGAAACGTCGGACATCTTCAGTCCAGCGCCCGGAGGCTCGCCCCGCAAGGAAGGCGGTGTGTATCACATTCTCCAGCCCCAAGGCCAAACCCAATTCCTCGCAGCTGAAGACACCGAAGACATCGGGGCCCGGCGTCTGCCGGCGAACCAACGCCATCACCTTGCGTCGACCATCCGGCGCGCCGTCCGAGGCCTCGATCAGCCAGGAAGCTCTGCCTGAGGAAATGGCGGCGCAGGCCTTCTCGAATCCCGAGACCAGATCTCCCGACCGTCGCGCCAGTCCGAGCCCAGCCAGCAGCCGGCGACGCAACAGGGCAGCCACCTGATCGGCGAGGTCCCTTGGCGCCGTCACCTTCGCCTTGGCCGAACGCGCGAAGAGACCACGCCTGGCCGCCGTCTCGACAGACGTTCGGTCCGCAGCCACCCAGATCCCGCGGCCCGGCAGCTTGCGCGCCAGATCCGGCACAGCGTGGCCGTCCGGGTCAGCGACGAACCGGATCAGCCGCGCTTCCGTCATCACCTCGCCCGAGACGATGTCGCGGCGCTCGCGCGATGCCTCGGCGAGGGTCTTAGCGGGCCTGGCGGCGGCGGGCTCCATGGCAGGTCACCTCACTCGACCTTAGGAGTCTTGCGGCTCGCCGACGGCTTCCGCCTCGGCGGCGGGCCCTTCGGCCGAGCCAAACACGTCTTCTGCGGTCAATTCAGCCTCACCTTCGACTTCTTCAGGCTCCGGCTCTTCCGGCGCTTCGATCCAGCCCATCACTACGCGGGCGCGCATGATCAGCAGTTCTGCGTCCTGCGGTTCCAGGGAGAAGGTCTCCAGGATGCCGGCCTGGCGCACCCGCTCGCCGTTCTTGCTTTCGAACCAACCACGCAGGTCGTCCGGCACCAGACCGGCCAGGTCCTCGACGCTCTTCACATCGCCGGCGCCCAGGGCCACGGCCATCGGCAGGGTGATGCCCTCGATGGCCAGAACGCCGTCCTCGACGCCCAGTTCCCTACGCTTGCTGTCCAGCTCGGCGGCTTCCTTTTCCAGATAATCCTGGGCCCGCGCCTGTATCTCGGCGCCGGTTTCCTCATCGAAGCCCTCGATGGAGGCCACTTCGGAAACGTCGACATAGGCCACGTCTTCCACTGTGGCGAAGCCTTCGGTGACCAGCAGCTGGGCGATAACCTCGTCCACGTCCAGGGCTTCCTGGAAGAGCTGGGTGCGCTCGGCGAACTCGCGCTGGCGGCGCTCGCTCTCCTGGGCCTCGGTCATGATATCGATCTGCCAGCCGGTCAGCTGGCTGGCGAGACGCACGTTCTGGCCACGACGGCCGATGGCCAGGGACAGTTGCTCATCCGGCACAACCACTTCGACGCGCTCATCTTCCTCGTCCATCACCACCTTGGAAACCTCGGCGGGGGCCAGGGCGTTCACGATGAAAGTGGCCTCGTCCTGGCTCCACTGGATGATGTCGATCTTTTCGCCCTGCAGTTCGGCCACCACCGCCTGCACGCGGCTGCCGCGCATGCCGACGCAGGCGCCGACGGGATCAATCGATGAATCGTTGGAGATCACCGCCATCTTGGCGCGGCTGCCCGGATCGCGGGCCACGGCGCGGATCTCGATGACGCCGTCGTAGACCTCGGGCACTTCCTGGGCGAACAGCTTGGCCATGAAGCCGCCGTGGGCGCGGCTGAGCAGGATCTGCGGACCCTTGGTCTCGCGGCGGACGTCATAGATGTAGCAACGCACCCGGTCGCCGATATTGAAGTTCTCGCGCGGTATCGACTGGTCGCGGCGCATGATGCCCTCGCCCCGGCCCAGGTCGACCACGACGTTGCCGTACTCGACGCGCTTGACGGCGCCGCTGACGATCTCGCCGACGCGGTCCTTGTATTCCTCGAACTGGCGCTCGCGCTCGGCGTCGCGGACCTTGCCCATCACCACCTGGCGGGCCATCTGGGTCTGCACCCGGCCAAACTCGAAGGGCGGCAGGATTTCGTCGTAGGTGTCGCCGATCTTGGCGGTCTTCTCGCGGCGCAGCGCGTCGGCCAGGCGCATGATGCCGGGCGGCTCCTCGAAGGGCAGCTCGGCGCCGTCATCATCCACGCCGCCGCCGAACACCGCGTCGTCGGCCACCACGGTGATCACCCGCTTGATGGTGGTCTCGCCGGTCTTGGGATCGATGTGAACCCGGATGTCGTGCTCGGCGCCATAGCGCGAGCGGGCGCCCTTCTGGATCGCTTCCTCGATCGCCTCGATGACGATTTCCTTGTCGATCGATTTCTCGCGGGCCACGGCCTCGGCGATCTGCAGGAGTTCAAGCCGGTTGGCGGAGATGCCGGTGAGGCTCATGGGATTTCCTTCTTACTCGGTCGTCTGTTGTTGTTCGGACATCTGGCCTTCGGCAGCCAGGCGGGCCGCGCGAATGTCGGCGCCCCGCTTCATCAATGCGTCGGTCAGGACCAGCTTGGCCTCGACGATCCAGGCGAAGGGGACCAGCACGGTCTCGTCTTCGCCCTCAAGGTCCAGCGCCACCTGATCGCCTTCAATGCCGGCCAGATCGCCACGAAAGCGTTTGCGGCCCTCGGCCAGGCGATCCAGCTCGATCTTCGCCTCGTGGCCCTCGAAGGTGGCGAAATCGGCCAGCCGGGTCAGCGGCCGGTCTACGCCGGGCGACGAGACCTCCAGTGTGTATTCGCCGCTGATCGGATCAGCTGCGTCCATGATCTCGGAAATCGCCCGCGACAGCCGCGCACAGTCCTCCACCACCATGTCGCCATCCGACTGCCGCTCGGCCATGATCTGCAACCGGCGCGTCTCGGCGCCGCCCATCAGGCGCAGGCGCACGATGGCGTAACCGGCTGCCTCGGCCACGGGGTCGAGCAGCTCCAGCAGGTTCAGATCTTCAGCGGTCTTCCCACGCACGGGAACCCAAGCCTCCGGCAAAGAAAAGAGCGGCCGGGCCGGAGCCCGCCGCTCGTAGGCGCCATACAGCGCAAACGGACGATGTTGAGAGGTTTATAGCGGGCGAATGCGGGTTTGTCAGCCCCTATGGATCAGCCGACCTGAAGGATGCTGGCGCGTGGGCCTGAGCTGACAGCGCGCCGTCGTGCTTCAGGTCCCCCGTTCGGCCACGCCCAGCGCGATCTCGTGGTTCAGCGCCCTGATCGCAGCCGCCGGGCCGTCGGCATAGGCCCAGACCCCCGCCGACATTGCGGCGAAGTCGGCGCCGGCGCGGGCGATGCTGCGGACAGTCTCCACCGTGATCCCGCCGATGGCCACGCAGGGGATCACCATGTCGGCCTGCCAGCCGGCCAACAGATCCAGGTCGGCGCGGGTGGGGGCATCCTTGGTGGTGGTCGGGAAGAACGCGCCGAAGGCCACGTAGTCGGCGCCGCCCTCGGCAGCCTCCATGGCCAGGTGCAGGCTGTCGTGGCAGGTGACGCCGATCATGGCCTCCGCGCCCATGATCCTCCGGGCCTCGGCGAGGCTGGCGTCCGTCTGGCCCACATGTACGCCGTCGCAGCCCATGCGGACGGCGAGGTCGGGGCGGTCGTTGAGGATGACGGCGACGCCCCGGGCCTGGGCGATGGGCATCAACGCATCCACCGCGGCGCAGACGATCTCGTCGGCCACGTCCTTCAGGCGGATCTGCAGAGCGGCCACGTCGCCGGCGTCCAGCGTTTGCGCCAGGGTGTGTCCGAACGCGGCCAGATCGTCGAGGCGCGGCGGGGTGATCAGGTAGAGGCGACAGAGGGGCAAGACCATGGCCCCTTCATACACAGACATGAGCCCGGAGGCAGGGGTCTGGCGACGTTCTTGCGGCAAGATGAGAATGACTTGCAAACGCGTTCGCAAGTGTCTATATTTGCACCGTCAGCCAGGAGCGATCCGCGCGCCATGTACGTCTGCAACTGCAACGGTATCCGTGAACGTCAGGTCCGCGCGGCGATCGCCGCCGGCGCCACAAAGCCCGCGCAGATCTTCAAGGCCTGTGACAGCGCCGCCCAGTGCGCCCGCTGTGTCTGCGACATGCGCAAGATGTTGGATGAATCGCGCGAGACGATGCGTTTCGCGGCGGAATAATCGCCCCGCCCCACATTTTTCGGCGACCGCAAATCACTTGCAAACATAGGCTTTGACACGTCGGGCGACCGGCATGAGGTTCCGCGCGAACCGCAAACCAGGGACGACGACCATGCAAGGCGACAAGGCGATTATCCGGCTGCTCAACGCCGTGCTGACCAATGAGCTGACGGCGATCAACCAGTACTTCCTGCACGCCCGTATGTACGAGAACTGGGGCCTCGCGCGCCTGGGCAAGATCACCTACGAGGAATCGATCGGCGAGATGAAGCACGCCGACAAGCTGATTCACCGCATCCTGTTCCTGGACGGCCTGCCCAACCTCCAGGACCTGCACAAGCTGCATATCGGTGAAACGGTGGGCGAGTGCCTGACGGCCGATCTGGCGGTCGAGACGGGCGGCCGGGCCACGCTGATCGAGGGGGTGAAGCTAACCGAACAGTCCGCCGACTTCGTCTCGCGCGAGTTGCTCCAGAGCATCCTGAGCGACACCGAACACCACATCGACTTCCTCGAGACCCAGCTGTCGCTGTTGAAGAGCCTGGGCGAGCCCAATTATCTGCAAAGCGCCATGGGCGAGCTGCCTGCAGGGTAGCCAAGGGGGCCAGCTTCACCCTACCGTCCCTCCGGCGAAAATCGGGGGAGACGGGAATGGCGGTCGAGAGCGGATCTGAGGCGGCGGCAAAGCCGGATTCCCACGTCAAGGTGGTGGCCGGCGCCTCGGTTGGCACCATCTTCGAGTGGTACGACTTCTTCCTCTACGGCTCGCTGGCCAGCTTCATCACCCATCACTTCTTTGCCGGGGTGAACGAGACCACCGGCTATATCTTCGCCCTGCTGGCCTTCGCGGCCGGATTTGCGGTGCGGCCGCTGGGTGCGCTGGTGTTCGGCCCGCTGGGCGATCTTTGGGGTCGCAAGAACACCTTCCTGGTCACCATGCTGCTGATGGGCGTCTCGACGTTCGCGGTTGGTCTGTTGCCCAGCTACGACGAGATCGGTGTGCTGGCTCCGATCCTGCTGATTGTCCTGCGGCTGCTGCAGGGCCTGGCCCTGGGCGGCGAGTACGGCGGGGCCGCGATCTATGTGGCAGAGCACTCCCCGCCCGGCAAACGCGGGCTCTACACCAGCTGGATCCAGACCACGGCCACAACCGGCCTGTTCCTGAGCCTGGCGGTGATCCTGCTGGTACGGACCACGATCGGCGAGGAGGCGTTCAAGGAATGGGGCTGGCGCGTGCCGTTCCTGGTCTCGATCCTGCTGTTGGGCGTCTCGCTATGGATCCGGATGCAACTCAATGAGAGCCCGGTCTTTCAGAAGATGGTCGACGAGGGAAAGGGTTCGAAGCGGCCGCTGGCGGAAAGCTTTACCGAGTGGCCGAACCTGAAGCTGGTGTTGCAGGCGCTGTTCGGCCTGGCCGCCGGCAACGCCGTGGTCTGGTACGCGGGCCAGTTCTACGCCCTGTTCTTCCTGGAGAAGATGCTGAAGGTCGACGGCGCCCTGACCAACACCCTGGTGGCGATCGCCCTGCTGCTGGCGACCCCCTTCTTCGTCATCTTCGGCTGGCTCTCGGACAAGATCGGCCGCAAGCCGGTGATCCTGGCCGGCTTCGTGCTGGCGGTCTTCACCTACATGCCGATCTTCCAGGCGCTGACCGTGGCGGCTAATCCCGAGCTGGCGGCGGCCACCGCGCGGGCGCCGGTGGTGGTGGTCGCTGACCCGGCGACCTGCCACTTCCAGTTCGATCCGGTGGGCAAGCAGACGTTCTCGACGGGCTGCGACGTGGCCAAGGGCGCGCTGTCCAGCGCCGGGGTTTCCTACGGCAACGAGGCCGCCCCTGCCGGCGCCGCCGCGGTGATCCGCATCGGCGGAAAGGTATTCCCCAGCCTGGAAGGCTCCACACTCTCGAAGGCCGAATTCAAGACGGCCAAGGACGCCTGGACCAAGGCCTTCGCCGCCGAACTCAAGGCGGCGGGCTATCCGCTCAAGGCCGACCCAGCCAAGGTCGACAAGCCGCGCGTGGTGTTCCTGCTCTGGGTGCTGGTGATCTATGCGACCCTGGTCTACGGGCCCTATGCGGCGGCGCTGGTGGAGATGTTCCCGGCCCGCATCCGCTACACCTCGATGTCCCTGCCCTACCATATCGGCAACGGCTGGTTCGGCGGCTTCCTGCCCACGACGGCCTTCGCCATGGTGGCCGCCACCGGCAACATCTACTACGGCCTCTGGTACCCGATCGTCGTGGCCGCGGCGTCGACCGTGATCGGCTTCTTCTGGGTCAAGGAGATGCGGGGGAACCGGATCGAGGCTTGAGCGGGGGCTCTCCCAGCCAGGGAAGCCGCGGGGACGGCTACTCCGCCGCCGCCCGGGTGATGCCGATCTTCGGCGCCAGTTCGCCGCCGGCATAGCGCTTGGCCATGGCCGACAGCGGGATCGCCTTGATACTGGCGGCGTGGCCGGCCGTCCCGAACTCCTCGAAGCGCTGGATGCAGACCTTGCGCATGGCCTCCTTGGCGGGCTTCAGGTAGCTGCGCGGGTCGAATTCGCCGGGCTTCTCGGCGAACACCTTCCGGATCGCCGCGGTGATGGCCATGCGGTTGTCGGTGTCGATGTTGATCTTGCGCACGCCGTGCTTGATGCCGCGCTGGATCTCTTCCACCGGCACGCCCCAGGTCTGGGGCATCTCGCCGCCATACTGATTGATCAGGTCCTGCAGGTCCTGCGGCACCGACGATGATCCATGCATCACCAGATGGGTGTTGGGCAGGCGCCGGTGGATCTCCTCGATCACGTTCATGGCCAGCACATCGCCGTCGGGCTTGCGGGTGAACTTGTAGGCGCCGTGGCTGGTGCCCATGGCAATGGCCAGAGCGTCGACCTGGGTGGCCTTCACGAAGTCGACTGCCTGGTCGGGATCGGTGAGGAGTTGGCTGTGATCGAGCTTGCCCTCAAATCCGTGGCCGTCTTCCTTCTCGCCCATGCCGGTCTCGAGGCTGCCCAGCACGCCGAGTTCGCCTTCCACCGAGGCGCCGACCCAGTGGGCCATGTCCACGACATTACGCGTAACCCTGACGTTGTAGTCGTAGTCAGCGGGCGTCTTGCCGTCGCCCATCAGCGAACCATCCATCATGACGCTGGTGAAGCCGTACTGGATCGCGGTGGCGCAGGTGGCTTCGTTGTTGCCGTGGTCCTGATGCATGCAGATGGGGATGTGGGGATACATCTCCGCCATGGCGTCGATCAGGTACTTCAGAACGATGTCGTTGGCATAGGAGCGCGCGCCGCGGCTGGCCTGCATGATCACCGGGCTGTCGGTGGCCTCGGCAGCCTCCATGATCGCCAGCGCCTGCTCCATATTGTTGATGTTGAACGCCGGCACGCCATAGCCGTGCTCGGCGGCGTGATCGAGAAGCTGTCGAAGCGTAATGCGAGCCATGGCCCCTTACCTGTTTCCTATTGGTTCAATGCGGCCACCCCGGGCAGCACCTTGCCTTCCATCCATTCAAGAAACGCGCCGCCAGCGGTAGATACGAAGGTGAAGTCGTCAGAGACGCCAGCCGCGTTCAACGCCGCGACGGTATCACCGCCGCCGGCCACAGCCACCAGCTTTCCAGCCTTGGCTAGCCCTGCGGCATGGCGGGCGGCTTCCATGGTGCCCTTGTCGAACGGCGGCATCTCGAAGACACCCAGCGGACCGTTCCAGATCAGGGTCTTTGAATTGTTCATCGCCCGGCAGAGACGCTCTACCGTTTCGGGGCCGGCGTCGAGGATGCGCTCCTCATCGTCGACGTGGCCGATATCGCGGACGCGGGCCGGGGCGCCAGGGGCCAGCCGTTCGGCCACCACAATGTCGATGGGCAGGAAGAGCTTGCAGTTGTTCTGGCCCGCCAGGCGGATGATGTCGCGGGCCGTGTCGGCCAGCTCCTTCTCGCAGTAGGAGGCCCCGACGTCGTGGCCCTGGGCATAGAGGAAGGTGTTGGCCATGCCGCCGCCGATGGCCAGCTTGTCCAGCCTGGTCACCAGATGACCCAGCAGCTCCAGCTTGGTGGACACCTTCGACCCGCCGACAATGCCCAGCACCGGTCGCTCGGGATGGCCGAGCGCCGCGTTGAGCGCGTTCAGCTCCAGCCGCATCTGCTCGCCGGCATAGGCGGGCAGCCGTTTGGCGAGCGCCTCCGTCGAGGCGTGCGCCCGGTGGGCGGCCGAGAAGGCGTCGTTGACATAGAGATCGCCGTTGGCGGCCAGGGCGTCAGCGAACGCGCGGTCATTGGCTTCCTCTCCGGCGTGGAAGCGCACATTTTCCAGCAGCAACACCTCGCCCGGCTGCATGGCGTTCACGGCTTCACGCGCATGCTGGCCGATGCAGTTGTCGGCGAAGGCGACGGGCACGCCCAGCACCTTGGCCAGTGGATCCACGATGGGCCGGAGGCTCATGGACGGCACTACCTTGCCCTTGGGCCGGTCGAAGTGGGCCAGCAGGATCACCCTGGCCCCGCCCGCGCGGAGTTTGTCGACCGTCGGCTTGGCGGCGCACAGACGCGTGTCGTCGCTGACGAGGCCGTCCTCCATTGGCACATTGAAATCCACCCGCACCAGAGCGCGACGGCCCTGGATGTCAGCGTCGTCGAGGGTGCGGAAAGCCATCTGATCGGTCTCTAGAAAAACTTGGCCACAGCCAGCGCCGTGTCGGCCATGCGGGTCGAGAAGCCCCACTCGTTGTCGTACCAGCTCAGCACGCGTCCGAGGCCGCCGTCGATCACCTGGGTCTGCGGAAGGGCCACGGTCGAGGAGGCTGCGTCGTGGTTCAGGTCGATGGAGACCAGCGGATCGTTGGTCACCGCCAGCACGCCCTTGAGCGGACCCGAGGCCGCCGCGGCGCTCATGGCGTCGTTGATTTCCTTGGCCGTCACAGCCCGGCCGGGCACGAAGGTTAGATCGACCACCGAGACGTTGGGCGTCGGCACGCGAATGGACGAACCGTCCAGCTTGCCGGCCAGCGCCGGGATCACCAGCCCCAGGGCCTTGGCAGCGCCGGTGGAGGTGGGGATCATCGACATGGCCGCCGCGCGGCCGCGGTACAGATCCTTATGCATTGTATCCAGCGTCGGCTGGTCGCCGGTGTAGGAGTGGACGGTGGTCATGTAGCCGCGCTCAATGCCGCACAGGTCCTGCAGGACCTTGGCCACCGGGGCCAGGCAGTTGGTGGTGCACGAGGCGTTGGAGATCACGGTGTCGGCGGCGGTGAGCGTGTCGTGGTTGACGCCGAAGACGATGGTCTTGTCGACGCCTTCGCCGGGGGCCGAGATGATGACGCGCTTTGCGCCGGCTGCCAGGTGGGCGGCGGCCTTGTCACGGGCCGTGAACAGGCCGGTGCACTCCAGCGCGATGTCGACGTTCAGCGCCGCGTGCGGCAGATCCTTCGGATCGCGGATCGCCGTCACCTTGATCGGGCCGTAGCCCACGTCGATGGTGTCGCCCTCGACGGTGACTGTGCCGGGGAACCGGCCGTGGACGCTGTCGTAGCGCAGCAGGTGGGCGTTGGTCTCGACCGGGCCCAGGTCGTTGATCGCCACAACCCGAATGTCGGTGCGGCCGTGTTCGACGATGGAACGCAGAACCAGACGGCCGATGCGGCCAAATCCGTTGATGGCGACGCGAACGGTCATTGGGCGGAGCTCCTAAATCGCAGAATGTGGCGCGGTTTCTTCAGGCCGGGGGGCGGTGAGTCAACCCCTCGGGGCCGTTCCTAACGTCAAGGTGTTTCCAATTCTCTGCCGGTGTGACCCAGGCCACGCATGGGGGTTCAGCCGAGGAGCGAGTCGGCCGCCAATCGGGCGATGAGGGGTTCGGCTTCGCGGGGTTGGCGCAGGCGGTGCTTCGAGACGGCGGCAAGCCGGGGCTCGGCGAAAAGGGCCTCATATTGCAGGCGTCGACGGTTGTAGGTGTCCCAGGCCCAACGGATGGGGTGCTCCTTGCTCAGCCAGCGACGGAAGTCCTCGCGGTTACCGGTCCCCGGCCACAGTTCCTGCTGGCCGACGGCGCGCACAAAACTGCGCTGGATCACCCGGCGCATCACCACGGCCCTGGAGTAGTCCAGCCAGATCAGGTGGGTGGCGCGGGGCAGGATGCGGATCATGGCTTCGCGATAGTTGCCATCGGTCACCCAGCGGTCGCCCCGGACGGCGGCTTCGACCCGGCGCACGAAGTCCTCGAGGTCCGTCTTCGACCGATCCACCCAGCCGGGCGCCCAGTTGAGCGCATCGAGCTCGACACGCGCTAGGTCGCAGGCCCCGCTCAGCCGATGGCCGAACGTCGATTTGCCCGAACCGGAACTGCCGATGACGACGACGCGCACAGGATCACTCAGCCCTCGTCCCCGCCGATCTCGGCAAGGATCTCATCGGTATGCTCGCCCAGCATCGGGGGGTGGCGGCGGATGTTGCTCGGCGACTTGGAGAACTTCACCGGCGGCTTGATCTGGCGGTAGGCGCCGACCTGCGGGTGGTCATAGGTCTCGAAGAAGCCGACGGCGTTCAGGTGCGGGTCGTGGTCCAGGTCGTCCAGGGTGTTGGTCTTCACCACCGGGATCGACAGGGGCTTGAGGATATCCAGCCACTCCTGGGTGGTCTTGGTGGCCGCGGCCGTCTCGATCATGCCGTAGAGCTCGACGGTGTGTTTGGCGCGGGTGGCGTAGTCGGCGAAGCGCGGGTCGGTCTTGACGGCCTCGCCAACACCGGCGGCGTCGAAGAACTGGTCCCACTGCTTGTCGGTATAGGGCAGCAGGCCGATGTAGCCGTCCTTGGTGGCGAAGGGCTTGCGATTGGGGTTGATCACCCGCTGATAGCCCCACTGACCGGTCGGCGGCTGGAAGGTGTGATCGTAAAGATGTTCGACCAGCAGAAAGCTGGTGACGCATTCCAGCATCGGCACTTCCACGAACTGGCCCTCGCCGGTGCGCGCCTTGTGCAGCAGGGCGGCGGTGACGGCCTGGGAGAAGAACAGGCCCGAGACCTTGTCGGCCACCAGCGTCGGCAGGATACGCGGGACCGGATTGCCGTCGGTGCGCGGCAGGATGTCGGCCATACCCGAGGCGGACTGGATCAGGTCGTCATAGGCCGGCTCGCCCGCATATGGGCCGTCAGAGCCATAACCGGCGGCGTGGACATAGATGATGTCGGGCTTGATGGCGGCCACATCCTCGTAGCTGAGGCCCAGCCGGGTCATGCCGTCGTAGCGGACCGAGGTGGTCAGCACGTCGCTACTGCGGATCAACCTGGCCAGCGCCTTCTTGCCGGGCCCGGACTTCATGTTGATGAGGATCGAGCGCTTGTTGCGATTGATGGTGAGGAAGATGGGGCCCATGCCGCGCGGCGCGCCCTCGGGCAGGTGGCCGGCCCAGCGCATGATGTCGCCGCCATCACCGCGGCCGGAGCCGGGATCCTCGACCTTTATGACGTCGGCGCCCTGGTCGGCGAGGATCTGGGTGCCGTAGGCGCCGTTGACCACGCTGGTCAGGTCCAGGATGCGGATGCCCGCCAGCGGTCCCGTCGGTTTTTCGGCCAGCGTCCGGGTTGTCGCCACGTCATGCCTCCCCTGTTGTCGTCGCGTCGCTATAAGGGTTCTCTACAACAACAAATGACGCGTTAGGGGAAGCCAGTGGACTTCGAACTCGCCGAAGAGCACCGCATGCTCAAGGACCTGGTGCAGAAGTTCGTCCGCGACGAGCTGATGCCGCTGGAAGCCGCCGTGATGGCCAGCGAGGCCGAGGGCCGGGGGCTGACCATCGGCGCCGCCGAACACGCCCGCCTCGACGCCCGCGCCCACGAACTCGGCCTGTTCGGGCTGGATGCACCCGAGGATGTGGGCGGTTCGGACCTGCCGATGCTGGCCATGGTCGGGGTCGAGGAGGAGATGGGGCGCTGCATGACGCCCTACACGCTCCCGCCAGACAGCCCGAACCTGCGGATGCTGATGGCCACGGTGAACGATCGTCAGCGCGACGCCTATCTGGCGCCCTATGTGGCGGGCAAGATCAGTTCCGCGATCGGGATTTCCGAGCCGGGTGCAGGCTCTGACCCCGCCGGGATGACCACACACGCTGTCCGCGACGGCGACGACTGGGTGATCAACGGCCGGAAAATCTGGATCACGCGCGCCGCGGAGTCCGACTTCACCATCCTGATGGCGGTCACCGACAAGGTGAAGGGTGCGCGGGGCGGGATGTCGGCGTTTCTGGTGGATCGCGACACGCCGGGTTTCAACATCCTGCGCCGCATCCCGATGCTGGGGGGACAGTACAGCTACGAGATCGCCCTGGAGGACTGCCGGGTCGAGGGCTGGAAGCTGCTGGGTCAGGAAGGGTCCGGGTTTGCACCGATGCAGGTGCGGCTTGGCACCCGGCGGATCCAGATGGCGGCCTGGTCGGTCGGCATGGCCCAGCGCGCGCTGGACATGGTGATCGAATATGCGCCGCAGCGGAAAACCTTCGGCCTGCCCCTGTCGGAACGTCAGGCGATCCAGTTCTGGGTGGCGGAAGCGGCGACCAAGATCCATGCCGCCCGCCTGATGACCTATGACTGCGCCTGGAAGCAGGACAATGGCCGCGACGTGCGTTCCGAGATCAGCATGATCAAATGGTTCGCCACCGAGATGGCCTATGAAACCGTGGACCGCGCCATGCAGGCGTTCGGCGCCATGGGCATGACCAAGGAACTGCCCCTGCAACTGATGCAGGCCAAGCTCCGGACCATGAGAATCTATGACGGCCCCACCGAAGTGCATAAGTGGGTGGTGGCGAGAAACCTGTTGGGGACGAGACGATGAAGAGCACCTGGGGCGAGAACGTAACGGCCGCGATCGTGGGCCATGTGGCGGTGGTGACCTTCAGCCGCCCGCCGAACAACCACGTTTCGGTCGAGATGATGAGCGATCTGGCCGACTGCATGGAGGCGGTCGACGCCGGCCGCCAGGCCCGCGCCATTGTGCTGCAGGCCGACGGCAAGAACTTCTGCGCCGGGGCTGATTTCACCACGCCGGGCGACAGCGTGGCCGGCGGCATGGGCGGGATTTCGGCGCTCTATGAACAGGCCGTGCGGCTGTTCTCCATCGAGACCACCATCGTGGCGGCCGTTCAGGGCGCGGCGGTGGGCGCGGGGCTGGGACTGGCCATGGTGGCGGATTTCCGGGTGGCGTCTCCGGACGCCAAGTTCGCCGCCAACTTCGTGAAGCTGGGCTTCCACCCCGGCTTCGGCCTCACTCACACCCTGCCGCGGGTGATCGGGGCGCACCGGGCCTCGCTGATGTTCCTCAGCGGGCGGCGGGTGAAGGCTGATGAGGGCAAGCCTTGGGGTCTGGTGGACGAGGTGGTGCCGCTGGAAGATCTGCGCGAAGGCGCCCTCCAACTGGCGGCGGAAATTGCGGATAATGCGCCCCTGGCCTTGCTGGCCACACGCCGGACCATGCGCGGCGAGCTGGCGGCGGCGGTTCGCGCCCAGACCGGCCATGAGCACATCCAGCAGACAGCTCTGCGGGCGACGGATGATTTTGCCGAGGGCGTGAAGTCGGTGGCCGAGCGTCGCAGCGGGGACTTCGCCTGGCGATAGGTCTCCAGGAAATAGAACCTGACGTCTTGCTCCGGCTGAACGCCCGCGCGATCAACGCATCGAACAGCCGCTTTCCGCTGCGGAATTTGGGACCGCTGTCGACTCAAATCGGTCGTTCAGGAGCCCGGTTTCCGGCGGCCGCCGCGCCTGCGTCCGCTCGCCGCCCGGGCGTCGACCCGGCATCTACTGTGGGTCCGAGCACATCTGTCGTTTCTCGGGCTGTGCCCGGCGCTAAAGGCGACCATACGATGGGTTTTGGCTCAGCGGGCGAAGAAATGACGATCGGACGAATGTACCTGACATCGTCTTCGTCGCCGATCACCTGGGGATGGAAATATTAGCCCCATGGCCAAGATGCGATTAAAGTCAGACCTCCCGTCCAAGCCCTGCGTCGCCTGCGGTCGACCGTTCAACTGGCGCAAGAAGTGGGCGCGGGACTGGGCAAACGTAAAGTACTGCTCAGAACGCTGTCGGAGCGTCGGCGCACCGCTCTCAAAGCCGCTCCAGGGATCGCAATGAGCAGTCTGAGGATCATCCTTGGAGATCAGCTGTCCCTCGGCATCTCGGCGCTCGTCGGTCTCGATCCCGAACGTGACATCGTACTGATGATGGAGGTGATGGCGGAAAACACCTACGTCCAGCATCACAAGCAGAAGATCGTGCTGGTCTTGTCCGCCATGCGCCATTTTGCGGAAGAACTGCGTCAGACGGGGGTCACGGTTGACTACGTGACGCTGGAGGACCCCGAAAACACCGGCGACCTGACAACCGAGATGCAACGCGCCGTCGCCCGGCACACGCCGGATCGCGTGATGGTGACCGAGCCCGGAGAGTGGCGGGTGCTGAAGATGGTCGAGGGCTGGGCCGCCTCGACCGGCCTGCCGGTCGAAATTCGCTCCGATGACCGCTTCTTTGCAAGCCGCACACGGTTCGCGGCTTGGGCGAAGGGGCGTCGGGCGTGGCGTATGGAGCACTTCTACCGAGACATGCGGCGCGAGCACGCAATCTTGATGGAGGGTGACAAACCGGCGGGCGGCGCATGGAACTTTGATGCGGAAAACCGCAAGCCTTTGCCCGCATCGACCGTCCTTCCCCCCCGGCTCCGGTGCCCGCCCGATAAGACCACGCAGGAAGTGATCGAACTGGTGGAGCGACGCTTCAGCGATCACTTTGGAGGGATTGAAGACTTCGGCTGGCCTGTCAGCCGGCAAGATGCTCTGCGCGCCTTGAACGATTTCATCGACGTGGGCCTGCCGCGTTTCGGCGACTACCAGGATGCCATGAGGGCAGGCGCGCCTTTCCTTTTTCACTCGCTGCTCGCCCCGGCCCTGAACCTTGGCCTGCTCTCGCCCCGGGAGGTCTGCGAGGCCGCTGAAGGCGCCTGGCGTTCTGGTGCTGCAGCGTTGAACGCGGTTGAGGGTTTTGTCCGGCAGATTCTGGGCTGGCGGGAATACGTGCGGGGCGTCTACTGGAGCCTGATGCCCGGGTACGCTGACCGAAACGTACTCCAGGCGACGCGCCGGCTTCCGGCCTTCTATTGGACCGGTGACACGTCCATGCGCTGCCTGCGCGAGGCCGTCAGCGACACTGCGCGTCATGCCTACTCGCACCACATCCAACGTCTTATGGTGACAGGCAATTTCGCCCTGCTGGCGGGCGTCTCGCCTCGTGAAATCGAGCGCTGGTATCTGGCGGTCTACGCTGACGCCTTCGAATGGGTTGAGATGCCGAACACGCTGGGAATGGCGGTGTTTGCGGATGGCGGCCAGATGGCTTCCAAGCCCTACGCAGCATCGGGGGCCTACATTGATCGAATGTCGGACTTCTGTTCGGGCTGCGCCTACGACGTGAAGCAGAAGACGGGCCCGAACGCATGCCCCTTCAACTATCTCTACTGGGCGTTTCTGATACGGCAGAAAGACCGTCTTTCAAACAATCCGAGGCTCGCTATGCCGTACCGTACGCTCGCGGGGTGGACGGCGGAACGCCAGGCGGCGATCCTCGCCGAGGCTGAGGGGTTTCTCGACGGGCTCGAGGAGCGAGAAATCAGCGGTGATCACGCCGCGCGGTTCATTCGGTAGCAAAGCGTATCATTGAGACAGGGCGCGCCTCGGCGCGGTTCAGCGGCAGGTAAACATGCATATCGCGATTGTGGGCGCCGGGATGGCCGGCCTGGCGTGCGCCGAGGGACTGGCGGGACAGGGTCAATTGATCACCGTGCTGGACAAGGGCCGCGGTCCTGGCGGCCGAATGTCCACGCGCCGGGTTGCGACCAGCGCAGGCGAGGCGACATTCGATCACGGCGCCCAGTATTTCACCGCTCGGGATCCTGGTTTTCAAGCCCGGGTGGACGGCCTGATCGCGGCGGGATGTGTCGCGCCATGGATTGTAGCGGGCGAGGACGCCTTCGTCGGCGTTCCCGGGATGAATGCGCCCATCCGTGCGATGGCGAAGCCCTTTGCAGTGCACTGGGGAGCCCAGGTCATCGGACTGTCGCCGCTTGCAGAGGGCTGGCGGCTTTCCACGCAACCCGGGTCGTCGCTCGAGGTGGATGCAGTGGTCCTTGCGCTGCCGGCAGAGCAGGCAGCGGCTCTCGTTGGGCCGGTAAGACCAGACCTAGCGGCGCGGGCCCGGGCCGCGCCTGCGGCGCCGTGCTGGACGGTGATGCTGGCGTTTGGCGATGCCTTGCCGACCCTTCGAAACTGCTTGCGTGGAACGGAAACCGACGTGCTTGGGTGGGCGGCGCGGAACAATTCCAAGCCAGGCCGGACCGGGCCCGAGGCATGGGTCCTGCAGGCTACGCCGGACTGGTCAAGCCAGCATCTCGAGGATGACCCAGACTGGGTTGCCAGCGAGCTGTCCGCAGCGCTTTCGGCGCAGCTGGAATTGACGCTGCCGCCACCTATCGCCTTGAGCACCCATCGATGGCGGTATGCGCGCTCTGGCGTGGAAGGCTCCGGCGCCGTTTGGGATGCCGACCGTCGGCTTGGCCTCTGCGGCGACTGGTTTATCGGCGCCCGGGTTGAAGCGGCCTGGAAGTCTGGAACGATGTTGGCGGAGCAGATCGCCACGTCGGCCATCGGTTCCGTTGCCTGACCCGCGTAAGGTCGGCCTTCCATCATTGCAGAAGCGCCCGAGTTCGGCTGACGGATCTTCATCGGAGCCGGCGATTCAGGACCCGCCGCCTACAGCCGCTCCATCTGTTCCAGCTTCCGCGCGGCGCCAATGATGGCGGGGTAGGGGTGTAAGACAAGGTAGGTCGGAATGGCCTTCACATAGTCTGACAGCCGGCCCTTGTCCTCGAAGCGGGCGCGGAAGACGCCCTTGGCCATGCGGTCGGCGATACGCGGGGCGATGCCGCCCGAGACGTAGACGCCGCCACGCGCGCCGAAGGTCAGGGCCAGGTTGCCAGCGACGCCACCCAGGATGCCGCAGAACCGGTCCAGGGTTTCGGCGGCCAGGACATCGCCCACCAGACCCTCGGTGGTTACCGCCATCTCGTCTGCAAGCGCGGCGGGTTTGCCCTGCATGTCCGCCAGGGCGCAGTAGAGGTCATAGAGCCCCTGGCCGGAGAGGACGCGCTCGATGGAGACCCGGCCGTGCTGGGCCTGCAGGCGGCGCCAGACCTCGACCTCGACCTCGTCGCAGGGCGCGAAACCGGAGTGGCCGCCCTCGGTGGGGATGGTGATGTCGCCGCGTTCGCTCCGGGCCAGGGCTGCAACGCCGAAGCCCGTCCCGGCGCCGAGCGCCAGCACAGGACACAGGTGGCTTCTCGTAACCGCCGGGCCCAGCTGTCTGAGGTCTGGCCCCTCAAGTTGCGGACACCCCAGAGCCTGGGCGGCGAAGTCGTTGATCAGCGAGATGGCTTCAAACTCGAACTGAGCCACCAGATCGCCCTCGGAAACCACCCAATCCAGGTTGGTGAACTCGATCTCGCCGTCCAGCACCGGTCCGGCCACCGCGATGACAGTGCGCGGCGGGCATTTGCGGCCGGCGGTCGTATTGATGTACTCGACAATGACATCGGCCAGGCTGGCGTACTGCCGACAGGCATAGATGCGCGGATGGCGAACATGGCCCTGCGCGTCGACCAGCGCGAAGCGCGCATTGGTACCGCCCACGTCGCCGACCAGGCCGACCCATTGGGATTTCATCAGGCGTCCTCGAACAGCGCACATGCGCCGGTGTCCGCCGGACCCGCCGCACGGCGCATCCAGCCAAAGAGCTCGCGGCCATAGCCGGAAGCCGGGCGCGGCGCTACCGCGCGTTCGCGGCTCATCAGTTCTCGCAGGTCGATCTGGATGTCGAGCGTTCCGCCCTCGGCGTCGAGACGCAGGATGTCGCCATTGCGGATATAGGCCAAAGGTCCGCCGACCGAGGCCTCCGGGGTCATGTGGATCGCAGCCGGCACCTTGCCGCTGGCGCCTGACATGCGGCCGTCCGTGACCAGGGCCACCTTGAACCCCTTGTCGAGTTGAACGCCAAGCGGGGGCGAAAGAGAATGAAGTTCCGGCATTCCGTTGGCGCGGGGCCCCTGGAACCGGACTACGGCGATGAAGTCGCGGTTGAGCTCGCCACGCCCATGGGCGGCCAGCAGGTCGTCCTGATCGTCGAACACAAGGGCGGGCGCCTCAATGATCCGGTGCTCGGGTTTCACGGCGGAGGTCTTGATCACGCCCCGACCCAGCGGGCCGGTCATCAGCCGCAGGCCACCTTCGGGCTGGAAGGGATCATCGACGGGTCTGAGAATGTCGCGATTGAGGCTGGCCACGGGCCCGTCGCGCCAGACCAGTTTGCCGCCGTCGAGGAAGGGTTCATGGGTGTAGCGGCGCAGGCCCGCACCGGCGACCGTGCGCACATCGTCGTGGACAAGGCCTGCATCCAGCAAGGTGCGGGTCACAAAACTCATCCCGCCGGCCGCGTGAAAGGCGTTCACGTCCTCCGTGCCGTTGGGATAGACGCGGGCGATCAGGGGCGTCACCCGGCTCAGATCGTCGAAGTCTTCCCACGTTACCAGGATCCCGGCCGCCCGCGCCATCGCCAGGATGTGCAGGGTGTGGTTGGTAGACCCGCCGGTCGCCATGAGGCCTGCGATGGCGTTGACGATACTCTTTGCATCCACCACCGCCGAAAACGGCGTGTAGTCATTGCTACCGTCCCGGATCGCGACGGCCCGCTTCGGCGCAGCGGCGGTAAGGGCGTCACGCAGCGGGGTGTTGGGCGATACGAAGGCGGCGCCGGGCAGGTGCAGCCCCGTCAGCTCCATCATCATCTGGTTGGTGTTGGCAGTACCGTAGAAGGTACAGGTGCCGGGGCCGTGGTAGGACTTCATTTCGGAGTCGAGCAACTCGTCGCGCGTGGCCTTGCCCTCGGCGTAGAGACCCCGCACCCGGGCCTTCTCGGCGTTGGAGATGCCTGAGGTCATCGGCCCGGACGGCACAAAGATCGCCGGCAGATGTCCGAAGGCGGCGGCGCCGATAAACAGGCCGGGCACGATCTTGTCACAAATACCCAACAATACAGAAGCGTCGAAGGCGTCGTGGGTGAGAGCCACGGACGTGGCCATGGCGATCACGTCGCGGGAGAACAGCGACAGCTCCATGCCGGGCCGGCCCTGGGTCACCCCGTCGCACATGGCGGGTACGCCGCCGGCGTACTGGGCGGTAGCGCCGACCTCGCGGGCCGCCTGGCGCAGGATCTCGGGGAAACGCTCATAGGGCTGATGGGCCGAAAGCATGTCGTTGTAGGCAGAGACAATGGCGATATTGGGCGCGGTCGGATTGCGCATCTGCTGCTTGTCGCCGTCGGGCGAGGCGGCGAAGGCATGGGCCCAGTTGGCGCAGGACAGCTTGCCTCGGCCGGGCCCGGCCTGACGCGCCGCTTCCATGCGTTCCAGATAGTCGGCGCGGGTCTCGCGGCTGCGTTCGACGATGCGGGCGGTAACCTCGGCGGTGACAGGATGCATGGTCTCAGGCTCCGGGCGTCCAGAAGATGCGCAGGCGGTCGCCAGCCTGCGTGATCAGGCGAGCGACGGGCAGGTCCTCACCGGCCATCGCACGCGCAATCACCTCGCGCTTAGTCTCACCGGCGATCAAGAGGAAGGTGGCGCGTGAGTTCAAAATCGCCGTGAGCGTAAGGGTGATCCGCGCAAGCGGCGGGTTTCCCAGGCCGGCAGGCACGTCGCGAAGGAATTCGTCGGTGGTCAGGCCGTCCTCAAGACCAGGATCGCCGGGGATCAGCGACGCGATGTGGCCGTCCTCACCCATGCCCAGCATCACGACGTCGAAGGGCATGAGGAGCTGCAGAGCCGCGGCTTCGGGGGCCGGCCACAGCGGCAGAAAGCGCGCCGCCGCCGCGCGACCCTGTAACAGGCGGGTGCGGACCAACCGGGTGTTGGAGTCAGCGTGATCCTCGCTCACGCAGCGGTCGTCAGAGAGCGTTACGGTAATCCGGGGCCAGTCGACGTCGGCGAGGCTGAGACGGTCATAGACTGGCCCGGGGGATCGTCCGCCGGTGGCGACCAGTGATGCGGTTCCGCGGCTGGCTATAGCATCGGACAAGGCCGTCCCGATGGCCTCAGCCGTCGCTAGCGACAGCTCATCCGACGCGAGAAAGCGCTCCAGCATGCCGGCTCAATCCGACCACGACCGCCCAAACCGCGCGATGAGGGTAAACGCATCCTGCGGCCCCCAACTGCCGGCCGCGTAGGGCTTGGGCGTCATATGGGCATCAGCCCAGGCGTCGGCGACGCCGTCGACCCAGCGCCAGGCTTCGTCCACCTCGTCGCGCCGGACGAAGAGGGTGGCGTCGCCATGGATCACGTCCAGCAACAGACGCTCATACGCAATGCGGCGGCGCCCGCCTGCGCCCTCGTAGGTGCGCAGCAGGCTGAGCGACAGCGGCAGGGACTGCATCCGCATGCCGCCCTGGCTGAGGCCGGGGGCCTTGTTCATCAGGCTGAGGCGTATGTCCTCGTCCGGTTGCAGGTCGATGATCAGGCGATTGGCCACCAGGTCGTGGTTCGCAGCCTGGCCGAAGATCGAGTGCGGCACCGGCTTGAACTGGATGGCGATCTGGGTGCGCTTTTCCGGCATGCGTTTTCCCGTTCGAAGGAAGAACGGCACGCCGGCCCAGCGCCAGTTGTCGATGTCGGCGCGAAGGGCCACGAAGGTTTCGGTATCGCTGGCCTGACCGCGTTCGGCCTCATAGCCGGCAGCGGTTTTGCCGATCACGACGCCCGGCGTGTATTGGCCCCGGACCGATTTTTCGGTCGCCTCCACGCGCGTGAAGCGGCGCAGGGACCGCAGCACCTTCACCTTCTCATTACGGACCGAATCCGGCTCCATGTCCGCCGGCGGCTCCATCGCCACCAGACAAAGAAGTTGCAGCATGTGGTTCTGCAGCATGTCGCGGAGCGCGCCATACTCGTCGTAATAGGGCCAGCGCTCGCCCACCCCCTCGGTCTCGGCCACGGTGATCTGCACGTGGTCGATGGTGAGGTTGTTCCACAGCGGCTCGAACAGGGTGTTGGCGAAGCGTAGCGCGATCAGGTTCTGGACAGTCTCCTTGCCCAGGTAGTGATCGATCCGGAAGATCTGGTCTTCGTCGAAGATCTCGCCCAGCGCCGTGTTCATATGGCGCGAGGTGGCCAGATCGCGCCCAATGGGTTTCTCCAGCACAATGCGAGAGGCAGGCGTCGCCAGGCCGGCCCCCGATAGCGCCGCGCACACGCGTTCGAACAGGCTGGGCGAGATCGCCAGATAGAAGAAGGGCCGTGTCGCCTCGCCCAACGCGGCCTTGATCCGGGTGGCGCCCTCAATAGTGGTGGCGTCGGCGCCCACATAGTCGAGGCGTGCGGAGAAGCGGCCCCAGACCTCGTCGGTTATGCCCTCGGGACGGTCGGACAGCGTCCTGTGCGCCAGCGCCACAAACGCCTCACGGGTCATGGCCGCGCGGGCCGTCGCCACGATTCTGAACCCGTCCGGCAGGAAGCCGTCGGCATCCAGGAAGTACAGCGACGCCAGAAGCATGCGGCGCGCCAGGTCGCCCGTACCGCCGAACAGCACGATCGCATCAGCCTGCGGCGTCTTGGGCATGGATTGGGTTCCTCGCGCGAGTACGGGGCTAAGCACCCTGCCTCGCCCCCCTACGTCAAGAGCTGCGCCGAAGCCGGCGGCTATTTCGCCAGCTTCAACCCCGGCAGCGCCGCGGCCTGCTGAGCGTCCAGCTGGGTCTTGCGTAAACCCACCCGCACGCCGCTGGAGGCGCCGAACTCCATCAGCCGATCGGATGTTGCGTCATAGGCCGGCCAGGCCTCCGCGCCGCACTTTGGCGTCGAGGTTCTGGCGAACGACACCCAGCAGGCGTGCATAAGGCTGGCCATGGCGCGGTCTTCATCGGACACCACGCTCATCGGCGTGCGCCGACCCCAGTATTCCCAGACGTACTGGATCTCGGCGGCATGGGCCGAGGTCGTCACCGCGGGACGGTATCGGGCGCCCACATAGGAGAAATAGTAGAGCCACGCGGGTTTGCCGGCAGAGGCCTTCGCCGCCACCCAGCGCGCCGGGCCGCCCATCAAGCGATCGGTGAACATGGCGCGCGCCAGGGTGTCTTCTCCCTTCGCGGCCTCCTCCGGATAGGCGGGCTTCAGCGCCTCCACGCCGAAACGTGCCAGGGCCGCCATCGTCTGTTTCGCCGGCCCCATCAGGGAGTCTTCGCCGGAATTGGAGCCGATCATCAAGGGCACATCCGCAAACCGGCCACGCGCCAGCGCCTGGGAAGCGGTCTCGGTCATCAGCTTGCCGTCGATGAAGGGCTGGTAGTCGCCGTTCACCGGGACCAGTTTCTCGACAGGGATGGCGCGAAGGTCGGCGGCCGTGGCGGTTTCGGCCACGCCGAGCCTTGCGAGCGCGGCGGCGCCTTCCTTTTCCTTGTCGGCCAGGGTTTTTGGCTCAAACCAACCGGCGCCGCTCTGGACGATGGCCTTGGAATAGAGGCCCCTCGCAGATGGGGTCGCCAGCAGCGACAGGATGCTCATGCCGCCCGCACTCTCGCCAAACACCGTCACATTGCGGGGATCGCCGCCGAACGCGGCGATGTTCTTCTGGACCCATTTCAGGGCGGCCACCTGATCCATGAGGCCGAAGTTGCCTGTGGGCTTGCTGCCCGCAGCCCTGGTGAGCGCCGGATGGGCGAAATAGCCGAGCGCCCCCAGCCGGTAGTTGATCGAGACGACCACGACCCCGTCGCGGGCGAAGTTCTGGCCGTCGTAGACCCAACCCGCGCCGGTCCTGTGGCTCCCACCGTGAATCCAGACCATGACAGGCGCGCCCTTGGCCTGCTTCGGGGTGAAGACGTTGAGCTGCAGGCAGTCTTCGCTGACCGGTCCATTGGCGCCGCCGCCGTTGGGCATGTCGTTTGGCAGCATCGGCTGCGGACAGGACGGCCCGGCCCGGGTCGCATCCCGCGCGCCGGTCCAGG
The DNA here is from genome assembly GCA_903909375.1 of uncultured Alphaproteobacteria bacterium. GTDB lineage: Bacteria > Pseudomonadota > Alphaproteobacteria > Caulobacterales > Caulobacteraceae > Phenylobacterium. The sequence goes on from CAIVVM010000036.1 coordinate 48,232, forward strand.
CAGGCGCCGGTTGCGGCGGGGACCATCTCAGGTCACCCACCGGCGCCGCAGCGAAGGGGATATTCAGGAAGGTGTTGGCCCGGTCGCTGGCCTTCCCGACCACAACGCCAGCGGACGTCTTGACCGAGACCGACTGGGCCAGCACGGGCGTTGTCAGCAGGGTTGCGGCAAGGATGGCGCCTGCGATCCGGATCATGGTCGTCTCCCGTTCATTTGGGCCGGATTAGCCCTGCTTTCGGACGCTTCGGCAACTGTCGGTCGAACGCGCCGCAAGGCTTCGATTTGATCCCTGCAAGGAAGTCTCTAGTAGAGGCACATGAGATTTGCCTTTTTCGGAGACGTGGTCGGTCGCTCGGGCCGCGAGGGGCTGGCGGAACACCTGCCGGGTCTGCGCCGCGCGCTTCAGCTCGAATTTGTGATCATCAACGCCGAAAACGCCGCCGCGGGGTTCGGGATCACAGAAGCCACGGCGCGCGAGCTGTTTGACGCCGGCGCCGATTGCCTGACGCTGGGCAACCATTCCTGGGATCAGAAGGAGGCGATGACCTACATCGTCCGGGAACCTCGCCTGATCCGGCCCCTGAACTATTCCGCCTTTTCCCGCGCCCCCGGCCGGGGTTCACAGCTGTTCGACACGCCCGACGGCAAGCGCATACTGGTGATTAATCTGCTGGGCCGGGTGTTCATGGACGCGCTTGATGATCCGTTTGCGGCCGTGGACCCGGAATTGGACGCCTGCCCGCTGGGCGCCGTCGCCGACGCCATCATCGTCGACATGCACGCCGAGGCCACTTCGGAGAAAATGGCCATGGGCCATTTCTGCGATGGCCGGGCGACCCTGGTGGTGGGCACCCACAGTCACGTGCCCACAGCCGACGCACAGATACTGCCAGGCGGCACCGCCTATCAGACCGACGCCGGCGCCTGCGCCGACTACGACAGCGTGATCGGCAACCAGAAGGAAGAGCCGCTGCGGCGCTTCACCACCCGCATTTCCGGTGGCCGCTACAAACCCGCGGAAGGCCCGGCGACGGTTTGCGGGGTGTTTGTGGAGACTGACCCCGCCACGGGGCTGGCGCGCCGCATCGAGCCGATACGGATCGGAGGTCGTCTGAAGCCGACGGTCCCGACGCTGGATACTCTCGAAAGCTAGGCCGCAGCCTCGGAAATGGCGGCGGCTGGGGCAGCGTTCAACGCCTCGGCGATGGCGGCGATCAGCGCGGCGGGCTGCACCGGCTTGGCCTGCAGGGCGTTGAAGCCAAGGCCCTGCAAGCGCTCGGCCTCGCCCGGCATGGCGTCGGCAGTCAGGGCGATCACAGGAATGTCGGCGCGTCCGGCCTGGCCATCGCGCAACCGGCTGAGCGCCTCGACACCGTCCATGATGGGCATGTGCAGGTCCATCAGCACAAGGTCGAAGCCGCCTGATCGCAGCCGGTCCAGCGCCTGACTGCCGTTGGTGACCGTCTCGATCGTGGCTCCGGCAGCCTCCAGGATCGCGCGCGCTACAGCCAGGTTGACCGGATTGTCATCGGCCACGAGCACCTTGCAGGTCAGGAGGGCGGCCGGTTGGGTAGCTGGCGGTTCCGCCACCTGGGTTGCCGGCAACGGCAACCAGACGTGGAAACTGGATCCTACGCCGGGCTCGCTTTCGACACAGATTTCGCCGCCCATCATCCTGGCCAGGGTTCGGCAGATCGAGAGACCCAGCCCGGTGCCGCCGTAGTTGCGGGCCGTGGAGACCTCGGCCTGGGCAAAGGGGCGGAAAATCAGCGCCATCTGTTCGGGTGTCATCCCAATGCCGGTGTCGCTGACCACGATCGCGACGCCGCCATCGCCATCGGCGCCGGGCGCAGGGTGGAGTTCGAGCCGAACCTGGCCCTCGTGAGTGAATTTCACGGCGTTGGAGATCAGGTTGAGGATGATCTGGCGCACCCGCGTCTCGTCGCCCATCAGACCTTCAGGCAGGTCCGGGTCGACATGGCAGGTCAGGGCAAGGGACTTGGCGGCCGCGACCTCGGACCAGAGCTCGACGGTCTGGGCGCCGGCGGCCCTCAGATCGAACGCCGCGACGTCCAGCTCGAGATGTCCGGCCTCGATCTTGGCGAGATCCAGCAGATCATTGAGTATGGTGAGCAGGCTGTCGCCCGAGCGCAGGACGGTGTCGACATAGGCGGCCTGCCGTGCATCCAGCTCCGTTCGACGCAGCGCCTGCGCCATGCCCAGAACCCCGTTCAGCGGCGTGCGGAGTTCATGGCTCACCACCGCCAGAAACTCTGATTTGGCATTGTTGGCGGCAATCGCACCGCGCTGGGCGACCTCAAGCGCGGCGGCGGAGCGCATGTTGGCGTGGGCGCTGGCGCCGACATAGGCCAGCAGCATGGCCAGGGAGACCATCAAGCTCAGGAGCGAAGGCCACGAATAGTTCCCATCAGAAAGCGGCAGGGCGATGAGGGCCAATGCCGGCGGGATCATCAGCGCGGCCATGGCGAGCGGCGCGCGGAAACAGAAGCACTGGGCATGCACCAGGACGCCGGCCAGGATAGCGAAGGCGACCAACCGGAAAGCCTCACCGCCTGCCCACCAGTAGAGGACGCCCATCAGGGTCCAGAGAGCCCCGGCGGCAAAGAGAATGACAAGAAAGGCGACGCGGTTGAAGGGCGTCAGCGCAACGCCAGCCACCGCCTTGCGGCAAACCACTACGGCCAGCGCTTCGCCGACAATATAGCCGACCCCCCAGATCAGGGCCATGGCGACTTCGACATTCACGCCGAGAAGGGTTCCGCAAATGAGAGCGATCAGGGCGCGCGCCAAAAGCGTGTCGCACGAGGTGGCGGCCACCGCGTCCAGTCGTTCGTCCAGAAGGCTGCGGAACCTCATGAGCACCTGAGCGCACTCCCCGTGCGACGCCCGAACCCTCGTTGGACGTCCGGCAAGACCTTCTTTAAGCGGTACATGTAAATAGACGATTGTTCTTTGAAGCGTGTTCTTCCGGGCGGCGTACCTCAAGATGGTGGCCGGTTAGGGCGTTCAGGGGCTAGGCTGATGGTTCTGGCTCCCGGGAGACACGCAGATGCTTGCCAAGTTCCTCGTCCGCGCGGTGTTCGCCGCCATCGGCCTGTGGGTCGCCTCCGAGATCGTACCCGGGGTCGATGTCAGGACAACCGGCGCCCTGATCATTGCGGCCGTGCTGCTGGGGGTGGTCAACGCCATCGTGCGCCCGGTGGTGTTCATCCTGACCCTGCCGATCACCATTGTGACACTGGGCCTGTTCCTGCTGGTGGTGAACGCGATGATGATAGGCCTGGTGGCCTGGCTGGTGCCGGGATTCAGGATCGACGGCCTGCTGGCAGGCTGCCTGGTCGCCATTGTCACCGGAATCTCCAGCTGGATCGGGGGGCTGGTGCTCCGGGACGACCAGCAGACCCGGCGCTGATCGCAACATAGAAAAAGGGCGGGACCTTCCGATCCCGCCCTCGATCTTTGATCCCGGCTCGGCCTTCGCGGCTACGCCGCTACGTTGGCCGGGATGACAGCTTCTACGGTGACTAGAAGTCCATATCGCCCATGCCGCCCATGCCGCCGCCGGGCATGCCGCCGCCGCCGCCGCCGCCCTTCTTGGGGGCCTCGACGATCGCAGCTTCGGTGGTGATCAACAGGCCGGCGACCGAAGCCGCATCCTGCAGAGCCGTACGCACAACCTTGGCCGGGTCGATCACGCCGGCCTTGACCAGGTCGACGTACTCTTCGGTCTGGGCGTTGAAGCCGAAGGTGGCCGAGCTGTTCTCGAGCACCTTGCCGACCACGATCGATCCTTCGACGCCGGCGTTCTCGGCGATCTGACGGATCGGAGCCTGCAGCGCGCGACGCACGATGGCGACGCCGGCTTCCTGGTCGTCGTTGTCACCCTTGAAGCCATCCAGAATCTTGGAGGCCTTCAGCAGGGCGACGCCGCCGCCGGGGACGATACCTTCTTCCACGGCCGCACGGGTCGCGTTCAGGGCGTCGTCGACGCGATCCTTCTTTTCCTTCACTTCGACTTCGGTCGAGCCGCCGACGCGGATCACGGCAACGCCGCCGGCCAGCTTGGCCAGGCGTTCCTGCAGCTTTTCCTTGTCGTAGTCCGAGGTCGTGTCCTCGATCTGACGCTTGATCTGCGAGATGCGGCCTTCGATGTCACTCTTGTCACCCGAGCCGTCCACGATGGTGGTGTCGTCCTTGGTGATGGTGACCTTCTTGGCGCGGCCCAGCATTTCGAGCGTGACGCTCTCAAGCTTGATGCCCAGGTCTTCCGAGATCAGCTGACCGCCGGTCAGGATCGCGATGTCTTCCAGCATCGCCTTGCGGCGATCGCCGAAGCCCGGCGCCTTGACGGCAGCGACCCGCAGGCCGCCGCGCAGCTTGTTGACCACCAGGGTGGCCAGGGCTTCGCCCTCGACGTCCTCGGCGATGATCAGCAGGGGCTTGCCCGACTGGACCACGGCTTCCAGCACCGGTAGCAGGGGCTGCAGCGAGGAGAGCTTCTTTTCGAAGAGCAGGATCATCGGCTCTTCGAGGTCGGCCTCCATCTTCTCGGGGTTGGTGATGAAGTAGGGCGACAGGTAGCCTCGGTCGAACTGCATGCCTTCGACGACGTCGAGTTCGGTCTCGGCGGTCTTGGCTTCCTCGACGGTGATGACACCCTCGTTGCCGACCTTGGCCATGGCCCGGGCGATCATCTCGCCCACTTCCACGTCACCGTTGGCGGAGATGGTGCCGACCTGGGCGATCTCGGAATTGTCGGAGACCTTCTTGGAGGTCGCCTTGATCTCTTCGATGACCTTGGCGACCGCCTTGTCGATGCCGCGCTTCAGGTCCATCGGGTTCATGCCGGCGGCCACCGACTTCAGACCCTCGACGACGATGGCCTGGGCCAGCACGGTCGCGGTGGTGGTGCCATCGCCGGCCTTGTCGTTGGTCTTGGAGGCGACCTCGCGGATCATCTGGGCGCCGAGGTTCTCGAAGCGGTCAGCCAGTTCGATTTCCTTGGCGACCGAGACGCCGTCCTTGGTGGAGCGCGGGGCGCCAAAGGACTTCTCGATGACCACGTTGCGGCCCTTGGGGCCCAGGGTCACCTTGACGGCGTTGGCGAGGATGTTGACGCCGCGCAGCATACGATCGCGCGCGTCGGAGGCGAAATAGACGTCTTTCGCAGCCATGTTGGGTTCTCTTTTTCTGAATAGAGGGAATGTGAAGGTCGGTTAGGAAACGACGCCCAGGATGTCGCTTTCCTTCATGATCAGCAGGTCCTTGCCATCAAGCTTGACCTCGGTGCCGGACCACTTGCCGAACAGGATGCGGTCGCCGGCCTTGACGTCGAGAGGCTGGACCTTGCCGCTGTCGTCGCGGGCGCCGGGGCCGGTGGAGATCACTTTGCCTTCCTGCGGCTTTTCCTTTGCGGTGTCGGGAATGATGATCCCGCCCTTGGTCTTCTCTTCTTCCTCGACGCGCTCAACGAGCACGCGATCTCCCAGGGGACGAAACGCCATGTGTCTTCTCTCTCTGATTCCGTGCGAGACGGTTTGAATGCTCTGACCGGCCTGAAGGGGCGCCGCTGTTAGCAGTCGCCACCCTTGAGTGCCAACGTCGGGTGGGAGTTAGGTAGGACAGCCCCGGGAGTCAAGGCAGGCGGCCCCAGCTTTGCCCATGGCGGGTTGGCTTTTCAGCCGTGGTTCCTATTCTGGGGCCTTGGTCAGGAGACCGTCGGTGAATCTGCAATCGGTCCTTCAGAACGTCGTTCGGGTCGGCGACCTGACGATCAAGCTGCCCGGCGGGCAAACGCTGACGTTGGGCGACGGTTCCGGACCGGCCCTGACAGCGCGCATCACCTCCAACAGTTGGGCGGCTCGGATCGCCACCAATCCCGGCCTGGGCGTCGGCGAAGCCTATATGGACGGCGGGCTGGTGCTGGAGCAGGGCGAGATCGCCGCCTTCATTGACCTGATCGGCGCCAACGCCGAGTTCAAGAAGAAGAAACGGCGGGGTCCGATCCGTCGCTGGCTGCGTCGGACGATCCGTGAGGCCAACAATCGCGTGCAATCGCTGCGCAATGTGGCTCATCACTATGACCTCTCCTATGACCTCTACCGGCGGTTTCTGGACGAGGACATGCAGTACTCCTGCGCCTATTTCGAGCGCCCCGACATGACGCTGGAAGAAGCCCAGCTGGCCAAGAAGCGGCACATCGCCGCCAAATTGAATCTGCAGCCCGGCCAGAGCGTGGTCGAGATCGGTTGCGGCTGGGGCGGGTTGGCCCTGCAGCTGGTCGAGGACGCAGACGTCGAGGTGGACGCCATCACGCTCTCGGTCGAACAGCTCAAGATCGCCAAGGCCCGCGCCGAGGCCAAGGGCCTGGCCCACAAGGCCCGCTTCTCGCTGACGGACTATCGGGATCTGAAAGGGACCTATGACCGGGTATTGTCGGTGGCGATGTTCGAGGCTGTCGGTCGTCCCAACTATCAGGAGTATTTCGACGGCGTGGCGCGCCTGATGAAGGACGATGGGGTCGGCCTGGTTCACTCCATCGGTCGGCCGGAGCCCGGCGTCACCAACGGCTGGATCGACAAGTACATCTTTCCCGGCGGCTATAGCCCCTCGCTCTCCGAGGTGATGCCGGCCATTGAGCGCGCCGGCCTGATCGTGACGGACGTGGAGATCCTGCGCCTGCACTACGCCGAGACCATCCGCCACTGGCGCGACCGGTTCGAGGCCGCACGCGCGGAAATCGCCGAACTCTACGACGAGCGGTTCTGCCGGATGTTCGAGTTCTATCTGGGTATCGCCGAGCAGAGCTTCCGCGCGCGGCGTCAGTACATCTGGCAGATCCAGCTGGCCAAGCGCGTGGATGTTCTGCCGATCACCCGCGACTATATCGCCGAGAACGAGCGCGGGTTTGCGAAGCCGGCTAAGCGGGTGGCGTAAGGGGCGGAAGGCGGGCGTCCCCGGGTCGCCTGTTCCCGGTCACGCGTTTCGGCGACCCGATCCGGTTGTGCTTTCAAGGGGCAATTCCGCAATGCCGCGCGCCAGGTGCGCCCGACAAACCCGAAGGCCGCAGCCGGTATGAACGCCACGTTGAAGGCTTCCATTTGCCAGTGTCACCGAAGGCGTCTTGCAAACGCGTCCCGCACCGCGCGTGAGCTTACGATTGTCCCGAAAGCGCGTCCAGATGCGCGGGATTCGCGTCACGGACGCAGAGGACGTGATTATGGCCGCGAATGTCGTCCCCCTGTGGACCGAAACCGTTGGGGAAGTCGCCGGGTCTTGCGCTCTTGGGATCGCTGCGCTGGGCGCCCGCGCCATGAACGTCGAGCCAGCTGTAGCGGCCCGAACCCGGCGGCTGTTCCATGCGCCCCAGCGCCGGGCCAACCGCGAAATAGATCGCCAGTTCACCCCGGAGTCGGAAGGGCCTCCGGGTTTCACCAGCAGGCGGGGGCGCTTCCAGGTGGGTTGTCGACGACCAGACATAGATATCCGGCCTGACAATCCGGAAAACCGGAGCGATGGCCGGAGTTCGGGTGTAGTCGATGATCGAGTGAAGCGCCTTTGCATTGGGCAACCGCCAGTCACGATGCCCATCCAGGGCAAGGCTGCCGCAATAGGCCAGCGCATCGGCCCAGCTGCGCGCGACGCCGTCCTCGTTGCGCATCCACTCGAGGCCCGTCGCCGAATCCCGGACGGTCTCCTCACGGACCTCGAACCGGTTGAGTCCATAGGCGGGGCCGCGGACAAGTCTCACCGCCAGCCGATTGGGCGTCCTCATGAAGTTCGCCGGGTCCATGACGGGATAGCCCTTGATCCGGCCATCCGCGAAATTGACTCCGAATACAGTTTCGTCCCGACCCATGGTCCGGCCGACATAACGGGTGGCGCTCCAGAGCTGCACATCAATGGCGCGCTTGCCGCGCGCGGCGTCGCCAAGGCCCGAACCCCGGCCCGCGTCCGTACCGTAGGAAAAGGCGAATGCGCCGGTGTCGATATAGGGACGCGACGTCGCCGGGTCGCCGCTGAAACCGCCGCGGAAGTCGATCAAACTGTAAAGCTCGCGGAGGGTCGGAACGCGCCAGTCTGAATGTCCACCCAGGCGGCTCTGCGCCGCATAGGTCTCAAGCTGGGCATAGGTGATCGGAGGGCTCGCGGCCTTGGCCCACTGGAGCCCGGTGACCAGCTCGCTGACCGTTCCATCACTATTGTCGCGATAGCGCGGCGACAGGCCCGGATGCTGGGCGTCCTGACCGGATAGCGGCTGGCCCGTCGCAGGACAGGGTATGGTTTCGCCCGTGACGCCATAGCATTGGTCCTGACCCGTGGCGAGGATGGGATAGCGCGGAGCCGGGTCGCTTCTGGCGCTGGCCTGCAGGGCAAGAAACCCGACGGTCAAAGCGGCCGCCGCCGTCCAGAGGCGGATGGTCATGGCGCATCTCCGGGGAGGATCACGACTGTTGCAGTTGGTGTTTGGATTTGTATCTGCCGTCTCTATTGGGCGACAAAGAGGCGGGCGGACATCGCGGAATTGGGACAGGCCTACCCTACTGCGCGCGGGGATCGATGAATGTGGAGTAGCTGCAGCCGTGACCCCAGGCCGCGGCCCGCCAGCTGCGCTCCGGCGTGGCCCACCGCGTTGGCGGGTTCCCCGATGGTCGCCGGTCCCGGCGTCCAAACGCGTCAGAATCGAGTAGAACGGTCGAAGGCCCGTCGGAGATGTTTCACGCTGCGGTCGGGCCGGTTCGTCGCGCGAATGGTCATTGCCGGAGCCATTTCTGCTGGACCGCTGCAAATGGGTCGCTAGGGTCGCGGCGAGAGACGAAACCCGAGACCCCTGGAGAAAACACCCATGCGCCGCGCCCTTGCGCTCGCTGCTGTCGCCGCCCTTGCCGTGACCAGCGCCGCCTCTGCCGAGACCTGGACCAAATACATCGATGGGCCGAACGGCACCGCCTGGTCCTTTGATGGCGACTATACCTACCGTGATCGCCAGACAGGTCGCCTGGTGGTCATGCAGGCTGTCTCAAAGCCGGAAGCCAAGCTGGGTCCGGCCGGTCCCGGCAAGTCCGACGGCGTCGGCAATATCGTGGCTCTGGATTGCGCCAACAAGAACATGATCATGATCGGATCCTACAAGCCGTCTGCCCCCTTCGAGGAAAAGACCGGTTGGCGTCTGCAATCGCCGAAGAAGGCCGATGGCCCGGACAACGAGGCCCTCATGGCGGCCGTCTGTCCGATGGCGGCCAAGGCGCCGTCGAAATAGCGGTCATGGCCGGCGCAGGTCTCAAGGCCGCGCCGCGTCTTAAAACGTTTGTTTGATTCCCGGCGAAAATGATCCAAAGCTCTCGATCAATCGCTGCGCGCGCTGTCGCGCGGCGACACTGACCACAGGGCCGGCGATCCGAGCCCTGACCAACATATCCAATGGGAGACATCCGATGAGCGAAACCCAGACCAAAGCGCAGTCCGGCTTCAAGCTGAGCCCGCAGGACGAACTGAACGACCTGCGCATGTCCGACAAGGCGTTGCCGCTGTTCAACGCCGTCAAGGCGTTCATCAAGGACGTCGCCGAGCCGGCGTCCGAGGAGTGGCATCGACTGGGCGAGGGTCGCCCTGATCCCTGGCAGTACGCGCCGGGCCAGCTCGAAGTGCTGGAAGCCGCCAAGGAAAAGGCCAAGGCCGCAGGCCTCTGGAACTTCTTCCTGCCGAACGCGGAAACCGGTGAGGGCCTGTCCAATCTGGACTACGCCTATATCGCGGTAGAACTCGGCAAGGTGCGCCTGGCCTCCGAGATCATGAACTGCGCTGCGCCTGACACCGGCAACATGGAAGTGCTGGAGCGGGTGGGCACGCCGGAGCAGAAGAAGCAGTGGCTGGAGCCTCTGCTGGAGGGCAAGATCCGCTCGGCCTACTGCATGACCGAGCTGAACACCGCCAGCTCCGACGCCAAGAACATCGACACCCGGGCGGTGCTGGTGGGCAACGAGTACATCATCAACGGCGAGAAGCACTACATCTCCGGCGCCGGCAGCCCGCGCTGCAAGATCATGATCTGCATGGTGCGGACAGGCGGCGAGAATGATCCGCCCCAGCTTCAGCAGTCGCAGATCCTGGTGCCGCTGCCCACGCCGGGCGTAGAGATCGTCGGCGGACAGCATGTGTTCGGCGATCCCGATGCGCCGCACGGTCACATGCACATCCGGTTCAACAATGCCCGTGTGCCGGCGTCGAACATACTGCTGGGCGAAGGCCGTGGTTTCGAGATCAGCCAGCTTCGCCTGGGTCCCGGTCGTATTCACCACTGCATGCGCGCCATCGGCTCGGCGGAAAAGGCTCTGGACCTGCTGGTCATGCGCGGCATGACCCGCGTCGCGTTCGGCAAGCCGATCATCCAGCTGGGCGGCAACCTCGAGATCGTCAGCCGTGCGCGGATCGAGATCGAGGCGATGCGCCTGATGGTGCTGAAGGCCGCCAAGGCCATGGACGTGCTGGGCAACCGCGAAGCCCGCGTCTGGATTCACATGGTCAAGGCCATGGTGCCCGAGCGGGTCTGCAAGATCATCGATCAGGCGATCCAGATGTATGGCGCCCTGGGCGTGTCGCAACACACCCCGCTGGCGCGGATGTACGCCAGCACCCGCACCCTGCGCATCGCCGACGGCCCTGATGAAGTCCACCACATGGTGGTGGGTCGCAACGAACTGCAGCAGCTTCGGGAGATCGCCGAGGACTCCTCCATGGCGGCTGTCTTCCGGAACTAGGTTCCGGTCTGCAAGCGCTGAAATGGCGAGGCCCCGACCGCAAGTCGGGGCCTTTGTCGTCTCTGGTTCCCCAAGTCGCTCACCTGTGATCAACTCATTCCAACAAACGGTACGGGGGGATTCCGGGATGAAATGGGTGATGATGGCGCTCGGCGCGGCGCTGGCCGTTGCGACGCCGGGACTGGCGCGAGCCGAAGTGGCCTGTGCAGACCTCAAGGGTGTCAAACTCGATCATGCCGAGGTGACCGCCGCGAGCGCGGAAACTTCCGGCGCCGTGGCGCTGTGCAAGGTCTCGGTCACCAGTCGTCCGACCTCTACATCGGACATCCGTATTGAAGTCTGGATCCCGGCGGGCGGCGCCTGGAACGGCAAGTTTGTTCAGATCGGCAACGGCGGGTTCGCGGGGTCGATCGCCTCGGGTCGTCTCAAGGCCACGGCGGCGGGCGGTTATGCGGCGGCGGGCACCGACAACGGTCACCAGGCGGCCGGGACCTCGGCGTCCTGGGCGCTGGGCTATCCGGAGAAGCTGGTGGATTTCGGCTGGCGCTCCCTGAAGGAAACCGCCGACATCGCCAAAACGCTGATCAAGGCCCAGAAGGGCGGCGGCCCGCAGACCTCCTACTTCTTCGGTTGCTCGGATGGGGGCCGCGAGGCCCTGATGATGGCACAGCGGTTCCCCGCCGATTTCGACGGCATCGTCGCCGGTGCGCCAGCCAACTACATGAGCCGGCTGTTCGGTATCGGGGCAGCAAACCAGCAGGCGTTGGCCCGGCCCGGCGGCTATCTGGGGGCGCCGCAACTCCAACTGCTGCAGAAAGCCGCCCTGGCCCAGTGTGGCGGCGAGGCCTTCATTCGCGACCCGGCGGCCTGCAAATTTGATCCTGCACGTCTGCAGTGCAAGGTCGGGCAGACTGAGGAATGCCTTACCGCAGCTCAGGTCCATTCCGCCCGCACGATCTATGAGGGACGTCGCCATCCGCAGACCGGCAAGATCGCGTTCCCCGGGTTCAGTCCCGGCGCGGAAGCGGCCGGCGGCAGCTGGCAGGCCTGGACCACGGGTCCCTCGGCCGACCGGATCGGTCAGGCGGCTTCCTATCAGTTCACCTCCAACGCTCTGAAATACTTCGCCTATGGCGACCCGGCCTTCAATTTCCTGACCATGGATGTCGGCGCCCAGTTCGACCGGGCCCAGGCGAAGATGGCGCCGACCATCGACAGCGCGAGCCCAAACCTCAAGGCATTCAAGGCGCGCGGCGGAAAGCTGATCCAGTTCCATGGCTGGAACGATCCGGCGATCCCGGCGAAGTCCAGCATCCTCTATTACGAGGACGTGGGCCGCACGATGGGTGACACCTTGGGCTTCTATCGGATGTATCTGGTACCTGGCATGCTGCATTGCGCAGGCGGCGCGGGTCCGAACACGGTGGACTGGCTGGCGATGGTAGACCGGTGGGTGGTGGGCAAGGACGCGCCCGGGCCGGTTACGGCCACCTCGGTCGCCAACGGCTCGCAGCTGCTCTGCCCCTACCCCGCCGTTGCGCGCCCGGACGGCGCCGGCGGCTGGGCCTGTTCGTCCCGGAAGAAAGGCTGAGCGTCATGAAGCGATTTATCCTGGCAGCGGCTATGGCATTGGCGGCAGCGCCGGTGGCGGCGAACGCTGAAACCGACTGCGCCGACCTTGCAGCGCTCAAGATGCCACACGCCGAGGTGACATCCGCCCGACTCGAGACACTGGCGAATGGATCGGCCTGTCGTGTTTCGGTCACCGGCCGCCCGACGCCGACCTCGGACATCAGGATCGAGGTGTGGATCCCAGTGGGAGCGGCCTGGAACGGCAAGTTCGTGCAGGTAGGCAATGGCGGACTGGCGGGCGCTATTCCCGTAGCCCAGATCAAACTCCGGGCCGAGGCGGGCTACGCCTCGGCGGGCACCGACGACGGCCATGTGGGCAATGGCCGGACCGCCGCCTGGGCGCTGGGTTACCCCGAGAAGATCCGCGACTTCGGAACCCGATCGCTCAAGGAAACAGCCGACGCCGCCAAGGCCCTGATCCGGGCGCAGAAGGGCGATGGTCCGAAACAGTCGTATTTCGCGGGCTGCTCGGCGGGTGGCCGCGAGGCCTTGATGATGGCGCAGCGGTATCCGACCGTTTTCGACGGCATCGTCGCGGGCGCGCCGGCGAACTACAACACCCTGATCACAGGGGGCCGGGCCTACATGCAGCAAATGCTGGCGCGCCCGGGGGCCTATCTGGCGAAGGGTGACCTAGAGCTGCTTCAGGACGCCGCGTTGAAAACCTGCGCGGCGGGCGGAGCCTTCATTCGCGACCAGAAGGCTTGCCGCTTCGACCCGGGCGTTCTGCAATGCAAGGCTGGAGCAGCGCCGGGGTCCTGCCTGAGCGCCCCGCAGGTGGCCGCCGCCCGCGCCCTCTACACGGGTCGACCCGGCCCCAACGGGCGTTCGCTTTTCCCAGGCTACACACCCGGCGCCGAAGCGATGCCAGGCGGCTACCAGGCCTGGAACACCGGCGCCTCTATGACGACCTTCGCCGAATCCGCCGGCCACACGATCTCCTCCCAGTTCATGAAGTACTTCATCTACGGCGATCCGGCGTTTGACTTCCTGAAGGCCGACATGGGCCCCAGGTACGACCGCGACAGCCGCAAGGCCGCCGCGGAACTGGACGCGGTGAACCCGGATCTCCGACCGTTCAAGGCCCATGGGGGGAAGCTGATCCAGTACCATGGCTGGAACGACCCGGCGATCCCGCCGCTCGGCAGCATTCGATACCATGATGAGATGCGCGGCCGCATGGGCGACACCTCGGATTTCTACCGGCTCTACATGGTCCCCGGGATGCTGCATTGCGCCGGTGGCGCCGGACCGGGACGCGTGGATTACCTCGATGTGCTGGACAGATGGGTGACGAAGCGCGAGGCGCCGCAGAGCCTGATCGCCAGGGCCGATGCCGGAGACGAAACGCAACTCCTTTGCCCCTACCCCGGCGTCGCCCGCGGGGATGGCAAGGGCGGCCAGGCCTGTGCCGCCCCAAAGCCGAAAGGTTGATGGAGCCGAGCAAGCTTGGCCTGACACCAGGATCGGCGTAGTCGCAGGTCGACTCGCCAGAGACTGAAAACGTCTTTCCGTCGCCCGGCCCCGGCCAGGGCGCCCCGGACCCGATCTGCCGGTGCAGAGGCGGGGTCCCTGCCCGGTGCTCGCCCTGCGAGGCTTGCAGCGCCCTTCCAGTCCCGCGCGCGACGCGCAGCGGGTTCGTGATCGGTAGCGGCCTGTGCCCGCTTCCGGCGCGGGCCCCGACCTTGGAGGACGAAATTGACCCTGCCCGCAGCTCTGTTTGTAGTCTGCATGGCCTTTGTGACGGCTATGCTCTCTGGCGTGTTCGGCATGGCTGGCGGTCTGGTGCTGATGGGTGCGGTGGCGCTGGTCCTGCCGGTTCAGGCCGCCTTCGTCACCCACGGCATCCTGCAGCTGGTCGCCAACGGCTGGCGGGCGATCCTGCAACGGAAGCACGTGCGCTGGGACATCGTCGGCTGGTACGCGCTGGCGTCACTGATCGCCGGCGGGGTCGTCGCGCTGCTCAGCTTCACGCCCTCCAAGCCGCTGCTGTTCCTGATGCTGGGTCTTGTGCCGCTCCTGACCTGGCTGCCGCAAAAATGGATCAATCTGGACGCCGGCAAACCCTTTCAGGCGTTTCTGTCAGGACTGACCGTCACGGGTCTGAACCTGACGGCCGGTGTTGCGGGCCCGCTTCTGGATATCTTTTTTGTCCGCACGGAACTGACCCGCCACGCCATCGTCGCCACCAAGGCCGCGACCCAGGTGTTCGCGCATACGGCCAAGATACTGGTTTACGGCGCGCCTCTACTCGCAGGCACAGGGGTGGGCTTGCCGCCGCTATGGGTGTTCGCCCTGGCGATCCCCTTGTCCATGGCCGGGACGGCGGTGGGCGGGGCGATCCTGAACCGGGTGAGCGATGTGGATTTCAAGCGCTGGACCCGGTGGATCATCACGGCGATCGGGATCAGCTATCTGGTGCAGGCCGCGCAGCTGATGCTGGGCTGAGCGCCGACTGGACTGTTGGCATGTGTGAACTGGATATTTCCGGCGCCTGCGCGCGCGCCCAAGAGGCCTTCAAGGCAGGAAGAAAGGCGAGATCATGCGATTGAACTCTGAAGTCTTGCAGAACGATTTTGTCCGGCTCGAGCCGTTCAGCGATGCCTGTAAGGAAGAGCTTCGCGCGGCGTGCGCGGCTGATCCCGCGACCTGGAACGATCTCTATCCCTACTCGATGCTGGGTCCCGGATTTGACTTCCAATGGGCGCGCCTCGGGCAGGAGATCGCTGAAGGCAAGACCATGGGCTTTGCAGTGGTCGTCAAGGGCGTTTGCCGGGGAATGTCCACCTACATCGGGATCGACGGGATGAACCATGTGGTGGAGATCGGCGCCACCTACTACGAGCCCTCGGCGCGCGGGGGTCACGTGAACCCGTCGGCCAAGCGGCTGCTGCTCGGCCACGCGTTTGATTGCGGAGCCACCCGGGTCCAGTTCAGGGTCGACGCGATCAACGCCAGGTCCCGCGCCGCCGTGTTGAAGCTGGGCGCGGTGCAGGAGGGGATCCTGCGGCAGGATCGCGTGACCTGGACCGGCCGTGTGCGTGACACCGTCCACTTCTCGATCCTCGCCGACGAGTGGCCCGCCGTCCGTGATCGCCTGGATGCCCGACTGGCGGCATTCGCGATCTAGCCGCCGAGACCTGACCACATGGCCATGGCCAGGGCGAAGGCGCGCATATCGCCGGTGGTGGTGCCGGCCATCTTGTTCATGGCGTAGGCGAAGGTGGTGCGGGCATCCATGTCGATGATCACCAGCGATCCGCCGTAGCCACCCCAGAACATCGAGTTTGGGTTGGGCAGCGGGACCGCGCCGCCCGCCAGCCCGAAGCCCAGGCCGAAGCGAGCCGGGCCGCCGAGGATCAGGTCGGTCCCCTCGATCTGCAGTTCCAGCGCCTTGCGGCAGCCCGCCTCCGACAGGAAGCGCTTGCCCCTGGCGACGCCGCCATTGGCCAGGATCGCGTGGATCTCGGCCACCGAGCGGGCGTTGCCCGTCCCGCCCGCCGCCGGGATCTCGGCGCCGCGCCAGCCGCGGGTGCGGGTGGCCATCACATCAATGCCGGGATTGTTCGACATGTTGGCCTGCAGTTCGCTCTGGCCCGGGCCATCGGCGATGGCGGCCCCTGGCGGCGGCGGGATCAGGTGGGCGACGCGGGCATCCTCCGAGGCCGGCAGGCCGATATGAAAATCGGCGCCGAGCGGTTCGGCGATCTCTTCGCGAAACACAGTCCCCAGCGAACGGCCGGTGATACGGCGGATCACCTCACCCACCAGATAGCCCTGGGTCAGGGCATGGTAACCGGGCGCGGTTCCCGGCTCCCAGTACGGCGCCTGGGCGGCAAGCAGGCTGGTGGCCTTCTCCCAGTCGTACAGGTCGTCGTTGGTGATCGGTTCCTTCCAACCCGAAAGCCCGGCGGAATGGGCCATCAGGTGGCTGACCTTCACGCCCGCCTTGCCGTTGGCCGCGAACTCCGGCCAGTACTTCGCCACCGGCGCGTCGAAATCCAGGTCTCCGCGATCGGCGACCAGCAGCGCAGTCAGGGCCGTCATGGTCTTGGTGGTGGAGTAGACGTTGACGATGGTGTCCCGCTCCCAGGCCCTGGTCTTCTCCGCGTCGGCGAACCCGCCCCAGAGGTCGACGACGGTTTCACCCTCGAGGGTGGCGCAGAACGAGGCGCCGATGTCCTGGCCGCTGGCGAGGTGGCCATCGAAGACCGTCCGGGCCCCGGTGAAGCGGTCGTGGGTCATGCCCTGGGTTGAGCCGTCAGCCATGGAATTATCCTCTTGCTCGCGGAGTCAGGCGCTGGCGGCCGTACGTTCGGTGGCGTCGGCGAAGAACACCTTCGACGCGTTCTCGGCCACCTCCTGGGCAGTATAGGGACGACCCGGCTGGAAGCCTTCGGTCTGCAGCATCTTGATTTCGCGCACGCCACGGCTTGAGACGCCCAGCACCTTGCCTGAGTGGTCCGCGGCAAGGTCCGAGACCATGTAGAGCACGCCGGGCGCGATGTTCTCGGGCAGGCTCAGCGGGTCCGGGTCCTTGCCAATGCGTCCGGGCAAGTCGGCGGTCATGCGGGTGTAGGCGCCCGGCGCCAGGCACATGACGCGGATGTTGTACTTGCGCCCCTCGATGGCCAGCACGCGGACCATGCCGTAGATGCCGGCCTTTGCCGCACCGTAGTTGGTCTGGCCGAAGTTGCCGTAGAGGCCCGAGGTGGACGAGGTCAGCACCATCGAGCCGCCCTTGCCGTTGTCCTTCATCCACTTCCAGACCGGCAGGACGCAGCAGTAGGTGCCCTTGAGGTGAACCTTCACCACCAGATCCCAGTCCTGCTCGGACGTGTTCGCGAAGGACTTGTCGCGCAGGATGCCCGCATTGCAGACCAGGATGTCGACCTGCCCGAACGCGTCCAGGGCTGTCTTCAGGATGTTCTCGCCCCCGGCCATGGTGGAAACGTCGTCGCCATTGGCCACGGCCTTGCCGCCCTCTGCGATAATCTCATCGACCACCTTCTGGGCCGCGGCGCTGGTCCCGTTCCCGGAGCCGTCGCGCGAGCCGCCCAGGTCGTTGACGACGACAGAGGCGCCTTCCCTGGCGAACAGTTTCGCATAGGCCTCACCCAGGCCACCGCCCGCGCCCGTGATGATCGCTACCTTGCCGTCCAGAAGTCCCGCCATGATCGTCCTCCCATACCTTTGTTTGGAAGCATCATCCCGCCGGGAGGGTGGCTCTGGCAAGCGCCTACTTTTAGAGGTTGTAGCGCCAGTCCTGACTCCGCGGCTTGTCGCCGACGGTTCCCTCGCTCCGCGCGCCGAGGACGGCGTCACAGCGGCGGTAGATCACCCGCTGGGGAAAGTCGTGCGCCGCGTTCTCGAAAACCGCGTCGGCGGTGGGCCCGGTATGAGGGCGGCGAAGGTCGCGCCTGCCGGCCCGGCGCTGATCTTCATGAACTCGACAAAAGAGCGCCGGCTAGCGCGGTTGATCTGACCCATTCCCGGCCCCCGTCAGCATCACATCCCACCCCCGGATTTTCGACGCGCCCGGAAGAACCCCTTCAGCAGGCTGGCGCTTTCTTCGGCCAGAACGCCGCCGGTCACTTCGGGTCGCCAGTGGCAGGTGGGTTGCTCGAAGAAGAGAGGGCCGTTGACCACCGCCCCTCCCTTGGCGTCTTCGGCTCCGAACACCAGCCGCCCGATACGCGCATGGCTGATAGCGCCTGCGCACATGGCGCAGGGCTCCAGGGTGACCACCAGGGTGAGGCCGGTCAGCCGATAGTTGCCCCGCTTAAGCGCCGCAGCGCGCAAGGCCACGATCTCGGCGTGGGCCGTGGGATCATGGGTTCCGATGGGCTGATTGGCGCCTGTGGCGATGACTTCGCCGGTCGCGGGATCGACCACGACAGCGCCCACAGGCGTCTCGCCATTGTCGGCTGCGGCTTGCGCCGCCTCAAGCGCGATGCGCATGGTGCGAAGATCATGATCCACGATCCACTACGACCCTATCACGATGACGACGGTCAACCCCGCACTGACGGCGATGAGGGCGAAGGCGGCGAGCGCATCGCCAAACTGCTGGCGCGTTCGGGCGTGGGATCGCGCCGCGATGTGGAGCGTCTGATCGGCGAAGGCCGGGTCGCGATCAACGGCCAAACCCTGACAACACCCGCGGTGAAGGTCAGCGCGGGCGACATCCTGACGGTCGATGGCGAGGTCGTGGGAGAACCGGAACCGGCGCGGGTGTTTCGCTATCACAAGCCGGTAGGACTGGTGACCACGCACAAGGACCCGGCGGGCCGGCCGACTGTGTTCGAGAACCTGCCCGAAGGGTTGCCGCGCCTGATCTCGGTGGGCCGTCTGGACATCAATTCCGAAGGCTTGCTGCTGCTGACCAACGACGGTGGCCTGGCCCGGGCTCTGGAGATGCCGTCAACAGGCATCGTGCGGCGTTACAGGGCTCGCGCTCACGGCCGGACCACCCAGGAGCGACTGGATACGCTGAAAGACGGGATCACGGTGGAGGGCGTACGCTACGGCCCGGTCGAGGCGAAACTCGACAAGGCCAAGGAGGGGCCGCAGGGCGCCAACCTGTGGCTCACCGTCACCCTGCAGGAAGGCAAGAACCGCGAAGTCCGGCGTGTGCTGGAAGCCATCGACCTGAAGGTCAACCGGCTGATCCGTCTGGCCTATGGACCATTTGCACTTGGTACGCTGGGCGACGGCGAGATCGAGGAAGTCGGCCCCCGGGTAATCCGCGAGATACTGTCCGAGCATATCGAGCCCGAAAACCTGCCGACCGGCGAGCGGCCCCAGTTCCGGTCGGCCAACAAGAGCGCCGCACGGCGCGCGCAGGAGGCGGCCAAGGTCGAGGCCGATCTGGCGCCGGTCCGCGCACCCAAGGAAAAGCCGGTCTACAAGGCGGGATGGGCCACGCCGAAGCCCAAGGCCAAACAGCCGCTGAAGGACAAGGCCGTCGCCAGGGCCCGTGCTGCCGGCAAGGCACAAGCCGCGGCCAAGCCGAAGTGGTTCCCTGCGAAGGACACCCCCACACGGCCCGGGATCATCGACCGTCCCAAGCCCGGCGCGCCCCGGCCCGGCCCGGCTAGACCTTCTGGATCTGGGCGGGCGGCAGCCCCTGCGCCAGGCCCGCGCGGGCCGAAGGGGTCCGCATCACCTCCAGAAAAGACCGGCGCTCGTCGGCCAGGCCCTCCGAAATCGGGCGGTCGAGGGCCGCGCGGGTAAGCCGTTTGGCGTAAGCGATACCGTCCGCGCCGCGGGTTTCCCATTCGCTGGCGATCTCCAGCGCGCGCGCCAGCGGGTCGGTGGCCAGCTCATGCACCAGGCCGATGGCGTGCGCCTCGGCGCCAGAGAAAGTAAGGCCGCGCAGTATGATCTCCAGGGCCTTGGCCTCGCCCACCACGCGAGGCAGCCGCTGGGTGCCGCCGCCGCCGGGGAAGATTCCCACCCGGGTTTCCGGAAGCCCGATGGCCCCTGCAGTCGGGCTGGCGATCCGGAGGTCACAAGCCAGCGACAGTTCGAACCCGCCACCCATGCAGAGGCCGTTGATGGCCGCAATTATCGGCTTGGGGGCAGCGAAGATCGCGTCGACCAGCGCCAGGTATCCCTGCTCCGGCGGAGCGTCCGAGGGCGGCGGCGCGGCGGCGCCCTTGAGCTGCTCGCCCATGACGGCCAACTCACCGACATCATAGTGGCGGATGAAGATGTCCGGCAGGCCGCCGGTGATGATCACCGAGCGCACCGCTGGATCGGCGCTGAGCGGTCGGAACAGCTCCAGCATCTCCTGCGCGCCAGAGGCCGTCATCGTGCCCAACGGCGGATTCGCATAGGTCATCACCGCGATTCCGCCCCGGCGTTCCACATTCACCAGACCCATGTCGTTCTCCCTGACGTCGGTTCACCTTGATTGTTGGCCGAAACCTTGGAACGGGAGAGCAGGACCAGCAAGGAGCGATCTGTGCGCATCGTATCGGGCGAGTTTCGCGGCAAGGCCCTCGTAACGCCGACGGGTGATGCAACGCGACCCACCTCCGATCGTGCGCGGCAGGCGATCTTCAACATCCTGGAGCATGCCGCCTGGTCACAGGGCGTGCGCGGGCGGCGCGTGATCGACCTGTTTGCAGGCTCGGGCGCCCTGGGATTCGAGGCGTTGTCGCGGGGTGCAGACTTCTGTCTCTTCGTAGAGACTAACGAGGCGGCCCGCGGCGCGATCCGCGACAACGTCGAGAATCTGGGTGGCCTGTTCGGCAAGACACGGGTGCATCGTCGCGACGCTACCGACCTGGGCGTTAAACCCGGCGCAGATGGCCCTGCCTTCGACCTGGTGTTTCTGGATCCACCATACGCCAAGGGGTTCGGCGAGATCGCGCTGGCGAAGCTTGCGGAGGGCGGATGGTTGGCCCCGGGCGCGGTGGTGGTGTTCGAGCGTGGCGTCTCGGAAGGTGCGCTCGATGTTCCGGAGTTCACGGTGCTGGACGCCCGCGATTACGGCGCGGCGCGGGTCAACTTCCTGCGGTTTGACGGTCGCTAGCGCCTACCGAACAGGCGCTCAATATCCGCCAGCTTGAGTTCCACATAGGTCGGCCGGCCGTGGTTGCACTGGCCTGAATGGGGGGTTGCCTCCATCTGCCGGAGCAGGGCGTTCATCTCGGGCGCGCTCAGACGGCGACCGGCGCGGACCGAGCCGTGGCAGGCCATGGTGGAACAGACGTCCTCCAGCCGTTCCTTGAGCGCGAGCGCCTGGCCGTTCTCGGCCAGGTCGTCGGCGATGTCACGGATCAGACCGGCGGCGTCGGTTTCGCCCAGCAGGGCCGGAACTTCCCGAACCAGAACCGCGCCGCCGCCGAACGGCTCCACGACCAGCCCAAGGGCGGCCAGTTCGTCGGCGCGGGCCAGCACCCGGTCGGCCTCCGCAGGGTCGAGCTCCACCACCTCGGGCAGCAGAAGGGCCTGGCGGGCGACGCCGCCGTCGGCCATCTCGGTTTTCATGCGTTCATAGACCAGGCGCTCGTGGGCCGCGTGCTGGTCGACGATCACCACCCCGTCGCGGGTCTGGGCCACGATATAGGTCTCGTGCACCTGGGCGCGTGCGGCGCCGAGCGGATAGTCCACCGGATCAAAGGCGGTCGTGACCGAGGGTTCAGCGACCCCGAATGCGGGATCGAGTTCCGCACGAGCGGATACCTCCGAAAGGCCCGGGATCGACTGCACGGCCTGCGCCCAGCCGCCCTGACGCCAGGCGGAGAACCCTGCGCCCGACGGTTGCGGCGGCATGCTGTTCGGACGAAAGCCACCCAGGGCGGCCATCGAGACGGTGGTCGAGGCCCGGTGCCCCGCCGCCGCCAACGAATGGCGCAGTCCGCTGACGATCAGGCCGCGCACCAGTCCCGGATCGCGGAACCGTACCTCGGCCTTGGCCGGGTGGACATTGACGTCCACGAGCCCGGCATCGAGCTCGACATATAGCGCGGCCAACGGATGGCGATCACGGGCGAGGAAGTCGGCGTAGGCGCCGCGCAACGCCCCCTGCAGCAGACGGTCACGCACCGGGCGGCCATTGACGAACAGGTACTGGTGCGCCGCGTTGCCGCGGTTGTAGGTGGGTAGGCCCGCGAAGCCCGTCAGGCGCACGCCCTCGCGCTCGTGATCCAGCGCCAGGGCGTTGTCGGAAAACTCGCGGCCCATGATTGCCGAGAGACGCGCCAGACGGCCGTCAGGTCCGGCCGCCTCGGCCGGCAGGCGCAGGGCGCGGCGGCCGTCGATATCGAGCGAGAAGCTGACCGTTTCATGGGCCATGGCCTGGCGCTTGAGTTCCTCGGTGATCGCCGTGGACTCGGTGCGTTCGGACTTCATGAATTTCAGGCGCGCGGGCGTGGCGTAGAACAGGTCCCGCACCTCGATCCGCGCACCGTGCGGTCCAGGGAAGCCCGCCGGGGTCACCGCGCTCATCGCCCCGGCATCGACATGGATGGCATGCGCGTCGGCCACGCCCTTTGCCCGGCTGGTGATCGACAGGCGCGAGACGGAGCCAATGGAGGGCAGCGCCTCGCCCCGGAACCCCAGCGTCGCGATCCGCAGCAGGTCATAGTCGCCGTCGACGCCAGGGTAGAGCTTGGAAGTCGCGTGCCTTTCCACCGCCAGCGGAAGCTGGTCAGCCGCCAAACCATGGCCATCATCGGCCACGAGGATGCGGGTGAGACCACCGCCGTCGGCCTGGACCTGCACGTCCCCGGCGCCAGCGTCGAGGGCGTTCTCCACCAGTTCCTTGACCGCGCTGGCAGGGCGCTCCACCACCTCGCCGGCGGCGATGCGGTTGATCAGTTCGGTAGGGAGGCGATGGATGGGCATGATGCTTCGACTTCAGGACATAGTACGATTCCAGGGGAGCCTCATGCCTGTCTTGAATCGTCTTCTGATCCTTAGCCTCCTCGCAGGGCTTTGCGCACTGCCAGCTTCGGCCCAGGCGCCCACGCCCGATCCTGATGAGACGCTGGTGGAGGAACTGGTGGTCACCGGCCGCCTGCCCGGCCCCGCCTGGTGGCGCGTCACCGACGCCGACACCACGGTCTATGTGCTGGGAGTGCCCTCCATAGCGCCCAAGCGGATGCAGTGGGATCGGTCGATCTTCGAACGGCGGCTCAAGGACGCCAATGTTGTGGTGCTGCCGTTTGTGAACGTCCGCGCCAAGCTGGGCGGCTCGATCGGGACGGCCATCAACTTCCTGCGGATCAAGTCCGGCGGACCCTTCGAGGCCACCCTGGACCCCGCGACCCGCGATCGTTTCGTGGCCGTCCGCACGCGGCTGGGCCAGGGCGCCAAGCACTATGACACCCGCAACCCTCTGGCGGCCGGCGTGCAGCTGGCCATCGACTATCGCGACGTCTCCAGCCTGACCAACAGCGACCCGGCAAAGCTGGTGCGCTACCTCGCCCAGCAGAACCGCGTGAAGGTGATCGAGAAGAGCTACGATCTGGGGCCCCAGTTGGGGGGCATCCTGCGGACGCCGCCATCGGTGGGCAGGATCTGTTTCGACGAAGTGCTGGCTCAGGCCGAGGCCGGTCCTGGCGTGACCCTGGCCGCGGCGCGGGCCTGGGCGGCCGGGGATGTGCGCGGCGCCCTCGACAACGAGCGGACCTACGAACGATGCCTGTCAACCATCAGCGGCGGGCGCACCTATGACGAGCGCACCAAGGCCGATACGGCGGCGGCCATAGCCAGCGCCTTGAAGACCCCAGGGCACGCGATCGTGCTGGTCTCGCTTCGTCCGCTGCTGGCGCAGAATGGCGTGCTGGAACGACTGCGGGCACAGGGCTTCACGGTCAAGACACCAGGAGAATTGTGACACCCCTACTCAAGGGGGAGAGATCACAGGCCCGGAAGCTTGATCCGGGACTTGCCTTCGCGCTGGATCACCACGGCCTTGTCGCCGGTGAGCTTGGCAATGCGTTCCTTCTCGGCGGCGGCATCGACCTGAGTGGTTGAGCCGTCGAGGCCGGACGTGGCGCCCGCGGCGGGCGCGGCGGCGTCCTTCTTCCAGAACATGACCGTGTCAGCGAAGCTCTTTTCCTTGTGCGCGATGTCGCCGAACTCGTCGTCGACCACGTAGCGGACCAGGGGGTCGGCCTTTTCGGCGCCGGCCTTGGCGACCAGCATCTTCTCGCCCTCGGAGCGTTGCTCTGCTTCGCGCTGGCCCAGCAGGGCGTTGCGCGCTGCGCTCTCCGGCTGCAGTTCCTGCGGCCGCGGTTCGCCGGGCGCCGGGGGGCGGAGCGCATAGTCGGGCGGCACCACCAGCGGCGCCTTGGTGACGATCCGGAACTCGTCGGGCGTCACCTTGGACATACCCAGGGCCTTCTGGGTCGATGTGCAGCCGGCGAGGCCTGCGGTCGCAGCAAGAGCGGCAGCGACGATCACTCGGTTCAGGCTCATGTATCCAGCAACTCCCAGGCGTCTGACCGACGCACGTCCAATCGTTATCCTGCCGGGTTCCTGTGGCGGGAAAACGGCGCAGCTCTCCAGATAGCGCAATCGACGCTCAAGGCCAACGGATCAGGCCTTGGGCTCGCCGCGCAGCGTGTCCAGCAACAGCACGATCACCCCGACGGTGATGGCCGCGTCGGCGACGTTGAAGATCCACGGGAAGAAGCCCAGCCGCGAGACGTCGAGGAAATCCACCACGGCGCCGAAGCGGGTCCGGTCGATCGCATTGCCGATGGCGCCGCCCATCACCAGCCCGAGTCCGATGCCCAGGAACAGGCGTGTATTGCTGCGCGCCCAGTTGGCCAGGAAGGCGGCGACGCCCAGCGAGAAGATCACCAGGGCCCACCGCACGGCGTCGTGGCCGGCCTGCAGCAGGCCGAAGCTGACACCCTGGTTCCAGATACGGGTGAACTGCAGCGGCCAGACCACCTCGTGGGGGACGTATTCCGGCAGGCGCAGGACCTCCATGATCCAGACCTTGCTGGCCTGATCCAGCGCGATCACCACGAGCGCGATGGCGTAGGCCATCCAGCCGATGCGTGAGACGGCCGTCATGTGC
This sequence comes from uncultured Alphaproteobacteria bacterium, assembly GCA_903909375.1. Classification (GTDB taxonomy): domain Bacteria; phylum Pseudomonadota; class Alphaproteobacteria; order Caulobacterales; family Caulobacteraceae; genus Phenylobacterium. The sequence goes on from CAIVVM010000036.1 coordinate 73,189, forward strand.
GCGCCGCATCCCAGGCCGCCACGGCGGCGGCGTCGCGGAGCGACAGGTCGGGGTAGCGGGGGTCTGATCCCACTTCCGGCAGAATGCGCCAGGAGCGGGCGCACTTCTTGCCCTCGGCTTTCAGCGGCTCCACCGCAACACCGGACACATCGGCCAGGCGGAAGGCGTCGGCCGGGCCCTGGCCCACCACCAGCGTCGCCTGGCTGGTGCGGAAGACCTCTGCGGCGTCCAGCCCCTCGAGAGCGGCCAGCAGGTCGGAATCCGACACATGCACCCGGGGCGCAGCCTCGAGCGCGGCGCCCATGCGCTTCTCCCGTCGCTCGATCTCCAGGGCGCCAGTGACCACAGAGGTCACCTGCTGGACCTTGGCCCAGCGCGCGGCCTCGGCGTCATTGCGCCAGTCCGCCGGCGTCGTCGGGATCACCCGCATGGCGTTGGGGTGGGCGTCCGGATAACGGGTGGTCCAGGCCTCCTCCATGGTGAAGGGGATCAGCGGGGCCAGCCAGGCGGTCAGGCGTTCAAACACCGCGTCCATCACCGTGCGCGCCGCCCGGCGCTTCACATCGCCCGGCTGGTCGCAGTAGAGGCAATCCCGGCGGATATCGAAGAACAGCGCCGACAGTTCGTTCTGGCAGAACTCGGTGATAGGCCGGATAACATCCTGAAAAACATAATCATTATATGCCGTGCGAACCTGGGCATCGAGTTCGTGGAGACGGTGCAGGATGAACCGCTCCAGCGGCGGCATCTGCTCCAGTTCTACGGCCTCATCCGGCGAATAGTCGGCCAGGGCGCCCAGCATGTAGCGGACCGTATTGCGTAGCTTGCGATAGGCGTCGGAAGTGGTCTGGAGCACCGTCTTGCCGATGCGGCTATCGTCGGCGTAGTCGATCATGGCGGCCCACAGGCGGATGATCTCGGCGCCGCTCTCGCGGATCACCACCTCGGGATCGACGGTGTTGCCCTTGGACTTGGACATCTTCTCGCCGTTCTCATCCATGGTGAAGCCGTGGGTGAGGATCGCGTCGTAGGGCGCGCGGCCGCGTGTGCCGGAGCTTTCCAGCAGCGACGACTGGAACCAGCCGCGATGCTGGTCGGAACCCTCGAGGTAGAGGTCGGCGGGCCACCTGGTATGCGGCCGGTTCTCCAGGGTGAAGGCGTGGGTGGAGCCACTGTCGAACCAGACATCGAGGATGTCCTCGACCTTTTCGAAACGCTGGGGATCGTGCTCGCCCAGGAAATCGGCGTCCGGGCGGTTGAACCAGGCGTCGGCGCCTTCATTGGCGATCAGGTCGACGATACGGCGGTTGACCTCCTCGTCGTGCAGGGGCTGGCCGGTTTCCTTGTCGACGAACATGGCGAGCGGGGCACCCCAGGCGCGCTGGCGGCTGATCAGCCAGTCGGGGCGGCTTTCCACCATCGAGCGGATACGGTTCTTGCCGCCGGCGGGATAGAACCTGGTCGCCTCGATGGCCTCCAGCGCGGTCTCGCGCAGGGTGCGGCCGTTATGCGCCTTGTCCTCGAGCGGCTCGTCCATGCGGATGAACCACTGCGGCGTGTTGCGGAAGATGACCGGCGCGCCGGACCGCCAGGAGTGCGGATAGCTGTGCTCCAGCCGCCCGCGCGCCAGCAGGTTCCCGGCCTCGATCAGCTTATCCATGACGGCCGGGTTGGCCGGGCCAAACTTGCCGGACTTCTTGCCCTCGGTTTCCAGCACCTTCAGGCCGGCGAACAGCGCCACGCCTGGATAGTAGGCGCCGTCGGGATCCACCGTCTCCGGGATCTCGCGATGGCCGTGGGCCATCCAGACCACATAGTCGTCAGCCCCGTGGCCGGGCGCGGTGTGGACAAAACCGGTGCCGGCATCGTCGGTCACATGGTCGCCAGCCAGCATCGGCACGGGGAAGCCGTAGTGGCTGTCCAGACCGGCCAGCGGGTGCGCCAGGACCATGCCCTGGCAGTCGACGGCCTCGATCTTGCGCGCGCTGGCGATCATGGCGGCCTTGAAGACATCGCCCGACAGCTTTTCGGCCACGATCAGCCGGTCGCCGGGTTTGGCCCAGGGCTCGAAGGCCAGGCCCTCTTCCATGGCCTCGACCTGATAGACGGCGTAGTCGATGCTCTCGTTGTAGCTCACGGCCCGGTTGGCCGGGATGGTCCAGGGGGTAGTGGTCCAGATCACCACCGAGGCGCCCTGTGTGGCGTCCGAGCCTTCCACCACCGGGAACTTCACCCAGATCGTCGGACTGTTGTGGTCATGGTACTCCACCTCGGCGTCGGCCAGGGCGGTGCGCTCCACCGGGCTCCACATCACGGGTTTCGAGCCGCGATAGAGCTGGCCGGAGGCCATGAACTTGTGGAACTCGGCCACGATGGTGGCCTCGCTCGAATAGTCCATGGTGGCGTAGCGGTTTTCCCAGTCGCCGATCACGCCCAGACGCTTGAAGCCCGCCATCTGAACGTCGATCCAGTGGCTGGCGTATTCGCGGCAACGGGTGCGGAATTCGGCCTTGGAGACCTCGTCCTTGCGCCGGCCCTGACCGCGCAGTTCTTCCTCGATCTTCCACTCGATCGGCAGGCCGTGACAGTCCCAGCCAGGCACATAGTCGACGTCGTAGCCGAGCAGGAACCGCGAGCGGACCACGAAGTCCTTCAGCGTCTTCTGCAGGGAGTGGCCGATGTGGATCGCGCCGTTGGCGTAGGGGGGACCGTCATGCAGCACGAACAGCGGCGCACCCGCCCGCTGCCGCTCGGCGCGGATGGCGTGGTAGAGCCCGATCTCGTCCCATTTGGCGAGGATCTGCGGTTCCTTCTGCGGCAGGCCTGCGCGCATGGGGAAAGGCGTTTCGGGAAGGAAGACGGTCTCGCGATAGTCGCGTGCGGTCGAGGTGGCGTCGTCGGCCATGAGCTTATCCAGGCTGGTTCGGTGTTTCTGGGGTGCGAGGGGAACCCGGCGCGCGCTGGAACGAAAACGTCCGCGGCGTCACGCCGGGCGGATAATTCGCGGGGAGGTCCGAACCGAAATCATGGGCGTGGCTCTATCAGAGCCGGGCCGGGTCGTCATCCCTCCGTGCGCCGGCAACGCCTGCGCTGGTCTACGCCCCCAACAGCGCCCGCGCAGCCTGCGCATCCGCCATTACCTGTTCGGTCATGATCTCCAGGCTGTCGAACTTCTCCTCGGGCCGGAGGAAGGCGATCAGGTCGGTTTCGATGATGCGGTCGTAGATGTCCTCGTCGAAGTCGAACAGCCAGACCTCAAGCAGGGGCGCGGTGACGCCGTGGACCGTGGGGTTGACCCCGATGTTCGCCACGCCGGCCAGCTCACGGCCGTCCGACAGGCGCGTGCGGGTGGCGTAGACGCCGAAACGCGGCGTCACATAGTCGGCCAGCGCAACATTGGCCGTGGGAAAGCCCAGCTTGCGGCCCAGTTGGCGCCCGCGCTGGACGGGGCCTTCGATGGCGAACGGACGGCCCAGGATCTCGGCTGCGACCTCGGGCTTGCCGTCCCGCAGGGCGTTGCGGACGGCGGTGGAAGAGAACTTGTCACCGGTCTCGTCGCCGAACGGCGCGGCCACCGAGACCCCGAAGCCCATTTCCCGGCCATAGGCGGCCATGGTGTCCGGCGTGCCGGTGCGACCCTTGCCGAAGGAGTTGTCGAAGCCCACCGAGACATGGCGCGCGCCCAGTCCCTCATTGAGGACCTCGCTGGCAAAGTCCCGGTCGCTCATCCCGGCCAGTTCGGCATCGAGCGGCAGGACATAGAGCATGTCGACACCCAGCTTTTCGAGCGCACGGGCCTGTTGCTCGGGCTGCATCAGATGAAACGCTGGCTCGTCCGGCCGGAAGTAGACCCGGGGGTGGGGGTCAAAGGTGATCACACCCAGCGGTACGCCCAGATCACGCGCGGCGTCGGCGGCGAGCGCGATCACCTGCTGATGGCCCAGATGCACGCCGTCGAAACTGCCCATGGCGACCGAGGCGCCGCGGTCGACGGCCTCGAGGTCTTTCCAGCCGCGGATGACCCGGATGCGCTTCATGCGGCTCGGCGCGGCGCAATGACAACGGCCTCGCCGTCCATCACCGTCTTGCCGCCCACTTCGCAGACGGTCTCGAGCGTGACGCGCCCCTTGGCTTCGTCCAGCGCCGTCACGGTGGCCCGGGCGACCACCAGATCACCGATCCTCACAGGCCGCCGGAATCGCAGGGACTGTGACAGGTAGATCGCGCCGGGCCCCGGCAACCGGGTGCCCAGGATGGCCGAGATATAGGCCGCCGACAGCATGCCGTGAGCGATCCGCTCGCCGAACTGGGTGGTGCGGGCATAGTCCTCGTCCAGGTGGACGGGATTGTTGTCGCCGGAGACCTCTGCGAAGGCCTCGATGTCGGCGGCGCCCACCACCCGGCTGATCTCCACGGCCTGACCCACGCTAAGCTCGTCGAAATAGAAACCCTGCACCGCGATCACCCCTCTTTGGCCTCACCACACCATATCGGCTATGGCCCAGGTCGCGTGAAGCCCGTCCTGGCGCAAAAGATCGTTCACGACCGGCATGATCAGGCCCCGGGCGTTCACGGTTTCGGCGCCGTGTATGCCGTTGGCGACGAAGAGGACGTCAAGTCCCTGGGCGTTGGCGCCGCGAATATCGGTGGGCAGGCCATCGCCGACGCACAACACGCGACGGAGATCGATCTCTCGACCGAGCTCGGCCGCCGCCGCCGCCAGCGCCATTTGATAGATCGGCGCGAAGGGTTTGCCCGCCATGATCACCTGGCCGCCCAGGCTTTCGTAGAGTTGCGCCAGGGCGCCGGCGCAATAGATCAGCTTGTCGCCCCGCTGCACCACAATGTCCGGATTCGCGCAGATCAGCGGCAGGCCGCGCGCCACACAGGCCTTGAATCGGTCGCGATAGTCGCCCGGCTCGTCGTTCTCGTCGTCGAAGGGGCCGGTCACGCAGATGAACGCCGCCTCGGCCGGCTCGCAGAGCTTCAGGCCCAGACCGTCATAGAGAACCTCGTCGCGGTCCGGTCCGATCGCCCAGACCTCCGGCGCGCCCTGAGCCGCCAGCAGATCCCGCGTCGCGTCGCCGGAGGTGATCAGCCGGGTCCATGCCGCCCGGGGCACCGCCAGCGAATCCAGCTGTTCAACAATGGGCGGCGCAGGCCGCGGGGCGTTGGAGATCAGGATGACCGGCGCGCATTGCGACCTGAACCGCGACAGCGCTGCGCAGGCGGCCGGAAAGCTCTCCCGACCGTTGTGGATCACGCCCCAGACATCGCACAGCAGCAGGTCATAGCGCCCGGCGATCTCGGACAATCCGCCAACGGCGGTGGGCAAGCGCGTGGAAGAGCTCATGAGCGGGGCGGTACGTGCTGGATCGTCCCGGGTCAACGCCTGCCGGAGCCGATATCAGGTTCGCCAGAGATTCAACCGAACGCAGCGCGACGCTGGGGCATCTCGATCACCCGGCGAGGGGGTGGACCGGTCTCGGCCAGCACGGCGTCCTTGATCGCGCGCGGCTCACCGAACAGGTGACCCTGGGCGATCTGGATATCGAGATCGAGAATATCCACCACCTGGCGTTCGTTCTCCACCTTCTCGGCGATAAGTTCCACTCCGTAGCGGCGCATCAGGAGCGCGAAGTCTTCGGCGGCCAGGTCGGGCATGGAACGGAATACCAGGCGCTCACCAATATCGGTGAGATCGTCCAGCAGCCGCTGGGCGCCGATCCGCACGAACTTCACATCCGCCCGGGAGAGGTCCTGAAGGTCGAGATCCAGGTCTGCGACCTTGTCGAGGCTGAACCGGAAGCCGAGCTCTGCCAGCTTGCCCATGTTGCGCGCCTCAACCGACGTGCGGGCGTCGAAAGCCGCTTGCCCCACCTCGAAGATCAAGGCTGGCGCCAGGTCGCGGTTGGCGCGCAGCAGTTCCAGAAACTGGGGGAAGAACTCATCGTCGCCCAGGCTGGCCATGGCCACGTTGCAGAAGATGCCCACCTGGCGGTCCTGGGCGGCCAGTCGGCGTACGATCTGCACGCAGCGGAAGAGCAGCAGATTGTCGATGGCGGTCACCAGGCCGGCCGGCTCGGCGACAGCCAGGTATTCGGCGGGCATGATGATCTTGCCGGTCGGGTCACGCAGCCGGCTAAAGCTCTCATAGAACATCGTCCGACGCTGCGGCAGCGAGACCACCGGCTGCAGGTAGAGGTCGACGCGGTTCTCGGCCAGGGCCTCGCGCACGATCTCCATGAGGCCGCGTGAGGGAACGGGGTCGGGCCCGCCGCGGGCGCCGCCATATCCTGCGGCGGGACGCTCCTCGAAGCGGCGGCTCATCTTGTGGACGAGATCCTCCAGCATATGGACCTCGTCGGTCAGTTCGGCGCTGCGGGTCAGGTCAGTGTCGATCGCCCGGGCCACGATGGTCACCCGGCCATCGATACGTTCCACCTGCTCCAGCAGGAGCTTGTGAGCCTCGCGCACGGCGCCGACCTCGGCGCGCATGTCGCGCATCTCCAGAAAACGCATGATCATGCCGTGCGACGCCAGGCACACGCCCAGGCCGCCCATGAGAGCAGAGACCGCTACGCCCCAGCCCGTCCCGTTGCGCCACAGGGTGAGCGCAACGATGAGCGAGAGGCAAAGGTAGGTCGCAATGAGGAGCCCGAGGGTCAGCCGCCGCATGGATCCTGTTCCGAATCACCCGGAGTATCGACTGCGCGCACCCGGTTAGTCGAATTCATTAACCATGGTCGGGTTTGATAGTGGTTAACGCCGGATCTGCGCCTACCGCCCGAGCACCAAATCCGCCGCCTTTTCTGCGATCATGATGGTTGGCGCATTGGTGTTGCCGGACACCAGACGCGGCATCACCGAGGCGTCGACCACTCTCAGGCCCTCCACGCCATGCACCCGCAACTGCGCGTCAACCACAGCCCGCGGTCCATGGCCCATCTGGCAGGTGCCCACCGGGTGATAGATGGTTGAGCCGGCCATGCGGGCGTAGCCCAACAGGGCTTCGTCGTCGGTGAAGTCGGGACCTGGCAGCATCTCGTGATCGATGTAGGGGGCCAGCGCCGGCTGGCTGGCGATTCTGCGGCCCCACTTCAGCCCCGCCACAGCCACTTCCTGATCCAGAGGATCAGCGAGATAGTTGGGCGCGATGGCCGGATAGACGGTGGGATCGGCGGATTTGATCCGGATGGTTCCCCGGCTCTCCGGACGCACCTGGCAGGGGGCGATGGTGAGGCCAGGCGCACTGTCCAGCTCCATCTTGCCCTCCGTCACAGCCTTTTCCAGATTCTGTGACGCCGGCAGGATGTGGAACTGGATGTCAGGCCCCGCCAGGTCAGGCCGGGACTTGCAGAACGCCGCCACGTGGGCCGCGGAAAGAGTCAGCAGGCCCTTGCGCTGAAATGCGTACTTCAGCACCTCGCCCACGAAGCGCGGGCCCTTGGTCAACTCATTGACCGATACTGTTCCGGCCTTCAGGCGATAGGTGACCGCCATGACGTAGTGGTCCTGCAGATTTTCACCCACGCCCGGCAGGTCGGCGATCACCTCGATGCCGTGGTCGCGCAGCAGGTCGCCGGGCCCGATCCCGGAGAGTTGCAGCAGCTGCGGCGAATTGATCGCGCCGCCGGCCAGGATAACCTCGCGGCGGGCCTTGGCGACCTTGCGGACGCCGTTTTGCAGGTACTCCACCCCCACCGCGCGCTTGCCCTCGAATATCACCCGAGTGGTCAGGGCGCGGGTTTCCACGGCCAGGTTGGCGCGGCCCATGGCCGGGTGCAGATAGGCCACGGCGGCCGAGCAGCGTTGGCCGTTCTTCACGGTGAGCTGATAGTAGCTGACGCCCTCCTGGTCCTCGCCGTTGACGTCGGCGTTGCGGGGGATTCCGGCCTCGACACAGGCCTCCACCACCGCATCGGACACCTCATGGCGGGTGGTGACGTCTGAAACATTCAGCGGGCCGCCGACCCCGTGATGGGCGCTGGCGCCGCGTTCCTGATGTTCGGAGCGCTTGAAGTAGGGTTCCACATCATCCCAGCCCCAGCCCTCGCAACCCAGCTGGCGCCAGCCGTCATAGTCGGCCTGCTGGCCACGGATGTAGAGCAGGCCGTTGATGGATGATGACCCACCCAGAACCTTGCCCCGTGGCCAGACATGCACTCGTCCGCCGGTGCCGGGATCCGGCTCGGTGGGGTAGAGCCAGTTGACCTTGGGATCCTTCAATGTCTGCGCATAGCCCACCGGAACGTGGATCATCACGTTCGACATGAACTGACCCAGTTCCCGGGTCGGGCGGTCGTCGCCGCCGGCTTCCAGCAGGAGCACCTTGTTGGCCGGGTCGGCGGATAGCCGGTTGGCCAGCACACAGCCGGCCGAGCCTGCGCCCACGATAATGTAGTCGGCGGTGATGTCGTCAGACATGAGCAGGATTCCAGTTACCGTTTTCGCCAAGGCAAACGGAAATAGGAAGGTGACTTTGCGGAAGTCTCCAGCCCGTTTCGGTCCTGACCGGGATTAGCGGGTCGGAACGGGCACGGCGCCGCGATAGTCATAGAAGCCGCGACCCGATTTGCGGCCCAGCCAACCGGCTTCGACGTACTTCGTCAGCAGCGGGCAGGGGCGATATTTTGAGTCCGCGAGGCCCTCGTAGAGCACGTTCATGATCGACAGGACGGTATCCAGACCGATGAAATCACCCAGTTCCAGGGGCCCCATGGGATGGTTGGCGCCCAGCTTCATGGCGGTGTCGATGGCGTCGACCGTGCCGACGCCTTCATAGAGTGTGTAAATTGCCTCGTTGATCATCGGCACCAGCACGCGGTTGACGATGAAGGCGGGGAAATCCTCGGCGTTGGAGGTGGTCTTGCCCAGCGACTGGGCGAAACTGACGGCAGTCTCGTAGGTGGCGGGGCCCGTGGCGATGCCGCGGATGATTTCCACCAGCTTCATCACCGGCACCGGGTTCATGAAGTGCAGGCCGATGAACCGGTCCGGCCGGTCGGTCACCGAGGCCAGGCGGGTGATCGAGATCGAGGATGTGTTGGAGGCCAGGATCGTATCAGCGCCCAGGTGGGGGCCGAGCGCGCGGAAGATGGTCTTCTTGGTTTCCTCGTTCTCAGTAGCCGCCTCGATGGCGAGGTCCGTGGTCCCGATTGACTGGAGTTCCGGCGCGGCCTTGATCCGGCCCATCGCCGCTTCCATGGCCGGGTGCTCGATGATGTTGCGGCTGACCTGGCGGGTCATGTTCTTCTCGATCAGGGCGAGGCCCTGGGCGATCCGCTCGGCGCTGACGTCGTGGAGCAGGACGTCGTACCCGGCCAGGGCCACTACGTGGGCGATCCCCGATCCCATCTGACCCGCGCCGATGACGCCGACTGTCCTGATGTCAACCATACTGCCTTGGCCTCGATGCCGTCGGGCGAGCACCGCCCAAACTCAGGGCAGGCGTTCTAGCACGTGAATGGCGCATTGCGGCAAGCGGTTTGCTGCGGCGCAACAGGTCGGAGAGCCGAAGGGCTGTGGTGCTGCGGGGCTCCCGGGCGTGCGCCGGACACGAAAAAGGGGGCGGCCTCGCGCTGAGACCGGCCCCCTATCAATCCAGGTCCGCGTGCAGCTAGACGCCGGCGGCGGTCAGTGAGCTCATCAGTTCCGGCACCGCAGTCTTGTAGTCGGCCACCAGACCAAAGTCGGCGACCTGGAAGATCGGCGCATCGCCGTCCTTGTTGATCGCCACGATGATCTTGGAGTCCTTCATGCCGGCCAGGTGCTGGATGGCGCCCGAGATGCCGATGGCGATGTAGAGTTCCGGCGCCACGACCTTGCCGGTCTGACCCACCTGGTAGTCGTTCGGCGCATAACCAGCGTCAACAGCGGCGCGGCTGGCGCCCACGGCGGCGCCCAGCTTGTCGGCCAGAGGCTCGATCACCTTCTGGAACTCTTCGGCAGAGCCCATGGCGCGGCCGCCAGAGACCACGATCTTGGCGGCGCCCAGATCCGGGCGGGCCGACTTGACGATCTGCTGGTCGATGAAATGCACCTTGGCCTGCGCGCCGGGGGCAGCGGCAGCCTCGACCTTGGCCGACCCGTCGGTGGCCGCTGCCTTGAAGGCGGTGGGGCGCACGGTCAGTACCTTCTTGGCGTCAGCCGACTGGACGGTTTCCAGCGCATTGCCGGCGTAGATCGGACGCACGAAGGTGTCGGCGGAGACCACCTCGATCACTTCGGAGATCTGGGCCACATCCAGCTTGGCGGCGATGCGAGGGCTAAAGCTCTTGCCCTGCGAGGTGGCGGGGATCAGGACGGCGTCATAGCCCCCCATCAGGCCGACGACCAGGTCACCCACAGCCTCGGCGATGCCTTGGCCAAGCTCGGCGCTTTCCGCCGTCAGCACCTTGCGCACGCCGCTGATCTTTGCGGCGTCGGCGCCCAGCGCCGCCGTATTTGTCCCGGCCACGAGGACATCCACGTCTCCCGAGATGGCGAGGGCTGCGGTGACCACCTTGTGGGTATTGTCCTTGAGCGTCGCGTTGTCGTGGTCGGCGATTACGAGAACGGCCATCTAGAATACCCCCGAAGTCTTGAGGTTGCTGACGATGTCGGCGGCGGCTTCCACCTTGATGCCGGCCGAGCGCTTGGCCGGCTCGGTGACCTTGATCACCTTGAGGCGCGGCGCGGTATCGACGCCGAGCGAAGCCAGTTCCTTGACGTCCAGCGGCTTCTTCTTGGCCTTCATGATGTTGGGCAGGCTGGCGTAGCGGGGCTCATTGAGGCGCAGGTCAGCCGTCACGACCGCCGGCAGGTTGACTTCCAGGGTCTGCAGGCCGCCGTCGACCTCGCGGGTCACCTTGGCTTTACCGCCTTCGATGGTGAGTTCCGAGGCGAAAGTCGCCTGGGGCCAATCGAGCAGCGTCGATAGCATCTGGCCGGTGGCGTTGTTGTCGCCGTCGATGGCCTGCTTGCCCATCAGGACGAGGTCGGGATTTTCTTCGGCGATGATCGCCCTCAGCACCTTGGCCACCGCCAGCGGCTCCAGATCCTGATCGGTCTGGATCAGGATGGCGCGGTCAGCGCCCATGGCCAGCGAGGTCCGCAGGGTTTCCTGCGCCTGGGCCGGACCGATGGAAACAGCCACGACCTCCGTCGCCACGCCCTTTTCCTTGAGTCGCACAGCCTCTTCGACCGCGATCTCGCAGAAGGGATTCATCGACATTTTCACGTTTGCGAGGTCGACGCCCGTCTGATCGGCCTTTACGCGGGCCTTGACGTTATAGTCGATCACCCGCTTGACCGGGACCAACACCTTCATGGGTTGCTAGCGCCTCAAATTGGGGTTTCTGAACGAAATAAGCGGGAGGGCAATAACGGTTCCGCCGCGCATTGCAAGCTTGCGAGACCTTATTCCCGTTGCGACCGGGCACTAGCCAGACCCCCCTCTCGTTACGTAAAAGGCGTCCATGAACCCGAACATTGAGCGCCTCAAGCTCATCTTTGTCGCCCTCTTCGCCGTGATCGTCGCGGGCGTGCTGGTATGGCAGGTGGGTTGGATTATACCGCAAAAGAAGTGCGAGGCCGCCCGCAAGTGGTGGGACGTCGACCAGCGGGTCTGCGCCCAGCCGGTACTGATTTCCGACATCACCGGCCGCACAATCGACGACAAGGCCGCCGAGGCCGAGGCGAAAGCCGCCATCGGCCGCCCCGCGCCGCCCGCCGCCGCAAAGCCCTAACGCGTCGCCCCGGAAACCCAGAACACCTCGGACTCGCCGCGGTCATTGGCCCAGCGTGCGGCGACGAACAGAAAGTCCGACAGCCGGTTGATGTAGCGAAGTGCGGGTCCGCCAACCGGCTCGCCGGCCTCGATCAGCCTCACAGCCTCTCGCTCGGCGCGCCGGCAAACGGTGCGCGCCAGGTGCAGCGCTGCGGCGGCCGGTGTCCCGCCAGGCAGCACAAAGGACATCAGATCGGGCAACTTCGTATTCAGTTCGTCGATCTCGGTCTCAAGCCGGCCGACCTGGCCGTCGATTATGCGCAGCTTCGAGCCTGCAACCTCATCGGGCGCAGCCGGGGTCGACAGGTCGGCGCCAAGGTCGAAGAGCTCGTTCTGGATCCGAGCCAGCATGGCGTCGAGTTGGGCGTCCCCGGCGGTGTGGACACGGGCGAGGCCCAGGCAGGCATTGGTCTCGTCGACGGCGCCATAGGCTTCGACCCGGATGTCGGCCTTGCTGACCATGGCGCCCGTAGCCAGGCGCGTCGTGCCCGCGTCACCGGTGCGGGTATAGATTCGGTTGAGCGTGACCATCAGCCCTGACCCCGGTACCAGGCGGCGGCCACCAGCACCGCGATGGCGATCGCCTGCATCAGCACGCGTAACCGCATCAGTTTGTTGGAATAGGAACGCCCGAAATCGCCGCCGCGGAACAGGGCGAACAGACCAACCAGCAGCACCAGGCTGACCGCCGCGAGCGCGGCGTAGATGAGATAGTCAAAGATATCCATGGGCTGATCTTAGGCCGACAGGGCCGGGTCCCGCCACATCAATCCCGAAGGACCATAACTGATCTCACGAGGTAGCCGAGATGACTCTGCTCACCGAACGGTGGTTTGCAACTGTTACGCCTTGCCGGGAATTCGAGCCGGAAACAGCAGGGCTGTGCACTATTTTTAGTTGTATTTCTGCACAAAAACTCGTGAGAGTGGCGAAATGTCGCAGTCGACAAGTGCGTTGTATCGGCTTAGTCGATGCTCCAGACCGAGTCCAATGAACACGTTCACTGTGGCTTTCGGCGGCTTCGTCGCCGACGGCCATCGAATGTTCCGCCCGGAAGACCATCGGTCTGGGACAGCCGCAGGGTCAGATGAACCAAATCACGACAATCCGATCAGAAGGCGAAACACCGAAACGCGCGCCCACGCGGCGCGCGCTTGCAAAGCGCCAGACGCGGCTGAAGGTTCTCAACGCCGCTCGCAATCTGTTCAGCGAGGAGGGCTATGAGGGCGCCACCATCCGCGACATCGCCGCGGCTGCTGGCATGTCAACCGGCGCGGTCTTTGCCAATTTCCGCGACAAGTCGGATCTGTTCCGCGAGATCATGACCGAGGACCTGGACGCGTTGCTTGGGGCCATGCGCGCCGCAGGGACACAGGGCGGCAGAATTGAGGACAGCCTGCTGAAAGTCCTGATGGCGGGTTACGGCTTCTACAAGGCCCGCCTTCAACTGGCGCGCGCCGCATTCAGCGTTGCTTGGGATGTTGATGGCGGGCCGGCGCTCCGAGGCCTTGCCTCAAGTCGCGGCTTTCAGGACGTCTTCAGCGAGCAACTGACTTCGGCCGTCGAACGCGGGGAACTATCCCAACAATCCGAGGTCAAGCTACGCAGCCAGATGCTGATGGACTGCTTCCTGGCCAACTTCTCCCAGGCGATTTTCGAGGGCTGGAGCCTGGACGCGCTGCAGGCCCGCGCCAAGGACCAGATCCGGATAGTACTCGCCGGAGCGCGTGGCGGCTGATAAATCGTCGTAGATGAAGGCCGATACCGGATCCATTGCTGGTGCGTCTCCGGTGCGCGCCTCCCAGAAGGAAGCGACCCGGCAACGGGTGCTGGCGTCCGCTCGGTCCCTGTTTGCCGTGCACGGCTATCAGGGCGCCACCATACGCGACATCGCCCGCGACGCGAACGTGTCTGTCGGAAGCGTTTTCACCACCTTTGCGTCCAAAGGCGTGATCCTGTCCGAGGTCATGGAAGCGCGGATAGAGCCACTCTATGTGGAGCTGGACAGGGTGATGCCGCATCTTCATGGCCCGACTGTCGACCGGTTGAAAACGCTGTTTGCGATCCACATTCAGTTCGAAATGCAGATTCCCCGCCTGTTTCTGTCGCATATCGCTGCAGCCTATGACTGGACCCTGTCGCCAGACGCCAAGCCTTTCGGCCGGAATGCGCGGCTCAAGGGCGGGGTCACAGACTGCCTCGCCAAGGGCGTCGCAGACGGCGACATTCGCGCGGACGTCAATCTCGACGACGTCGTGGCCTTGATCATTTCGGCCTTCGCCTGGACGTTCAGGTTGGCGATCACCCAGAACGCCGACGCCAAAGCCATGATCACAGTGATGGATCGACAGATCGGCCTGATCGTCGAAGGTCTCGCGCCGCGGCCCTGAATGGCGGCCCGGAGCGAGATGGGTCAGTTCGCGCCTTCCAACAGGCGCCGCGCGATCACCTGGGCCTGAATTTCCCCGGCGCCCTCGAAGATATTGAGGATGCGCGCGTCGGCAAGCACGCGGCTGACCGGCTGCTCGACGGCAAAACCGGTTCCACCGTGAATCTGCACCGCATTGTCCGCCGCCGCCCAGGCGATGCGGGCCGCCGTCAGTTTGGCCATCCCGGCCTCAAGATCGCAGCGACGGCCCTCGTCCTTGGCCCGCGCCGCGAACCAGGCTAACCGCCGTGCCCCGAGGATCTCGGCGGCCATCATGGCAAGCTTGTTGGCGACACGCGGGAAATCCGCGATGGATCCGCCGAACTGTCGCCGCTGGAGCGCGTATTCGAGGGCCAGATCGAGGGCGTTCTGCGCCACACCGATGGCCCGTGCCGCCGTCTGGATCCGGGCGCTTTCGAAGGTGGCCATCAACTGGGCAAACCCCTGCCCCGTCTGACCGCCCAGCAGGTTACGGTCTGCGACTTCAAAGCCATCAAAGGCCAGTTCGTACTCCTTCATGCCGCGATAGCCGATGACCGCGATCTCGCCGCCGCTCATGCCGGCCGCCGGGAAGGGGTCCGCCAGGGTCCCGCGCGGCTTTTCGGCCAGGAACATCGAAAGCCCCCGATGGTCCTTTGAGGCGGGCTCGGTGCGGACCAGCAGGGTCATCACATCCGCCCGCGCGGCATGGGTGATCCAGGTCTTGGCCCCGTAGACCCGCCAGCTGTCGCCCTCGCGGACAGCCCGGGTGCGCAGGGATCCCAGGTCGGATCCGGCCTCCGGCTCGGTGAACACGGCGGTAGGAATGGTCCGGCCCGAGGTGATCCCCGGCAGCCATCGCGCTTTCTGGTCATCGGTCCCGTGGGCCAGGATCAGTTCAGCAGCGATCTCCGAACGCGTGCCCAACGAGCCAGCGCCGATCCAGCCGCGCGACAGAGCTTCGGAGACCACGCACATTGCCACCTTGCCCATGCCCGCCCCGCCCCAGTCCTCCGGCGCCGTCAGGCCGAATACGCCCAGGTCACCCAGCTCTTCCAGCAGGCCAAGCGGGATCAGTTCGTCGCGCAGGTGCCAGCCGTGCGCGTGCGGGGTGATTTTCTCGGCGGTGAACGCGTGGAACTGGTCCCGAACCGCCTCGAGGGTTTCATCCAGCCCGCTGGCCTCCAGCGAGGGCCTCCCGCGCGCCGCGTCCAGAAGTTCAACGATCCGGAGTTTCACCGCTTGTGAGGCGCCGGCCCGCAGTCGTCCGATCACATGGCCCAGCCGGTCTGCCGGAGCGAACACGTCGGCCGGCCGGAAGATCTCGCCCTGGTTCATGGGCAGGCCGCCGGCCAGCTGGCTCAAATACTCGTGGGCAAGGAGTTGTGCGGGCAGGGCTTCGGCTTCGCCGAAGTCATCGCCCAGCGACCGCGCCCAGACCGCCGTCTGCCGAAGGGTTTCGGCATAGGCCGCCGCCCAGGCGAGACCGTGGGAGGCATGTTGCTCGGCGTCGAGGGCGGTCCGGTCAAGCCGGCCATCCTTTTGGACGCGGCCGAGCACGGCGGATTGCAGTGAGGCCACGAGGGCTGCCGCCTCAAGCGCCGCCTCGTCCAGAAGGTCCGGGAGATGGGAAAGGATCAGGGTCATGGCGGCACTATAGGCGGCTTGCGTTGCGTAAGGGGAATGGGCGATGGATAGGTCCCATCAAACACGGGATCCGCGCCCATGCTTACCGTCCATCACCTGAACGACTCACGCTCGCAGCGCATCCTGTGGCTCCTGGAGGAGCTGGGCGTACCCTACGAGATCAAGCACTATGCCCGCGACGCGGCCACCCGTCTGGCGCCGCCGGAGCTGGTGGCGGTTCATCGTCTCGGCAAGTCGCCGGTGGTGACGGAGGATGGGCACACGATCATCGAATCCGGGGCCATCATCGACTACATCGTGCGCAAGCACGGCGGCGGCAAACTGGTCCCGGCGGCGGGCAGCGCCGACTTTGAAACCTGGAACCAGTGGCTTCACTATGCCGAGGGCTCGGCGATGCTGCCGCTCATGTTGGCCATGTACACGGGTCGCCTTGGCGAGGCGGCGGCGCCGCTGAAGCCCCGCATCGACAGCGAGACGGCCAATCACCTGGGCTACGTCGAGGCCTCGCTGGCCGGTCGCGACTGGCTGGTAGGTAACGCCCTATCCGCCGCCGACATCCAGATGAGCTTTGTTGGCGAGATCGTGAAGTCGACCGGCCGCGGCGGCGAATACCCCAACATCGTGGCCTGGGTTGACCGCTTCCAGGCGCGTCCGGCCTACAAGACCGCGCTGGCCAAGGGTGGCCCCTACAACATGGGTCCGAAGACCTAGAGCGGGTTGAGGAAAAGTGGGAACCGGTTTTCTGCCCGCAACCCGCTCCAAACATATGAGGGCGATTACGTTTCTCGAGATTGGATTGATTCAATCCAATCTCGACGTGATCTAGCGGTAGTTGTCCGGGAAATCGTCGTCGAGCATCCCGTCGAGGAAGTCGAAAACGGTCGCCTTCAACAGGCCGTGCGGGATCGCCGAGAAGTGGTCGCAGCCTGGCAGGGTGACGCCCTTGCCGCGTGGAAACACGGCCGCCAGTTCATCAGGGTCGCCGGCCAGTTCGTCATGACGGCCAGCAACCACCAGCACTGGCATGGTCAGTGTTCCCAGCGCCTCGCGTGCCAGCGGCGCGCTGTCGGCGGCGGAGCAGGCGGCCAGCGCCATCCGGTCCTCGCCCTGTTCATCGGCGAACTGGCGGAAGCTCTTCAGCATCTCGGTCTTGATGTTGGCCGGATCCTCGGCCGACATGGCTTCGGCCATGGCTTCCACCGAACCTGCCGGGCGTGGGTCAAACAGTTTGCCGCCGATCCCGCCCAGCATCAGGTTGGAGATCCGGTCAGGAGCGTCGAGCGCCACCTGCATGGCCGTGCGCGTGCCCATCGAATAGCCGAAAACATCGCAGCGTCCGACGCCCAGATGATCCAGCAACGCCAGGGCGTCGGCGGCCATGTGCTCGCGGCCATAGTCGGCGGGATCATGGGATTTCATGCTCTCGCCATGGCCGCGCTGATCCAGTGCAAGAGTTCGGATGCCGCGTCGTTCGAAGGCGGAGTACCAGCCGGTGCGCTTCCAGCCCTCGTTGCGGTTTGAGGCGAAGCCGTGGAGCAAAAGGATCGTCCGCTGCGCAGGGCCAGGCGGAGGAATGTCGTCAAAGGCGATGGAGACGCCGTTCAGGATTGCATTTGCCATGCTGGGAGATTGGATCAGGGAGCCTCGCCCGTCCATTCCCAATGCCAGGGTTCGAAGGCGTAATTGACGAAGCCAAACCGCGCCGCGTTCGCCACCAGCCACAGGTATGTCGCCGTCCGCGTCATGAACAGGCGGTTCTCGTCGTCGGTGGAGTCCGCCGAATAACCCGGCGCATGACCCACATAGAGGTCCGCGGCCAGCCCCGTGCGGTGCGCCGAGCAGCGGGCGCGGACGACGCCATCGCAGTTGCCCTCGGCCAGACAGCGGGCGGCGTCGAGGCTGGGGCTGCGATAACCGGAGAAGATGGTGAGCGCATCGAGATCGGCGGCGATCCCGGGGACCTCAGCACGCGCTGCGGCCGCCATCGCCCGCCAGGCCCGCAGGGCCCCCGGCTGCATCCAGACGGTCTTGCCGCCTGTGCCCTCACTGCGCGCGGCCTCGGTGATCAGATCCGGCGTCTCCGGGCAGATCCCGGCGGTGATGGCCGCGACGAACGGCCGTCGCGCCTGCGCCTGGGCCTTGAACTGCAGGAGTGTAGCTTCGCTGAGCACCCCGTCGCCAGGAAGGTTCATCGTCGACTGCCAGGCGGCCAGCGCGGCGGCAAAGCCTTCGCCGGTTACGGGACATGTCGTGGCGATTTCGCGCTGGATGAGCGGCGCGTAGATCTCCCAGCCCACCTCCTCCCGGCCGAACGACCTCCAGAGGAGCGTGGTCAGAGACGCCGCATTGGCCTCTGAAGCTGCGGTCCAGCCTTCAATGCGGCAAGCCAGCGATGGCGGCGCCAGGTCGGGCGCGGGTTGGGCTGTCGAAGCGCCTGCCGCACTGCCCAGGCCGACGATCAGGGCGACCCCGGCAAGGCTCCCCAGGAACCCTAGCTTCGCCACGTCAGCGTCGCGGCCTCTACGGGATTGACGAAGGCCCGGCCCTCGCGCCGACTGGCGACCCATTCGCGCTTCAGCGCCTGGTACCACTTGGCCTGACGATCCGCGTCGTCGATCCACAGAAGGGTCGGATCGTACTTCAGCCCCTCGTTCTGCAGGTTCACCATGTCGCCGTCCTGGCGCAGGAAGGTCCGGGCCCAGGCTGCGATCACAGGTTTCAGCAGCAGGAACGCCGGGTGGTCCGACCAGGCGATCTGGGTCACCCGGGTCCGGGTGGCGTTGATCGGCGTCAGACAGGTCAGCGACAGCACCTGGCGTTTGCCGACCGTCACATGCTCCCAGCGCAGGCCCGGCAGCCGGAAGGTGATCTCCGTCAGTGGCTGGCCGCCCAGCACCGCATAGGCGCGGCTGTTCTTCGAGGGTTCATGACGGACCATGGCGAACCCGTGCTCGCGCGGTTCGAAGCGTTTGCGTTTGTCGTGTTCGCTGCCCGAGGTGCGCCACCACCACTGGCGATGCACGTAAGGCCCGTGAGCCGGGTCCATCAGGCCCACCACCGCCTGGTCGATATGGGCGTCGAACACCACCTGATCGACCAGCTTGGGCGCCCCTCCCACGACGCCCGGAAAACTCGGCGGCGGCGCGTCGGGCTCGCTGGCCGGCGCAGACCCCATCCACACGAAGACAATGCCCTGGCTCTCCACCACCGGATAACGCCGCACCGCGATCTTCGAGACATCAAGGCTCTGATCTGCCGTCAGGGAGGGGATCGCCGCACAGGCGCCATCCCGGCCAAACCGCCAGCCATGGTAGGGGCACTGCACGGTTTCGACACCGCTGGCGTCCAGATGAAACGACCCCGCCGAGAGCGGCGCGGCGCGGTGCGGACAGACATCGCGCAGCGCGAAGACGTCACCCCGGCGCGCGCGCCCCAGCATTACGGGTTCGCCCAGCATCTCGACCCGGGTGAGCCGGCCAGGCTTCAGGTCGCGGGACAGCGCACCCAGGTACCAGGTGTCCGTCAGGAAGCCCTGACCGAACCGGGAGTCGGTTTTTGAAGTCCGGGGCGCATCGTCGGCCATGCAGCGATTGTAGCCGCCTAGGGCAGTCGCAGGAAGACCGCCGCGTAGGGCGCCAGCCCGATCGAGGCGCCGCGAATGTCGGCGTCGCCGGCCCTGACGGGCAATAGACTGGCCGTCTCCAGGGTCGGGTGTTCCACAAACCGGGGTCCATCCGAGAGGTTGAAAAGGCAGACAATGCGTTCGCCGGCATGCTCCCGCACGAAGCCCAGGACGGGGTCGGCGGTCTGAATGAAGCTGATTTCGCCCAGCCGCATCGCATCCGAGCCGTTCCGGAAGGCGATCATGGCGCGGGAGAACGCCAGGTTCGACTCCGGATCTGCCGCCTGTTCCTCGACGCTCAGACCCCGATGTTCGGCAGCCAGCGGCAGCCAGGGCGCGCCGGTGGTGAACCCCATATGCGGACCCGCTGTCCAGGGCATTGGCGTACGGCATCCGTCGCGACCGCCGTCATAGGGCCAGTAGAGGTCTCCCACCGGATCGCGCAAAAGGTCTCGCGGCAGGGCGGCCTGCGGCAGGCCGAGTTCCTCGCCCTGATAGATCAGGGTGGTGCCCTTCAAGGCGACCAGCAGGGCGAACAACATCCTGGCCAACTCCGGCGAGGCCGCCTTGCCGCCGAACCGGCTGACGGTGCGCGGGACGTCGTGGTTGGAGAAACTGATCGTCGGCCAATGGTCGGGATGGGCGGCCAGGGTTGCGTAGTGGTCGGTGACAAAGCTCGACTGCAGCTTGCGCGCCAGCAGCATCACGAAGGTGTAGGCGGAGTGCAGCCCGGTTTCGGGCGGAAGATAGGCGCCGCAGCGTTCCTCCTCCTCAGAAAACTCCCCGAACACGAAACGACCGGAGAACGCATCCACCCGCCGGCGGATCTCATCGAGGGTCTCGACGTTCTCCGGCAGGTTAGAATCGTAGAGGTGGCGTTGCAGATTGCCGGCATGCGACCAGTTATAGCCCCGGCGCTCGTCCATCGGCACCGCCGGATTGGGCGTCAGGTCGGCATCGTGCAGGAAGGTGCCGGCCACATCGAGCCGGAAGCCGTCGACGCCCTTCGCCAGCCAGTAGTCCAGCACCGACAGCGCGGCTTCCCGGGCATCCGGATCGCGCCAGTTCAGCTTGGGCTGCTGGCGCAGGAACTTGTGGTGATAGTGCTGCCGCCTGGCCGGCTGATAGGCCCAGGCGGGGCCGCCGAACACCGATAGCCAGTTGTTGGGGGCGGTTCCATCTTCCTGGGGATCCGCCCAGACGTACCAGTTGGCCTTGGGTCCTTCCTTGCCTCCGGTCAGGCTTTCCACAAACCAGGGGTGGACGTCGGAGGTGTGGCTCAGCACCTCGTCCAGCACTACCTTCAGCCCGATGGCATGGGCGGCGTCGAGCAGCCGTTGAAAATCTTCCAGCGTGCCGTAGTCAGCCTGAACGCCTTCGTAGTCCGCCGTATCGTAGCCCCAGTCGCGATTGGGCGAGGGATGGATCGGCGAGAGCCACAGGCCATCGACGCCGAGGCTCCTGATGTAGTCCAGCTTGGCCATGACGCCCGGCAGGTCGCCGTGGCCATCGCCGTTGCTGTCGAAGAAGCTGCGGACATAGACGTGATAGAGGATCGCGCCCTTCCACCAGGGTTGAGCCTCGGGCATTTGCATCTCCTCCCCCAGCGGGGGAGGGGGACCGCGGAACGCGGTGGAGGGGGCCAGCCCCATCCGCCGAGCCTGTTGCGAAGCCCCCTCCACCACGCTGCGCGTGGTCCCCCTCCCCCGATGGAGGAGGAGAGAGCGCCCTGTTCAATCAGACCTCGGATGCGTCCGTAATCACCTTGGAAACCAGGCCATAGGCCACGGCCTCGTCGGCGCTCATCCAGAAGTTCCGGAGCGTATCCTTGACGACCTTTTCGTAGGTCTGGCCGGTCTCAAGCGCGATCATGCGGTTGACCCGCTCCTGCATCTTGATGATCTCCTCGGCCTCGATCTCGATATCCGAAGCCTGACCGCGCACGCCGCCGGCGGGTTGGTGCAGAAGGAACCGGGTATTGGGCAGGCAGAGGCGGTTTTCCTTGCGCGCGCCGAGGAAGATGTGCGCGCCGGCCGAGGCGACCCAGCCGGTGCCGATCACCTTCACCGGCGCGCCGCAGAAGCGGATCATGTCGTGGATGGTGTCCCCGCTTTCCACGTGGCCGCCAGGCGAATTGATGATCACACGGATCGGCTTGTCGCTTTCGCCGGCGAAGGCTGTGATCTGGGCGGTGACCCGCTCGGCCAGGCGCATGTTGATTTCGCCGAAGATCAGGACCGTGCGTGACTTGAACAGGGCGTTCTGGACCGGACCTGCGGTCATCGGCATATCGGGCCGACCGCCCTTTTCGTCCTCGTCGCCATCTTCGTCGTCGAGGTAGGAAGTCCATTTCAGCATTGGGTCGCCTTGATCCTGTCGCCGCAGACTCGCTGCAGACATGTTTCGTACCCTTGGAGTTATTGATCCCGACGCCGTCCGGCAAGCGGGCTGCGCAAAAACCATGGCCGCCCCGGGCGCTACCCGACGATTTAGGCCCTCCGCGTTACTTCGGCTTGAACGCCAGCAGCACATTGCCGGGCGCCTGTCCGAACATTCCGTAGCCGGAACCCGACAACAGCAACCCGTTCACCGCCACGATGGATGCCGCATCGATGGAGCCGCCCTTCCCTGGCACGCCGTTCAGGGTGGCGTAGTCGCGAAGCGTGTCAAAAGTCCAGATCTCGCGGCCGGTCTTCAGGTCGAGGGCGAACAACCGACCATCCAGGCTGCCCTGGATGATCGCGCCATCTACGATTGTGGGCGCACCGGAGAATCCATAGTTCCGATCACAGCGTGGCGCCTTCTTGTCCCGGCCATTGGCGCAGTCAGGCATGACCGTATACTGCCATTTGATTGCGCCGGTACGGGCGTCGACGGCGTACATGCCGCGCTGAAGGCCAGGATCAATCGGCTCGCCGCCCGGCAAAGGCCGACCGATCTGGGCGACCGGTACAAACACGGTGTCGTCCTTGTAAGCGATCCCCCAGTGGATCCCGCCGTTGGGCGCGCCGGTACCGATATCGCGGCGCCAGATCACCTTGCCGGTGTCCGGGTGCATGGCCCAGACCGTGCCGGATTTCTGGCCGGCAAAGACCATCTCGCGACCGTCCTTCAACCTGCCCCGGATCAGCGAGGCGCCGAAGTCCACGTCGCGATAGACTGTGTCGCTGACACAGTTGAACTGGTTTGGGCGCGGCTTTGGACCGCAGCCGGCATTGAAGATGTCATTGGCGGTGGCCTGGTGGCTCCACACCTCCTTGCCGTCCGACAGGCGGATGGCGATCAGGGCATTGGTATTGTGGTGCGCAGGGGGCGAATTGGCCTCACCGGTTCCGAAGAACACCAGCCCGCGCGCCTCATCCACCACGGGGGAGTTCCAGATCGGCGCGCCGGACGGACCGTACAGCATCTTGCCGTCACCGCGATCACGGATCGGCTGGGCGTCGGGCATGGTGTCATAGCGCCATTGCTGGTCGCCGGTCTTCGGATCCAGCGCGAGGACAAAGCCGTGGTTGGTGCAGCAGGTCACGGCGTTATCGGCCGCCTGCATGATCTCGAACTGGCTGACCGGCACGATGATCCGGTCTTTCAGGACGCGCGGCGTGCCGGTGGTCAGGGAGTAGGAATAGGCTGCGACATTCTTCGTCCAGATCGCCTTGCCGGTGGCCGCGTCCACCACATGAACTGTGGAATCCAGGCCCGAGAAGGCGAGAACCGACCGCCCGTCGGCAATCACGCCAAAGCCCGGGCTGGAGCGAAGCGGCGCGCCGCCGGGCGAATTGTAGATCCATTTGATGCAGGGCTTCGCACGGTCGCTAACGTCCAAGGCGTACATGGCCGACGCTTCGGCCACCGGCAGGAAGAGGGTGTTCCCCACGACTGCGGGCTGGGCGCGGATCATGGTGGCGTCAGGAAAGGCGATCGCCCAGGCCAGATCCAGCTTTGACAACTGCGCGGTGGTAAGGCCCGCCTGCCGGGAGGTCAGTGTGCGCGTGTTGCGCGCGTCGAAACCGAAGGTGGAGATGCTGGGCGTCGGCTTCAGGTCAACGGGTAGGCGCGAAGCCCCGCACATCATGGGCTTGCTCCATGCGTCCAGAGTCGCGGTGGAACGACCCGTGAGATAGTTGATCAGGTTTCCACGATCCGCCTCGGACAGGGCGGCGGCCTGCGCCTGCATCTTGCCCTTGGTCAGGGCGAAGCTGAGCACCTGATAGCTCATGGACCCGAGCGTCGACTTGGCCGGCGAACGCGTCTGTTCGGGATTGTCGTGGCAAGCCGCGCAGTTGGCGCGATAGACCGCCTGGCCGGGATGCGGCAACTGCCGTGCCGTATCGTCCTGCGCCGCCGCGGAGCCGACCCAGGTCAGAGCCACGGCGAACGCCGCCGCCAGGCTTCCCAAAACTCTCATTTGCTTCCCCCGATTCAGACCGAAGACTTCACCGGTCCCCATTCGTTTTCGAAGATACGGCATCCTGCGCCCGCGTCCACCTTGGGACGCTTGACCGCAGGCCGGGCGCCATCGCAAATGGCCCTCAACGTCAAACAAGTGTTCGGGAGAGATGCTGTGAGCCAGGTACTGGAAGCCCCCATGGTCGGCGCAGGCGGCCTGTTCGACCTGACCGGCAAGGTCGCTGTGATCACCGGGTCCTCCCGGGGCATCGGCCGCGCCATCGCCGAGCGCATGGCCGAACAGGGCGCCAAGGTGGTGATCTCGTCGCGCAAGCCCGGCCCCTGCGATGAAGTCGCCGCCGGCATCAACGCGAAGCGCCCCGGCCATGCCATCGCCGTCCCGGCCAACATCTCCTCGAAGGAAGACCTTCAGCGGTTGATGGACGAAACCCGCAAGGCCTTCGGCAAGATCGACATCCTGGTCTGCAACGCTGCCTCCAACCCCTATTACGGCAGCCAGCTGGAAATCAGCGACGAGGCCTTCAGCAAGATCCTCAGCAACAACATCATCGCCAACAACTGGATGATCCAGATGGTGGCGCCGGAGATGAAAGCGCGGAAGGACGGCGCCATCATCGTGATCTCGTCCATCGGCGGCCTGCGTGGCACCGAGGTGATTGGCGCCTACGCCATCTCGAAGGCTGCCGACATGCAATTGGCCCGCAACCTCGCCAAGGAATTGGGTCCCTACAACATCCGCATCAACTGCGTGGCCCCTGGCCTGGTGAAGACCGATTTCGCCAAGGCGCTGTGGGATACCCCGGCCGGCGAGGAACGCGCCAGTTCGGGCACGCCGCTGCGCCGTCTGGGCGAACCGGACGATCTGGCTGGCGCGGCGCTTTACCTGGCTTCACGCGCCGGGGCGTGGACCACGGGCCAGACGATCGTTGTGGATGGCGGGTCCACCTGCTGACTAACGACCTTACCTCCCCCGCATAGCGGCGGGAGGTAAGGCGCCAGGCCGCCCGGCGCGGATTACGCCGGATCCAGCTCCGTCGTGACGCGGCCATCCGCCTCGATCCGACCGACGAAAACGTCCTGGGCGGGCCGGAACACCTCCACGACCCATCCGTCCGGCCTTGATCGCGCCGTATCGGCAAGGGCGGCCTGATCCGTTGCGTGGATCGCGGAGCCGATCATGAGTGGCTCCGTCACGCCGTCGACCCTGTACAGGCGATACTCCGGCATCAGGCTGTGGCTGCGCGCGACAGGTCTCGCGCCCGCGCCAGCCGACGTACGCCTTCATCAAGCGTCTCGTCCGCCTTGGAGAAACACAGGCGCACGATGTGGGTCACGGGCTCTGTCTCGTAGAAGGCCGAGACCGGGATGGCGGCGACGCCGGCCTCCTTCACCGAGCGCAGGCAGAAATCGCGGTCGCCTTCGATGACTCCCGAGCCCTTGAGGTCAATGCAGAGGAAGTAGGTGCCGTCCGCCGGCAGGACCACAAACCCTTCGCGCTGCAAACCCTCAGCCATACGGTCCCGGGACCGTTCCAGTCCCAAAGGCATGTCGCGGAACCAGTCGCCGGCATGCTCAAGCCCCCAGGCCACGGCGGTCTGCAGGTTGGGCGCGGTGGTGAAGGTCAGGAACTGGTGCGCCCGGGTCAGGGCATGGGTCAGCGCCGGCGCGGCGCAAAGGTAGCCCACCTTCCAGCCGGTCAGGCCGAACATCTTGCCCGCCGAGCCGATTTTCACCGTCCGCTCGCGCATGCCGGGATAGCTCATCAAGGGACGATGGCGGGCGCCCGAGAACACGACCTTCTCCCAGACCTCGTCGCAGACCACGACAGCATCGTGTGCCACGCAGAACTCCGCCAAGAGCGCCAGGTCCTCATCGGGCAGGACGACGCCGGTGGGATTCATGGGATTGTTGAGCACCACCAGCCGGGTGCGCTCACTGAAGGCGGCCTCCAGCATCGCCCGATCGAACCGCCAGTGGGGAGGCTTCAGGGTCACCAGCCTTGGCACGCCGCCGGCGCGGCGGATCACCGGCAGGTAGCTGTCGTAGAACGGCTGGAAGACAATCACCTCGTCGCCCGGCTCGATAAGCCCGAAGAAACTCACCGCCAGGGCTTCGGTGGCGCCGGAGGTGATGGTGACTTCGCTGGCCCAGTCGAGGTCCAGCCCCTGGGTCCGCCCATAGTGCGCCGCCACGGCCTGGCGCAGCTCGGGCAAGCCGGTCATCGGCGGATACTGGTTATAGCCGTTGAGCACAGCCTCGGCGGCCTTTGCGCGCACGGCCTCCGGGCCGGGATCGTCCGGGAACCCCTGGCCCAGGTTGATGGCGCCCAGCTGGGCGGCCAGCCCCGACATCTCGGCGAAGACCGTGGTGGGCAGGGCGGCGTAAATCGAATTGACCATGGCGGCGACTTTGGCTTTGGACTGGGCCGTTGACTACCCTTGGGGACGCGCCATGGACATCGTCGAATTCGAACCGGCCCATGCAGAGGCGTTCCGGACGCTGAACGAGGCGTGGATCGAAAAGTATTTCGCGCTCGAGGCCAAGGATCGCGAGGTCCTGGGTCAACCCCAGCTTAAGATCATCGACAAGGGCGGTCGGATATTCATGGCGATTCTGGATG
Source organism: uncultured Alphaproteobacteria bacterium (assembly GCA_903909375.1). Lineage (GTDB taxonomy): Bacteria > Pseudomonadota > Alphaproteobacteria > Caulobacterales > Caulobacteraceae > Phenylobacterium. Next base: position 99,665 of record CAIVVM010000036.1, read on the forward strand.
GCGCGCCGGTCGGCTGCGTGGCGCTTATGAAGATGGCCGACGGCGGGTTCGAGGTCGCCAAGATGACGGTCGCCGAGACCCTGCGGGGCTCGGGACTGGGGCGTCGCCTGATGCAGCGCTGTATCGACGCCGGCGCCGAAGCGGGCGCGACCCGGCTCTACCTTGAAACCAGCTCGCACCTTGCCCCGGCGCTGGCGCTCTACCGCGCCATGGGTTTTCGAGACTTACCGCCGACAGACACACCCTACGTTCGGGCCGACGTCTTCATGGAACGGCCCTACTGACTACAGACTGGCCTGGACGCTGTAGAGACCGGCAGAGACCCCTCCAGCAGCGATCAGATCGTCGTGGCGGCCCTGTTCGACGATGCCCTGCCCGGTCATCATCGTAATCTTGCTCCCAAAGCAAAGCGGGGTGGCTGGACTCAGCTGTGGGCGGTCAGGACCACGCCGACCAGAACGGCGGTCCAGTGCGTGGCGGCGGCGGCCACCACATGGCCGTGCCAGATGGCGCGGGCGAACTTCAGTTGCTTGTTCACATAGAAGATCACGCCCGTGGAATAGAGCACGCCACCCGCCACCAGCAGCAGCAGGGCATACCAGGCCAGCGCATCGATCATCGGCTTCAGCGCCACCACCACCAGCCAGCCCAGCGCCACATAGACCGCCACCCACAGTTTGCGACCGATGTGCGGCAGGAACAGCTTGCCCAGTGCGCCCAGCCCCGCGATCGACCAGACCGCGATGGTCATCCCCCACGCCCACCGCCCGGTCAGCGCCTGGGTGGTGAAGGGGGTGTAGGAGGCCGCGATCATCAGGAAGATGCCGGCATGATCCAGCCGCCGAAGAGTCGGGCGATACTGAGGCTTTGCAAAGTTGTAGGCGGTCGAAAAGGCCAGCATGGCGACCACGCCCGCCGCATAGATCGAGACGCCCACCACCTGGCTGATCGACCCGGCCCGCACAGCCAACACCAGCAGCACGATCCCGCCGACAAGCGCCAGCGTCAGCCCCACGATGTGCACCACCAGGTCGGCGCATTTGGCCGCTGGCGTGGGATAGTGGCGCGGGGGTTTCGCAGAGGGCGTGGTGGCGGTCATGACCGTCTCTTACGCCGAACAGATGTCATTCCCAAGGCTGGGCCTGCACCTGCAGACATTCCTCTTCACCCGGCCGCCACGCGTCCCAACACTGTCTTCACCGCGGCCCGCGCGCCCATCCGCGCGAAGTGGTCGGCTACCTTCGGGAACTGCGCCATGTCGATCCCGTCGCGTGGCAGCCAGCTTGAGACCACATAAAGGTAAGGGTCGCAGATCGTGTAACGCTCGCCCATCACCCAAGGGCCGCAGAGGTATTCCGCCTCGATCAAGCCAATGGCCTCGGCGAACACCTTCGGCGCCTTCTCGCGCAAATCGGCCAGGGCGGCGGGGGTGTCGGCCCAGCGATAACCACGGTGGCGGTGGGCGGCGGCGGGATGGACCCAGGAGCACAGATAACTGTTGAATGCCTGCACCTGGGCCATGGCGAAGGCGTCTTCCAGCGGTGCGAGGCATGCGCCAGGGAACGCCTGGGCCACGTAGCCGAGGATCGCCGGCGCTTCGGTGATCACGCCCTGGTCGCAGACCAGCGCCGGCACGCGGGACTTGGGGTTGATCGCCAGGTAGTCCGGCTGGCGCTGGGCGTTGTCGGCGAAATTCATCCGGACGACCTCGCAGGCCGCACCGACCTCCTCCAGCGCGATCTCACAGGCCAGGCCGATGGTTCCGGTGGCGGTGAACAGTTTCAGCATGGCTTTCCTCGTCTCTCGCGATATCGATAGCCGCGAACGGGGGCGGCGAACAACCGATGACGCAGACTGCAGGGCTCCCCGCCAACCGACTCCGCTCGATCCTGGCCGGATCGGCGGGCAATCTGGTCGAGAGCTTCGACTGGTTCGTCTATGCGGCGTTCGGCCTCTATTTTTCCAAGGTCTTCTTCCCGGAAGGCGACCGGACTGCCCAGCTGCTCAGTACTGCGGCGGTGTTCGGCGTGGGGTTCATGGCGCGGCCGCTGGGCGCCTGGCTGATGGGGCTCTACGGCGACCGCGTGGGGCGCAAGACCGCCATGGTGCTGGCGGTCAGCCTGATGTGCGCGGGCTCGCTGCTCATCGCGATCTGTCCGGGTGAGGCCGAAATCGGAGTAGCCGCCCCTGCGATCCTGGTGTTCGCCCGGATTCTGCAGGGGATCAGCATGGGCGGTGAGTATGGCGTCAGCGCCACCTACCTCTCGGAAATGGCCAGCCGGAAGAACCGCGGCTTCTGGTCGGGCGTCTTCTATTCGACCCTGATCGCAGGCCAACTGATGGCCATGGGCGTGCTGCTGGTGCTGACGGCTGTGCTGACGCCAGAGGAGATGCAGGCCTGGGGGTGGCGGGTTCCGTTCTTCATGGGCGGCGGTCTGGCAGTGGCGGTATTCTGGCTCAGGCGCGGGATGGACGAGACGCCATCGTTTCACGCCCGCACAGGCCCCAGAGCCACGACGATAGGCCTGATCCGCAGTCATCCGCGAGAGGCTCTGACGGTGATCGGCCTGACCGCCGGGGGCACGCTGGCCTATTACACCTACACCACCTACATCCAGAAATTCCTCGTCAACACCTCGGGCTTCACCAAGGACCAGGCGAATCTGATCGTGGCCGCAGGGCTGGCGATCTTCATGCTGATCAATCCGCTGATGGGCGCTCTGTCCGATCGGGTGGGACGGCGCGCCATTCTGATGACCTTCGGTGTGCTCGGCGCGGCGTTGACCTGGCCGATGCTTTCGACGCTTGCAGCCACGCGCGACCCCTGGCTGGCGTTTGGCCTCGTCACCGCAGCCCTTGTGGTGCTCTCCGCCTATTCCTCGGTGAACGCGGTGGTGAAGGCGGAACTGTTTCCCACCGAGGTCAGGGCGCTCGGCGTGGCCCTGCCCTACTCCCTGGCCAACGCCGTGTTTGGCGGGACGGCGGAGTATGTGGCGCTGGCATTCAAACAGGCCGGCGCCGAGACCTGGTTCTTCACCTACGTTACCGTAGTGATCGCGGCGTCACTGGCGGTCTACGTGCTGATGCCCGATACGCGCAAGGCGAGCCGCATCAAGGAGGACTGAGGCCGGCGCGCGCCTACTCTTCCTTGACGCGCTTCTTGCGGAAGGAGGGGTTAAGGACCCGCTTGCGAAGGCGGATGGACTTGGGCGTCACCTCGACCAGCTCGTCTTCCTCGATGTAGGCAATGGCCTGTTCGAGGGTCGGGCGGCGCGGTGGGGTGAGACGCACGGCCTCGTCCTTGCCGGAGGCGCGGACGTTGGTGAGCTGCTTGGCCTTCATCGGATTGACGTCTAGGTCGTCCGATCGCGAGTTCTCGCCGATGATCATGCCCTGGTAGGTCTTCTCGCCGGCGCCGACGAACATGAAGCCGCGGTCTTCCAGGTTCCACAGCGCGAAGGCCGCCGTCTCGCCATCCCCGTTGGAGACCAGCACGCCCTTGCGACCAGCGTCGATGGCGCCCTTGTAGGGCTCGTAGTGGCTGAACACGCGGTTCAGTACGCCCGAGCCGCGAGTGTCGGTGAGGAACTCGCCCTGGTAGCCGATCAGCGAGCGCGACGGGCTCATCAGGCTGATGCGGGTCTTGCCCGCACCCGAAGGGCCCATGTCCTTCAGCTCGGCCTTCCGGGCCGACAGCTTCTCGATGACGATGCCGGAAAACTCATCGTCCACGTCGATCATGACATCCTCGATCGGCTCCAGCCGCTCGCCGGTCTCGGGATCGTTCTGGAACACCACCCGCGGGCGGCTGATGGAGAGTTCGAAGCCTTCGCGGCGCATGCTCTCGATCAGCACGCCCAGTTGCAGTTCGCCGCGGCCGGCGACTTCGTAGGCGTCCTTGTCGGGAGTCTCTGTGACGCGGATGGCGACGTTGGATTCGGCCTCTTTCAGCAGACGCGCAGCGATCACGCGGCTCTGGACCTTGTCGCCCTCGCGGCCCGCCAGGGGGCTGTCGTTGACGGAGACGGTCATGGAGATGGTCGGCGGGTCGATGGGCTGTGCCGGCAGGGCCTCGGTGACTTCCATCGCACACAGGGTGTCGGCCACGGTGGCTTTCGAGAGGCCCGCGATCGCGACGATGTCGCCGGCTTCGGCGTCGTCGATGGGCTGGCGCTTTAGGCCGCGGAAGGCCAGAACCTTGGTGATCCGGCCGCGCTCGATTTCCTTGCCATCGAGCGACAGTGCATGGATGGCCATGCCCGGGGTCGCCTTGCCGGACTGGATGCGACCGGTGAGCAGACGGCCCAGGAACGGGTCGTTTTCGATCAGGACCGAGAGGATCTGGAACGGCTTGTCCTTGTTCTCGACAACCTTCGGCTCCGGCACGTGGCGCACGATCAGGTCGAACAGCGGGGCCAGATTGTCGTTGGGCTGGGCCATGTCCATGGTCGCCCAGCCGTTCTTGCCCGACGCGTAGATGTGCGGGAAGTCGAGCTGCTCGTCGGTGGCGCCCATGGCGGCGAACAGGTCGAAGGCGTCATTCAGGATCCGGTCGGGATCGGCGTGCGGCCGGTCGACCTTGTTCAGACACAGGATCGGCTTCAGGCCCATCTTCAGCGCCTTGCCCAGCACGAACTTGGTCTGCGGCATCACGCCTTCCTCGGCGTCCACCAGGATGACGCAGCCATCCACCATGCCGAGGATCCGCTCTACCTCGCCGCCGAAGTCGGCGTGGCCGGGGGTGTCGATGATGTTGATCCGGGTCTCGCCGGCCTCGCCGTGCCAGAGCACGCTGGTGCACTTGGCCAGGATGGTGATCCCGCGCTCGCGCTCCTGGTCGTTGGAATCCATGGCGCGCTCGACCGTCGCCTCATTGGCTCGGAAGACGCCTGACTGGGCCAGAAGCTGATCCACCAGCGTGGTCTTGCCGTGGTCGACGTGGGCGATGATGGCGATATTTCGGAGGGACATGGTTCGGCAGTCTCGTTCGGAAGGGCGCGCTTGTAGGGGAAGGCGACCGCAATCACCACCCCGTTGTGCGGCGCACATAAGGGTGTGGCGGCGTGGCGCGAGGCCATACACTGTTTTCGCGAGGATTTTGCGACTTTTCGTGCTGACGCCTGAAATCCTGGGCGTGGGGCCACAAACGTTGTGCGCTGCAAACCCAGACCAGTGGGCCTGAAGCGAGCGGGACCTGGCGAGCCTCATCCGAGGCGCTCATCGATCAGCGAGTGCCTACGCCGCCCGTAGTCCCGACCAGTCCGCAGCAGCCAGGGTCCGCGTAAGCCCCTCCACATGGCCCTTAAGCCGGTCAAACCCCGACGTCGGCTCCAGCGTCGCCTCGTCCAGATAGAGGGCCCGGTTGATCTCGATCTGCAGGGCGTGAACGCCCCGGTGCGGCTTGCCGTAGTGTTCGGTTGTGTAGCCGCCGGCGTAGGGAGTGTTGCGCGTTACCCGGTACCCCAACTCCGCCAGCCCCCGCTCAACGCGGGTAGGCAGGACGCCGGCGCAGGCTGCGCCAAACCGGTCGCCAAGCACCATGTCACTGGGCCGGTCCCTGGCGCCTGACCGCGCGGCGGCCGACGGCATGGAGTGCCAGTCTACCAGTATCGCGAATCCGTGGGCGGCCCGGGCCTCGGCGATCAGCATCGCCAGCGCCTGATGATAGGGGCGGTGCGCGCCGGCGATCCGTGTCTCGGCCTCGGCGTACATCAGTTTGCGGTGGTAGATCTCCTGGCCTTCGGAAACTACCCGGGCGATGGTGCCCAGCCCCGCGGCCACCCGCGCCGTGCGGCCGCGCGCAAACTCCGGCACCTCATCGGCGAACATCGAGGCGTCCAGCTCGAACGGCTCGCGATTGAGATCCACATAGGCCCGGGCGAAGTTGGCGGTGATCAGGGCGGCCCCGTGAGCAGGCGCCTCGGCGATCAGGTCGTCCACAAACGCGTCTTCGGAACGACGGATGCTGACCGCGTCCAGCATCGCCGCCGACATCAGATCATCTGGATAGTGACGTCCCGAATGCGGTGATGCGAACACCAGCGGCGTGGGTGGCGCGCCTCTTCCGGCGCGACGCAACACGAAGGCCGCCGCATCGTTGGGCGAATCGTCGGCGGGCACGGACTCCAGGGCGGTCATCAGGTCCATAGAAGGGCGCCCGCCCCCCAGCGTCAAACGACCCTTCATCGCGCCTTTACCCTTCTTGGGCTATTGTGGAGGTTCAACCACGCAGCGGTCCATGTCACGTATCCTCCTCGCCGAAGACGACGATTCCCTCCGCGGCTTCCTGGCCCGCGCTCTTGAGCGCGCCGGCCACGAGGTGATCGCCTGCGCCGACGGGGAAGCCGCCGTGACGTTTCTGGATGAGCCCTGGGACCTGTTGCTGACTGACATCGTCATGCCCGGTCTGGACGGTATCGAGGTGGCCCGCCAGGCGGCCGCCAAACATCCGGGACTGCGGATCATGTTTATCACCGGGTTCGCCGCTGTTGCTCTGGCCGCCGGCGACAAGACCCCTGCCGGCGCCAAGGTGCTGAGCAAACCGATCCATCTGCGCGAGATCGTCACCGAGGTAGAACGGATGATCGCCGCCTGAAACCTGGGTTGCTAAGGTAGGCACCCCTCTATATATCCCCGCTTCCCGAAGGATGGATGCGTAGCTCAGCGGGAGAGCACCTCGTTGACATCGAGGGGGTCACTGGTTCGATCCCAGTCGCGTCCACCATCGTTTTCCTTCAATAAAATCAATATTTTGATGGAGAGGGATGGTCGCTCCGTGGGCGGCTTCGCTTTGGTTCCCGATACCACATAGATACCGCGACGCTGGAACTCACGGGAACTTCGGGAGCGCAAGATGGCGAACTGGGGTACCTTGCGCTTAAGACATCGTACTTGCCGTCTTTGCTGTCTTTGCCGGAGTCAGTTAGGTGTACGCCGCAAGCCCCGCGCCGCGTGCCTTGGCACATGCCTATCCCCGCCAAGGCGCGCACGGCAATGGCGAGAACTAAGTGAACCGCAATCCAATGGCAACTTGGTTAAGGATCGCAACATGTTACGCAAGGTGTGGCCGATAGCGACGACAGCCGCGATGCTCACCGCCTGCACCGCCCCCGCTGCACCTACTGATACAAGCTTCGTCGAGATGTTGGCTGCGCGAGGCGGCGCAAATTCTCTTGAGGTTTCAGCAGTACAAGCGAACGCCGCAGCGCGTTACGATTTGATGATCCAAGGCGAGCGGATCTATAGGGCGGCCATTCGGGACGGATACGAACCCCAACGAGACAGGGCGGCGAGTTTGGTGCAGCCGTTGTGGATCGTCGGCAGTGGCGCTGCAGAACTACTTCGCGACTCTGTCTCGGAGCGCGCCGCGTTGGGTGAGCGCCTCTTTCTCGAAGGTGCCCAGACTACAAGCCGAAATCTGTACTTTCCAACCGAGTGGCAGTCCCTAAACCGCCCTCTACGCAAGGAACTTTCTGAAACCCGTCTCCGTCGGCTTAATTCCATGAAGAGACTCGCCGGTCCGGCGACCGGGGCCACGGCCGCTTCTGGCGGGAAGCCTACTCTCGCCGAGTTCCTAGTTAGAGCCAGAAAAGTAAACCCAAGCGTGAGCGATGCAGACCTCACAGCGTTCTACGCAGAAAAATATGGTCGCGCGCTCGCCGGAACTACCGACTCAGCGGAGCCAGCGGAGGAGATCGCCGCATCAATTGACGCCGAACTCGGTCTTCGTCCCGCAGGGATGTCTCCGCAAGCCGTGCTTCAACAGGCAAAAGCTGCTATTGCATCAGGCAAGGACCGAGCCGGTGTTATCGCAAAGGTTCGCGCGATGGGCATCGACCCGAAGGGGCTGTAGACCATTGCTGACGATCTCTTTGCGGACGTTCCCGACGCGGGCTCCGATCTGTTCGCCGACATCCCCAAAGCCAAATCGACCCCCGGCACCCGCGCCGCGCTGAAGGACATCTTCAGGACGCAGGGCAAAGCGCCGTACGGCATGAGCGACATCGCCGCTGAGAACTTCACTCTTGGGCAACCAGTTAAACCTTGGAGCGACCGTGCCGGCCAAGGTGGCGCGCGGATGAAACCCGCCAAGGGATCACCCCATTCTTGAGCCCATCGACTCCAATAACTCCCGCACTAGCGGCGCGGTGTCCAGGTTCTCGCCCTCGGCATCGGCATGGCGCAACTGCACCCGGTCCCCCCACTTGCCGGGGTTCCATTTCGCCAAGAGTTTGAGCCGCGTGTCGACGCGCAGCTTGTCCCGCACAGGGTCGTGCTTTCCCGCCGCGTCGGGGATTGCCCCGTCCGCGATCCGCAGCGCCTCGATTGCGATTGCGTCCTCGCCGATCAGCCTCGCGCGCGCGATGCTTCGGGCAATCTCGTCGTGCTCCTGCGTCCAACGCCACACCGTGTCGACGCAGGGCATGTCAGGCGAGCGGCAGATTTCCGCCATTGGCTCACCAGTCGCCAGCCGTGCGCTGATCGCCGCGACGATTTGAGGTCGGTCAGCAACGGGGAATTTCCATTCGGTTCTGGACATAATCGGAGTATAACGGAGATCAGACCTCAGTCAAAATCAGCAATCGTCGGCGGGCCAAACCCCCGAACATCGGTAACAAGCGAACATTTCGACAACGTGGAGACTTACAATGTTCGCTTGTTACAGATGTTCGGGGGCTTAAAGTCACGGCATCGCGTACTTTCCGTGTTTAGGTCTCTGGATTGAGCCATCTTTGATCATTAAATGCAGTAGGCGGCGCGTGTTCGCGTACGGGTGGCCGGTAACATCGGAAATGTCACGCGGCCCCAAGGGTTCGGCTGCGCCCCTAAGTGCTTCGATGATAGCGCTCCGCTCAGCCGATAGGTACACCTCGCGAGTGTCGCCCAATACCATCCAGCGACAGGCGTTCCTGTCGAACTCAACGGCGACGTCGATCTCCTCAACATCCCGCCCCCGGCCATAGAGAGTGACGCCCTGTGAGCGTCGGTTGAGCGCCAGGATCGTATCGGCGGCGCCTGTCAGGCCGGTCGATCCGCTGACCGCGTCCAGAGGATCATCATCGGCGGCCATCTTTCGCAAGTGGTGGACCACCACCACAGCGACCCCGAATTCGTCGGCCAGCTGCTTTAGCGGCGAAACCGCACGATAGTCTGAGTCATAAACACCTTCTTTGGCGCCCATCGCTCGCCGAACCTTCGCGAACACGTCGATCACGATAAGGCGCGGGCGTTCCACGCCTGCGATCCAGCCCCGCAATTGCTCCAATCCACCTTCTTCGATGCGCGACATCTCGGTCCAGAAGGTCAGGCGCTCCGGCCACTTCTTGGACCGGCACAGGCGAGACATTCGCTCTTTGAGGCGGCGGTGATTGTCCTCAAGGGCGCAGTATAGGACGTCGCCAGCGTCACATCGGCGGTTCAGCACATCCCCGCCACTTGCTGTCGCTACCGAGACGTCGAGCATGAGCCATGACTTGCCGAGCTTGGGCTTGCCAGCGAGGATCGTTAGTCCCGCCGGGATGATCCCATCGACTACCCAACTTACGGGTTCGAACACCTGTCCCATCAGGGCGGCGGCCGTAATTGCGCCAAGCTTGGTCGCGGTGGGCGTTCCTGGCCTTTCAGCAAGATCAGAGAATAGGGAGTCCACATAGCCGATCGCTGTAGCGAACTCCCCGCGACCGCGTTCCCTGCAGCCATCGTGGAAACAGACGTACGCCCCCTCGCTGTAACCGTTCGTCCCGGCCGGAAAGTACGTCGACGACGAATCTCCCTTCACACCTCCTGAGTGGTTGTCATCCCACGGGCAGGACACCTTGATCCCGCCGTTGGAGAGCTCGCCCCACGTCTCCCATTGACCCTCGACGTAATCGGCCAGCGCGTCGTCGACGTCGCGCCGCTCGCCCCGCTGTCGCACACCCTGAGAGCGGATCGACAGAGCCTCAGTGTCGATAACCAGTGGCACACTGTCCCGCGCGCCGACATGCAGGCCGGAACGCACCTTGACGGGGCAGTCGACGCCGTCCTCGATGACAGGGGCTGCGGTGTAGTGAATCTGCGTCGGCTGAAGAACGGCGCGGTCGAGTTCCAGGTTCTCGGTGGTCGCCCAGGCCCTGAGTGTGCCGCTGTCGTACGGCGTCTCAAGCCACATCCATATGTGTAACTTGAGTAGACGTTCCTTGCCTACCGCCCCGGCGCTGGCCGACAACTGCCACCAGAACGACGCGCCTTGAAATGGCTTAGGGAGGCACTCCGAGATGTACTCCAGGGCCGCGTCCTCTCCGTCGAGCGGATCGCTCAGCAGCGGTCGATACTCGTCCACCTCGATGAGCACGGTGTGCAACGGCTTGTCTTCGAAGTGCTCCAAAAGTCGTCGAGTGGGGCGGGGGCAGTCGGGCTTTGGTGCCGCTCGGATAACACAAGCGTCAGGCTCGGCCTCAAGGGTGGAGAGAATCTCAGCGAGATCACGGACGGACGATACCGTCGCTTGCTCGACGTAGAAGTTCCTCGCCCGGTCGTACGACTTGATCGTTCCGTCGGTCTGCCACAGCTTCGTGAGGCGAGGACCCAGCGAGCGCAAGATGGTCAGCAAATCACCCATTGGAGCGAGCCTCCGCGCGGGCTTCGATCCACGCGTCGACCTCGTCCAGACGCCAGGCAAGCTTACCCCCGATCATCAACGCCTGTGGAAAGTCATGCTTGCGGATAAGATCGTAGATGTAGGGTCGCGATACGGAAAGGCGCGCGGCGACAGCCTTGGCTGACACCAGAGTCCTTGCACCAGCCGCATCAACTCGGGTATTTTTCGACTGTTCGGACCCCATTCGAGCATCTTCGGAAAGCCCGTCGCGTTGGAGCGCGGCGGGTTTTTCAAATTTTCCCATGGCGGTCAGCCTCCGTTGCGAAGGCTGAGAGGGCAGGGCGCGCTGGTTGATTGGACGGTGCGGGCGGTGATCCAGGCCGCGACGTCATCGGCGCGATACCGGACGTTGGCCCCGGCCTTTACGAATTGAGGCCCGATCCCGCTAAGGCGCCATTTGCGCAGTGTGATTTCTGCGACTTGGAGTAGGTTTGCGACCTCTCCGGTAGTGAGAAGGGATGTGGACATCGGCGTGGCTCCAAGCTGATGCTGCGGTCGCTCCGCAGCTCTTGGTGACACCGTGTTTCCCAATCAAATCGGCCGTCCAGATGCGCCGAAATAGGCGGAATTAGTTAGCCGCCTACTACTTTTTGGTCCGGTCAGGAGCTCCTTGTTTGCGTTTCAGATGTTCTGGTAATCCACGCCGCAATTGGCGGCTGCCGTCCCTTGAGACACCCCGCATCTTCGCCCACTGCGCCGTTTCCTGAATCGTGAGAACCGGACGTCCGCTTGCGAAGCGAGCTTGATTTTCTGCGCATAGAGCATCCTGGTCAGCGGGCGTGTGCGCTCGACGCGTTGCAGCGATGGCTGGTGGTTGCGAGGCCATGACGGACGCGTCGGTCCATTCGTACAATGCGTCGAAATCGGCGGCTCCCACCGGGCTACTTCGAATGTCTCCTCGCTCGTCCAAGCCGGAAAATGGGTGCCCGGGCCATCGGGCCACAATAGCCGGGCGTGGCCATAGGACATCTGCGTAGACCGCGACGCTCGGCTCTTGTCCTAAACTGAAGACTTCCAAACCCGCCGCATCCACGCTGACCTCCAGATCCAGCCATTCATGCGCCGGGATCTGGACGCGACGCCCTCCCTCTTTAGGTATGCCGACCGCCACAACTTCTCCAGCCACCGAGGCCGCCCATAGGTCTCCAAGTGCGCACTCGGGCTCCCGAGCCAACCCACCTAACGGCCTTCCGTCACTACCAGCCTGCCACGGCCCAAACCGTCTATGACCCCACTTTCCAAACTGCTGAAAATTCGGGGGGCGCCTCCGACACAATCCATGTCCAGAGGAAGACGGCGGGTTAGGGGGCCTTGGCGCCCACCGTCGGCATTGAGCGAGGTATCCTCCGTCCCACTCGCGCACCTCGCTGTAAGACCGCCACGCGATCCACGCGAGGACCATTGTCAGCGACCAGTGAGACCTGCCCGTCGGCCATTGTTCTTCGGGCGGGATGATGTTGCTAAGACTACCAAGGGAGCTTTGGCGGGCCTTTTCATCAGCGCGAACAGGAGAGAGTTCTCCAGCTTTGACCTTCTCAAGGAGGTCTCGGCGAACCTCCTGCTCGCCGCTTTCGCGGTCGCCTAGACCCTTCATGTAATGTCCCCCCTTGTCGGCTTGTCCTCATCCGTCGCTTTCCCCGGCATGAGCGTCCGGCCAATGCCCGCCGCCGCGTCCTGTAACGGGTCGCCGCTGAGGTGGGCGTATCGTTCAGCCGTCCGCGCGTTGGCGTGGCCCAGCAACTTGCCGACCAGAAACAGGCTGGCGCCATCGGCAATCGCGAAGCTCGCGAAACTGTGACGCAGGTCATGGATACGAACGCCCTTCAGTTCTGCGCGAACGCATGCCCTCGCGAACGCGCGGCGGACGCCGATGATGTGACCGTCGCCACGGATAGCGGGGAATACAAACGTCTCCGGCTTGGGATCCTTTGGGCGGCGCTTGGCCAGGATTTCCAGCGCGGGCGGCGACAGCGTGATCCGCCGCTCGCCGTTCTGCCCACCGGCCTTGGTGCGCTCGGGCGGCAGTAGCAGCACCTTCCGCTCGGTGCTGACCTCTGACCACCGTAGGCCGAGAATTTCGGTCTTCCGGGCTCCGGTCAGTAGCAGCAAGCGGATGGCGTCGCAGAAGGCCGAACTGACCACCTTCTCAGCCTCGACAGCATTGAGGGCCTCCAGCAACCGGCCTGCCTCTTCCCGGCCGAGAAACCGCTCGCGCACTGGCGCAGCGGACAGCTTCACACTGGCGAACGGGTTAGTCTTCACAAGGCCATGCTCGACGCCCCACGCAAACATGGCCGCCGTTGTGGTGAGCGTCCGCCGCGCCACCCCGGCACCGCCCTTCACGATGGCCCGACCGCGCTTTTTCTCGCTCTTTTCGTCGGCGGCGGTCTTGCCGACGGTGATGTCGCGGATCGCCTTGGCAGCTTCGGCCTTGGTCACGGTGTTGGCGACCTTGCGCCCCATGAGCGGGCGGATATGGCGCTTTAGGTTCGATCCGTCGTTGGCCCAAGTACTGTCGCGCTTACCGGGCTTGGTTGCCGGGCCGTCCGCGATGTAGCGGTCGATCAGCGCCGAAACGGTGAGAGCGGTCCGCGCCTCCTGTTTTTCGCTTGCCGGGTCCTCACCTACCGCCACACGGCGCAGCGCGGCCTCAGCGGCGTCCCGCGCGGCCTCTGGCGTGTAGGGTGAGCCGTGGACTCCGATGGTGAAGACCCGCTGCGCCGGGCCAAGGCGATACTTCAGTGCGTACACCCGTCGCCCGGACGGATAGACCCGAAGGAAGAAGCCCTTGAGCTCGGTATCCCAGACTCGCGCCTCGCCGGCCTCCTTGGCGGGGCTTACAAGGGCATCGACTGTCCGCTTGGTAATGCGCGCCCTGCGACTGTCCATCCTTGCCCGTCCGATATTGTGGTATCGGGATCAAAATTCCCGATACCAGTTAGATACCACAGGCGAAGGGACGTCGAGAAACAGAAAAATACGCTGAAAGCACAGTGCATTGAAAAATCATAAGAATAGCGGAACATAGCGAAACCGACGGGATCGACTCGATACAGGGGGATTTGTAACAACCCCCACGTTGACATCGAGGGGGTCACTGGTTCGATCCCAGTCGCGTCCACCATTCTTTCCTGAGCGCGGGAGAACAGACTGGATGCGCCTTCGCGTGGCCAGGAACTACGCGCCGCCGGGCACAAGTTCTCGATAGGCGCGCCAACTGGCCAGGCCCAGCCAGGGGAAGACCAGGGTCAGGCCCAGAAATCCGGTGGCTGCAGTTGACAGGGTCATTGCGGCCAGGATCCCCGCCCACACGACCATCGGCCAGAAGTTCGTGATCACGGTGCGCACGCTCGTGACCACCGCTCGAAACACGTCATTGCGGCGATCCAGCAGCATGGGGGCCGTCACCACCACGAGGCTGTAGGCGAAGAAGGCGATGGCGCCGCCGATCACCGATCCCGCCAACACCATGCGTCGCCCCTCGAACGTACCGGTGGCGAAGGCGATCAGGTCGGGCAGATTGCGGTGGATCTGGCTGGTCGAGAGCCCATAGACGATCTGGGCGATGCCGCCCCAGGTCAGAAAGATCAGCAGCAACGCGAGACCCAGGTAGGCGACATCCTGGCGCAACGCCGCACCGACCAGGAGCATTCCGGGCAACTTCGGTCTCTGGCCCAGTTCCAGCCGGCGCCCGGCCTCATAGAGACCCATTGCAAGGATCGGCGCCACGAACACAAATCCGCAGGTCAGGGCGAAGATCCAGTGTGACGCGCCATGAACATAAACCCATGCCGTCAGCCCGAGGCTGAACAGCGACAGCGACAGGCCGTAGGTCAGGCAGGGCAGTGGCGCGCGCCACAGATCAGCCCAGCCGCCGACTAGCCAGCGAAGCGGGGCATCCACGCCGACAACGGCAATCCCGGGCAGAGTTATCGGGGTCGGGGTGGACGGCTCCATGGTACTCCTCCGGTACGCGCTGGCGTGTGGGGGGGGGCTTCAGGCGCCCACCCCTGCGGATTAAAAGACCGGGAACCAAGGTCCGCTTTGATATTTTTCGGGGCGCCAGCCTTACCCGTCAGTTCGGCTCATACCGACCGGGCTGCGCCAGATCACTGAACTTGGTCAGGTTTTCGTCGAAGTGCAGCTTGACCGTGCCGATGGGGCCGTGACGCTGCTTGGCGATGATCAGTTCCGAGAGATTGCGGATCTGGTCCATTTCGTCCTGCCAGGCCAGGTGCTCGGGGGTGTTTTCCCGGGGTTCCAGGCGGGCTTTGTAGTAGGCCTCCCGGTAGACGAACATCACGACGTCGGCATCCTGCTCGATGGAGCCGGATTCGCGCAGGTCCGACAGCTGGGGACGCTTGTCCTCGCGGCTCTCCACCTGGCGTGAAAGCTGGGCGCAAGCCAGGACAGGCACCTGCAGCTCCTTGGCAAGCGACTTCATCTGCTGGGTTATCTCGCTGACTTCCTGCACGCGGTTTTCATTGCGCTTGGAGGCCGAACCGGTGACCAGCTGGAGATAGTCCACAACGATCAGGTCGAGGCCGGAGGTGCGCTTCAACCGCCGCGCCCGCGCCGCAAGCTGGGAGATCGATATCCCGCCGGTGTCGTCGATGTAGAGCGGCGCCCCCTCGATATCGAGCGCAGCCTCGCGGATGCGCCCGTATTCCGACGGATTGATCTCGCCCTTTCGCATCAGGTTGGACGGTATGCCCGAGACCTCGGCCAACAGGCGCATGGCCAACTGATCGGCCGACATTTCCAACTGGAAGAAGGCGACGACCCCGCCACTGATGGTCTTTTTCGAGCCATCGGGTCGCGGCTCCCAGGCGTACTTACGCGCGACATCGAAGGCGATATTGAGCGCCAGCGACGACTTTCCCATGGAAGGCCGCCCCGCCAGGATCAGGAGATCCGAGGAGTGCAGGCCGCCCAGCATCCTGTCCAGATCGTGCAGGCCGGTGGAAACCCCCGCCAGACCGCCGTCGCGCGAGAACGCCTCGGCGGTGTTTTCAAGCGCGCGGGCCAGGGCGTTGGGAAAGGTTGTGAACCCGGTGGACGAGGCGCCGCTCTCGGCCAGGCTGAACAATTGTTGCTCAACCACCTCGATCTGGTCCTTGGCCGACATCTCGGTATCGGACACGGCGGCCAGGGACATCTCCCCCGAAAGCCGGATCAGTTCGCGGCGCAGCGCCAGATCATGGATGACCCGGGCGTAGTCCGCCGCATTGGCCGCCGGCGGGGCCTTGTCCACGAGGTCGGCGAGATAGCGCACGCCGCCCAGTTCCTCGAACGCGACGTCACCCTGGAATCGCTGGGCGATGGTCAGCGGGTCGGCCAGCTGCCCGGCGCGGATATGGTCCTCAATGGCGCCAAACAGCCGCGCGTGGACGGGCTCATGCATGTGGTCAGGCGATAACGGCACACTGATCCGTTCGTGCGCGGCGTTGTCATAAAGAAGGATGCCCAGCAGGGCCTGTTCGACCTCAAGGTCAGCGGGAATGCGCGACACGGGCTGGCCAACGGGCGGGAACGAAATGAGCGTCATAAAACTGTTCTAACGAAGGGCGTACGCCGCGCCATGTGGCCATTTGGTTGCGGCCAAAGACTTCTGTTGGCCGCTTGTGGATAAGGTTCGCGCGTCAGAAGAGACCTGCCACCAGATTGATCGCAAGGGCGACAATCAATGTGTTGAATACGAAGGCGATCAAGCTGTGCCCGGTACCCAGTCGCCGGAGCCGCCGGTCATTGAAGGCCACATCGTGCAAAACGGAGGCCCATTTCAGCAGTGTAACCGGAATCGCTCATCAGGCGAGGTGCTCACGCTTTCACGGCCTTGGATATTTTCGGCAATTCTGTCGAAAACGCGACCCGCTGGCGATCTTTGAAGCAGATCGTTCCTCACAGCCGTCCACAGGACGCAATCGTCTTTCCTGTAAAGTGTTGCAAAGCCGCATCAACGTCAAAAGTTAGCGGTTTCGCTGCGCAATAGGGCTGGAACATTTCACATCCGCGACATAACTCCGCAAGTTCCAGGTTCGGCCCGCTCCAGAGGCCGCCAGGGGAGGACAAATATGACCCGAAGCAGATTCTTCTGCAGCGCTTCTGTGCTTGCCGCCGCGATGACGCTTGCAGCGTCCGGCCAGGCCATGGCCCAGACCAGCGGCCAGGCCGCGACCGAGCTCGACGAAGTCGTCGTCACCGGCTCGTTCATCCGGGGCACCCCCGAAGACGCCGCCCTTCCGGTCGAGGTGATCGGCCAGGACGAGCTGCAGCGTCGCGGATCGCCCAGCACCCTTGATCTCATCAAGAGCCTGCCGATCAGTGGCCCGGTTCTGGGTGACTCCAACCAGTTCTCGACCGCGGCCCAGGGCCAGGTCGGCGCCGGCACCATCAACCTGCGCGGTCTCGGAAGCCTCCGGACGCTGGTTCTGGTCAACGGTCGCCGCATCACGGCATCGGCCGGCGCCGGCAGCGGCGGCGTCGATACAAACCTGTTGCCCGTTTCGGCCGTTGGCCGGGTTGAAGTGCTCAAGGACGGCGCGGCCGCCACCTACGGCTCCGACGCCATCGCCGGCGTGGTGAACTTCATCACCCGCACCAATTTCGACGGCCTGGAAGTCAGCGGCGACTATCGCCTCGTTGACGGCTCCAATGGCGACTACACGGCCAACGCCGTCTACGGAAAGACCTTCGACAACGCCAATATCCTGGTCTCGGCCGGATATCAGCGCCGGTCGGAACTCAAGACGACGGACCGTGACTGGTCCTACCTGCCCTTTACGTCAAACCCCTCTGGCTACTCGGTGCTGGGTCAGCCCGGCACCTTCCTGCCGCTGGGCGCCACAGGCGCGCCGATCGCTGGCCCGACCCGTGACGCCAACTGCGGCGCCGTCGGTGGTTTTTCCGGCTTCAGCGGCACGACACCGGCCTGCTTCTTCACCTACATTCCGTTCGACAACCTGGTCGAGCGGGAAGACCGCTATCACGTCTTCGGTCAAGCCAACGTGGATCTGAACGAGACCACCAAGCTGCACGTTGAAGCCTATTGGGCCAAGACCGACATCCCGCAGATGCGGTTCTCGCCCGCCTTCCCGCCCATTCAGGGCCCGAACGGACCCGGCAGCGTGGGCGTGTTCTCGACGCCGATCGGCAACCCGGGCGCGGTGACTGCACTGCAGCAGGCCGGCTTCACGCCGGCCCAGATCGCGGCGACCAGCCGGGTTTCCCTGACCCTGTTCCGTCCGCTGGGTTCGGGTGGCAACCCGATCTTCGACAACGGCGGCCAGAAGGGCTACCGCAACTACGACATCTTCCGGGTGGCCAGCTCTCTGACCGGCGAACTGCCTTTCGCGGGTGTCGGTTATGATCTTGGCGTCACCTACTCCAGGACCCAGAACCGTCAGTACACGCCCGACATCTTCATCGACAAGCTGCAGCGGGCGCTGAATGGCTTCGGCGGAACCAACTGCACCGGCGCCACGCCGGGCGCAAACGGCTGCCAGTACTTCAACCCGTTCTCCAACGGCTATTCGGGTAACCCGGCTCTGGGCCTCACCAACCCGGGCTTCGTCTCCGCAAACGCGAACAGCGCCGCTTTGGTCAATTCGCTGTTCGAGCGTGGCGCCGAGACCCGTCAGGTTCAGGACCTCTTCGTCGTCGACCTGGTGTTCAACGGCGAGCTTCCGATCGAGCTTCCCGGCGGCGCCATCGGCTGGGCGGCGGGCGGCCAGTATCGCACCACCGACTTCCAGTCCACGCTCCGCAGCCCCTTCCAGGACGTTCGCGTCACGCCGTGCCCCGTCCCGGGCACGACGAACTGCTCGCTGCCAACAGGCCCCTACATCTTCCTGGGCCAGGGCACGCCGACGCAACTTGAAGACTCGGTCTATGCCTTCTTCGCTGAAACGAACCTGCCGATCACCGACGCGATCAACGCTCAGGCGGCCATCCGTTACGAGGACTACGGCGGTCTCACCGGCTCCACGGTGAACCCCAAGGTCGCGGTCAAGTGGCAGGTCGTGGAAAGCTTCGCCCTGCGCGGCTCCGTCGGCACCACCTTCCGTGGTCCGACCCCGGCCAATCGCTCCACGGCTGGCGTGACCGGTCTCTCCGGCATCCAGGCGGCGGGCAACAACTTCAAGTCGGTCGACTTTGCTGGCAATCCGAGTGTCGGCCCGGAAAAGGCCTTCACCTACAACCTCGGCGCCATCTTCCAGAGCGGCGGCCTTCGGATCATCGCTGACTACTGGCACTTCAACATAGAAGACCAGATCGTCACGGTTCCGGCACAGATCGTCGCCACGGCGGTTGGTGGCGTGGGCAATGGAGCCCAGGCTGTGAACTGCGCCAGCGCGCTCCGCGGCCTGATCACCTTCTCCAACAACAACGCCTGTATTCAGGGCGTCACGGTCGGCAACGACATCCAGCGGGTGAAGTCGGATACCGTCAACGGTCCGCGGATCAAGGTCACCGGCATCGATGGCAGCATCGACTACAAGCTGAACGACGTTCTGGGCGGCGACGTCACGGTCGGCGGTTCGTTCAGCCGACTGGTGAAGTACGACATCGGCGAGTTCCGTCTGGGCGGCGTATTCGTGTCGTCGGCCTACAGTGCGCTGGGTCTTTCGAACTACGATCGTTTCCCGGGAACCGTGTCCAAGCTCCGTGCGGGCTCCTACGCGGAATACTCGCGCGATCAGCACAACCTTCGCCTCGACATGACCTACGTGGGCGGCGTCACCGACAACCGTGGCCCGACCACCATCCAGACCGGATCATCGACCAACTGTAACGTCGCCAACGCCCAGGCCGGGACGGCGATCAACTGCCAGTTGACGACGCTGGGTCTGAAGGTGAAGGAGTTCTACACCTTCGACCTGACCTACCGCCTGCAACTGGCCGACGACATGACGGTGACCGCCTCGGTGTTCAACATCCTGGACCGTGACCCGTCGGCGGCACGTCTTGAAGCCAGCTACGACCCCTTCATCGGCAACCCCTACGGGCGGACCTTCAAGGTGAGCGTCCGCAAGAAGTTCTAAAGCGGACGAAAATCTGAAACCCTGGACGCCGCCGGCTAACCCCGGCGGCGTTCTTGTTTTTGGCGACTACGTCAATTGCCCGACCCATTCTCCGGCTTTCGAAATTGCGGTTTGCCAGGTGAGCGAAAATTCACTGGCGCAAACGCAAAAAGCCGGGGATCATTGCTCTAACCGTACAATACGGGTCACCGCACATCAGATGCGGTCGGGGCATACAGGGGAGGTAATATGACCAAGCGAAGCTATTTCTGTGGCGGCTCGTTCCTGGCCGTAGCACTCGCATTCGGCGCCGCCAGTTCGGCATCGGCCCAATCCGCCGCCGCCAACGCGCCTACGGACGTGGAAGAAGTCGTCGTCACAGGTTCGTTTATCGCGGGTTCGTCCGAGAAAGCGGCCCAGCCGGTGGACGTGATCGGCGTCACCGAACTGGCCAAGCAGGGCGCGCCCAGCGTGGTCCAGTTGGTCAAGACCCTTACCGCCGCACAATCCTCACTCGGCGAGAGCAACCGTTACAACGGTGGCGCTGGTACAGCCTCAATCAACCTTCGCGGCCTGGGGTCATCGCGTACCCTGGTGCTGATGAACGGCCGACGTCTGGCCGACACCACCGCAGCCGCCTTCCAGGGCGGCGGCCAGGACCTGAACTTCATGCCGACAGCCGCCATCGGGCGGATCGAGATCCTGAAGGACGGCGCCGCCGCCACCTACGGTTCCGACGCCATCGCCGGGGTGGTCAACTTCATGACCCGCAAGGACCTGAACGGCTTTGAGTTCAACGGCAACTACGCCCTGATCCAGGACTCCAGTGGCGATTACGACGCCAGCCTGGCCTATGGACACGTGTTTGACCGCGGCAACGTCCTGTTGACAGCTGGCTACCGCGTCCGGGGTCGGCTGGACGCCCAGGATCGCGACTATGCGGTCCGGCCCTTCGAGTCGGTCTTCTACGGCGGCTGGTCGGGCTCGGCCAGCCCGGGCACCTACGGCACCGCCACCGGGGCTACGCTCTTCCGCGACAACGGCTGTAACGAGCTGGGGTCGCAGATCCTGTCGGGCGGGTTGAAGCCGGTCGCCGGCAATGGCGCCGGTCAACCGCTCTGCCGCTACCAGTTCAGCAATTTCAATGACCTGGTCAACAAGGAGCAGCACTACCAACTGTACGGCGAAGTCAACTTCGAGCTGTCAGACGACTTGAAGTTCCACGGTGAAATCGCCTGGAACCGCAACAATGTTCCAGACCAGCGGATTTCACCGGCCAACCTGACCACCCAGTTCCCGACCGCCAACACATCGGGGGCGCTTGTCGCGCCAGGCTTCAACAATCAGACCCGCTTCTTCGTTCCAGCCAGCAACCCCGGCCTGATCGCCCTGCGCACCAACTGCGCCGCGCCGCTCTCCGCCGCCCAGTGCGCGGCGATGGCGGCAGGCGTCACCACCAGCCAGACCTCCTGGCGTCTGATCGGGGTTGAAGGCCACCCCACCAACAAGGACGGCGCCGACCACCAGGACATCGAACAGACGCAGTACCGGGTCTCCGCCGGCCTGAGCGGCAAGTTCAACGGCGGCTTCCTGGATGGCCTGACCTGGGACACCAACCTGATGTTCATGGAGAACCAGGGCATCGTCACCACGAACGACCTGCTGGTGAACCGCATTCAACGCGGCTTCAACGGACTGGGCGGACCCGATTGCAACTTCCGGACCGGCACCCCCGGCGTCGGAAACTGCAAGTACATCAACCCCTTCAGCAACGGCATCGCCGTCAGCGCGATCAATGGGGCAGCGAACCCCTACTTCGTGGCGTCTGTGGCCAATGACCCGAAGGCCGTCGAATGGCTCTACGGGAAGTACACCAACGTCCGCACGAACCAGCTCTTTGTCGCGGACGCGGTGGTCTCGAAGGAAACCGGCATTGCCCTGGGCGGCGGCAACATCGCCTTCGCCGCCGGCGTGCAGTATCGCTTCGACCGCAACATTGATGACTGGGAAGGCCTGGGTGACGTGAGCGCCACACCATGCGTTGACTCCATCGATGGACAGCAGGGCCAGTGCGCCAACCCGGTGGGTCCGTTCGTGTTCTTCGGAGCCCAGAACGACTACGACGTAGATCGCAAGGTCGCCGCCGCGTTTGCCGAAATCAAGTTTCCCATCCTCGAAAACCTTGAGGTCAGCGCAGCCCTCCGGCAGGAAGAATTCGGCGGCAAAGTAGGCTCCACGACCAACCCGCGGGTCTCGGGCCGCTGGCAGGTCATGGACTGGCTGGCCGTGCGTGGATCGTGGGGCACCACCTTCCGCGCCCCGGGTCAGGCAGCCTTGACCCCCGGCAGCACCAAGGGCGTCCGCCAGATCAGCGGGTCCTATCGCGCCGTCGTGACCGAGAACAACCCCAACCTTCAGCCCGAGACCGCCACCACCGGCAACTACGGCGTCCTGTTCAACGTCGGTGGCTTCAGCGCCTCGGTCGATTACTGGACCTTCGACTTCAAGAAGGAACTGATCACGGAGGACGCTGGCCAGTTGGTCGCCGCCATCAACGCGACGAACTGCGCCAAACCAGCCTTTGCGGCGCGGTTCGTGTTCATCGGTGGCGTCTGCACCGGGGCCAACCTGCTTCAGGGCACGATCAAGATCGTCAACGGTCAGAACACCAAGACTTCCGGCTTTGACCTCCGTGCCCAGTACGAGTTCGAAAACTTCTTCGGCATGGACCTCTACGACACCAGGGTCACCATTGGTGGCGAAGCGACCCTTACGGAGAAGTACAAGCGCGGCGCCACGACCCTGCTTGAAGACACGTCGGTCATCATCGCGCCGGCCCTGAATCGGGCCGGTCTGCATGACCTTTCCGGCGAGTTCTATTCGTTCCCGAAGACCCGGGCCTCGGCGTTCATCAACGTCACCGGTGAAAACTGGAACCTGCGCTACCAACTGCTCTATCGTGAGGGCACGACCATCGCGGCTCCGGCCTGCGCCGGCGATGCGGGCGCCGGCGCCACGCCGGACTGCCGCTATAACTACACCTCCGGCGTCTATGAAAGCGTCGGCAAGCTGAAGGACTTCTGGCAAAGCGACGTGACCCTGCAGGTCAATCTGCCCTGGGAAACAACGGCTACGGTCAGCGTGCAGAACCTGTTCGACAAGGATCCGCCCTTCGCCCAGAGCTTCTACAACTACGACGTCACCAACGGTAACCCGCTGGGCCGCGTCCTGAAGGTTGGCGTCAAGAAGTCCTTCTGATCCGATCTACCGACCTGAGAACCGGGGGGCGCTGGCGACAGCGCCCCCTTTTCTTTGGCTCTCGCAGGCTTACGGGCGGGCGCCCCTGGGCAGGGCCTTGATCTCGGCTTCGGTCAGCTTGCGCACGGACTTCACAGGACAGCGTTGGGATCCGATGGGCGAGGGCGCGATGATCTCGGCGTCCAGGCCGCTGCAGATGTGGGACCCGCCGCGTGAGACCACCGCGATATTGTTCGTCCAGTCGACGTCGAGACAGCGGCCAAACATCTCCAGCTGATAGACCTCGCTCACGCCGACCCGCAGATTGACAATCCGGTTGTCGTTCGAGGCGAAGTTGTTCACCTGGTTGGTCCAGAAGCACTGGCCGCGCGGCTTGGCGGGCTTGTCCGCCTCAGGTGGTTTTGCAATACCGGCGCTGGCGGTGAGCGTGCCCACAGCCGCCGCGATCAGGGCGATTTTCCAGATCATGCAGGGTTCCTTCCAGGTCCCGGTCGCGTCCCTCGAGCGTTGATCCTACCCCGAAACACCGGTCTCAGGAACGCCCCCGACGCGCCGCCCGCCTGGCGAACCGGCCCGGCGCCACGAGGTCGGCCGCCGCAACGCTGATCGGCGACGGGGCGCCCAGGGCCAGAGCGGCCACATGTTCGGCCAGCAGGGGCGCCAATGAGAATCCCCGCGATCCAAATCCTGTCAGCACATAGACCCCGGCCTGATCGGTCTCGCCGGCGATAGGCGTCATGTCGCGGCTGACAGCCCGCACCGATGCGCGACCCTGGAGGCCAGCCTCCTGCACCGACGCGGCCAACCGGGGCAGGCGCTCGCGCAGGGTGGCCAGGTTTCGGGCGTGGTCTTCGGGCCGCAGATCAGCGCCCGTGTCGTCACGGTCATGGGTTGACCCGAACAGGATCCCCGATCGGGTCGCGGTGACATAGCCGCCAAACGCAGCCGCAGATACGACCGCGCCGTCTGTGGTCCAGCTGGCCTGACCGCGAACCCCCGATAGCGGCAAGCCAGGCGCGAGGCGATCCGTACCCAGCGCCGCAGCCAGGATCACGGCGTCGACCCGAACAATCTCCGCACCCTGCCCGTCCAGCAATCGCCACCCCTCGCCGTCGGGCTCCAGGGTCGCGACGTGGGCGCATCGGGTTTCGCCGATCCAGGCGATGAGGATAGGCGCTGGATCAACAACCATCGCGTCCGGCTGGTCCAACGCCGGGCCGAGGCCGGCCTCTCCCATCCGGGCGCTGGCTTCAGGGCCGTTCAGGAGGTTCATGGTCCCCGGAGGAAACAGGTCAGAGTCGGAGATTCGGCCGTATCGTTCGAGGTCCCGCGCATCGGTCGCAAACTGCAGTGCGCCCCGGGCGATCACCGCGCCTGTGACCTCGGCATAGAGCTGGCCAGCGCGGGCGAACGCCTGGGCGAACAGCCCCGCCGCCTCGCCCAGCCCGGCGTCCAGTCGGGGCGTCACCAGCGCGGCAGGATTGCCCGAAGCCCCGGCGCCCGGGCGTTGGGCCTCGATAACCACGGCCTCGCCGCCCAGCGCACGCACGGCCCGCGCGGCCGAGGCGCCAGCTATACCCCCGCCGACGATCGCCACCCGCTGACGGACGAGGTCTCCTGGCGTCCCGGCCAGCACCGCCTCCAGCCGTTCGCGTTTGCGTCCGAAGCCGGCCTGCTTCTCCACATTGAAACCGGCGGCGCTCAAGCCCCGGCGCACCTGGCCGGCCACCGTGAAGGTCGCCGCCCGGGCCCCAGGCGCCGAGCGGGCGGCGACCAGCGCCAGCACCTCCTCGCGCCACATGTCGGGGTTCAGCGCCGGGGAGAAGCCATCCAGGAACCAGGCGTCGGCGCATCCGGACCATCCCTGAAGCGCGGCAACCACGTCCATCACGGCCACATCGAGAATCGCCGAGAGGTGTGGGAACTCCAGGCGATACCGGCCTCGGGTTTGCCCCGGCCACCCGGCGATGAGCGGCGCAACGACCGGCGTCAGCTCCGGCCAGCGCGACAGGGCGCGCGCCGCATCTTCGGCACTGATCGGAAACGCCTCGATGGAGAAGATATGCAATACCGCACCGGGCGGCCGGGTCTGGCGCCATTGGTCGAGCAGGGCGGCGATGTTGAGCCCGGCGCCGAACCCCAGCTCGCCCACGACGAATCGCCTGCGGCCCTGCCAGGCGTCCGGCAGGCCGCAGCCGCGCAGGAAGACCGCACGGGCCTCGGCCAGCCCATCCTCAGTGGAGAAGTAGACATCGCCAAACCGCCGTGATCGCGGTTGCCCGTCAGAGGTCCAGTCGAGTTGGCCGGCGTCTGTGGTCATCTGGTGCTGCGCAACGAAAAAGGGCCGCCCCAGAGGGCGGCCCTTCCGTAACGCAATTGCGTCGTCGTGAAGTGTATTACTTCGCGGCGGGCGCGGCCGGGGCGGCGGCGTCGGCAGCCGGGGCGGCCGGAGCAGCAGCGTCGGCAGCCGGAGCGGCGGCAGCGTCGGCAGCGGCGGCCGGAGCGGCCATCGCGTCGGCAGCCGGAGCAGCAGCGGCTTCAGCAGCGGGGGCTTCGGCGGCGGGGGCTTCTTCCTTCTTCGCGCAGGCAGCGGTGCCCAGGAGGGCGAAAGCGGCGGCGGCGACGAGCAGTTCCTTGGTCATGTCATAATCCTTTGATCGGAGAGCCATGCGTCGGCTGGACGTCCCCGCCTGATGTCAAAATTAGAACGGGCAAACATACCCTTCCGACGCTGTGACCAGAGATACGCTTGGGTTTGGGGGAAAGGCAAGCCATAAAATCACGGAGTTGTGATCACTTTTTATACCTTTGCCCCAAGGCGACTCCGGCCACCTCAAATACCGTCGCTGTATCAGGCTTCCGCGGGGATATTGGAGAGCAATTCTTCCAGCTCCAGGAAGCTGGGCTGGGCGCCGGACGGCACGTTTCCGCGACCGATTTCCACCGAGATCTGGGCGGCGTTGCCATGCAGGTGGGCCACCAGCACGGCCTGGATGATGCGGTAGAAGGCGCCTTCCTCCTCCACCACGTCCTTCATGCGCGTGCCCATCGGACCCACAAGCCCATAGGCCAGGAACACGCCGAGGAAGGTGCCGACAAGAGCGGAGCCAATCATCCCACCCAGGACTTCCGGTGGCTCGGTGATCGAACCCATGGTCTTGATCACGCCAAGCACGGCGGCCACGATGCCCAGGGCGGGCAAGGCGTCGGCCAGATTGGTGATGGCGTGGCCAGGGCCAAGGGCCTCGTGGTGATGCTTCTCCAGCTGCTTTTCCATCGCATCCTCGACCTGGTGTGGATCCTCCAGGTTCATGGTCATCATCCGCAGCGTGTCGCAGATGAAATCGATAGCGAAGTGGTCCTTCTGGATCCGCGGGAACCGCGAGAAGATCGAGCTCTCCTGCGGGTTCTCGATGTGGCTTTCCAGAGCGATCACGCCCTTGGACTTCATGGTTTTGGTCAGCAGGAAGAGCAGCGACAGCAGGTCGCGATAGTCCGAGGGTTTCCACTTGGCGCCGCTGAACACCTTGGCCAGCCCGCCTCCGGTGCCCTTGAGCACCGCCATCGAGTTCGAGATCAGATAGGCCGCAACGCCCGCGCCGCCGATCGCCGCCATTTCATGTGGTGTTGCGTGCAGGATAACGCCGATGTTCCCACCGGTCAGGATGTAGCTGCCGAACACCATCGCAAACAGCAGAACGATACCAATGATCTGGAACATGGACTTCCCCGCAAGGTGAGGGGGACTATCGCCATTAATGTTTAATGGGCCGTGAGCGCGTCCCCCATTTGCCGCCACGCCGCAAGTCGCTAAAGCCCAAGGCATGCAGGACAAGGCCCCGGACACGACAGCGCTGCCCCGGCGGTCCTTTGCGATCATCTTCGGCGTTTCGATGGCGACCGCCATGGGCAACACGGGCCTGATCTCGGTGCTGCCGGCGATAGGCCGCTCGCTGGACATTCCTGATCCCATGGTCTCGGCGATTTTTTCGCTGTCGGCGCTGCTCTGGGCTTTCTCTTCGCCGGGATGGGCCAGGGCCTCGGATCGCTATGGCCGCAAGCCCCTGATGCTGGTGGGGCTCAGCGGGTTTCTCGTATCGATGATGCTGTGCGGCGCGGTGGTCAGTTCCGGACTGGCGAAGCTGGCGGCGCCGATGACGATCTTTATTCTCTTCCTGCTGGCCCGAGCGCTGTTTGGCCTGTTTGGCGCGGCCAGCAATCCGGCGACCCAGGCCTATGTGGCCGAACGCACGCCGATCGAGGGGCGCACCCAGGCCATGGCCAATCTGGCCGGCGCCTTTGGTCTGGGCACGGTCATTGGTCCATTTCTCGCGCCGCTCTTTATCTTTCCTGGCGTGGGACTGGCCGGCCCGCTCTACAGCTTCGCCTTCATCGCTCTTGGCATGCTGTTCGTGGTCTGGCGGTTTCTGCCGGATTCGAAACCGGACCCGGACGCGCGCCGGCCTTTGCGTCCGGTCGTCGGCGGGGCGCCTGCCGCCCTGCCGATCTGGCGTGATCCCCGCATCATGCCGTTCCTGATCTATGGCTTCATCGTGGCCACCTGCCAGACAGCCCAGGCCCAGACGCTGGGCTTCCTGATCCTCGACAAGCTGGATCTGTCGCCGGCGAAGGCCCAGAGCTACATCGCCATCGCCATGATGTTTGGCGCGGTGGCCGGCCTTCTGGCCCAATGGGGTCTGATCCGGATGTTCGAGATGACGCCGCGCCAGCTGTTGCGCTGGGGCGTCGGCGTTGCGGCGCTTGGCAACCTGATCGTGGCCTTGTCGCCAGCCTACTATGGGGTGGTGGTGGGCTATGCCGTATCGAGCCTGGGCTTTGGTCTGGCGCGGCCAGGGTTCACTGCCGGCTCATCCATTGCCGTCGGCATGGCCGAGCAGGCGCGTGTCGCCGGGGCCATTGCCGCCGTCAACGGCATCAATGTGATCTTCGCACCGCTGTTTGTATTCCTGTACCAGCACTTCGGGCCGGCCCCGTTCATCGTCAATACGCTGCTGATGCTGGGGCTGCTGGTCTACGCGTTCCGGAACCCGGCCCTTCGCAACGCAGATCCGAAGCCAGCCACGCAGGAGGCCACCACACTTGCAGCGCTCGAGAAGAGCGACGAGGGCTGAGCGTTACCCGGCGGCCAGGCGCCGGCTCTCCTCGGCGCAATCCCTCACCGGTTTCAGGCCCTTGGCGCGCGCCGCGGCGACCTCGGCCCTGGCGACGGCGATGTCAGCCCGGAACTCGACAGAGTCGTGCAGCTTGGCCACCACAGCGGAGCCCATGGTGCGACCCTCATCCACATCGCTCTGCCAATGGACGTTGCAGACACGGCGACTGTCACTGAACGCCCGACCGCGGGCCAGCACGGCCTCCGCCCGGTCCGGCGCCGCCTCGGCCACGATCAGCGCCCAACCCCAGCCGATCGCACTGTGCCCCGAAGGATAGGACCCGTCCCGCCGCAGCCCGGCCTCCACCGCCGGGGTACAGATCGGCTTGCCATTGGTCATGAAGGGGCGCTGGCGCTGGTATTTCGTCTTGGTCGGGTAGGTCGAGAGGCCGAGGTCAGCCAGGCTTCGGCGCAGCAGACCATAGAGCCTTGGCGTGTCCCTTTCGCTGATCGTCGTGCCTATGGCGCAGGAGAATGTGCCTGCCGCAACGGGGAATGAAAGATCTGCATCCTGCGTGGCCAGCTCCCAGCGAGGTCCGCCATGGAGCGCCAGCCCTGCCAACGAGGCCTCGTCGTCGCGCGCCTGAGCGCCGGATCCGGGGGTTGGCGGAGGGGGCACAAGGGCCAGGCTGCTGGGCGCGCCCCCCGCGGTCAGATAGCCAGTGGCGCGGGTCAGGCTGGCCGGGGGTGCAGACTGTGCGGGCGCCTGACTGCCGGCCGGGCCGGCGCTGGCCAGGACGGCGGCCAGCGTAGAGGCGATCAAGCCATATCGTCTATTCATGCACGTTCTCTCCCGCGATCGTCGGCAAGGCGCTGGCCTCGGCCTTCAGGCGTTGCACCATAGCATCTGACAGATAGCCGTCCGCTACCAGCCCGCGCGCGGCTTGCCAGGCGCGCAGGGATCGGCGCGTGCCCATACCGACCACGCCGTCCGGGGCGCCCGGATCGAAGCCCAATGCCGCCAGCGCGCGTTGGGCGGTCATGCGGTCCACAAGCGGCAGCGGCGTTTCCTCCGGCCAGGGCCGGATCAAGGCGCCCTCGCCCCGATACCCGTCCGCCAGCATGCCTACGCCCAGCGCATAGGACAGACTGTTGTTGTATGCGCGGATCGCGAAGTGATTGGGGAACAGCAGGAACTGCGGTCCTTCCGCGCCGGCTGGCGCAACCAGTTGGGCCCTTGCGTCAACATCCGTCGCGGCCCAGGGCCGGCCGTCCGCCCGGATCACCCCGCGCTGCGCCCACCAGGCAGGGGTCTCGCGGGGGCCTTCGGTCAGGCTGAAGTCAAACCCGGCCGGTACGGTCACTTCCCGGGCCCAGCTCTGTCCGCGAACCCAGCCCGCTTTCGCCAGCAGATTGGCCGCAGAGCCCAGCGCGTCGGCGCTCGAACTCCAGATGTCACGACGCCCGTCGCCATCCTGGTCCACGGCAGTTGAAAGATAGGTGCTGGGGATGAACTGGGTCTGGCCCATGGCCCCGGCCCAGGAGCCCTGCAGGCGGGCGCGGGGCTGTTCTCCGGACTGGATGATCCTGAGCGTGGCGATCATCTCACCCTCGGCCCAGGCGCGGCGGCGACCCTGGGCGGCCAGGGTGGCCAGCGAGCGAAGCGTATCGTAGTTGCCTTGAAGGCTGCCAAAGCCGCTCTCCAGCGCCCAGACGCCCAGCAGGATTTCTGGTGGGACGCCAGACGCGGCCTCTATCGCCGGAAATGCCTCCACCTCGGCGCCACGACGCCGGCCGATGATCAGCCGATCCTGCGTCACCACGCCTTCCAGATAGACACTGATGGGCTTTGAGAACTCCGGCTGGCGACTGTCGGCGCCAGCGACGCGGGCGTCGGGGGTCAGGCCCGCCATCTCGCGCGACAGCACCACGGGATCGATGCCTGCAGCCAGGGCGCGCCCTTGAAACTCCGAAGCCCAGGCGTCGAAAATCTGATCTCCCGACGCCGTGGGCGGTGCAATCGACTGTGAGGCAGCCGGCGAGATGAGGCCCAGACCAAACAGGATCAGAGAGAGTGTCAGGCGACGACGCATTCGCGATATCTACGACGTGTCGCGCAGGCGCCCAATCAAAACGGCGTCAGGTTGACTTGAGCGGGGCCGCCCCGTATATGCGCCCGCTCTTGTTCGCCAACGGCCGGTCACGGCCCGATTGAAGATACGGTCCCATGAAGGTTAGAAGCTCGCTGAAGTCGCTGAAGACGCGTCACCGCGACTGCAAGCTCGTGCGCCGCAAGGGCGTAATCTACGTCATCAACAAGACGAACCCGCGCTTCAAGGCCAAGCAGGGCTAAGCCCTCACGACGATGCCGAAAGCCGTCCTGTGGGACTTTGGCAACGTCATCGTGCGCTGGAATCCGCGCACGCTTTACGAGAAAATCTTCCCGGATCCAGTCCAGCGTGACCGGTTCCTGTCCGAAGTCTGCACGCTCGAGTGGCACGCCCCCACCGACTGTGGCGTGACCTTCGCCGAGAACTGCGCGCGATTGGTTGCAATCCACCCGCACCATGAAGCCGAGATCATGGCCTGGCGCGATCGCTGGAGTGAAATGTTCTCCGGCGCCATCGCCGAGACCGAAGCGGCCATGGCGGAGCTCGAAACACGCGGCATTCCTCAGTTCGGCCTTTCGAACATCTCGCACGAGACGCTGGATTCGACCCTGGCCATGAGCCCGGCCTTTGATCTCCTGAGGGCCTACGTGGCTTCCGGACTCGAGGGCGTGATGAAACCTGACCCGGCGATCTTCCGGCTGTGCTGTGATCGCTTCGGCCTGGCGGCTTCCGAAATGTTGTTCGTTGATGACAGCGCCCGCAACATTGAAACGGCCCGAAATCTCGGGTTCGCCACGCACCATTTTGTGGATCCGGCATCGCTGCGACCGGCGCTCGTGAGGCACGGCCTGCTTTAGCCAGCGTGCTGGCATGACCCGTGCAGCGCTTTGGACAAACCCCCCATGCTTGTCCTGAACTGGTACGCACCCAATGCAAGTGGCCAACCTGTTTCGCGCCCTGACTGCGACTGCATTCCTGGTCACAGCCGCTCTGGTCGCAGCGCCCGTTTCGGCCGCGACCCCGATCGTCACCCTCTCGGCGTCGGGTGATCCCAACACCTTGCCGGGCGGCCAGTCGCTGATCGCCAGCTTCAACAACGCCGCAACGCCCACGGCGGTGTTGCTGCCCAATTTCACGCTCACGCTGGATGGCGCGACAGTGGGGTTCCGCGAGGGTCAGGCGGGCTACAGCGGCACACTGCCCAATAACTCGACCAACTATCTGACCATTCCGGGCAGCGCCTCTGCGACGTTGTTCTCGCTGAAAGGTCTGACAAGCTTCAGTTTCTATATGGGCTCGCCGGACTCCTATAATTCAGTCCAGTTCATCGGCACGGGCTACAATCAGACCCTCAACGGCGGACAGTTCACCGGCGGCAACACCAGCCAGAGCTGGAACTGGGGTACGCGCGTCAACTTCGACTTTGGCGGCGCCGTGGTGAACCAGGTGATCCTGCGCTCGTCGAGAAATTCCTTTGAAGTCGACAATTTCGCCGGCTCTGTCTCCGCCGCGCCGGAACCTGCGACCTGGGCGATGATGATCACAGGCTTCGGCGCCGTCGGCGCCATCATTCGCCGCCGCCGGGCGGCGCTCGGCTTCGCCTGAACAACCTCGCATCCAACAGACGTCAGGAGCCCCTGCCTCTTGCCGGGGTTTTCTTGATTCAGGCTGCGGACGTGGATGACAGAGGGCGGTCTGGACAGTAGGGTCCGCCGCTTTCCGCTTCCTCCGCATCCAGATTAAAAGGCGTGGCTATGGCCGACGACTCCTCAGGACACCCCGACGTTCTCAATGCGACCGCCCAGGGGCAGTTGAAGAGCATCATCGAGCGCATCGAGCGTCTCGAGCAGGAAAAGGCCGAGATCGCCGAACAGGTCAAAGAGGTCTTCGCCGAGGCCAAGGGCAACGGCTTCGACGTCAAGATCATCCGTAAGGTTGTGCGAATCCGCAAACAGGACCGCGCCAAGCGCCAGGAGGAAGAGGCGATTCTCGACCTCTATCTTTCGGCCATCGGAGAGATTTGAAACGCGGCGCTCCAGATCGCAAGGCGCAGGCCCAACGCTCTGCGCTGAACGCCCTGAAACGCGCCCGGCGTCTGGCTGACAAGGCCGGGATCGAGCTCTCCGACTGGGAAGGCGAATTCCTGGGCAGCGTCGCCGACCGCATCAAGACCTATGGCCGCGCCTTCGGCGACCCGGAAAAGGGCGCCCCTGGCGAGGCGCTGTCCGCCATGCAGCACCGCAAGCTCAAGGAAATCAACGCCAAGGCCAAGGGCGAACCGCGCGTGCTGAAGCGCGGGCGGGGGTTTCAGCGAAAGACGCCGCCTGAAGGTTGAGCATCGTGGGCGGCGGACTTGCTACTTTCGCATGGCTTCTGCGGCGACTTCAGCCTGCGCCTTAACAACCTCGGCCTTCTTCTCGAGAGACTTGGCTTCGGACGCCGCCATGTCCTTTACTGCGCCTGCCCTGGCCTTCATCGCCTGGGCCTCTGCGTCGGCTGAGACTTTCACGGAATCGGCTTCGTTCTTGAGGTCCGTTGCGACAATCTGTGCGTCAGCCTTCACGGTGTCGGCCTTGGCGTCGATGGCTTTCTCTGTCTTGTTGCAGGCGCTCAGGCCCACCAATGCGAGGGCGGTGAAGGCGATAAGTCCGGTCTTGCGCATCGTGTTCTCCAGCTATTGCTGGCGGCAGAGCGCGCGAAGTCGCCGTCGGGTTCCGTGTCAGGCCGGTTTATCTTTCCGGCGGACCTGGTCCACCCGCGGGTTTCAGCCGCATGGCAGGTCGCTCCACCAGGAACCAGCTAAAGGCAGCAAAGGGCAGAACGGCGAGGACGGCGGTGAGCAGGTTAAGCTGGCCGTACCCAGCAAGGATCTGCTGGATCGGGAAGGCGTAGATGTAGATGCCGTAGCTGAGGTCCGCCTTGAGCTTGCCCGGGCGGGACAGACCGAGGACGGCGAACGGCAGGGCCAGAGGGCCGATCAGAGGAAAGACAGCAGCCGCGACCACGCCGATCCAGAGCGGGATCCTTGCGCGCGTCAGAAAGAGGGCGGCGCCGGCGAAAAACAACAGGCCATTGCGGGCGCCGAGAAACGCGATCCGGGTCGCGCGCTCATCGGCCCAGTTCGGGTGGGTGAAGGTCATCGCCAGCCACACCGCGCCGCAGGCCGCCGTCAGCGCCAGCACCAGCGCAAGTCGCGCCCGGATCAGCATCAGCACCAGATAGAAGGTGAACTCCAGCCGTAGCGTCCACAGTACGCCATTCACGACATTGGGCAGGGCAACGGTCTCGAAGACGCCCGGAAGGTCGTAGGTGGCCGGGTACAGCAGCGCATTTCGCAGGACATAGAGCGCGGCCTTGGACCAGTATTCGGCCGCCGGCGCCGTCGTGAAAAACCCGAGCGCGACGACAGTGACCACCAGCGACACGATCAGACCCGGCTCGATCCGCAGCAGCCGTTTGACGAGGTAAGACTTGGGGTCTCGCTGGTAGCTGCCCGTGACCAGATAGCCGCTGATCACGAAGAAGATCGAAACGCCGAGCGCGCCCAGGTCCTCCACGCCCCATATCCGCACGGGCGCCTGCCCGGCCAGCGGGTAGGTATGGCTCACCACCACAAGCAGCGCCGCGATCAACCGCATCAGGTCGAAGTTCATCGACGCAGCGGTAGCACGGGAATCAGGGTTTCCACCCCATTCGGCTGCGCAAAATCCCGATCAGGCCTTGACGAAAGGCTGGCTCAACGTCGGCTTTCCAGTGAGCGTCAGCAACGCGTTGGCGACGGCGGGTCCGATCACTGGCGTTCCGGGCTCACCGACCCCGGTGGGCGGGTTTGTCGATGGCAGGATGTGGGTTTCCACCGTCGGAGCCTCGGAATTGCGCAGAACCCGGTAGGTGTCGAAGTTGCCCTGGTCGACCACGCCATCGGTCAGGGTGATTTCGCCGTAGAGGGTCGCCGACAGGCCGTAGCAGGTGCCGCCCTCCATCTGGGCGGCGATCTGATCGGGAGAGATGGCCGTGCCGCAATCGATGGCCGTGACCACGCGACCCACTCTGGGCTGGCCGTTTTCCAGCTTCACCTCGGCCACCTGGGCCACCACCGAGCCGAAGCTCTCGTGAACCGCGACGCCGCGGGTCCAGCCGGCCGGCGCAGGAGAGCTCCAGCCCGCCTTCTCCGCCACAAGATCAAGCACAGCGATGTGGCGCCTGGCGCCCGCCTTCTCGTAAAGGGCGCGGCGGTAGGCGACCGGGTCCTTGCCCGCCCGCCTGGCCAGCTGGTCGATGGTGTGTTCCATCACATAGGCCGTGTGGGTCGCGCCCACAGAGCGCCACCAGAGCACGGGCACGCCGACATCCGGCATGATCAACTGGGCGTCGACGATGGGCGTCGCCTTCAGATAGGGCGAACCCAGCGCGCCTTCGACCGCGGTGGGATCTATATCCCCGCCGGACATGCCAGGAGGCGCCCCCTTCATGATCGACTGGGTGACCACCCGATGACGCCATGTCGCCGGGAAGCCTTGCGCGTCCGTGGTCACGCGAACCGTGTGATGGACGATGGGCCGGTAGTATCCTGCCCGCATGTCATCCTCGCGGGTCCAGACCAGTTTCACGGGCCGTCCGCCGCCCACCTTCCTGGCGATATGGACACACTCGGTGACATAGTCTGACTTCAGGTTGGCGCGGCGTCCGAACGAGCCGCCGGCGAACAGGGTCTCGATCTGGATCGATCCCGGCAGCGCCTTGACGATACCGGCGGTGTTTATCTGGTCCATGGTGGGCGCCTGCGATCCGAACACCAACCGGGTCGGGCCCTTGCCCACCATGGCCACGCAGTTCATCGGCTCCATGGTGGCGTGCGCCAGATAGGGGAAGTCATAAGCGATCTCCAGCGCATTGCTGCCGGCGGCAGCCTTGGCGGCGTCACCCCTGGAGTCAAAAGGCTTCCAGCCGCCCTTTTCCGGGGCAGCGGTCTTGCCGGACGCCAGATCCCTGAAGCTGGCCAGAATCTGGGCCGAGCCACGGGTCTCTGCCTTGGCTTCATCCCATTCGACCTTCAGCGCCTCGCGGCCCTGGCGCGCCGCCCAGGTGTTTTCCGCCACAACGGCGACGCCTGTGGGGATCTCATGCACGGCCACGACGCCTGCGATCTTGCTGGCCGCGGCGGCGTCGAACGATTTCACCTTGGCTCCGAATTTCGGAGCATGGGCGACCATGGCCACCAGGAGATCGGGACGCTTGACGTCCAGGGTATAGGTCGCGGCGCCCGTACTTTTGACGCGCGAGTCCTTCCGGCGGACGCGGTCCGTACCGATCAGGGTGAAGGTCTTGGGATCCTTCAGCACCGGCGCTTCGGGTGGCGTGATCCTGGCCGCTTCGTCAAGGAGATCTCCGAAGCCGGCCTGCTTGCCCGAAGCGTGGCTCAGGACCCCGTTTGCAACCTTGATCTCGGCGGCTGGAACACTCCATTTCGCCGCAGCGGCCTGCACAAACATGGCCCGCGCCGCAGCGCCCGCCGTGCGGAGCTGGGTCCAGGAATTGAAGATCGCCGACGACCCGCCGGTGCCCTGGGTACCGCCCATCATAGTGTTGCCATAGAGCTTGGCGTTGGCGGCGGCTTGCTCGACCGAAACCCTGGACCAGTCCGCGTCCAGTTCCTCCGCCGCGATGGCGGCCAGACCGGCATGGTTGCCCTGCCCAAACTCGATGTGCTTCGAAATCACCGTGACCGATCCGTCGGCCGCGAACTTGAGGAAGGGGCCAAAGGCGCCGACCTCGACCCTGGACCCGGCCGAAAGGATGTCGCCGATCGAGCATCCGACCAGCAGGGATCCGCCGACCAGGGTGGCGCCGACCACCAGCGCCTGGCGACGGGTAGGTGCGCGAACGATATCCGTGAGAGGCTTGTTCATGGCGTTCGCTCCTAGGCCTTGGCCGCTACGGGCTGAACGGCTGGCCCGGCGGCCGCCTCTTTGATCGCCGCGCGGATGCGCTGATAGGCGCCGCAGCGGCAAATGTTGCCATCCATGGCCGCGCTGATTGCGGCGTCATCCGGCTTCGGGGTCTGGGCCAGCAGCGCGACTGCGCTCATGATCTGGCCCGACTGGCAGTAGCCGCACTGGGGCACGTCCAGTTTCACCCAGGCTTCCTGCAGAGGGTGCGTCCCGCCCAGGCCCTCGATGGTGGTGATCTTGGCCGCGCCAACCGCCGATACCGGCATCTGGCACGAGCGCATCGCCTGGCCGTCCACGAGGACCGTGCATGCACCACATTGGGCAACGCCACAGCCATACTTTGTGCCAGTCAGCCCCAGTTCATCCCGGAGCACCCATAGCAACGGCGTGTCGGGGGCCGAGTTGACGTTCAAGGGCCGTCCGTTCACATCCACCGTGGTCGCCATGGGGCGTCTCCAGTTGCCTGATTTGAGGTCAATCCTAACGCCGTTCAGACCATCGCGTAAATCCAGCCTTGGTCGATTGTCGCCCACTACGCTAATCCGTACCTAGCCTACGAAAACCGCAGGAGAGTTTATGTTCCGTGTCGTCCCCCTCGCCGTCGTGCTGACCCTGGCCGCCGCTCCGGCGCTGGCCGCCGATGGTGCACAGCTGTTCAATATGCAGTGCAAGATGTGCCACGGCGGATCCGTGATGGGTCCGAGCCTTGCAGGCGTCGCCGGCGGCAAGATCGGCGCGAGCGCCTTCGCCTATTCCCCGGCCCTCAAGGCCAAGGGCGGGACGTGGACGGACGCCAATCTCGACACCTACCTGAAGCAGCCAGCAGCCTTCGCGCCCGGCACCAAGATGCTGATCAATGTGCCGAACGACGAGAACCGGGCCGCAATCATCGCCTATCTGAAGACCCTCAAATAGCATCATGGACGCCTTTCCTGCCTTCTTCCCGCTGGCCGGCCGTTCGGTAGCGATCGCGGGCGAGGGCGAAGGGGCAGAGGCCAAGGCGCGGCTGTTCGTCGGCTCACCGGCACGGGTGGTAAGGCTTGGCGCCACTGAGGCGCTCGATTCCGGCAACTACGTCGGCGTGGCGCTGGCCTTCATTGCCGGGGATGACGAAACCTGGGCGCGCCAGGCCGCAGACGCGGCTCGCGCTGCGCATGTACCCGTGAACGTGGTCGACCGGCCTGCACTCTGTGACTTCACGACCCCGTCCATCATTGACCGCGGCGTCGTCGTCGCGGCGATCGGCACCGGCGGCGCGTCGCCCATGCTGGCGACCATGCTGCGCCAGGACATCGAGGCCCGGACGCCTGAGGGGATCGGGCGGGTCGCAGAGCTGTTGCGGACGACGCAGGATGAGGTGCGTGCGGCTTTCCCGGAGGCCGGTGCTCGCCGCAGGTTCCTGCGCACGGCGTTGTCCAGCCCGGCAGCCGCGGCCGCTTCGGCGGGCGCAATGAACGAGGCGACGGCTTTGCTGCGCGCGATGTTGACCCTTGGCGACACCTCTGCCGGAAGCGTCAACTATGTCGAAGCCACCGGTCCCGCCGAACGCCTGACCCTCAAGGCCGTCCGCGCCCTGGCAAGCGCCGACGTGCTGGTCTGTGACCCGGACATCAACCCGGACGTTCTGGCGCTGGCGCGCCGTGACGCCGAGCGCCTGGCCCCGGCGAGCGTCGCGCAGATGCGGCAATGGACGCTGTCTGGACAGTTGGTGATCCGGCTGGTGGGCGCCGGCGACTGGCGCGCAGAGCAAGCCGGGCTGGACGCCGCTGCGGTGCGCACCGAGGTGCTGCCCGTCGCCCGTTAGACCTTCCCTGCGCCCCGCCTAACGATCCAGCGGTCGTCCCTTCGTCTCCGGCAGCAGGAAGAAACACACCACCACCGACAACGCCGTGAAGGCGAACGGGTACCAGAGGCCGGAGTAGATATCCCCCGTCGCCGTCACGATGGCGAAGGCCGTGAACGGCACGAAGCCTCCGACCCAGCCGGTGCCCACATGGTAGGGCAGCGACATCGCTGTATAGCGAACGCGGGTGGGGAACAGTTCCACCAGACTGGCGGCGATGGGGCCATACAGCGCGCACGCCGCCACCACGAAGACAAACATCACCCCCAGCGCGCCCCAGATATTCATGCGCTCCGGATCGGCCTTGGTGGGATATCCGGCCTGGGCCAGGGCGGTCTTGATGCGCGTCTCCACGCTGGCCTTGACGGCCTTTGCGACGTCAGGACTGAGGCCCACGGCTGAGGTGGACGGCACCGTCCATGCGCCGACCCGCACCATCGCCGTCTGCCCCGGGACACCGGCTTCATTGCGGTAGGACACGCCGGCGTTGGCCAAGGTCGACTTGGCGATGTCGCAGGCCGACAGGAAGCTGGCCTTGCCAACCGGATCGAACTGCAGGGAGCAATCCGCCGGATCGGCGATCACCACCACCGGCGTCCGGGCCTCGGCCTCCGCCAGTGCTGGATTGAGGGTCTGGGTCAGCAGGTGGAAGCCGGGGAAATAGGCTGCCAGCATCAGCACCATGCCAAACATCATCACGGTCTTGCGGCCAAGCCTGTCCGAAAGCCAGCCGAACACCACGTAGAGCACGGCGCTCATGGCCGTCATGGTCAGCAGCATCAGGCTGATGGTCTCGGGCGGCACCTTCAGGAAGCGCTCCATGAAGGTCTGGGCGTAGAAGAATGTCGTGTACCAGACCGCGCCCTGGGCAAACATCACACCCACGAGGGCGATCAGGACCAGCTTGAGGTTGGGCCAGCGACCGAAAGCCTCGGTGAAGGGCGCCTTGCTCTCGTTGCCCTCGGCCTTGAGCCTGGCGAACTCGGGGCTCTCCTTCAACTTCACCCGCATCCAGATGGAAATGGCGAGAAGGACCCCAGAAAACAGGAAGGGTATCCGCCAGCCCCAGGCATCGAAGGCCTCGTTGCCCACAGCCAGACGGGTCAGCAGGATCACGATGAGCGCGCCGAACAGGCCGAACGCTGCAGAACTCTGGATCCAGCTGGTGGCCTGACCGCGTCCGTTGGCGGGCGCATGCTCGGCCACATAGATCGCCGCGCCGCCATACTCGCCGCCCAGCGCGAAGCCCTGGATGATCCGCATCAGGATCAACAGGATCGGCCCGATCATTCCGGCCTGGTTGTAACTGGGCAAAAGGCCGATCGCGACCGTGGCGCCGCCCATCAAGAGCACCGTGGCCAGGAAGGCGCCCTTGCGGCCCTTGCGGTCGCCGATCCGCCCGAACACGAGGGCGCCCAGCGGCCGGAACAGGAAGCCGGCGCCGAAGAGCGCCAGCGCGGCGGCAAATCCTGCAGTTTCCGGCAGCCCGGTGAAGAAGGTCTTGGAAATGACGCCCGTCAGACTTCCGAAGACGAAGAAATCGTACCACTCAAAGGTCGTTCCGGCGGAGGACGCCGTGATGACGGTGCGCAGGGATGTGGGCTTGTCATCCGACTCTGCAGCCTGCGCAGCGGGCTCCGTCATGCTCTCGTGTCCTTCCCAATGACTGAATCAGCGTTGATCTAGCACCGGTTCGCCATCACAGGCCAACCCGTCGTTCGCGGCCTCCCAGTGGGCCGACCGTGGATCCAGGGCGACCTACTTTACCCCGACGTAGATTTTCACCAGATCGAACAGGTAGTCGCGCCCTGCATACAGTGACGATACGCGTACTCGCTCGTTGAGGCCGTGAACACCATTGCCGTCCGGGTCGCCAAACAGCCCAGGCACACCATAGATCGGCAGCTTGACCGGGCCGAAGTAGAGCGCATCCGTCGCACCCGAAGACATGGCCGGCAACAGCGGCACTCCCGGGAAGTGCCTGGCGGCCACGGTCTTCATCGGCTCCACGATCTTGGGGTCCAGCGGCGGCGGCGAGGCTACCGGCTTGTCGGGGTTCAGCGCCGTGATCGACACCTTCGGATTGTCAATCACGCGGATCAGGGTGTCTCGGGTTTCCTGCAAGGTCTCGCCCGGGAATATCCGGCAGTTGACGATGGCCCGGGCGCGCTGCGGCAGGGCGTTGGATGCGTGTCCGGCGTCCAGACGGGTCGCCACACAGTTGGTATGCAGAATCGAGTTCACCTGCACATCGGTCGCGGCGAGCCGGGCGGCCTCGGCGTCGGCCATGTTGGCCAGCAGGCGCTTCAGCCCCTCGCCGGCCGCGTCGCCGCGCTGGGCCCGGAGAGCAAAAC
This sequence comes from uncultured Alphaproteobacteria bacterium, assembly GCA_903909375.1. Classification (GTDB taxonomy): domain Bacteria; phylum Pseudomonadota; class Alphaproteobacteria; order Caulobacterales; family Caulobacteraceae; genus Phenylobacterium. The sequence continues at coordinate 139,957 of CAIVVM010000036.1, forward strand.
CGGCGCTGGTCGTTTCGGTCAGCTTCACCGGGAAGGTGTAGGCTTGGATCTTCACCAGGGCGTTGGCCAGATTGTAGATCGCGTTGTCAGGTTCCGGACGCGAGGAGTGTCCGCCGCGATTGGTGACCTCGAGCTGGAAGTTCTGGGACGCCTTCTCACCAACCTGGACCAACAGCACATCGCGCTTGCCATCCGGCGTCAGACGCCCGCCGCCGCCCTCATTCAGGCCGAAGTCCGCTTGCACGAGATCGGGCCGATTGTTGGCCAGCCAGGACGCGCCATTGAAGGCCTCGTTGGTTTCCTCGCCGCAGGTCAGCGCCATCTTCAGCGTGCGTTTGGGCGGCGTCCTGCCCTGCTTCAGGCGCATCAGGGTGTCGACCCAGATGGCGTCCAGGCCCTTCATGTCCGATGTGCCCCGGGCGTAGTAGTAGTCGCCTTCCTCGATCAGGGTGAAGGGGTCGCGGGTCCAGTCCTCGCGGCGCGCCTCGACCACATCCAGATGACCCAGCAAGAGCACCGCGCCCAGCTTGGGGTCGGAGCCCCTCAGGATGGCCACCAGCCCTCCCTCCTTGGGCTTGTCCGGCAGGGCGAAGAGGGTCACGTCCGCGTCAGTGAAGCCGGAGGACTTCAGATGTGCCGCCATCCGTTCGGCTGCCAGGGTGCAACTGCCAGCCGACAGCGTGGTATTGGTCTCGACCAGTTCCTTGTAGATCGCCCGGAAGGTCTGCTGGTCGGGCCGAAGCGCCGGCGTCTGGGCCGCCGCCAGCCCCGGCGCCAGCAACGCCAGCCCGATCAGTCCCGCTGCAAATCCACGCATAGCCGCCCCTTCGGAATCTCAGCTCTCAATGAAGCACCCCGCCGCCTTGGGCGAAAGCCATCTTCAGGCAGCGGTTGTGATTTCCGCTTCCACCACGACTGGCCTGGACGCCGCTGCGGTGATCTCGCGCAGCAGATCAGCCGGTGAGATCGGCTTGCCGACCACGCCATCCATGCCGGCGTCCAGGTAGGCCCGGCGTTGGTGGGACAGCACATTTGCGGTGAGTGCGACAATCGGGGTCTGCGCCGCCGCCCCACCCAGAGCCCGAATACGTCTCGTCGCTTCCAGCCCGTCGATACCGGGCATCTGGATGTCCATCAGGATCAGGTCATAGACCTCGCGCTCCGCCGCCTCGACGCCCAGATAGCCATCGCTGGCCGTTTCGACGGAAGCCCCCATCTGCTCCAGCAGTTTCGTGGCGATCAGCCGGTTGGTCGGATTGTCCTCGACGACCAGCACCCGCACGCGCTCCAGGATCGACAGACCCACCTCCGGTGTCTCGAACCCGGACGCAGTGGTCTCTGCGCGCACCTCGAACCAGAACGTCGAACCCTGCCCCTCCTTTGAGACAAAGCCGGTATGTCCGTCCATCAGTTCCGCCAGCTTTCGCGTGATGGCCAGACCCAGGCCGGAGCCGCCGAACTTCCGCGTCGTCGAGGCGTCACCCTGGTTGAAACGGCCGAAAATCCGCGCCTGGGCCGCAGCGGAAATACCGATCCCGGTGTCTTCCACCTCAAAACGCAGCACCCCCGCATCAGTCCGTCGGCAACGAACAACCACACGGCCGCTTTCGGTGAACTTCACCGCGTTACCGAGCAGGTTGAAGAGCGCCTGACGCAGACGGACCGGGTCGGACATCACCCATCCCAGATGCGGGTCCGCATCAACGACGAGCTGCAAGCCCTTTGCGCGGGCCTGCGGCTCCAGCAGTTGGGCCACGCCATGGACCAGCGCCGCAGGGTCGACGGCTTCGATATTGAGCTCAAGCTTGCCGGCTTCGATCTTGGAGAAGTCGATCACGTCGTTGAGGAGTTCTGAAAGCATCCGGCCACAGGTCAGGGCTTCACCCAGCAGGTTCCGACCATCGGCGGACAGCGACTCGCTCTTGAGCAGATGAAGCACGCCCATCACGCCGTTCAGGGGGGTGCGGATTTCGTGACTCATGTTGGCCAGGAAAGCCGCCTTGGCCTCGGCGGCGTCCTCGGCGGCGCGTTGCGCCTCGATCAGGGCGAGTTCCTGTCGCTTGGCGGCGTCGCAGTCCTGGATCAGACCCACGGCCTTCTGCCAGCGCCCGCTACGGGAAACCTGCAGGTGATGATGCAGGCGCACCCATCGTTCGGATCCGTCCGGGCGTACGATGCGCGCTTCAAAGCACTCGCCGGCGCGGGTCTCGCCGCGAATTAGGCGACGGAACGCGGCGCGCACATGCGGCAGGTCATCGATATGGAAAGCGGGATACCTGAGCTCGCAAGCGTCCTCATAGCTTGAACCGCTCTGGCCCTGGCCGGTGATCCGCTCGAACTCCGGTGAACACCAGAAGGTTCGCTTGACGTGATCAATCTCGTAAGCGCCGGCCTCCGCCGCCTGTAACGCCAGGTTCAGTCGGCTGGCTGTGGCCTGAACCTCGCGACGGGCGCGGCGCATCTGCTGCTCGCCGCGCCGGGCAGCATCGCGGGCCTCGGCCAGCGCCGTAATATCCTCGGATATGCCCTTCAGGCGATAGCGTCCGCTGGGCTGCGGTTCAGGCCTGACCGTAACCCGCATTGTTATCCATCGGCCATGCACCCGGATGCGGTGCTCGACCTTCGCCGGACGTCCCAGCTCCAGCGCGCCGGCAAGGGCCTGATACAACGGCGCACGGTCACTCGGGTGGACAAGGGCGTAGAACAGATCAGGTGTCCAGGTCACCTGCGGATCGAACCCCGCCAGTTCGAGAAGTTCTTCTGACCACCAGATGGTGTCAGCGGCGGGATCATACTCCCAGATGCCGATCCCCGCCGAGGCGCCTAGCGCCTTTCGCGTGCGTCGCGCGTCCTCGATTTCTTCTCGCGCCGCGCGCCGCGCAGTGGCGTCATACATGGTCACAATGTGCGAGCCGCCCGGCATCAGCTGACGGCGAGAGGCGTACCAGGCCCAGTCACCGGTCCGGGTCCTGACCCTGACCTCGTTTTCGTAAAGGTTTCCTAGCTGCGCCGCCTCGGCGCGCGCCTTCATGTCGATGACATCCTCGGAGTTGAACTGGTCCAGGCACCGGCTACCGATCAGCTCGGCGGCCGACAGCCCGGTAAGCTCTGTCCATGCCGGATTGACCAGCAAGAACCGACCGTCCGCGCTGACGACATGCATGGGATCGCGACTGTTCTCGAACAGCCACTGCACCATCTCTCTCTTGTCGGCGGCGCGTCTCGAACTCTTCCGAGGCATCGGTTTTTCCCCGTCGTCGAGGAACCCTACGCCCGGCCGAGTAAATTTAGGGTTGCATCGCTACCGAGGGTATCAAAAGGCACTTTCACCCGTGATCGCGCGACCCAGGATCAGGGCGTGCACGTCATGGGCGCCTTCATAAGTATTCACGGTCTCAAGGTTCGCGGCATGTCGCATGACGTGGTACTCGCCGGAGATGCCGTTGCCACCGTGCATGTCACGGGCGACGCGCGCGATATCCAGAGCCTTGCCGCAGTTGTTGCGCTTCAACATCGAGATGGCCTCGGGGACCCAGGCGCCCTCATCGATCAGTCGGCCAAGCGCCAGCGCCCCTTCGAAGCCCAGGGCGATCTCGGTGGACATGTCGGCCAGCTTCTTCTGCACCAGCTGGCGCGAGGCCAGGGTGCGACCAAAAAGGCTGCGGCTCGACACATAGTCCCGCGAGGCGTGCATGCAAAACTCTGCAGCGCCCATCGCGCCCCACGCAATACCGTAGCGGGCCTTGTTCAGGCAAGAGAACGGACCGCGCAAACCTTCCACGTTGGGGAGAATGGCGTCGTCGGACACAAAAACGTCGGTGAGCGAAATCTCGCCGGTCACCGACGCCCTCAGGCTGAGCTTTCCAAGGATCTTCGGCGTCTCGAACCCCTTGATCCCGCGATCCACGAGGAAGCCGCGGATCTTGCCGTCGAGCTTGGCCCAGACGAGGGCCACGTCACTGACCGGGCTGTTGGTGATCCACATTTTCGCACCGTTGAGCACGAAACCGCCGGGAACCTTCTTCGCCACCGTGCGCATCGAGGCCGGATCGGACCCGCCGTCGGGCTCGGTGAGGCCGAAGCAACCGATGATCCGTCCCGCCGCCATGCCGGGCAGGTACTTGCGCTTCTGCTCCTCCGAGCCGAAGGCGAAGATCGGATACATGACCAGCGACGACTGCACGCTCATGGCCGAGCGGTAGCCGCTGTCGATCGCCTCGATCTCACGGGCGATCAGGCCATAGGCCACGTGGTTGACCCCGGCGCAGCCGTACTCTTCAGGAAGCGTGGGACCCAGAAATCCCAGCTCGCCCATCTCGGTCATGATCTCGCGGTCGAACCGCTCGTCGGCATAGGCGGAGACCACCCGCGGCAGCAGCTTTTCGCGGGCATACTGGCGCGCGGCGTCCCAGACCATCCGCTCATCTTCCGACAGGCGCGATGAGAGGTCGAGGGGATCGTCCCATCGGTAAGTCTTCTGCGGGGCGCCAGCATCGAGCGGCATGGGAAACTCCTGTCAGATCGGTGGCGGGCAGATAGCGGGTTTTCAGGTCCCCGTGTAGACGCCTTTGCGCTTCTCCAGGAAGGCAGCCCGCGATTCCTTTGCGTCGTTGCGGGCGCGGCCCACGAAATCGAGGCCAAGCGTCTCGAACCGAAGCGCTGCGGCGAGGTCGCAATCGACGTTGTGCTGTAGCACGCGCTTGGACATCCGAAGCGCCAGCGGCGGCCATTGGGTCATCTCGTCGGCGTAGGAGACCGCTGCGTCCAGTAGTTCGGTCGCCGGCACGATCCGGTTGAGCAACCCCAGCCTGAGCGCCTCGTCGGCGCCCACCGCCCGGCTGGTGAAGATCATGTCGGCGGCGGCGGCATAGCCCACGACGCGCGGCAGGAAGAAGCTGAGCCCCGAATCCGGCGACAGGTTGCGTTCGATGAAGACGCTCTTGAAACGAGCCAGTTCCGAACCGATCCGAACGTCACAGGCCAGCGCTGTCGACAGGCCGGCGCCGGCCGCAACCCCGTTGATGGCTCCGATCACGGGCTTATCGAAGCTGGCCCACATGGTCGCCCAGCGCCCGACCCAGCCCATTTCGTCCAGCTTGTCGTTCTGCGTGGCGCGAACCTGACCGCCCTCAGACATGACGGCCGCGCCTGCCGCCAGATCGGCCCCGGCGCAGAAACCGCGCCCCGCACCGGTCAACACCAGAGCCCGGAGATCATCGTCGGCGCGAACAGCGGTCAGAACGGCCTCGACCTCGGCGCGCATGGCGGCGGACAGTGCGTTCAAACGGTCGGGATTGTTGAGGGTCAGAACACCCACATGTCCGCGTCGTTCGAATGTGGTGAACTCAAGAGCCTGTTGAACGTCCGCCACTGAAAGCCTCCCTGATGTGTGGGCCCTACAATCGCGCCGAACGGCCAGTCAGGAAAGGGCTAGAAGCTGACGTCCACCGAAGCCCGGACCGAGCGCGGTGTTCCGAAGAGGATGTTGTGGTCGCCATGGCTGGTGGCGACATAGCGGCTGTCGAACAGGTTCTCGATGTTGATCTGACCGCGAACGCGTTTGTTCACCTTCAGGAAGACGGCGACGTCAGCACGGGTGAAGGCTGGCAGGGTCACCGCGTTTGAGATCGACGCAAACCGGGCGCCCTGGTGAATCAGCCCCAGTCCCACCGACACGACCGGCGTTACGTCGTAGCGATTCCACAGCGAGAATGTCTGCTTCGGCACAAGCGCCACATCACGGCCGGCAGGGGCGGCGGCGGTCGCACGACGGATCTCGGCGTCCTGCAGCGCATAGCCGCCGGCGACCTCCCAGCGGGACGAGAGGCGACCGGCGACACTGACTTCGAGGCCCAGGGACCTCTGGGCGCCGGTAAGCACCACCTGGCCGGGTCGCGCCGGATCGGGAGAGGTCGTGTTGTCTCGGTCGAGTTGATAGAGGGCGGCCGTCACGAGCAGGCTGGGGTTGATCTCCCACTTGGCGCCCACTTCAAGATTTTCAAACGTCTCAGGTTTGAGCCCTTCGGTGATCGTCGTGAGTGATGAAAACTGGTCGCCCGACGCCGGCAGGTACGAGACGCTGTAGCTGCCGTAGATCGAGACGGGCGTCACAGGTTTGTAGACGAGGCCAAGCCGTGGCGACCAAAGCCCGTCGCGACGGCTGAAATCCCGCCGACCGACCACGGTCGTCCGGCGATCCTGGACCTCCACCTCGAACCGGTCGTAACGCAGGCCAGCCAGGAGTTGCCACTGGGACGTCAACTCGACCTGGTTCTGAACATAGGCTGCAGCCACGGTGACCTTGACCCGATTGCTGGCGTCTGCGCCCGCGTTGGAGAAGACAATCGGAAGTCCGCGCCGCACAGGATCAGCAAAGGGGTTTCCGGCCAGGGTCGTCGGGCCGTTCGCAGCGCCGAAGCGACCCGTCAGGCGCAGGTTCTCGGTGCGCTGGCGACCAAACTCGAACCCCGCCAGGATCGTGTTGGACACACCGCCCCATGTGGTCTTCCAGACGACGTCCGTCTGGTTGAACAGGTTGTCGCGCGGCGAGATGTTCCGGTAGGCCTGCAGGGGATAGGTCGCCGGAGCCCCGTTCGGACCGGCCACGGCCGCGCCGGCCGGGAAGATGTTGTCGTAGGTCTTGGCATAGTCGCCATAGACGGTTCGGTTGCGGAGCGTCAGGTTCGCAGAAAGCTCATACTCCATCGCCAGATTGACCACATCGATATTGGTCGTGCTGTAACTGCGCTCCGGATCTCCGAAGAAGGCGCTGCGCGGCGCGGGAGACGGGCGGCCGTTGAACGACGGAACCCCGCGATCAGTGGTCCGGTCATCCTCGAAGTGTTCATAGGCCATCGAAATGGTCAGGCCGTCGGCGTTGCGCCAGGATACCGAGGGATTGATCCCCCAACGTTCCAGATTGACGAAGTCCCGGAAGCTCTCCGAGCGCTGAAAGAGGCCGACCACGCGCCCGGATACCCCGTCATCCAGGGGTTGGCTCATATCCAGGGTGAACCGGCGGTGGTTCCAGGATCCCAGTTCAGCTGAAAGCTTGCGCTCATCCGAGCCATCGGCGGTCTTGGTCACCCGATTGATCACACCGCCGCCGCCGCCGCGCCCGAAGATCATGGCGTTGGGGCCCTTGAGCACCTCCACCCTCTCAACATTGTAGAGGTCGCGGATGTACTGGACGTCGTCACGCACGCCGTTGACGAAGAAGTCCGCCGTGGTGGCGTTGCCACGGATGGTGGGCGCGTCCCGATGGCCCTCGCCCTGCCCGACGCCCACACCGGGCACATAACGGAAGACATCCGAGAGGTTCTGGATCGACTGGTCGCGGATCAGCTGGTCGGTGATCACGCTGACCGACTGGGGCACATCGCGCAGCGGCGTGTCGGTCCGGGTCGCCGTCGACGTCCGGGATGCGCCGTAGTCAACGTCGCGCCGGGCCGTCACGACCAGGGCGGAGACTTCGGGAGCCTCGGCGTCTTCGGATTGCGCCGGCGCAACCCCGAGGGCCAGGATCAGCGGCGCGAGGGTCGCGGCGACGGACAGGCGTGAGTGGCTCATGGGCTGGCGGACCGGAAGACTACTGCAACTGAGAAGCGTTCTTAGGCCGTTGCCCCGAGACTGGCAATGCGAATGATTATCAATAACGACTTCGGACGACGCTATGCGCCGTTTCGGCCAAACTGGCGGCGCGCCTGGGCCATCAGAGCCAGAGGCCGGTCGCCGACGATACGAACATGGCCCAACACAGCCACGACCGGGTCCCCGGCCTTCTGGGGCAACCGCACCTGGGTGAGGATCACGCGCGTTCCGAAGGCTGCCTGCGCGGCATCAGCATAGGCCTTGATGGGCTCTGCAACCCTGGCCCCGGTGACGGCGTATCTCTGAGCATAGAGAACACGGTCGATCTGATCGTGCCAGACCAAGGCGGAACCGGTGACACTCAACGGGATCAGGGCCACGAGCAGACCAACGCCCAGCCACAGGTGGACGGTCAGCCAAAAGCGCCGGAGGCCTTTGAGCGGTGTCATGACCGGTTTCCCCGGGGGCCAGAATTTGGCGGCAGGAATTGCTAATGCGAGCAATTCGCAAGAACAAGCCCCGACCCTTCAGCGCCCTTGGGCCGCTCCGGACGTTGAGCCTTCGGTAACCCTCCAGGCGCAGTCTTCAGTTCGCACCATGGCGATTCTGAAACCCTTCCTGATGCTGGCGAGCGTAGCCTTCGTGACCGGGTTTGCCGGGTATCTGGCTGTGTTGAGCCTTGCGGCGCCGATCACGCCCGACGAATACCAGCACGCACAGATACCTGCGGCCTCCACGCCGGATGACTGGAATATCGGCAAGCGCATCTAGGCGCGCCGTCAGCCACCCCGCGCGACAAACCAGCCATTGCGGAAGCCGGCGTCCGCCTTGCCATAGCCGAACGGCTTGCCTTCGGGGGTCAGGAAGGTTCCCCCGGCGGCCTCAAGCACCGCATGGCCGGCCGCAACATCCCATTCCATGGTCGGCCCGTGGCGCGGATAGATGTCCGCCGAGCCTTCCGCGATCCGGCAGAGCTTTATCGAACTGTCCATCGGCTCACGGTGATCAAACCCGTATTCGGCGATCAGCTTCTGGATCGTCTCATCCTTCATGGTGTGGCTCACCAGTGCAATCGCCTCGCCCTTTGGCCAGGGCCGCACCCGCACCGGCGCGGAAGGACCACCGCGGGTCCGCTTCAGCACCTCACCCTTATGCGTATACCAGGTCTCGCCGGTCGGCGGCGCCGACACAGCGCCCGCGACGGGACGACCATCCTGGATCAGGCCGATATTGACGGTGAAGTTGGGGTCGCCCCGCACGAACGCCTTGGTGCCGTCCAGCGGATCAACGAGGAAAAATCGCGGGCCAATAGCGTCAGGCGTCCCGAATTCGCTCGCGTCCTCCTCCGAGATCACCGGAATATCGGGAAACCGCGCGGCAAGGTGCTCCAGAATCAGGGCCTCGCCACGTTTGTCGGCTTCGGTCACCGGGCTCTCATCGGCCTTGTGCGTCACGGTCAGGCCCGAGCGCCAGAGCGGCAGTATCAGGGCGGCAGCAGCCTCGCAGATCTCGGCCAGCACCTGACCCACGTCATTGTCTTCGCTCAACTCACCCTCGGCGTTTTCATTCCGGAAGCGCCGAACGGCGACCTCGCAGCGTGACCGACTTCGTACAGACACCGCAGCGTTTGCCCAAGGCGCAAATCGCGCCAAGCTGGCGGCGCCATGACTGACCCCGACAACACCGCCGTGATCCGCCCCGCCGAGCTGGCCGCCTATCTGGCAGCGCGGATGTGTCATGACTTCATCAGTCCGGCCAGCGCCATCAGTTCCGGCCTCGACCTGCTGGAGGACCCTTCGGCGCAGGACATGCGCGAGGAGGCCATGGGCCTGATCGCAAGTTCAGCGAAGAAGCTGGCCGACCAGCTGTCGTTCTGTCGCGTGGCGTTCGGAGCCTCGGCCTCGGCAGAGACCTTTGACGTGCGGGAACTGGAAAAGCTGGCGCAGGGCGCCTTCGCCCACATGCGAGCGACATTGGACTGGCATGTGGACACGCCGGCCGTAAACAAACCGGCGGCCCGGACACTGCTAAATCTTGCCCAGATGGCGGGGGCGGCGTTGCCCACCGGCGGGATTGCGCGGGTGCGTGCGGTTCAGGAGGCGACCTCCCTTGTGATCGCCATCGAGGCAGAAGGTCCCCGCGCGCGGCTGCGGCCCGAGGTGCTGGCCGGACTATGCGGTGAACCGCAGGGCGAAGGCCTGCACGGCCACTGGGTGCAAGCCTATTACGTGCACCTCTTTGTCACCGACGCGGAAGGGCGGGTGTTCGCAGACGCCCAGGCCGAACGGGTTGTGTTCGCCGCGACATTGCCGACCTAGCCCCAACACCCGGCGTTAACCCGGCCGAGCGACAATCCGGACCCACGCATCCGGAGTGTGTCCGCACTTGAAAACCTGCCTCGTCGTCGACGACAGCCCTGTGATCCGCAAGGTGTCGCGCCGTATCCTCGAAGACCTCGGTTTCGAGGTCGCCGAGGCGGCGAACGGCGTTGCGGCAATGGCCTGGTGCGACGCGATGATGCCGGACGTGATTCTGCTGGACTGGCGGATGCCCGAGATGGACGGCCTGGAAGTCCTGCGTCGTGTGCGCGCATCGCGCGGAGGAAGCGTACCGCAGGTTATCTTCTGCAGCGGCGAGACCGAGATCGAACGCATTCGCGAAGCCCTGGAAGCCGGAGCCGACGAATACATCATGAAGCCCTTCGATGGTGCGATCGTGGCAGGAAAGCTTCAGAGCCTCGGCCTCTTGCAGGTGCGCGCAGCATGATTGAAGCCCCGGACCGCGCCTATCTGGCCGCCCTCTGTCTGGCGCGCGCGGGCCTGCGGGTGGACCCCGAGAAGTCATATCTGATCGAAAGCCGGCTGGCGCCCGTGGCGCGTCGAGAGGGTTTCGTGTCGCCCCAGGGCCTCGTTGGCGCGTTGCGCGGACGGAGTGATGACCGGCTGGCCTGGGCTGCGGTCGAAGCCATGGCGATGTCTGATACCGAATTCTTCCGGGACCGCCCGGTGTTTGACCGCCTGTCTGCCGAAATCTTGCCTGAACTGGCCCGTAGCCGTGGCGGAGCGCCGGTCCGGGTCTGGAGCGTTGGTTGCGGGACCGGCCAGGAAGTCTATTCCCTCGCGATGATTCTGGCCGATCTCCCTGCGAGCGCCGGGCCCTGGGATCTGCTCGGCTCCGACCTGTCGGAGCGGAACCTGGAGAAGGCGCAGGCCGGGCTCTATTCCCAGTTCGAAGTCCAGCGTGGATTACCGGCGCGCGCTCTCGTGCGGCACTTCGAAAAGAAGGGTGAAGGGTTCGCACTGTCGCCACAGATCCGGCAGATGGTCCGCTGGCGGAGGGTCAATCTCCTGGATGACCTGTCCAGTTTCGGGCGGTTTGATCTGGTTCTTTGTCGCAATGTGCTGAGCGGCCTCGCACCGGAAGCCCATACCCGGGTCCGGACCTCGCTTATGCAGGCGCTTGCGCCCGGGGGCCGGCTGGTCATAGGGCTCAGAGACACACTTGGCGGCTCCTTCAAGGCTCTGGCGCCGGGCCTGGGTCTCTACGCTGCGGCCTGAGCCTCGCAAGAAGGTCGTCCACGGCTCGGCGCCGAGGTCGGAAGCGTCAGTGAGGCGGTTACGCCCCTTGCAGCGTTGCTGATCACCAAACCCTTTCAAACTGAAACCCTGAAAGCCACCATAAGTCAGGTAGTGTTCCTCTACAGCGGTCTGACAAAACGTCTCGCCGCATAACCGCTCGTCCGGGACTCCAAGGCCAGGTTGGCGTCTTTCGTTCGAGGCCCCACATACGTTCCCGCGCCAGGCTAGGGGGACAGAGCCCGGCGACCCCTGGCCAAGGAGTCACGACACTGTCCCCGACGACTGAGACTTTCGCATCACAACTCTCGGCCGACGATCGCATCGAAGTCGTCGCCAACCTGGCCTCGGGCAGTGTCGGCCCCGACGCGCCCGCACAGTTGGCGGCGATCCTCGAAGAGTACGGTCTCGTCGCCAACATCCGGGCGCCCGATGCGGCAGATCTGATCTCCAGTCTCGAGGCGGCGATTGCGACAGGCCCCCGGCTTCTGATTGTGCTGGCCGGAGACGGCACGGCGCGGGCCGCCGCCGAGCTCTGTGGTCTGAAAGGGCCGCTACTGGCTCTACTCCCGGGCGGCACCATGAACTTCCTGTCTCGCGCGATCTACGGCGCCCTCCCCTGGCCACAAGCCTTGCGGCTGGCGCTTGACCAGGGGCAGCCGCGGACTCTGGGTGGTGGCTGCGTTGAGGGACACCCCTTTCTCTGCGCCGCGATCCTGGGCTCGCCGGCCCTCTGGGCGCCCGCGCGCGAAGCGGTCCGCAAGGGCAAGATCGGGTTGGCTTTTCAACGGGCGGGACGGGCTCTAAGGAGATCGTTCGGCCATCGTCTGAGATATGTCATCGACGCGGGACGTCTTGACCGGGCCAGGGCCGTCGTTGTGATGTGCCCGATCGCGTCAAAAGTCATGGACGAAGACGACGGCGCGCTGGAAGCCGCCGCTCTGAATTTTCAGAACGCCACGGAGGCTCTGCAGCTTGTCGGCAGCGCTCTGGTCGGCGACTGGCGCGAGAATCCGCTTGTCGAGAACCGACCCTGCAAGTCGATCCAGATCTGGTCTTCCCAGCCGATCCCGGCCATTCTGGATGGCGAGACCGTGAGCCTTGGCCGTATCATCGAGGCGCACTACGACCCTGCCGTGACCCGCGTCCTTGCGCCGCCCCGAAGCGCGCGTTGAAGATGTTCCGGATTGCACATCTGTCCGACATCCACTTCGGCGACGAAAACCCGGCTGCGCTGAACGCCGCAACGAATTGGCTGGGCAGGGAAGCCATCGATCTGATCGTCATATCCGGTGATCTGACCCGCTATGCGACCCTTGCGGAATTCGAGGCGGCGGCGGCTTGGCTGGCGGGCCTGCCACACCCTTGGCTCGTGACGCCCGGCAATCACGACACCCCCTATGTCGGCCTGCTGGAACGGGCCATCGCGCCGTTCGGCCGCTTCGAGAAATTCATCGGTCCAGCGGCGGCCCAGAACTGGCGCGGCGCGGGCGTCGCCGTGCGTGGGGTCAACACGGCAAGAGGTCTGCAACTTCGCCTGAACTGGTCCAAGGGCGCCATCTCGCAGCGTCAGGCGCGAGAAACCGCCGACTGGTTCCAGGCAGACGATACGCTGCGAATCGTGGTGGCGCATCACCCGCTGATTGAGATGATTGGCGGACCGATGTCAGCCAGGGTTCGGGGCGGTACACGGGCCGCGGGCCGGTTGGTCGACGCGAAGGTCGATCTGGTCTTGTCGGGCCACGTCCACGCGCCGTTTGTCTGGCCCTATCCAGATGGCGATGGGAAAACATATGCCGTCGGCGCTGGTACGCTTTCGGTGCGCGAACGCGGTGTGTCGCCCAGTTTCAACCTGATCGAGACCGACGCTCACCAGATCAGGATCACGGCGCTGGCCTTGTCCGGCTCGGCCTATGCTCCGTCGCGCACCTGGGCGATTGACCGCCGCGAGAGCGCCTGAGGCTATTTCCGGCCCTTGGCCGCGCCGCCACTGACAAATGCGGTCACCACGGCGGCGACCACAGCCGGGTTGCGGAACAGCACAACGCCCGCCACCGTCGCAGCAGCGACCGCCACCAACGGACGCTCCCTGGCCAGTCCCATCACCTTGTCCAGGAGGTTTTCGTCGCCAGTCTTTGAAGACGACGCGGCCTTCGGGACCGCCTTGCGGGTCGCCATAGCGGCAATACTGACCGCGAACAGGGCGAAGACGCCCGCCACCACAGCCGCAGCGCCTGCCGTGCTCAGCCAGATGTCAGCCACCGCGTAGACCGCGAAGGACAGGGCGACAACGCACACGCACGCCGCCGCTGCGATGGCCCCCAGAGCCGCAGCCAGAAAGAGGATGCGCCTGAGATTCAACGCCGGCCAGACGACAGCAGCAGGCCGATCAGCACGCCGACGCCCAGCGCCAGGCCGGTCGCGGCCAGCGGACGAGCGCGGATCTGTTCACTGGCCATACGGGAAGCCTCATCCAGCTGTTCTGTCGCGACATCGGCATAGACCCGCGACTGGGCGCGGACCTGCTCGAGACCCTGCTGGACAGCCGCTTCAATGCGCTTGGCGGCGTCAGTGATCGCCTTCTGGGCGTCAGCACTGATCTTGGCCGCAGTTTCGGTGGCGACGTCGACCACTTCTTCGGTTTTCAGTTGGCCGGCTTTGGTTGCCATGTCCAGATCTCCAGATTGACGATTGCGCCGCCAGATAAGGTGGGCGCGTGACCCCAACGCCACGCTACATAGGAGGTTCCAGCCTGACCGGAAAGACTGGCGCAACCTAAAAGAATGGCGCGACCTAAATGATGCCCCGCGCGCGAAGGGCGCCCAACTGTTCAGCGCTGCAGCCTGCACGCTCGGCCAGAACGGCGTCCGTGTGCTCACCCAGTTTCGGCCCCGGCCAGCGGACCCGGCCTGGTGTGGCGGACAGCTTTGGAAAGGCGTTTTGCATGCGGATCGGCCCGAACACCTCATGGTCAACCGAAACGATCGCATCGCGCGCCGTGAACTGCGGATCCTCCAGCATGTCCGGCGCGCGGAATACACGGCTGGCCGGCACGCCCTGATTCTGGAGCAGGGCCAGCAGATCCTCCAGAGCACAGCTGCTGGTCCACTGCGCAATGATCCCGTCCAGCTCCTGCTGGTTCGCCCCCCGGCTGGCGTGATCGGCGAACTTCGGATCGACCTTCAGATCGGGGCGCCCCATCGCTTCGGTCAGCCGCGCGTAGACATTGTCGCCATTGCCGCCGATCAGGATCATCTCGCCGTTCGCACACGGATATGCGTTGGACGGCGCGATTCCCGGCAGCACCGAACCCGAGCGTTCGCGCACATAGCCGGTGATGTCATATTCGGTGACTAGGTTCTCCATTACAGCCAGCACGCTTTCGTAGAGGGCGGCGTCGATCACCTGCCCTTGACCTGTGCGGGCCCGGTGATGCAGCGCCATGGTGATCCCCATCACCGAATGCATGGCCGCAAGGCTGTCGCCGATGGATATCCCCGCCCGCGCCGGCGGCCGGTCGGGTTCGCCGGTCACGTGCCGCAGACCGCCCATGGCCTCGCCGATCAGGCCATAACCGGCCCGCTGCGAATAGGGGCCAGTCTGTCCGAAACCGGAGATCCGGGCCATGATCAGCCCGGGGTTGTCCTTTGACAGCACGTCATAGCCCAGACCCCATTTCTCCATGGCGCCGGGGCGGAAGTTCTCGATCACCACATCGGCCTGCGAGATCAGGGTCCTGGCGATCGCCTGACCCTCGGGCGTCCGCAGGTCCAGCCCCACCGACTTCTTGTTGCGTCCGATCACCGGCCACCAGGGCGACAGACCCTTGGGCAGGCTGCGCCCCCACTGGCGCATGGGGTCGCCCACCTTCGGGTCCTCGACCTTGATCACCTCGGCGCCAAAGTCGCCCAGGATCTGGCCGCAGAACGGACCGGCGATGAGGGAGCCCATCTCGATGACCACGAGGTCAGCGAGCGGGCCGGCAGGTGTATCCTTCATCCAGTCCCCATAGCGTTGGAACCGGATCCAGGAAACGGGATTCCGCCTCCCCTGGATCGCCGCCCCGAGCGCCGCACGGGTCGAGGAACCCGGTTTGCGCCGGTCTAGGCCACCATGCGGGCGTTCCGCTGCATCACCGCCTCGGCCTGGGCCATTATGTTGCGGACCACCTCGGCGCAGGTGGGGATGTCATGGATCAGGCCCTGGCTCTGGCCGGTAGACCAGATGCCGCCGTCCATGTCCCCGCCCTGCATTACGTTGACCCGGCCGCGCACGCCGGCCACCAGGTGGCGGACATCCTCGATGGTCTTGGTGGGATCCTGCTGGATCTTGACCACTTCTTCCGACACCGCATTGCGGGCCACGCGGGACGTATTGCGCAGGGTGCGGTTGGTCAGGATCGTGTCGCGCTCGGTGTTTTCGACGATCTTCTGTTTCACGTTGTTGTGGATGGCGGCTTCCTGGGTGGCCATGAAGCGGGTGCCCATGTTGACGCCCTCTGCGCCCAGCGCCAGCGCGGCAGCCAGGCTGCGGCCGTCCGCCATGCCGCCGGATGCGATCACCGGGATATCCAGCTTGTCCACCGTAGCCGGGAGCAGGACCACCAGTCCGATATCGTCCTCACCGGGGTGACCGGCGCATTCGAAACCGTCGATGCTGATCACATCCACGCCCAGCTGGGCGGCGGTCACGGCGTGACGCACCGAGGTGCATTTGTGGATCACCTTGACGCCGGCTTCCTTGAAGTCGGGCATGTGGGCGACCGGGTTGCGGCCCGCGGTCTCGACGATCTTGCAGCCGCTTTCGATGATCGCGCGGCGATACTCGTCATAGGGAATGGGGGTCAGCGACGGCAGGATGGTGAGGTTCACGCCAAAGGGCTTGTCGGTCTCGGTCTGGACCCAGCGGATTGCCGCCTCCAGCTCCTCGGCCGTGGGGTAGAGGTGGGCCACGATGAAGCCCAGGGCGCCAGCCTTGGCCACGGAGGCCACCAGCGGCGCGTAGCCTACGCCGGTCATGCCACCCATGACGATGGGTGTGTCCACGCCGAACATCTCGGTGATGCGTGTCTTGATCATTTTGTTCCGTCCCGGTTCTGCTACTGCAGGGTTGGATCCCTCAGCTCTCGAAGTCCAGATTGCGCCATTTCCGCTACGGCGCGCTAGACCCGTTTTTCGGTGACGTCGGGCGGGCGACTGGCGTTGGACGACAAGGTCCGACACGGCCATAAGGGAAGGTGACCTGGCACTGGACGGAGGCGGAGGCCTTGACCCTCACCCTTGAACGCATCGAAGCCTTCGACATCCGCTTTCCCACCTCGCGCTGGCTGGCCGGGTCGGACGCCATGAACCCGGACCCTGACTATTCGGCGGCCTATGTGGTGATCCACACCAGCCGCGATGACCTGAAGGGCCACGGCTTCACCTTTACCATCGGCCGAGGCACCGAGCTTTGCGTGGCCGCGATCCGGCTGTTGGCCCCGATGCTGGAGGGCCGGTCGCTGGACGAACTGGTGTCGGACATGGGCGCGGTCTGGCGCAGGCTGGCGGGCGACAGCCAGCTGCGGTGGCTGGGTCCGGAGAAGGGGATCGTGCACCTGGCGCTGGCTGCGGTGGTCAATGCGCTGTGGGATCTCTGGGCCAGGGAACAGGGCAAGCCCCTGTGGCGGCTGGTGGCGGACATGTCGCCGGAGGAGCTGGTCCGGGTGATCGACTTCCGCCACATCACAGATGCGCTGACCCCCGCCGAGGCCCGGGACATCGTGGCGCGGGCGCAGGCCGGGCGGGGCGCCTTAGGGCCGATCCTGGAGACGCAGGGCTATCCGGCCTACACCACCTCGGCGGGCTGGCTGGGCTATCCTGACGCCCAGATCCGCGAGCTCTGCGCCCAGGCTGTGGCGGAGGGCTGGGGCGCGATCAAGATGAAGGTGGGCCGCGACCGGGCCGATGATGCGCGACGCTGCGCCATCGTTCGCGAGGCCATCGGTGAGCGCCTGCTGATGATTGACGCCAATCAGGTGTGGGAGGTGCAGGAGGCCATCGACCACGTCCGCTCCCTGTCGGCGTTCGACATCTACTGGATCGAGGAGCCGGTCAGCCCCGACGACATCCTGGGCCACGCCGCCGTCCGTCGGGGCGTGGCGCCTATCCGGGTAGCCACCGGCGAGCACGCCCACAACCGGGTGATGTTCAAGCAGCTGCTGCAGGCCGACGCCATCGATGTGGTGCAGTTCGACTGCTGCCGCCTGGGTGGGGTCAACGAGGCGCTGGCGGTGTTCCTGCTGGCGGCGAAATTCGGAAAGCCGGTGTGCCAGCACGCGGGTGGGGTCGGTCTCTGCGAGGTGGGCCAGCACCTGGCCTTCGTTGACGCCCTGTCGATCAGCGGATCGCTGGAAAACCGCATGCTGGAACATGCCGGGCACCTGCACGAACACTTCTGCGATCCCATCGCCATTGAGCGCGGGCGCTACCGGGCGCCGCAGGCGCCGGGGTTCAGCACGGAACTCAAGGCCGACAGCTTGCGCCACTATGCCTTTCCGGACGGCGCGGAATGGCGCGCCGCAGTGTGAGCCCGGGGTGATCCTCGACGCACATCATCATCTCTGGACGCCGGCGCGCGGCGACTATGGCTGGCTGACCGCGGACCTGACGGCGCTCTATCGCGACTTTCTGCCGAAGGACCTGGAACCGGTGCTGGCGGCGAACGCGGTCGACGGAACCGTCATCGTCCAGGCCGCGCCCACTGTGGCGGAGACCCGGTTTCTGCTGGACCTGGCCCGCGGATGGCCCAGAGCCCGCGCCGTGGTCGGCTGGATCGACATGACCGCAACGGATGCGGTCGGGACACTGACAGACCTGGCCGCTGATCCCATGCTGCGCGGCATCCGCCCGATGATCCAGGACGAGCCGGATCCGGACTGGATGCTGCAGGCCTCGGTCGGACGGGCCCTGGCCGCCATCGGCGCGCACGGGCTGACCTTCGACGCCCTGGTTCGCCCCGATCAGCTGGATGCGCTGGGGCGCCTGCTGGATCAGCATCCGCATGTGCCCGTGGTGATCGACCACGCCGGCAAGCCGGGGATCGAGACCGGCGCCTTCCAGCCCTGGGCCGACGACATCCGCGCCCTGAGCCGACGCCCCCAGGTCATGTGCAAGCTCTCGGGACTGCTCACCGAGGCCGGGCCACGCATAGCCGATGCAGACCTGCGACCCTACGTGGACCACCTTCTGGAGTGTTTCGGGCCCGCGCGGTTGATGTGGGGCAGCGACTGGCCGGTGCTCAATCTGGCGGGGGACTATGGCGGCTGGCTTGAACAGGCGCGCCGGCTGGTCCAGAGCCTTGGCGCAGATGAACAGGCGCAGATCTTCGGCCTCACGGCGGCGCGGTTCTACAGATTGACGGAGACCCCATGAGCGGAAGACTGGCCGGCAAACGCGCCCTCGTAACCGCCGCCGCCGCAGGCATCGGCCGCGCCATCGCGCTGACCTTCGCCGCCGAGGGCGCCGAGGTTCTGGCGACCGATATAGACGAGGCTGGCCTGGCCGCCCTGGGTCCGACGCTTCGAACCCGGGTGCTGGACGTAACGGATCCAGCCGCGGTCGCCGCCCTATTCGCCGCCGAACCCGCCTTCGACATCCTCGTCAACGCCGCTGGCCGGGTGGACGGCGGTACGATCCTTGAGGTTTCCGACAGGGTCTGGGATCTAGCCTTTGACCTGAACGTGCGCTCCATGCACCGGATGACCGCCGCCGCCCTGCCCGGCATGCTGGCCAGGGGCGGCGGGTCCATCGTCAATATCGGCTCTGTAGCCTCGTCGCTCAAGGGCGTTACCAACCGGTACGTCTACAGCGCGACCAAGGCCGCTGTCATCGGCATGACCAAGGCCGTCGCGATGGATTTCGTGGGTCAGGGCATCCGCTGCAATGTGATCTGCCCGGGCACCGTCGACACCCCCTCGCTAGGCGGGCGCATTGCATCGGCCGCCGACCCGGAAGCCGCGCGGCGCGACTTTGTGGCGCGCCAGCCGATGGGCCGCTTCGGCACGGCTCAGGAGATTGCGAACCTGGCCCTTTACCTGGCCAGCGATGAGGCAACCTTCACCAGCGGCGCCGTACATGTGATCGATGGGGCATGGTCGGCGTAGGTTTGCGCGCCCGGCACACCGAAGCCGCCACAATCAAGGCCCACAGGGCCGCCGCCATAGCCACCCTGGGCGCCAGCAACCGCGCCAAGGCAGTGTTCAAGGCGCGGGAGCTGGGCCTGATCTGACGCGGGCCGGCCTCACCCCCCGGGGTTCACATCGCGCGCGCACAGGCCTAAACGCGTGGCCATGACCGGATATGTGATCCCCGCTCCGCCCCTCCCCGTGGTGCCCGTCGAGGGCGAGACCGCCGGTTTCCCGGTTCGCCGGATCATCTGCGTGGGGCGCAACTACACCGCCCACCGGATCGAGATGGGGGGCGATGATCGCGACCCGCCGATCTTCTTCACCAAGCCGGGCGACGCCGTGGTTCCGCCGGGGCGCGAGGCCGCCTATCCGCCGCGCACCAAAGATCTGCATCACGAGATCGAGCTGGTGGTGGCCATCGGAACGGGCGGCAAGGACATCCCTGTCGGATCGGCGCTGAGCCACGTTTACGGCTATGCCGTCGGGGTCGACCTCACGCGGCGCGACCTGCAGAACGCGTCAAAGGACAAGGGCTATCCCTGGGACACCGCCAAGGGGTTTGACGAGTCCGCGCCGATCTCGGCGATCCGCCGATGGAGCGGCCAGGAGCCTCTGGGCCGCATCTCGCTCTCGGTGAACGGGACCGTCAAACAGGACGGCAAGGTGGCTGACATGATCTGGACCGTGGCGGAGATCATCGCCGAGGCCTCGCAACTGTGGACGCTCGCGCCGGGCGACCTGATCTATACCGGCACCCCTGAGGGCGTTGGCCCGCTGGTCCGCGGCGATCTGGTCGAGGGCGAGGTCGAGGGCGTGGGCGCCCTGAGGTTCAAGATCGTCTGATGCCGCTGACGCTGCACAGCGCCTGGCGGGCAAGCGCGCCCTACCGGGTCCGAATCGGGCTCGCGTTGAAGGGTGTGGCGTATGAGTACGCCGCGCTCGATCTGCTGGCCGGCGATCAACGTGGCGCGGCCTATCGCGCGGTGAATCCGCAGGGACTGGCGCCGGCGCTGGACCTGGGCGACGGACAGATCCTGACCCAGAGCCTTGCGATCCTGGAATGGCTGGAAGAGACCCGGCCCACGCCGCCGATCCTGCCGCGCTCCGCCCTGGACCGGGCCACCGTGCGCGCCATGGCCAATATCGTGGCTTGCGATATTCACCCGCTGAACAACACCCGCGTGGGCGCGCGCCTGAAGACGCTGGGCATCGGCGACGACGCGCTGGTGCGCGACTGGATCCAGCCCTGGATCCGCGAGGGCTTCGACGCCCTGGAACCGATGGTCGCCCGGCATGCGGGCATGTTCGCCTTTGGTGACAGCCCGACGATCGCCGATTGCTGCATCGTCCCGCAGGTCTATTCCGCCAACCGCTTCCAGGTGGACATGACGCCCTGGCCCGCCATCGCCGGGGTTGCCGAGCGGACTGTCATGCACCCGGCGTTTGCCGCCGCTCACCCCAGTCGCCAGCCGGACGCCAAGACCTGATGCAAAAGACCCTCGAAGACCTCAAGGCCAAGAACCGCGCCTGGGCGACAGCCAAGACCGCGATCGATCCCGGTTTCTTCAAGCGCCTGGAGGGCCAGCAGGCGCCGGAGTACCTGTGGATCGGTTGCGCCGACAGCCGGGTTCCCGCCAACGAGATCGTGGGCCTCGATCCCGGCGAGCTGTTCGTGCATCGCAATGTCGCGAATCTGGCTCCGCCGCAGGATGCGAACTACCTGTCGGTGCTGCAGTTCGCCGTCGAAGTGATCAAGGTGAAGCACATCCTGGTGGTCGGGCACTATGGCTGCGGGGGCGTCGCCGCCGCGGTCGACGGCAAGCGCCGGGGCCTTGTCGACCACTGGCTGCACCCGATCCGCGAGGTGAACCACGACCACCGCCACGAACTCGACGCCCTGCCCGGCGAACGGGCGAGGTGGGACCGGCTGGTGGAACTGAACGTGATCCGCCAGGTGAAGAACGTCGCTTCAGACGTCTTCCTGCGTGAAGCCTGGGCGCGGGGCCAGGCCGTGTCGGTGCACGGCTGGGTCTACACGCTGGGCAACGGGCTGGTGACGGATCTGGGGGTTTCTGTCAGCGGGCCGGAGGATCTGGCGCGGTTGATGGATCGCTCGGTGCTACCGCATCAGGACTGAAGATCAGGCCAGCTTGATCTCGCGCAACCGCTCCTGAAGGTACTCATCCGCCGTGATCGGGGTGGGGTAGCGGTCGGGATGCGCGGCATCCACGCAGTTCGGCAGGGTCTCGATCCGGTAGTCCGAGTTGAAGTGCAGGAAGAAGGGCGTGGAATAGCGCGGGAAGCCGCGACGCTCGGGCGCCGGGTTGACCACCTGGTGGGTCGTTGAAGGCAGGCGGTGGTTGCAGAGCCGCTGCAGCATGTCGCCGATATTGCAGACGAGGCTGCCCGGCGGCGGGTTGATGTCGATCCAGCGGCCGTCGTGATCCTTGACCTGCAGGCCCGCCTCGTCGGCGCCCAAGAGCAGGGTGATAACGTTGATGTCCTCATGAGCGCCGGCGCGGATGTGCGGGCCATCCTTCGGGACCGGCGGATAGTGCAGCAGGCGCAGGATCGAGTTGCCGAAGTCCACGGTGGGATCGAAGAAGTGGCGATCGAGGCCCAGATAGGCGGCCACCGCCTCCAGCACCTTCAGCCCCATGGAATCCAGCTCGCGGTAGAGCCAGCCAACCCGGGCCTGGAAGTCCGGCAACTCGGCGTCGGGCCAGACGTTGTCCGGCATGTGATCACGGAACCGGTGGCCAGCCGGCAGGTCCCGGCCAACGTGCCAGAATTCCTTGAGATCGTAGTGGGTATGGCCCTTGGCGGTCTCGACGCCGAAGGGCGTGTAGCCGCGCTGGCCCTGCACCGGCAGCTTGTACTTCAGCTTGGCCGCCTCGGGCAGGGCGAAGAAGGCCCGGGTTTCCTCAAGGGCGGCGTCGACCTTGATCTGGGGCATGCCGTGATCCGAGATCACCGCGAAGCCCCAGCGGGCGAAACTGTCACCCAGGGCCCGGGTGAAGGCGGCGAAATCCTTCGCATAGAGTTCGAAGGAGACGGGGACGATGCTGTCCTGCAGCGCGGGGGACTGGCTCATTCCCGATCCTTTACACCGCGGCTCAGCCGGCCTCCAGTCGCCTGCGCTGTCCGGTGGCCGTCCCATCGTCGACGGGCATTTGGGCTCCGGTGGTGAACGCCTGGACGGCGCTCATCCGCCGCCGAACTTCAAGGGCTGAATCCAACATCGACGGTTCTCAATCGACCGATTGGGGCGTATGGGGCGGCCATGGCGAACAAGGTTTCCAGAGACGCGGTCGAGGCGCTGCAAGGGCGGCTGTTCGACGGCATGACGATCATGGCCGGGGGCTTCGGCCTCTGCGGCATTCCCGAGACCCTGATCGCGGCGATCCGCGCCTCCGGTGTCGAGGACCTCACCGTGGTGTCCAATAACTGCGGGGTCGATGACTTCGGGTTGGGGATCCTGCTGGCGGGCGGGCAGATCCGGAAGATGATCAGCTCCTACGTCGGCGAGAACAAGCTGTTTGCCGAGCTCTATCTGTCGGGCAAGCTGGAGCTGGAGTTCAACCCGCAGGGCACGCTGGCCGAACGCATCCGGGCCGGCGGGGCGGGCATCCCGGCGTTCTTCACGAAAACCGGCGTCGGCACCCTGGTGGCCGAGGGCAAGGAAGTCCGCGAGTTCGACGGCGAGCTCTATGTGATGGAGCGCGGCCTGACCGCCGATCTGTCCATCGTGAAAGCCTGGAAGGGCGACGCCGAGGGCAACCTGATCTATCGGATGACGGCGCGGAACTTCAATCCGATGATGGCGACGGCGGGCAAGATCTCGGTGGCCGAGGTGGAGACCCTGGTGGAGACCGGGTCGCTGGATCCGGACCAGATTCATACACCCGGCATCTACATACAAAACCTGTGTGAAGGCGCTGTATATGAGAAGCGTATAGAGCAGCTGACCACCCGCCCCAGAGAGGCAGCCTGATGGCCTGGACCCGGGATGAGATCGCCGCGCGGGCGGCGCGTGAGTTGCGTAACGGTTATTATGTGAACCTGGGCATCGGCATCCCGACGCTGGTGGCCAATCACATTCCGGAGGGCGTCAGCGTCACCCTGCAGAGCGAGAACGGCATGCTCGGGATGGGGCCGTTTCCCTACGAGGGAGAGGCCGACGCCGACCTGGTCAATGCCGGCAAGCAGACGATCACGGCTCTGCCCTCCAGCTCCTACTTTTCGAGCGCGGACAGCTTCGCGATGATCCGCGGCGGCCACATCGACCTCAGCGTTCTGGGCGCCATGCAGGTGGCGGCCAACGGGGATCTGGCGAACTGGATGGTGCCCGGCAAGATGGTCAAGGGCATGGGCGGCGCCATGGACCTGGTGGCCGGCGTCAAGCGCGTGGTGGTGGTGATGGAGCATACGGAGAAGTCCGGCGCACCCAAGCTGCTGGAGGCCTGCACCCTGCCCCTCACCGGCCAGAAGGTGGTCGACCTGGTGGTCACCGAGCTGGGCGTGTTCGACGTTTCCCGGGGACGGACTCCGCTGACCTTGCTGGAGATGGCGCCGGGCGTAACCCTTGACGAGATCCGGGCCAAGACCGGGGCGAAGTTCGAGGTCGCCTGATCCCGCAGGGCTTGTAACCTTTCGCGGTCGGGGTTCGTATAGGCCGGTGACGTCAACCCACACGAGTGACCCATGACTTCCAAGCTGATCTCCGCCCTGACCGCATCGGCCCTGCTGCTCGCCGGCGCCTCCAATGCCGCTGCCGCCACCAGAACCGCCGTGTTCGCCGGCGGCTGTTTCTGGTCGATGGAGAAGGGTTTCGAGAGCACGCCGGGCGTGATCAGCGCGGTTTCCGGCTATTCCGGCGGCGCGTCGACCCGGCCGACCTACGAAAATCACACGGGCCATCTGGAGGCCGTGAAGGTCACCTATGACCCGGCAAAGATCAGCTACGCCAGGCTGGTCGACAGCTACTATCACCATATCGATCCGACCGACCCCTACGGCCAGATCTGCGACAAGGGCCCTTCGTACAAGCTGGCGGTGTTTACCGCTGACGCCTCGGAGCGTGCGGTCGCCGAAGCGGCGCGCGCCAAGTACGAGAAGCAACTCCGGGCCAAGATCACCGTGGTCACCCGCGCCGCGGTCGCGTTCTACAACGCCGAGGACTATCACCAGGACTACTACAAGAAGAACCCGGTGGCCTATGAGCGCTACCGGATCGGCTGCGGACGACCGCAGGCGCTCAGGGCGGTGTGGGGCGGCCAGGAAGCCCGCTGACCGGATCTCGGGGGCGCGGGGCGAAGCCCTCGCCGATGAACATCTCCACGCGGCGCTTGCGGCGATTGTCGAGCCGCACGCTGCCGATCTCGAGGCCTGAGGCGGCGGTGAAGTCGGCCTGCATCTCGGGCCGCCGCCAGCCCTCGTAGGAAACCATCAGCACGCGCCCGCCCAGGGCCGCCGTCAACGGCGCCGTGGTCTCGGCCTGATTGCGCGGCCCCTCCATCAGGAGCCAGCTGGTGAGCGGCGCCCCCCCCATCCGCAGCCGGTCACGCCCGTAGTAGGATATGGCGTAGAACAGGAAGCGATTGTTCACGGCGATGGCGCTGAGGCCCGGCTCACGCTCGGCGCGGTCGAGGATCAGCTGGGTCATCTGGTCCCAGCCCCGGGCGCGCTTCAGGCCGTTGGCCAGGCCTGCCTTGTCAGCGACGGCGGGCGAGATGACGCTGACCAGGAAGAAGGCTGCGACCGCCGCCTGGATGGCGATGGCGGCGATCAGCCAGCGCCGCGCCCGCCAGCGCACCAGCCAGGCGGCGACGAGGATGGCGCCCGCCAGATAGCCGGCCCCGGACCAGTTGGCGTTCGCGCGGCTGATGAAGGCCTGACCGGTGACGATCAGCAGCGGCGGCAGGGCGAAGCACAGCAGCAGCAGGTCGTTCTCGCTGATCCTGCGGCGGGCGAGCGCGAGACCGACGCCGAGCAGCAGGGCGGCGAACGGGATCGGGCCAAAGACGCCCAGCTGTGAGCCCAGGAACAGCCCCATCTCCGACAGGTTGAAGAGCTGGACGCCGCTCCAGGCCGCATTGGCCGCCGTGTGCTGGAAGGTGGCGAAGCCGTGGGTGGCGTTCCAGGCCAGATTTGGCGCCAGCACGACAGCAAAGGCCAGGATCGCCGAGACGGCCGCCGGCCATGTCCAGGCCGCCCGCGCAGTGCGCGAAAACGCCAGATGCAGACCCAGCCCGATCACAAAGTAGATCGCCGCATATTTGCTGAGGAAGGCCAGCCCCAGCGCCACGCCCAGCCCCGCCGCGCGCCAGGGTTTGCGCGCCTGCGGCGCGTCCTGCAGGCCCACATAGGCCAGGATGGCGAGCCCGAGGAAGAACAGCAGCGGCGCATCGGTGGCGGCCACCAGGGCGGAGAGCTGGATCCCCGGCATCAGGGCATAGAGGGCCGCAGCGGCGAACCCTACCGCCGGGGTGTAGAGCCTGCGCCCGATCAGGAACACCACCACCGTCGCGCCGGCCTGGAACAGGCTGGCCGACAGCCGCACCCAGGCCTCGGCGTCGCCGCCCATCGCTGTGGTCGCCCAGATGGCCCAGGCGATCATCGGCGGCTTGGAATAGTATCCGAAATCCAGCGTCCGCGACCAAAGCCAGTACTGGGCTTCATCGGGGTAAAGCTGCAGCGGCGTGGCGAACAGCGCCACCAGCCGGGCCGCGGTCAGGGCGGCGACACACAACAGCACAGCGCGCAGGTCGCGGTCTCTGGACGGAATCAGGGACGGGGCATCGGTCATGCGACCGCGATCCTAGAGCATGACGGCTCCAGGTGGATACCGGTTGAAGCGCCTGCCAGGCGCCTATGGCAAAGCGGCAACGGTCTGCCGGATTGTGACAGTCAGGGAGAAGCTGTAGCAAAACCGTCACCTATGACCGGTTTTTCCACGCTATAGGCGGGACAATACCAAAGGATGTCCGTGATGCGGGGTCCTTCGAACGGGTCGATCCAAGAGGGGTTATTCATGAAAAAGCTAGTCGGCGGCGCCGCGCTGTCCGTTCTCGCGTTTGCGCTGACCACAGCGGCTTACGCTCAGGAAACCACGTCGGCGATCCGCGGCGCTCTGACGGGCGACAATGGCGCGGTGGTGGCCAACGCCACAATCACCATCCTGCACACGCCGTCGGGCACGCGATCAGTGACGCGCACGGGCTCGGATGGTGTGTTCGACGCCCGCGGCCTGCGGGTCGGCGGCCCCTACACCGTCACCGTCACAGCTCCCGGCTTTGAGACCGAAACCGTCTCAGGCCTCAACCTGACCCAAGCCGAAACGCTGCGACTGAACATCGACCTGTTCTCCGACTCCGCCGTCGACGAACTGGTGATCACCGCCGCCCGCAACCCGGAGGCCGGCAATTCCGGCGTCTCCTCAACCCTCGGCCGTGACAGCATCGAAGCGGTGGTCTCGGTCAGCCGCGATATTCGCGACCTGGCGCGCCGCAACCTGCTGGCGTCTCAGAATACCGTCGCCGACGGCGGCATCTCGATCGCTGGATCGAACCCGAAGACCAATCGCATCACCATCGATGGCGCTTCGGTGCAGGACGACTTCGGTCTGAACTCGGGCGGCTTGCCCACCCTGCGCGGGCCGATCTCGCTTGACGCGGTGGAACAGTTCTCCGTTCAGGCCGTGCCTTACGATGTGGAAAACGGCGACTTCCAGGGTGGCGCGATCGATATCGTGCTGCGTTCGGGGAACAACAACTTCCACGGCTCAGCCTTCGTCAACTATCTGAACGACGGCATGGTCGGCCGCAAGCTGAAGGGCCGTCAGATCGACAGCGTCCAGAGCCAGACCAACTATGGCGGCTTCCTCTCCGGCCCGATCTGGAAAGACACCGCCTTCTTCGCCATCTCGTACGAAAAGTACAAATCCGCCGAGCAGGTTGCATTTGGTCCGACGGGGTCCGGGTTCGCCAACTCGATTTCAGGGGTCACCCAGGCGACCATCGACCAGGTCAAGGGCATCCTGGACAACACCTATGCCACCGATTTCGACTCGGGGGGCATTCCGCGTTCGACGCCGATCCTCGATGAGAAGTACTCGGCCAAGATCGACTGGAACATCACCGACAAGCATCGGGCCTCGTTCACCTACCGCTACGCGCTTTCAGAATTGACCTCGCGGCCCAACCTGAACTCCGGCACGGCCGGCCTGTCCTCGAACTTCTACCTCACCGGCGAAGAGGATTATTCCTACGTTGGCGAGCTGAATTCCCAGTGGACGGATCAACTCACCACCCAGCTCCGGGTCTCCTATCGCGATTATGAGCGTCGTCAGGCGCCGCCGTCCGGTCAGGAATTCGGGGAACTGCAGATCTGCTCGGCACCGACCTCTGACCTGGTGCTCACCACCTGCGCCAGCGGCTTCTCGGCAGTGCGTATCGGTCCTGACGCGTTCCGCCAGGCCAATGAGCTTGAAACGCACAACCTGAACATTCAGGGCAAGGCCAGCTATTCGCTGGGCGACCATCTGTTCAAGGTCGGTTTCGAGTCGCAGAACATCGAGATCGTGAACCTCTTCGTTCCCAGCAGCGACGGCGTTTACTACTTCGACTCGATCGCCGATTTCCAGGCAGGCCGCGCCAACCGCCTCACCTACTCAAATGCGCCGTCGGGCAACCCCTTCGACGCCGCAGCGAACTTCAAATATCAGCAGAACAGCCTCTATCTGCAGGATATTCTGGACATCACAGATACCCTGCAAGTCACGGCCGGCTTCCGGTACGACTGGTACAAGAGCGACGACAAGCCGATCCTGAACCCCTTCTTCCAGGGCCGGAACGGTTTCAACAATCAGGAAACCTACGACGGCCGGTCGATCCTGATGCCGCGGGTCGCCTTCAAGTTTGATCCCGGCAGCTGGTACCGCCTGAACGGCGGCGCCGGCGTCTTCTCGGGCGGCATTCCCGACGTGCTCATTTCCACCTCGTTCAGCACCACCGGCTACGCCGCCGCAGGCGTCACCATCGAGCGCAACGCGGATGGCACCTTCCGCGAACTGGGCGCCAATCAGGCGTTCACCCAGGCCACAGGCGCGACCGCACTCAACGTGAGCCGCACGGACCCCCGCTTTGGCTATGATCTGCCAGGCGCGGTGACGGGCCTGGTCACGCCGTCGATCATCCCGAGCACCTCGGAAGTTATCGCGCTCAATCCGTCGTTCCAGATTCCGTCGGCCTGGAAATTCTTCCTCTCCGGGTCGGCCGACCTGCCGTACGGTTTCAAGGCTCTGGTGGACTATGTGCAGACCGAGGTCCGCTCGTCCGTCAGCTACACCGACTTCAAGGTCCGCCCGCTGCTGGTCAACGGCCAGCAGCAGTTCACGCCGGATGGTCGGTTGCGCTACGATGGTCTCGTCATGACAGACGCGGCGCGCGCGACCGCCGGCGTCGGCGGCACCAACGTGCAGAATGCGGCCGATCTGGTTGTCGGCAACGAAAAGCGCGGCACCGGATACGTCTTCGCCGTCGGTCTGATGCGCAACTTTTTCGACAACGACCTCCGGACCTCGATCGGTTACGTGCGCCAGAACCTGCGTGAAGGCACGAGCGGCGTCCGCTTCGGCACCACCTCGGGTTCGCTCTACGCCAGCCAGCTGGCCTCGGCCGAGGACTCCAACCGCGACGCTTATGGCCGCGGCTATGAGGAAGTTCGTGATCGTATCAAGTTCGAAGTGACCTATGAGAAGGAGTTCATCGAGAACGCGAAGACGCGCCTCACGATGTTCGCCGAGACCCGTTCCGGCCGGCCCTTCAACGTCACCATGGCGAGCCAGGGCGGAAACCGCAGCCCCATCTTCGGGACCAACCGCGGCGCCTATCAGCTGTACGTTCCGGACTTCGCCGGCGATGCGAACCCGAACGATCTCGATGTGGGCCTCGTGACCTTCGACAGCGTCGCCACCCTGAACCGCGTCCGTGACGCGGTCGCGCGGTTCGATCTTCCGGTCGGGATTGTGCCCAAGGGCTTCAACCGAAACCCCGACGTTAACCAGATCGACCTGCAACTGAGTCAGGAAATCCCGACGCCGATCAAGGGCCACAAGTTCAAGGTCGTGATGGATGTCCAGAACGTTCTCAACCTCCTGAACAACAAGTGGGGATCGGTTGAGGAGTATGGTTCGACCGGTTCGGGTCAGGGCAATAACCGGATCGTCGACGTACAGTGCGCGACGGCGACGGGCGCAGCTGCGGGCAACGGAAGCCCCGTCTGCGTGCGATACCGCTACTCCAACCCGAACACGACAGCGTTGACCCGTTCGATCAACAACGCTCGCTCGCTCTGGTATGCTCAGGTGTCGCTCCGTTACGAGTTCTAACGAACTGAGTGCTTGTGACCTGACAGGGGCGGCTGCGGAAACGCAGCCGCCCTTCTCTGTTTGGCCCCTCCCGCTTGACGTTGCGCCACCCGGGGGCCACATGCGCGCGGCTTGCGCATCGAGGGCTCCATGACTTTCACCGTTCCCGCCGAGTGGGCGCCGCACCGGGCCATGTGGCTGGGGTTTCCCAGCCATGCGGAGCTGTGGGAGGACGACCTTGAGCCGGCCCAGGCCGAGGTGGCGGCGTTGGCGCGGGCGCTGGCCGGGCCGGGCGGGGAGCACGTGCGGCTGATGACCGGTTCGGACGCCGGCGAGGCGGCGGCGCGGGCGAGCTTGAGCGATGTGGCCGGGATCGAGATCGTGCCAGGCCGGTTCGGCGACATCTGGCTGCGCGATACGGGGCCGATCTTTGCGAATGGCAAGGCCCACGCCTTCCGCTTCAACGGCTGGGGCGGGAAGTACGCGCTGGAGCACGACGACACGGTCGCGGCGCAGATCGCGACAGCGGCGGGCGCCGAACTCGTGCCGAACGATTTCATTCTGGAGGGCGGGGCGGTCGATCACGACGGGATCGGCACGGTGCTGACCACCGGCCAGTGCGTGCTCAACGCCAACCGCAACCCGGGCTGGACCACGGAGGTCGCCGAAGCCGCGCTGGGTGGCAGTCTTGGCGCGCGCAAGGTGCTGTGGCTGGGCGAGGGTCTGCGCAACGACCACACCGACGGCCACGTGGACAATCTGGCGCGGTTCGTGGCGCCGGCGACGGTGGCAATCCCGGTGGCCTGGGGGCGCGGCGATCCCAACGCCGAGGCCTATGACGACGCGGCGCGCCGGCTCTCGACGATGACGGACGCGGACTGCCGCGCGCTGAAGGTGGTGCGGATCCCGTCCCCCGGCTGGATCGACGGCGAGGACGGCCCCCTGCCCGCCAGCCACATGAACTTCCTGATCGCCAACCGGGCGGTGATCGTGCCCATCTATGCGGCGAAACCCGGGGAATTTGCCGTGGAGATGCTGAAGCAGGTGTTCCCCGACCGGCAGGTGATCGGCCTGCCGTCCACCGCCATCCTGACCGGCGGCGGATCGTTCCACTGCATCACCCAGCAGGAGCTCGCCTGATGGCCCGCACCCTGACCGTCGCCGCCCTGCAGACCGCCTATGGCGCCGACATGGCGGCCAATATCGCCCGGACCGCCGACCTGATCCGCCAGGCGGCGGCGGGCGGGGCGCAGGTGATCCTGCCGTCCGAGCTGTTTCAGGGGCCGTACTTCTGCGTGGCCCAGGAGGAGCGCTGGTTCGCCACCGCCCATCCCTGGCGGACGCATCCGTGCGTGACGGCGCTGGCGCCGCTGGCGGCGGAGCTGGGGGTGGTGTTGCCGATCTCGATCTTCGAGCGCGAGGGGCCGCACTATTTCAACAGCCTGGTGATGGTCGACGCCGACGGGTCGCTGATGGGCGTCTATCGCAAGAGCCATATTCCGGACGGGCCGGGCTATATGGAGAAGTACTATTTCCGGCCCGGCGACACCGGCTTCAAGGTCTGGGACACACGGTTCGGGCGCGTCGGTGTCGGGATCTGCTGGGACCAGTGGTACCCGGAGTGCGCACGCGCCATGGCCCTGATGGGCGCCGAGGTGCTGCTCTATCCCACGGCCATCGGCTCCGAGCCGCACGACGCCAGCCTGGACACGGCGCTGCCCTGGCGGCGCGCCATGCAGGGCCACGCGGTTTCCAACGTGATCCCGGTGGTGGGCGCCAACCGCACCGGCTTCGAGCCCTGGGACGGCTATCCGAACGGCGGGCAGCAGTTTTACGGCTCCAGCTTCATCGCCGACCACCGGGGCGATCTGGCAGGCGACTTCGGCCGGGCGGACGAGGGGGTGCTGAGCGCGACCTTTGACCTGGATTTCCTGAACACGCACCGCGCCGCCTGGGGCTTTTTCCGGGATCGGCGGCCTGATCTGTACGGCGCGCTGACGGGGCCGCGACCGGCGTGATCGAGACGGAGCGCCTGATCCTGCGGGCCTTCCGCGACGAGGATCGCGAGGCGTTCGCGGCGATCAATGCGGATCCTCGCGTGGCCGACTGGCTGGGCGGGGTGCGCGATCGCGCCGCCAGCGACGATCTGGTCGACCGCATCAACGCCAATATCGCCCGGCTGGGCTATGACTTCTGGGCGGCCGAGCGAAAGGCCGACGGGGTGGTGGTCGGGATGATCGGCCTGCGGCTGGAGCTGCACGACCCGCCCGCCCCCTGCGTGGAAATGGGCTGGCGGCTGGCGGTGGGAGCCCAGGGCCAGGGACTGGCGACCGAGGGCGCAAGAGCCGCGCTGGACTGGGGGTTCGCAAACCTCGACGTGAATGAGATTCTGGCCTGGACGGCGGATAGCAATGTGGCCTCCCAGGCAGTGATGCGGCGGATCGGCATGACGCCGGACCCTTCGCGCGACTTCGATCATCCGAGACTGGCTGAGGATCATCCGCTGCGGCGGCATGTGGTGTTCGCGGCGCGACGGGCAGGCGCCTGAAGGAGACGGCGCCAGTCTTCGGGCGCAAATCAAGCTGCCCGCGACAGATTTGCTGGCGAGCCAAGGATCGGCTAGAAGGCGCGGCCTCGCGCGCAGAGCCTTTGGCGACGTCGCAGCGCGTGAAAGTTTTTCAAGGGTTTTCCAGATGGTCACCACCACCCCGACGCCGCAGGGCCAGCTCACCGGCAACGTCCTGTTCTATTCCAATCCCGAGCCGCTGGCCAAGGAGCTGCACAGCAAGATGGGCGTGAAGCGGATGGACGGTCCGTTCGCCTTCGCCAAGGTCGGCCATGCCGTGCCGCTGACGGTGGGGGAATTCCCGCTGGCCATGGTGACCGGCCCGATCATCTTCGTGGGTGACGAGAAGCTGCCGATCGCCGTCATGGGCCTGAACGCCGGCGAGAACATGTTCGTCAAGGACGACGGCACCTTTGAAGCCGGCATCTATATTCCGGCCTATATCCGCCGCTATCCCTTCGTGTTCGCCAACGACGAGAACGCCAAGCAGATGGTGCTGTGCATCGATCGCGGCGCCGAGTTCGTGACCGACACGGACTACGACATGGGCTTCTTCGAGCCGAACGGCGAGCCGACCGAGTACACGAAGAACTGCATCGAGTTCTGCAACAACTTCGAGATCGAGCGCCAGCGCACCATGGGCTTTGTCCAGCTGCTGAAGGACCTCGACCTGTTCGAAACCAAGGAAGCCACCTTCACGCCGCCCGGCCCGGACGGCGCCCCCGGCGAGACCCAGAAGATCGCGGAATACTTTGGCGTCTCGGAAGAGAAGCTGAATGCCCTGCCCCCGGCCAAGTTCGTCGAACTGCGCGACAACGGCGCCCTGGGCCAGATCTATGCCCACATGCATTCGCTGGTGGGCTGGGATCGTCTGATCGCGCTGGCCATGACGCGCGCCAGCGAGCAACCGGCGCCTGTGCTGAACAGCTAAGGGCGGCGCGCTGAAGCCCCCAATTCTCCTCCCCCGTCGGGGGAGGGGGACCGCGGAACGCGGTGGAGGGGGCTTGCCACCGCTGAAACCTCTGCCAACCCGGGCTGATGTAGGGTCCCCGATCCACGACGCGGACACGATCTGCCCCGGGGGTTTCCGAGAGACACAACCCGGCCGCCTGATGCGGTGCGACGGCGGCCCCCTCCACCCCGCTACGCGCGGTCCCCCTCCCCCGATGGGGGAGGAGAACTGGCTGTTCCGCCACCTATCAGCGGCTGAAGACGCTGCGGGTCAGGCAGGAGAACACCAGCCGGCCCGCCTCATCGAGCAGATCGTGCTGGGCGATGACGATGCCCTTGTTGTCGCCCACCGGATCCTTGGCCATAACCGTCATACGGCAACGCAGCAGCTCTCCGACCGGCGGATTGCGCATCCAGCGCAGCGCGTCGACGCCCAGGCGCTTGGTCTGGGGCCAGTCGGCGGCGGCCATGGCGTCCAGTTTCGACCAGATCGCGAAGACCATGCCATCGGGCGCGCCCTGGCCTGAGGTCCAGCCGGGGGCGAAGGCGGCGATGAAGGCGTCCAGCGCGGCGGCGTCCACCCCGGCCGCGCCCAGCGACACCGCCTGACCGATCTCTATCTCGTCGAAGGATGCGGGCACCTGGGCTCCTGGGTGATGAGAGAAGCGATTCGCCGATCATGGCCTGTGGCGTCATCAAGTCGAGCCTGCTTTGCGTCATTGACCTGCGTGCGCCATATAGCGGCGTTGGAGGCCTCCGAAGTGATCATGCGGTATCTGTTGAGCGCGCTGCTGGCGCTGGTGGTGTCGAGCGCGGCGAGCGCGCAGCCTGTGAACACCGGCCACCTGACCGCCGAACTGGTCGCCTCGGCCCAGGGCGTTGCGCCGGGTCAGACGATCCAGATCGCGCTGCGCCAGGATATCCAGAAGGGCTGGCACACCTACTGGCGCAATCCCGGCGACAGCGGCGAGGCGACCCGGATCAAGTGGACGATGCCCGCCGGCTGGAGCGCCTCGGATTTCACCTGGCCGACCCCGCACCGGCTGCCGGTCGGGCCGCTGGTCAACTATGGCTACGAAGGCGAACAGCTGCTGCCGATGACGCTGACGGCGCCGGCGGACGCCCGGCCCGGCCAGACAGTTACACTGAAGGCCGCCGCCGCGTTCCTGGTCTGCGCGGACATCTGCATTCCCGAGGACGCCCTGCTGACGCTCTCGGTTCCGGTGACGGCCGCCGCCGCGCCGGCTGATCCCCGTTGGGGGCCACGGATCGCCGAGACCCTGGCCAAGGCGCCGAAGCCCGCCGGTCTGGCGGGCGCGTTCGAGCGGCAGGGCGAAGTCCTGAAACTCGCGGTGACCGGCGCGGCGCTGAAGGGTGCGGACCTGGCCGGCGCCTACTTCTACCCATTCTCGGGCGCAGCCATCGACCACGCCAAGCCGCAGGCCATCGAGCGCGGCCCGGAGGGTCTGACCCTGACCCTCACGGCGGGTTACGGGTTCCAGGGCGCCGAGCCGCCCAAGGAGCTGGCCGGGGTGCTGGCGCTGGATGGCAAGGCCTATGAGGTCACCGCGACGGCCAGCGCCTTGCCGCAGGGAGCCTCGGGCCTGGGCCCGCCGCCGGTGAAGCCGATCGCGCCTGCGGGATCTGCGGACCTCGGACTGGCCTCGGCGGCGCTGTTCGCCCTGATCGGTGGATTGATTCTGAACCTGATGCCGTGCGTGTTCCCGGTGCTGGCCATGAAGGCGGCCTCGCTGGCCGGGCATGGCGAGGACGCCGCCGGCGCGCGCCGTCAGGGGCTGGCGTTCGGCATCGGCGTGCTGGTCACCTTCCTGTCGCTGGCGGGACTGTTGATCGCGCTCCGCGCGGCCGGCGACGCCGTCGGCTGGGGCTTCCAGCTGCAGGATCCGCCGGTGGTGGCGGCGCTGGCGCTGCTGATGCTGGCGGTGGGTCTGAATCTTTCCGGCGTATTCGAGGTCGGCGCCTCCTTGCAGGGCGTGGGCTCCGGCCTGGCCTCGCGCGGCGGGCTGGCGGGCTCCTTCTTCACCGGCGTGCTGGCGGTGGTCGTGGCTGCGCCCTGCACGGCGCCGTTCATGGGCCCGGCCCTTGGGTGGGCCCTGACCCAGCCGCCTGCGGCGGCGCTGCTGGTCTTCCTGGCGCTCGGCATAGGTTTCGCCGCGCCCTTCGTCGCCGTGGCGTTTGTGCCCGGCCTGCTGGCGCGCCTGCCCCGGCCGGGCGCCTGGATGGACGTGTTCCGCAAGGCGCTGGCATTTCCGATGTACGGGGCCGTCGCCTGGCTGATCTGGGTGCTGACGGTGCAGGTGGGACCAGACGCCGTGCCGCGCATCCTGGCCGCCGCGATCCTGCTGGCCTTCGGCGCCTGGATTTACGGGCTGAGCCAGCGGCGGACAGCTGAAGGGCGACCCGCCATGCCGATGATGGCGACGGCCGGCGTACTGGTGGGCCTGGCCCTGGCCGGCGGCGCCCTCTGGCCCGCCTACAAGCTCGCCGGCGACTCCGCGTCGGGCGTGGAGGCCGCGAGCCTGACCCACGAGGACTATAGCCCCGCCCGATTGGCCGCGCTGCGGGCCGAGGGCCGCACCGTGCTGGTCAACTACACCGCCGCCTGGTGTGTGAGCTGCCAGGTGAACGACCGCGTCGCGCTGTCGACCCGGACAGTCTCCGAGGCCCTGACGCGCAACAATGCCGTCTACCTCAAGGCGGACTGGACCAAGCGGGACCCCGGGATCGCCGCGGAACTGGCCCGGTTCGGCCGCGCCGGCGTGCCTCTCTACCTCGTGTATGGCGCAGGCGGCGGCGAGCCGGCTATCCTGCCGGCCATCCTGACGCCGGGCCTTGTGGCCAAGGCGCTGGATACGGCGGCCCGCCCGGGCTGAATGATTTCAAACGAAGGACCTGCACCGATGATTGATCGCAGATTTTTCCTGAGCCTCGCCGTGGTTTCGGCGTTCGCCACGCCGGCGCTCGCCGAGCCGGCCCTGGGCCAGCCGGCGCCCGCGTTCCAGGCGCTGGACGCCAATGGCAAGACCCGCGCGCTGTCGGAATTTCGCGGCAAGACCGTGGTGCTGGAATGGACCAACAACGGCTGCCCCTATGTGCAGAAGCACTACAACGCCCGCGCCATGCAGTCCCTGCAGGCTCAGGCCGCTCGTGACGGCGTCGCATGGCTGACCATCGTGTCATCCGCGCCGGGCATGCAGGGCCATCTGACCCCGGCCGAGGCGCGGGCCTGGAAGAAAAAAACAGGCGCAGCCTCCACCGATGTACTGCTCGATCCCGATGGCGTCGTCGGCCGCGCCTATGACGCCAAGACCACGCCCCACATGTACATCATCGATAAGGCCGGCAGGCTGGTCTACATGGGCGGCATCGACGATCAGGCAAGCGCCAACCCCGCCAGCCTCAAGGGCGCAAGGAACTATGTGGCCGCGGCTCTGGCTGACGTGAAGGCCGGTCGCCCGGTGGTCGAGGCCGCGACGCGCCCCTATGGCTGCAGTGTGAAATACGGTTCACCCGGATAAGGAACTCAGGTTGTCAGACGTCGATGCGGTCTGGACCGCGCTATCCAACGCCGCCGGGGTCGCGCGCGATCGCCGCATCGATCAGCTGTTCATCGAGGAGCCGGACCGTCTTTCAACGCTGACCCTGGCCGCAGCCGGGCTGGAACTGGATGTCTCCAAGCAACCCTGGTCGCTGGCTGACCTGGCGCTGATGCTGGACCTGGCCCGGGTCAGCGGCGTCGAGGCCGCGCGGGATCGGCTGTTTGCGGGGGACGCTGTCAACACCTCCGAAGGCCGCCCGGCCCTGCACATGGCGCTGCGGGCGCCAGACGGCGCGGACTGGCGGGCGGCAGGTGTCCCGGTGTCCCGCGAGATCGAGGCCACGCGCGAGGCCATGCGCGGGTTCGCGCAGGCTGTGCGGACAGGGGCGAAGACCGGCGCCACAGGAAAGCCATTCCGCAGCATTCTGCATATCGGGATCGGTGGATCGGACCTGGGTCCGCGCCTGATCTGGGAAGCGCTCAAGCCGCTGTCCCCGCTGATCGAGTTGAGGTTCGCAGCCAATGTCGACCCGGCTGAGCTGGCCCAGGCGCTGGTCGGGCTGGACCCGGCCGAGACCTTGCTGGTCACCGTCTCCAAAACCTTCACCACCCAGGAAACCCTGACCAATGCCGAGGCCGCGCGCGCCTGGCTGCGGGCGGCGCTTGGGCCGGCCTCGGACGCCCATCTGGTCGCGGTGTCCGCGTCGCCTGAGCGGGCGCGGGCATTCGGCGTTCCGGCCGATCAGGTGTTCGGTTTCCGGGACTGGGTCGGCGGCCGTTACTCGATCTGGTCCGCCGTCGGGCTCTCATGCGCCATTGCCCTGGGTTATGAGGCGTTCGAAGCCATGCTGAGCGGCGCCCACGCCCTGGATACTCACTTCCAGACCGCGCCCCTGAGCCGCAACGCCCCGGTCCTGCTGGCGCTGGCGCACGTGTTCAACCGCAATGGACTGGGCCGGCCAATCCGCGCCGTGGTCCCCTACGCGCAGCGGCTGCGTCTTCTCGCCCCGTTTCTCCAGCAGCTCGAGATGGAATCGAACGGCAAGCAGGTTCGCCGTGACGGAACGCCGGTGCGCCACAGCACCGCCACCAGCGTGTTCGGCGACGCCGGCACCAACGGCCAGCACGCCTTCTTCCAACTGCTGCACCAGGGCACCGATGTCATCCCCGTGGATATCCTTGCGGTCCGCGAGGGCGCCGAGGGGGACCCGTCTGCCCAGACCAAGCTCCTTGCCAACGCTATCGCCCAGGCCGAGGCGCTGCTGGTGGGGCGCACCGGGGCGGACGTCCGTGCGGAACTGACGGCGGCCGGCAGATCAGCGGCCGAGATCGACACCCTGGCGCCCCAGCGCACCTTCCCCGGCAATCGCCCCTCCAGTTTCCTGCTGCTGGACCGGCTTGATCCCGCGCGCCTGGGCGCCCTGGTCGCGCTCTATGAGCACAAGACCTTCGTCGAGGGGGTGCTGTGGGGCATCAACAGTTTCGACCAGTGGGGCGTGGAGCTGGGCAAGTCGCTGGCCAGCCGGGTGTTGGCTGAACTGGAGGGTGGACCGGGTGGCGCGCACGATCCCTCCACAGCCGCGTTGATCGAACGCCTCCGCACCTGAACACCGGCGCTTGCCCGCACCCCTTGCGCCGGGTCATCTTCAGCGGATGAGCCTGGCCGCCCCGGCATCCATAGCGCCCGCCCCGAAGCGCCAATTGCACATCGTCGACGTGCTGATCGCCGAGCGCGCGCCCAGGCTGGCGCGCAGCCCGGCGTGGCCCCTCCTGCGGCCCCTGCTCTACGCCGTTCTGGACTACGGCAAGGCGCGACGGATGGCCGACGCCATCGCGCCCATGACGGGCAGCGAGGCCCTGGGGTTTGTCTCGGACCTGCTTTCGCTGAGGGTCACGGCGACGGGCGTGCAGCAGATTCCGACCACCGGACGCTGTGTGGTGATCTGCAATCATCCTACCGGCATTGCCGATGGCGTGGCGGTCTACGATGCTTTGAAAGCCGTGCGACCCGACATCTGTTTCTACGCCAACGCTGACGCCCAGCGAGTTTGCGCGCGCTTTGAGGACGTGTTGATCCCGGTGGAGTGGGTAGAGGCCAAACGCACACGCGAGCGGCTACGGACGACGCTGACCATGACCCGCCAGGCCATGGAGGCAGGGCGGTGCCTGGTGATCTTCCCCGCAGGTCGCATCTCGAGGCGCCAGGCAGACGGTTCCATCCGGGACAAGGACTGGGCGGCCTCGGCGGTGTCCATCGCCCGGAAGTATGAGGCGCCGGTCGTACCGGTGCATGTGACAGGGCCCTGGTCGACCCTGTTCCACTTCTTTCATGGCGTCTCCGACGAACTCCGGGACATCACCCTGTTCCACGAACTTCTGAACAAGCAATCGCAGCCCTTCACACTGACGATCGGCGCCGACGTCGCCCCTGCCGCGCTGGACGGCGATCCGGCGACTGTCACAGCGCGGTTGAAGACCTATGTAGAGCGTGATCTGCCCGCCAGACCTGACCGGCCTTTCGCATGATCCTGAAAGACGAGGCGGCGACCCGGGCGCTCGGAAGGGCTATTGCAGCTGTCCTGCAGCATGGTGAGGCCATCTGCCTCCATGGCCCGCTGGGCGCCGGCAAATCGACCCTGGCGCGGGCGCTGGTGCGAGCGCTGACGACCCCGGATGAGGAGGTGCCGTCGCCCACTTTCACGATCGTCCAGTTCTATGAGGGCGCGCGGCTGAACGTGGCTCACTTCGACCTATACCGTCTCTCCGACCCCGACGAAGCGTACGAGATCGGGCTGGACGAAGCGCTGGAGGATGGGGCGGCGATCATCGAATGGCCGGAACGGCTGGAGGGCCGCCTGCCAGGCGACCGACTCGATGTAGAGATCAGCATGGGACCTGACGCTGACAGCCGCGAGGCGCGTCTGGTTCCGCATGGCGCCTGGGAGGGTCGTGGGCTTGACGTCTGAGCGTGAGGTACTGAAGGGCGACTTCCTGCGGGCCGCGGGGTTCGCCGGGGCGCGGCGTGAGCTGCTGTCGGGCGACGCCTCGACGCGCCAGTACGAACGCCTCTACCTCGAGGGCGGCTCCAGCCTGATCTTCATGGACCAACCCCCGGCGGTGGAGAGCGTCGTCTGCCCGCCCGAGGCCACCCCGGCCGAGCGCATGGCCCTCGGCTACAACGCTGCGGCGCGGCTGGCGGCGGGGTCCGTGGCCGCCTTCGTGACCACGGCGGCCCATCTGCGCGGACGCGGGCTCTCCGCGCCCCGGGTTGTCGCCCACTATGTGGATGCGGGTCTGGCAGTCCTGGAAGATCTGGGCGACGGCCTCTTTGCGACCCTGATCCCGCAGACCGCGCCTGAGGTCGAGCTCTACGAAGCCGCAATCGACGTTCAGGTGGCCCTGCAGGCCGAACCGCCACCGCCCGTGCTGGAAGCCGATGGCGCGCGCTGGCCCTTGCTGACCTATGACGCCCTGGCGCTGAAAGTCGCCACCGACACCTTTCTGGAGTGGTGGCCGAAGCTGGTCGGCTTGCCCGCGTTTGGCGAGCCTGCCCTGGCGGACTGGGATGCCTTGTGGGCGCCCGTCTGGGTGCGGGGCGAGGCGGGCGCCAGCGTGTTCACCCACCGCGACTACCATGCCCAGAACCTGCTCTGGTTGCCGGATCGCGATGGCGTGGGCCGCGTCGGCCTGCTGGATTTTCAGGATGCGCTGCGGGCGCACCCGGCGTGGGACCTGACCCACCTGCTGCAGGACGCCCGTCGCGATGTTTCGCCGGAACTGGAAACCGCGATGCTGGAACGCTTCCTGACGGCGCGGTCAGAACTGGACCGGAGCGCCTTCCTGGCCGACTACCGGGCGCTGGCGGCGTCCAATGCGGCGCGGATACTGGGACGGGTGTTCGCGCGTCAGGTGTTGCTGGGACGGCCCCAGTATCGCCAGTTCATGCCCCGCACCTGGCGGTATCTGGAGCGGAACCTGGAGGATCCGGCCATGGCCGGCCTGAAGGCCTGGTTCGACCGCCATGTGCCACCCGGTTATCGCGCATGATCGCCGGCCCCAGAACTGCGATGGTGCTGGCCGCGGGCCTCGGCACGCGGATGCTGCCGCTCACCGAGCAGCGGCCCAAGGCCCTGGTCACGGTCGCCGGCAGGGCGCTGATCGATCATGTGCTGGACCGGTTGAGGGACGCCGGCGTCGAGCGCGCCGTGGTCAATGTGCATCACTTTGCCGATCAGATGGAGGCGCACCTCTCCGGGCGGCGGGATCTGGAAATCCTGATCGCGGACGAGCGATCCGCCCTGCTCGACAGCGGCGGGGGCATCAAAAACGCGGCCGACCAGCTGGGTCGCGACCCGATCTTTGTGGCCAATATCGACTCCCTCTGGCTCGAAGGCTCCACACCGGCGCTGGACACCCTGAAGGGCGCATGGAACCCGGCGACGATGGACATACTGATGCTGCTGGTGAAACGGGGCCAGGGCATCGGCTTTGAGGGGCCGCAAGGGTTCCTGAGGGATACCGAGGGGCGGCTGACCCATTCCACAGACCCCGCCTCACCGACACCGTACGTGAACATGGGGATCGCCATTTTCAAGCCGCAGGTGCTGGACAACGAACCGGACGGGGCATTCTCGATCGTTCCGGTCTGGCATAGCCTGCAGGCCGAAGGACGGCTTCACGGTGTGCCGATGGATGGCTTCTGGATGCACGTGGGCGATCCGGCGGCGCGAGACGCAGCAGAAGCACGGCTGGCATGACCGACTTCCTCGACCGGGCGGGTCCGCGGTGGTTCAACATTCCGGCGCACCGGCCGTTCGCAGAGGATCTGGCCCAGGGCCTGTTTGACGCGCTCTCTCCCCTGGGTCCGGAGGCGCTGGCGGACGCCGTGATCCTGACGCCTACCCGACGCGGCGCGCGCGCCCTGGCCGACGCCTTCATCAAGGCCTCGGGCGGAAAGGCCGTCCTGCCGCCGCAGATGCGGCCCCTCGGCGACCTGGAAGCCGGGGAGGCGCCGTTCGAGCCAGGCGATCTGGCGCTGGACCTGCCCGCCGCCATCGATCCCCTGAAGCGGCGCTTTGAACTCACCCGGCTGGTGAACGAGCTGGTCGATGACCTGCCGGGCGGCTTCACCACCGCCTCGGCTGCGCTGGAGCTGGCTGACGCCCTGGGGGCGTTCCTCGATGGCCTGCAGATCGAAGAAGTACGGGTCGGCGACCGCCTGGCGGGACTGGTCGACGCCGAACTGGCCGAGCACTGGCAGGTCTCCAGCCGGTTTCTGGACAAGGCGCTGATGCTCTGGCCTGCGCGGCTGGCCGCCCTGGGCGTGCTCGATGTCAGCGAGCGGCGGGTGCGGTTGCTGCGCCGGCTGGCCGAACGCTGGACGACCGCGCCGCCTGCGGGCGTGCTGGTGGCGGCGGGATCGACCGGTACTGCGCCGGCGACGCGCGACCTGCTGATCGCGGTGGCCGGCGCGCCTCAAGGGTGCGTGGTGCTGCCGGGGCTCGATCAGGAACTGGCCGACAGCGCCTGGGCCAAGGTGGACGTGCAGCATCCGCAAGGGGCGCTGCGGCGGCTGCTGGACCGCGCCGAGGTCAGGAAGGCCGATGTCCGGGTATGGCCGGCCTCGCTCCGCCCGGACAGCGCCGGACGCTGGCGTCGGCGGATCGTCAACGAGGCGCTTCGCCCGGCCGAGGAAACCGCCGACTGGCTGCGCGTGATCGCCGGACTACGCGAGGAAGGGGCCGTCGGCGCCCCCGATCCGGTGGCCGCGGGTCTGGACGGCCTGTCGCTGATCACCGCCCGTACCGATGAGGAAGCCGCAACCGTCGTGGCGCTGCTGCTGCGCGAGGCGCTGGAGACGCCGGATCGCACCGCCGCCCTGGTGACGCCCGATCAGGCGCTGGCGCGGCGGGTTACGGCCAAGCTGGGTCGCTGGGGCGTGATCCCGGACTCCTCCGTCGGCGACAACCTCGCGGGCAGTTCGTGCGGCGTCCTGGCCGGCCTGATGGCGCAGGCTGCAGCGGACCCGCTGGATCCGGTGACCCTGCTGGGCCTGCTGAAACATCCGTTTTCCACATTCGGCGATGTGGCAA
Organism: uncultured Alphaproteobacteria bacterium; assembly: GCA_903909375.1. Taxonomy (GTDB): domain Bacteria; phylum Pseudomonadota; class Alphaproteobacteria; order Caulobacterales; family Caulobacteraceae; genus Phenylobacterium. The sequence goes on from CAIVVM010000036.1 coordinate 182,826, forward strand.
ACCTTGAACGCGCCGCGCTGCGCGGGCCTCGCGCCCGGACCTGGGATGAGCTCAAGGGCCGACTGCCCGAGGCGCCGGAGGCGTTGTCGCAGGCCTTGCGGCTGATGACTCTCGTCGAGGCCTTGGCCTGGCCGGACGACAAGGACTCGCCGTCGGCCGCGGCGAGGCGGATCGCAGCGTCGATGGAAGCGCTGGCGGAGGGCGCCGGCGGGCTGTGGGCCGGCCATGGCGGCGAGGCCATGTCGCGGCTGCTGGCGGCGCTGATCCAGGACGGCGAAGGCTTGCCGCCAGTCACGCCCCGGGGGTTCGCCGACCTGCTGGGCCGGCTGATGGAGGGCGAGACCGTGCGCAGTGGCGGCGCCACCCACCCGCGCCTGCGGATCATGGGGGCCATAGAGGCCCGGCTCGTGCGCGCCGACCGGCTGGTGGTGGCGGGGCTGGAGGAAGGCGTCTGGCCCGGCGGGGCGGCGCTGGACCCGTTCCTGTCGCGCCCCATGCGCGCGGCTCTGGACCTGCCCTCGCCGGAACGCCGGATTGGCCTGGCCGCCCACGACTTTGCCCAGGCGGCATGCGCGCCGGAGGTCGTTCTTCTCCATACCGAGCGCCGGGAAGGCGCACCATCGGTCAAGTCGCGCTGGCTGTGGAGGCTGGAGACCCTGGCCCGGGGCGCCGGACTGGAGATCCCGGGGCGACCGTGGGTTCTGGACTGGGCGCGGCGCCTGGATGCGCCGGGTGGCTACGAGCCCGTCAAACGCCCGGCGCCGATCCCGCCGGTCGCCGATCGGCCGCGGGCCATGGCCGTGACCCGGGTGGAAGCCCTGACGCGCGATCCCTATGCCGTCTGGGCGCGGGACATCCTGCGTCTCTATCCGCTGGATCGCCCGGATGAGACCGCCGACGCCCGCGCGCGGGGCACCGCGATCCACGCCGCCTTCGAGCGGTTCGCCGAGGCCTATCCGGCAGACCTGCCGGCAGACGCCGCCGATGAGTTTGCGCAGCTCTATCTTGAGGAACTGGAGCAGGCCGGCCTGCCGCATGAGGCGATGGCCCGCGAGCAGGCTCTGGCCAGGGAAGCTGCCGAATGGGTCGCGGCCATGGAGCGCCAGCGCCGGGATGGCAGGACGATCCGGGTGGAGCTGAAGGGAGAGCGCACGCTGGCGGGTCCCGCCGGTCCGTTCACGATCTCCGCTCGCGCCGACCGGATCGAGGTCACCGCAGACGGTTTCGGCCACATCATCGACTACAAGACCGGCAAGGCGCCGTCGAAGAAGGAGGTCGACACTGGGTTCTCGCCTCAACTCACCCTGACGGCGGCGATCCTCGAGGCCGGGGGTTTCCCGGAGCTGGGGCGTCTGAAGCCCGGGGACCTGACCTATCTGGAGATCACCGGCCGCAAGCCTGCCGGCAAGGTCGAAACGCGCGCAGAGGCCGGCGCGGAGAGCGCAGAGGCGGCCGCGCGGGCCTTCGACGGCCTGGCGCGACTGGTGGAACGCTTCGACGATCCGTCTCAGCCCTATCTGTCGCGCGTGGCGCCGCAGTTCCTGAAAGCCCGGATGAGCGACTACGACCATCTGGCCCGGGTATTCGAGTGGTCCACCAGCGGCGAGGAGGGCGAGGAATGAGCGTCACCGTCCTGCCGACCCCTCTGGCCGATCCCCAGCAGGAGGCCGCCGACCCGACGCTGTCGGCCTTCGTCACCGCCAACGCCGGGTCCGGCAAGACCAAGACCCTGATCGACCGGGTGGCGCGACTGCTGCTGGCCGGCGCGAGGCCCGAAACCATCCTCTGCGTCACCTACACCAAGGCCGCAGCCTCGGAGATGCAGCGCCGGCTCTACGAGGTGCTGGGCGGCTGGTCGGTGCTGGATGACGCCGCGCTGGCGGGCGCCTTGACCAGGCTGGAAGGCCGCCGGTTCGATGTGGCGGACCTGTCCAAGGCCCGCTCGCTGTTCGCCCAGGCGCTGGAAACGCCCGGGGGCCTGAAGATCCAGACCATCCACGCGTTCTGCGAGAAGCTGTTGCGACGGTTCCCGCTGGAGGCCGGCATCTCGCCGGGGTTCCGGGTGATGGATGACACCGCCTCCGCTGCCGTGGCCAGTGCGGCGCGGCGGCAGGTGGCGCAGCTGGCGTTGAAGGCCGGACACATGGTCGCCGAATCCTATGCCCGGTTCTCGGTGGCGCTGGATTTCCAGAGCTTCCAGAAGATGTTCGCCGACTTCGAGACAAGCCGCGGGGCGCTGACGAAGTTCCTGGCGCAGGAAGGTGGGCTGGACGGGGCCATTGGCTGGGTCTGGCGCGCCGTGGACGTGCCCCGGGATTCGGATCCGGAAGACCTTGGCCGGACGGCTATGGCGCAGATGGATCGCGATCTCTATCGCCGCACGGCCGCGAGCCTTGCCCTGGGCGCCAAGACCGACGTGGGACGAGCGGAGAAACTCTCGGCCCTGGCGGCGGCCAACGCCCCCGATTTTGAGACCGCGCTGACGATATTCTTCACCGCATCAGGATCGCCGGCCAAATGGATGGACACCTCGGCGCGGATCAAGAACGACGAGGCGTTGCGATCCCTTCTGCTGGCGGAGCAGGCGCGGCTGGATGCGGCCGCCGAACGCATTCGCGCCGCCCGGATCGCATGTGACACCACGCATGCCCTGAGGCTGGCCTCCGCCTACCTCCTGGCCTACGAGATCGAGAAGACGGCGGCGAGCGCGCTCGACTTCGCCGACCTGATCGAGAAGACCTGCCATCTGCTGCGCGACCAGCCGGCGGCGGCCTGGGTGCTCTACAAGCTGGACGGCGGGATCGACCACATCCTGGTGGACGAGGCGCAGGACACCGCGCCGGATCAATGGAGCATCGTCAACGCGCTGGCCGAGGAGTTCTTCTCCGGGGCCGGCGTACGCAGTGAAACGCGACGGCGCACGTTGTTCGTGGTGGGCGACGAGAAACAGTCGATCTATTCCTTTCAGGGCGCGCAGCCCGAACAGCTGCTGCAGCAGTTCGCCGTCCACACAGCGAGGGCCGAGAGCGCCGGCCAGCGCATGCCGCGCGTGGACCTGCGGGTCTCCTGGCGCTCGACGCCGCAGGTCCTGAAGTTTGTGGACGCCACCTTTGCGCCGCCGGCCCTGGCGGGCGCCATCCAGCCCCGGGCGGAACCCGAAGCCGTACAGCATGAGGCCGCCCATGTGCGCCGCGACCACGCAGGCTGCGTCGACGTATGGCCGCTGGAGGTGGAGGCCAAGGGCGAGGACCGTGAAGCCTGGGACGCCCCGCTTGACGCCGAGCTCGAGGACAGCGCCAACCGCCGTCTGGCCCGCCGGATCGCTGCCGAGATCAAGGCGCTGATCGCCCGCGGCGACGCTGTCTACGACAAGGAGGCGCGGACCTGGCGCCCGGCGCATGAAGGCGACGTGCTGATCCTGGTGCGGCGGCGGCGTGCGCTGTTCGAGGAAATCCTGCGCGCCCTGAAGCATGCCGGTGTTCCAGTGGCCGGGGCCGACCGGCTGGCGCTGTCGCAGCACATCATCTTCGACGACCTGAACGCCCTGGCCCGCTTTGTCCTGTTTCCCGGTGACGAGCTGACCCTGGCAGCGCTGCTGAAGAGCCCGTTCTGTGGCCTGGACGACGACAGCCTCTACGCTCTGGCGCACGGGCGAAAGGCCGAGCGGCTCTGGCCGCGCCTGCAACGCCGGGCCGCCGAGCGCCTGGACTGGCAGGCGGCCGCAGCGTTTCTGGAGCATGCCCTGACGCAGGGACGGAGCCGGGCGCCCTTCGAGTTCTTCGCCGACCTGCTGGGCCGCATTGGCGCCGGGGGCCGCACCATTCGCCAGGACCTGTTGCGCCGGCTGGGGGCGGAGGCCGAGGATGCGCTGGACGAGTTTCTGAACCAGGTGCTGGCCGCCGAGGCGCGGGGCGTTCACAGCCTCGAACACCTGGCCGCTGACCTTGCTGGGCTCGACATCACCGTCAAGCGCGAGATGGAGGCCGAGCGCCGCGAGGTGCGGGTCATGACCGCCCATGGCGCCAAGGGCCTGGAGGCGCCCATCGTCTTCCTGCCGGAGACCACGATCACCCAGACCGGGCGGGGATCTGCGCTGATGCGCCATACCCATGATCGCACCGAGGGCTTCCTCTGGTGCTCATCCGGCGCGCGCGACTGTGACGCCACCGCACTGGCCCGAACCCGGCGCGCCGAGCGCGAGGAGGCCGAGGCCTATCGCCTGCTCTATGTGGCGCTGACCCGGGCGCGGGATCGTCTGGTGCTGTGCGGTCGGGTGTCGGATCGGGACAGAAACAAACTGCCGGGCTGGTGGGGGGCCATCCATAACGCCCTGTCGGACACCGGCGTGGCCGATGAGGTGCGCACCCTCACGATCGATGACATGACATTCCAGCGGTTCGGGCCCGATCCCCTGACGCTCGAAGGCGCCGGGACGACGCCGGCGGCGCCCGCGCCCTTGCCAGACTGGACGTCCCTGATCCCGCCGCCTGAGGCCTTCGCCCGCTATGCGTCTCCGTCGGATCTTGGGGAAGGCGCCGTGAGCGCGGCCACATCACCCCTGTCCGAAACAGGCGGGCTGGGTCGCTTCCGACGCGGCGACCTGATCCACCGACTGCTGCAATTGCTGCCCGACCTTCCCGCCTCCGGACGCCCGGCGGGCGCGACCGCCCTGCTGGCGCGGGAGACCGACCTCAGTCCTGTCCAGCGCGCAGAGATGGCGGACGCGGCGCTCTCCGTTCTGCAGGACCCAGCCTTCTCGCAGGTGTTCGGCGAGGGTTCCCGCGCCGAGGTGACCGTCGCCGGGACAGCCCGCGCCCTTCCGGCCGGCCTCAGAATTTCAGGGCGGATCGACCGGTTGGTGGTGCTGCCGGACCGGGTGCTGGTGGTGGACTTCAAGACCAACCGGCCCTCTCCCGACGTGATCGGTGAGGCCGACCCCGCCTATCTTCGGCAGATGGCGCTCTACTGGGCGGTGCTCTCGGATATCTTTGCCGGACGGCGCATCGAAGCCGCCATTGTCTGGACGGACGGCCCCAAGCTGATGCCGACCCCAGAAAACCTGCTGGCTCAAACCCTTGCCGAACTGCACCGCGCCGGTTGATAGAGGCTCAGGGTCCGCTTACATGGCGGTCTTGAGAGTCGCGGTTCCGCCTTGTCCAGGGCCCCGCGCAACAGGAGTTTCCCGATGAGCACCGTCAAGGTCACTGACGAATCCTTTCAAGCCGACGTCCTGGGATCCAGCCAGCCTGTGCTGGTGGATTTCTGGGCCGAGTGGTGCGGCCCCTGCAAGCAGATCGCCCCGGCGCTGGAGCAGATCTCCGAGGAACTGGCCGGCAAGGTGACCATCGCCAAGCTCGACATCGAGCAGAGCCCGACGACCCCGTCGCGCTATGGCGTGCGCGGCATCCCGACCATGATGCTGTTCAAGGACGGCCAGATGACCGCCATGAAGGTCGGCGCCATGCCCAAGCAGAAAATCCTGGAGTGGCTCGCCGAAGCCGGCGTGGCGGCGTAGGCCCAGTTCTCTCCCCATCAAGGGCAGGGATACCTACCCCGGCCAGGTCTCGGGGCTCATGGCCAGGACCTCGCCGGCGAAATGCAATCCGCCGCAGATCAGCACGTGGGGCGCCGGGCCCTCCATCTCCAGGGCGCGGGCGACCCCGTCTGACACATTGGCTGCGGTCTCCGGCTCAAGGCCTGCGCGAATGGCCGCGGCGACCAGATCATCCGTACTGGCGGCGATTGGGCTGTCGAAGGTCGTGGTGATGACCCGAGGCCGCATCTCGGCGAATGGGCGGAAAAAGCCCTCGGCGTCCTTGCGGGCGAACATGCCGGTGACCAGCACCAGGGGCCGGGGATCGCGATCCACGATCCGGGCCGCCGCCTCGGCCAACGCCCGGCCCGCATGGGGATTGTGGCCGCCGTCCAGCCAGAGATCGGCGCCACGCGCCCGGGCCAGGGCCGCCAGCGGGCCCGCTGACAGGCGCTGCATCCGCGCCGGCCAGACGGTAGACGCCACGCCACGCCCCAGATCCTCGTCGGCCAGGTCGTGGTTGAAGGTCAGGGCCGCCGCCACCGCCAGACCGGCGTTGGCGAACTGGTAGCCGCCGAACAGGCTGGGCGCCGGCAGGTCCAGCAGGCGATCGGGCATCTGCACCAGCAGCCGGCCGCGCTCCTCCCAGGCGTCGAAATCCCGCCCCATCAGCAGCATCGGGGCCATCCGGTCGTCGGCCTCGCGCTCGATCATCGCCAGCGCCTCATCGTCCTGACGCGCCACGACCACGGGGCGACCCCGCTTGATGATGCCGGCCTTCTCCCAGGCGATATTGGAAAGCGCCGGGCCCAGCATCTCCACGTGATCATAGTCCACCGGCGTGATCACGCTGACGGCAGGCGCCTCGAACACATTGCTGGCGTCAAAGCGTCCGCCAAGCCCGACCTCCACGACGCACAGATCCGCCGGCGTTTCGGCGAAGGCCAGATAGGCCAGCACCGTGGTGATCTCGAAAAAGCTGATCGCCTCGCCGGCATTAGCGGTCTCTACACGCTCGATCAGGGCCGAGAGCTGAGCATCCGTGATCAGCTTTCCAGCCAGCCGGATCCGCTCGGCAAACCGCACCAGATGCGGCGAGGTGAGCACATGCACCCTCAGCCCCGCCGCCTCGCCGATGGCGCGCAGGAAGGCCACGGTAGAGCCCTTGCCATTGGTGCCCGCCACATGGATCACCGGCGGGAGCTTCAGATCGGGTCGGCCCAGCGCCGCCAGCAGCCGTTCCACCCGCCCGGTCGTGAGGTCGATCAGGGTCGGATGATTGGCGCGCAGCCGCTGGATCACCGCATCGGAGGCGCGGATCGGATCGAAGCCGGGGTCGGCGGGAAGGGAGGTCATGGCGTCCACTCCCCGGAGTAGTCCTTATTCTCCTCCCCCGCCGGGGGAGGGGGACCGCGCGAAGCGGGGTGGAGGGGGCTCGCCGGGAGCCACGCATCCGGCAGTCTCAGCCCGGTGCACGTCCCAAGAGCGACAATGGGCCGTGCGCGGTCGCTCCGCCGCTGTGCGACGGCAGCCCCCTCCACCGCGTTCCGCGGTCCCCCTCCCCCGCCGGGGGAGGGGAGGACAGTCACCTCGGGGAAGATTGCGTCAGGCGGCGGAAAGACGTTCGCGCCCCATCATGAGGGTCTTGAGGATCGAGCTCAGTTTTTCCGGGATGTCGGCGCGTTTGACCACCTGGTCGATCATGCCGTGCTCCACCAGGAACTCCGAACGCTGGAAGCCCTGAGGCAGGGTCTCCCGGATCGTCTGCTCGATCACCCGCCGACCGGAGAAACCGATCGTCGCATTGGGCTCGGCCAGATGGACATCACCCAGCATGGCGTAGGAGGCTGTCACCCCGCCCGTGGTCGGGTCCGTCATCACCACCACATAGGGCAGTCCCGCCGACTTCACCTCGTTCAGCGCCAGGGTGGTGCGGGCCATCTGCATCAGGGCCAGCGTGCCCTCCTGCATGCGCGCGCCACCGGCGGCAGTGAAGATCACCAGCGGAACCTGACGCTTCACAGCTTCCTTGGCGGCCATGATGAAGGTTTCACCCGCCGCCATGCCCAGCGAGCCGCCCATGAACGCAAAGTCCTGGACGATGACCACCGCAGGCTGGCCCACGATGTGCCCGAAGGCGACGGCCATGGCGTCCTGTTCACCCGTCGCCTTGCGGGCAGCCTTCAGACGGTCCCCGTAGGACTTGTCGTCCGGAAAACCCAGGGGGTCCTCCACCACCGAGGGTGTCACCAGCCGCTCGTAGCGCGCGTCGTCGAAGGTTCCGTCCAGCCGGATCTTGGCGCCGATCCGCATGTGATGGCCGGACGGCGTGACCCACAGGGCCGCCTCCAGATCGGGACGGTACAGCATCTCACCCGTCTCCGGGCACTTGACCCAGAGGTTTTCCGGCGTGTCGCGCTTGGCGAAGTTGCGCACCCCGGGCGCGATACGCGACAGCCAGCCGCGACGTTCACGCGGGGCAGGACGACCGGGTTTGTCGTTTCGATGATCAGCCATCGCCATGGATTTCAAACCGCCGTTAGGCTCCGACGCGCAAGACGTACAGCCTTAGCCAGAGAATTGACTTTGGAAAGGACCCGTCCGGTCACGTCTTCGTTCAGTTCGAGGGCTTCGGCAACCTCATCCACCAGGGCCGAGCCAACGACCACGCCATCGGCGACACGGGCGATCGCGGCGGCGTTTTCCGGCGTCTTGATCCCAAAGCCCACCGCCACCGGAAGTCCGGAGGCTTTGCGCACCCGTTCGACGTGCGGCGCCACCGCAGCGGCGTCGGCCGACTTGACGCCGGTCACGCCCGCGACGGAGACATAGTAGACAAATCCCGACGTGCGGCGGATCACCACCGGCAGGCGCGCATCGTCGGTGGTGGGGGTCGCCAGGCGGATGAGCGACAGCCCCGCGGCGTCCAGGGCATCGGCCAGCGGCTCGGCCTCCTCTGGCGGGCAGTCGACGACGATCATGCCGTCGATCCCGGCGGCCGCCGCGTCGCGGGCGAAGGCCTCATAGCCCCAGGTGAGCAGCGGATTGGTGTAGCCCATCAGGATGACCGGCGTGTCGGCGTCGCCTTCACGGAAGGCGCGGGCCAGATCCAGCACGCCCTGCAGGGTCATGCCCTTGGCCAGCGCCCGCTGCGCCGCGCGCTGGATCGGTGGGCCTTCGGCCAGGGGGTCGGAGAACGGGAAGCCCAGTTCGATGATGTCGGCGCCTGCGCCCGGCAGCCCGCGCACGATCTCAAGCGCCGTCGCGGCGTCCGGATCGCCGGCCATCACATAGGTCACGAACGCGGCCCGGCCCTCGGCCTTCAGCGCGGCGAAGCGGGCGTCGATCCGCGCCTTGGTCAAATCTGCATCCCCAGGTGCGCCGCGACCGTGCCCACATCCTTGTCGCCGCGACCCGAGAGGTTCAGCACGATGATGCCGCCTTTGCCCACGTCGCGGGCGATGTCGCCAATCCGGGCAAGTGCGTGGGCGGTCTCGATGGCGGGCAGGATACCCTCAAGCTGGGCGCAAAGCTTGAAGGCTTCCAGGGACTCATTGTCGGTGGCGGTCAGGTAGGAAGCGCGTCCCACATCGTGCAGCCAGGAATGCTCGGGTCCGATGCCGGGATAGTCGAGGCCGGCGGAGATCGAGTGCGCCTCGGTGATCTGGCCCGCCCGGTCCTGCAGCAGATAGGTCATATTGCCGTGCAGGACGCCGGGACGGCCGCCGTTGATCGCGGCCGCATGGCGTCCGGTGTCCATGCCTTCACCTGCCGCCTCAATACCGATCAGCTTGACGCTCTCGTCATTGAGGAAGGGGTGGAAAATGCCGATGGCGTTGGAACCGCCACCCACGCAAGCCACCACCGCATCCGGCAGGCGGCCCTCCATAGCCAGCATCTGATCGCGGGTCTCGCGACCGATCACCGACTGGAAGTCGCGCACCATCTCCGGATAGGGATGCATGCCCGCTGCGGTGCCGATCAAATAGTAGGTGTCGTGGACATTGGTGACCCAGTCGCGCAGGGCCTCGTTCATGGCGTCCTTGAGCGTCGCCGAGCCCGAGGTGACCGCCTCGACGCGGGCGCCCAGCAGATTCATCCGGAAGACATTGGGCTTCTGCCGCTCAACGTCGACCGCGCCCATATAGACGATGCACGGCAATCCAAACCGGGCGCAGACGGTGGCCGAAGCCACGCCGTGCTGGCCCGCGCCGGTCTCGGCGATGATCCGGGTCTTGCCCATCCTGCGGGCCAGCAGAATCTGGCCCATGCAATTGTTGATCTTGTGCGAGCCGGTGTGGTTCAGCTCCTCACGCTTGAAATAAATCTTCGCCCCGCCGAAGTGGTCGGTCAGCCGGCTTGCCAGGTACAGAGGCGAGGGCCGGCCCACATAGTGGGTCAGGAAACTGTCCAGCTCGGCCTGGAACGCCGGATCCGCCTTAGCCGCCCGGTAGGCGGCGTCCAGCTCGTGGACCAGCGGCATCAGGGTCTCGGGAACATAACGGCCGCCATAGTCGCCGAAGCGTCCGGAAGCGTCGGGATAGGCCGTATAGTCGTTGGGTCGGGTCGGGGCGTTCACAATCAGCTCACGTGACGCGGCGGGCGGCGTCAAGAAATGCCTGGATCAAGGCGGGGTCCTTTAGTCCGGGACCGCGCTCCACGCCAGAGGAAACGTCGAGAATCGGCGCGCCGGATGCCGCGACGGCATCGGCCACATTCCAGGGATTGAGGCCGCCGGCCAGGAACCAGGGCCGCTCGAACCGCCGGCCCTTCAACAGCGTCCAGTCAAAGGTAACGCCCAGGCCGCCGGGCCGGTCTGCATCCTTCGGCGGTCTGGTTTCAAACATCAGGTGCTCGACGAGCGGCTCGTAAACCCTGGCGGCGTCCACATCGGAGGCCTCGCCAACCGCAATCACCTTGATGATCCCGCTTCCGGTTCGCTGGGCGATCTCGCGCACCCGCGCCGGAGGTTCCTTGCCGTGGAGCTGGATCAGGTCGGGGCCGAGGCCGGCCATGATGGCGTCGATCTCGTTGTTGGTCGGGTCGACCGTGACCGCGACAATCTTCACGCCGGCCGCCCGCGCCGGCGGCGCCAGCCGGTTCGCGGCGTCGGGCGCGATGTTGCGCGGACTTTTGGCGAAGAACATGAATCCCAGGAAGGCTGCGCCGCCCTCGACGGTCGCGCGCACGGCCTCGGGGGTGGAAACCCCGCAGATCTTGGTCGCCGGTGTCATGGATGCGGATTAGGGGTTTAACCCTCGTCGCCGCAAGACCTGTTTGAGCGGCTACTTTTTCAGCAGATCACGGATCTCGGCCAGCAGGACCTCCTGGGCCGGGGGTGCGGGCGCAGCCTCAGGGGCGGCGGCCTCCGCGCGACGAAGGCTGTTCACGCCCTTGACCAGCAGGAACACGACCCAGGCGATGATCAGGAACTGGATCATGGTGTTGACGAAGGCGCCGTACTGGATCGCCACCAACTCCGAGGTGGGGGTTGCGGCGTCGTCGGGCCGCAGGACCCACTGCAGCTTGGAAAAGTCCAGACCGCCCAGCATCAACCCGACCGGCGGCATGATGATCTGGTCGACCATGCTGGTGACGATCTTGCCAAAGGCGCCGCCGATGATCACGCCCACGGCAAGATCGATCACATTGCCCTTGGCGATGAACTCACGAAACTCGGACACGATCGTCATGATGTAATCTCCAGACAGGGGCTATTCGTCGTCGGCGTTGAGGCGCTCTCGAAGTTCCTTGCCGCTCTTGAAGAACGGCACGTGCTTGGCCTGGACATCCACGGTTTCACCCGTCCTGGGGTTGCGTCCGGCCCGCGCCTCACGCGAGCGCACGGAAAGCGCGCCAAAGCCACGAAGCTCGACGCGACCACCGTCTTCCAGCGCCTGGATCATCCGCTCGAGAATTACCCCGACGACGCGCTCGATATCGCGCTGGGTCAGATGCGGGTTCTCTTCCGCCAGTTTTGTGATGAGCTCAGACTTGATCATGGGGCCCCTCGAACCAGCGCGACCATAGGAGGAAGCCCGCGCACGGATCAAGGCGGAATAAGGAATTCAACACCTTGGGGTCAAGCCCGAACGCTGTGATCCGAACCCGACCCGGGCGGCCGGGCGCCGGCGCCGTTTTCAGGCGTCTTGCCAAGAAAAACGGCGGACCGGTTTCCCGATCCGCCGTCCTGTCGCTTCACACCGTGGTGAAGCCTATTCCTTCTGAGCCTTCTCGCGCAGCGCGGCGCCCAGGATATCGCCGAGCGAGGCGCCGGAGTCGGACGAGCCGAACTTCTCGATGGCTTCCTTTTCCTCGACCATTTCCAGGGCCTTCACGGACAGGGAAACCCTGCGGGCAGCCTTGTCGATGTTGGTGATCTGGGCGTCCATGCGATCGCCGACGGCGAAACGCTCGGGGCGCTGATCGGCGCGGTCGCGGCTCAGGTCCGACTTGCGGATGAAGGCCGACATCGGGGCGTCGTCCTCACCGAACTTCACCTCGATACCGCCCGAGGTGATCTCGGTGACCGTGACCGTGACGGTCTGGCCCTTGCGGAAGGTGTCGCCCTGCATCGGGTCGCCGCCAAGCTGCTTGATGCCGAGCGAGATACGCTCCTTCTCGACATCCACGTCCAGCACGCGGGCCTTGACCATCTCGCCCTTGTTGTACTTGGCGATGGCTTCCTCGCCGGGGATCGCCCAGTCCAGATCGGACAGGTGGACCATGCCGTCGATGTCGTTTTCCAGACCGATGAACAGGCCGAACTCGGTGGCGTTCTTGACTTCGCCCTCGACGGTCGAGCCGATCGGGTGGGTGGCCACGAAGGCTTCCCATGGGTTGGCCATGGCCTGCTTCAGGCCGAGGCTGACGCGACGCTTGGACGGATCGACGTCCAGCACGACCACATCCACTTCCTGAGAGGTGGAAACGATCTTGCCCGGGTGGACGTTCTTCTTGGTCCAGGACATTTCGGAGACGTGCACCAGGCCCTCGACGCCGGCTTCCAGCTCCACGAAGGCGCCGTAGTCGGTGATGTTGGTGATGCGGCCGGTGAACTTCGCGCCCATCGGATACTTGGCTTCCACGCCGTCCCATGGATCGGACTGGAGCTGCTTCATGCCCAGCGAGATGCGCTGGGTGTCCGGGTTGATCTTGACGATCTGCACCTTGACGGTGTCGCCCACCGCCAGCACCTGGCTGGGGTGATTGACGCGCTTCCAGCTCATGTCGGTGACATGCAGCAGGCCGTCGATGCCGCCCAGGTCCACGAACGCGCCGTAGTCGGTGATGTTCTTGACCACGCCGTCGCGGACTTCGCCTTCCTGCAGCTGGCCGACCAGTTCGGTGCGCTGTTCGGCGCGGGCTTCTTCCAGGATCGCGCGACGCGAGACCACGATGTTGCCCCGCGGGCGGTCCATCTTGAGGATCGCGAACGGCTGTTCCTTGCCCATCAGCGGGCCGACGTCGCGCACGGGACGGATATCCACCTGCGAACCCGGCAGGAACGCCGAGGCGCCGCCCAGGTCGACGGTGAAGCCGCCCTTCACGCGGCCGACGATGGCGCCCATCACCGGCTCGTTCTTTTCATAGACGACTTCAAGACGCGTCCAGGCCTCTTCGCGGCGAGCCTTCTCGCGGCTGATGACGGCTTCGCCCATGGCGTTTTCGACGCGTTCCAGGAACACCTCGACCGAGTCGCCGACCTTCGGCGGATCGCGGCTCTCGCCGTCGCCGATGCCGAATTCCTTCAGCGAAACCCGGCCTTCGGTCTTCAGACCAACGTCGATGATCGCGAAGTCCTTCTCGATGGCCACAACCAGTCCGTGGACCACCTGGCCTTCCATGAAGTCACGTCCGCCAAGGGACTCGTCGAGCAGTGCTGCGAAATCATCGCGGGAGGGAGAGAGGCTCATGTCGTCAGCCATAGGGTCTTTCATCTTCAAATGACGCGAGATCCGCACCGCAATTGCGATCGGACGGAGTCCCGACGTCGGGTTAAGGGTTGCAACCGAAGGCGCGAGGAAGACCTCACGCCGGGAAATTTGCCCGCAGACGTCAGAGGGAAAGGCGCGTTTGGATTACCCGGACCGGGATTTCTCCCAACGGGCGCGCGCCGCCTCAACGATACGGCGGGCCGCATCGGCGGCGTGCTCTATAGACATTTCAGTGGTGTCGAGCAAGGCGGCGTCGTCGGCGCGCCGGAGCGGGGCATTGTCACGGCCGCCGTCACGGGCGTCGCGTCGATGGATATCGGCCAGCACATCATCGAAACTCACGACCTCGCCCTGGCCGGTCAGCTGCTTCCAGCGGCGTCCGGCGCGCACTTCCGGCGTCGCCGTGACATAGAGCTTCGCCGGCGCCTCCGGACAGATCACCGTGCCGATGTCCCGGCCGTCCAGCACGGCGCCGCCGGGCTGACGGGCGAATGCGCGCTGGAAATCCAGGAGGGCCGCCCGCACCCCCGCGTGGATCGCCACCCGGCTGGCCAGTTCGCCCGCCGCCCGGGTGCGAAGCGCAGGATCCTCCAGCCGCTCGGCGGTCAGCAGCGTGGCGATTGCTGTAGCGGCCGCCGGATCATCCGGGTCTTCCCCCGCGCCCTCCGTCAACACGCCCACGGCCCGGTAAAGCAGGCCGGTATCCAGCACCGGCAGACCCAGCTCCCGCCCCAGCCGCGTAGCCACCGTGCCCTTGCCGGACGCCGCAGGACCGTCCACGGCGATGACGAAGGCGGGGGTCATGCCCCCTCGATGTCCGCACCCAGCCCCCGCATCAGGTTCACAAACCCCGGGAAGCTGGTGGCGATCATGCCGGGCTCGTCCACGGAGACCGGTCTTTCCGCGGCCAGGCCCAGGATCAGGTGGCTCATGGCGATGCGATGATCGCCGTGGGTGGTGACGCCGGCGCCGCCGGCCACCAGATGATTGCCCTGCTTGGCGCCGACCACCGTCAGGGTCTCGGCCTCCTCCTCGACGCCGATGCCGCAGGCCGAAAGCCCCGCCGCCATCAGGGCGATCCGGTCGCTTTCCTTCACCCGCATCTCGCCGATGCCGCGCATGACGGTCTTGCCGCGGGCGAAGGCCGCAGCCACGCCCAGGATCGGGTACTCGTCGATCATCGAAGGCGCCCGCTCCGGCGGCACCTCGACACCCTCGAGGTCGGAGTGGCGGGCGGTCACGTCGGCGACCGTCTCGCCGCCTTCGTCACGGACATTGGTCACGGACAGGTCAGCGCCCATCTCGCCAAGCGTGTCCAGCAGGCCGATCCGCAAGGGGTTCAGCAACATGCCCTGCACGGTCACCTCCGACCCCGGCGTCACCAGGGCGGCCACCAGCAGGAAGGCTGCGGAGGACGGGTCGCCCGGTACGTGAATGCGGGTTCCGACAAGTTTCTGGTCGGGCGGCAGGACGATACGGCGCCCGTCGGTCTCGTCGCGCACCTCCACCTCCGCGCCGAAGGCCCGCAGCATCCGCTCGGTGTGATCGCGCGTGGCCTCGGGCTCGATCACCTCGGCGCCCCCCGCCGCGTGCAGCCCGGCCAGCAACACCGCGGACTTCACCTGCGCCGAAGGTTCCGGTAGCCGGTAGGCGATGTGCTTCAGGTTTCCGCCCTTCAGCGTCAGGGGCAGTCGCCCGCCCTGCCGGCAGATCCAGCTGGCGCCCATTTCGCCCAGCGGCTTCAGCACCCGGTTCATGGGCCGCCCCCGCAGGGACGCATCGCCCGTGAAGGTGACCGACATGTCGAAGCCGGCCGCCGCCCCCATGATCAGGCGCACGCCGGTGCCGGCATTGCCGCAGTCCACCACATCGGCGGGCTCGGCGAAGCCGCCGCGACCCTCGACCCGCCAGCGCCCCTCGCCCAGACGCTCCACGCCAGCCCCGAAAGCGGACATGGCGGCGGCCGTACGCTTGACGTCGTCGCCCTCCAGCAGGCCCTCGATCTCGGTCACGCCCTGCGCCAGCGCGCCCAGGATCAGCGCCCGGTGGCTGATGGATTTGTCCCCTGGCGCGCGGACGGTCCCTTTGAGAGGTCCTGCGCGCCGTGCGGTGAGGTGGGCCGCGGTCATATGCCGAAGATGCCTTGTCGAATGGGGAAATGCCGAGGCGGGATGCTTTGACAGCCGCCCCGTCGCGTGGCAAGGGACGCCGCTTTTCCGCGCAACCACATATAATTTTAAGAGGGTCGCCGCCTTTGGCCAATCCGGAACTGGGCACCAAGCAAATCTGCCCGAACTGCCAGGCTAAGTTCTACGACCTGGGTAAACGCCCGGCGCACTGCCCGAAGTGCGCGCATGACTTTGACCCCGATGAAGCCGTGCGCAACCGTCGCGTCCGCGCCCGCTCCATCGTGCCCGAGGCCGAGGAGGCCGAGGATCAGGTGGTCGCCAAGGAAACCGACGAGGACGAAGACGAAGAGGACGCCGTCACGCCAGAGCTGGACGAGGTCGTCAACGACCCGACCCTTGCCGGCGACGTTGACGATGACGACGACGCCGTGGAGCCGGCCGCCGTCTCCGAGGACCTTGGCGAGTTCACCGACGAGGAAGAAGTCGAGGACGACGCCGACGTTCCGTTCCTGGAAGATGAGGACGACGACGACTTCGATGAGTCGGAAATCGAAGGCCTTCCGGACGGCGACGACGACCGCTGACGGACGGCAGAATGTCCTCTTGCGAAAAAAGCCTGACATACGGGCTTGATCGCAGGGGACGCTTTGAATAGGTTCCGCGCCTTCCCGGGGGGCCAGCCCCCTGGGACGACCCGAAATCTTCGGGGCTTTAGCTCAGCTGGTAGAGCGATTGCATGGCATGCAATAGGTCAGCGGTTCGACTCCGCTAAGCTCCACCATGAAGGCCCGCAGTCACCGCTGCGGGCCTTCGCCTTTTGGGGTGTCCGCCGGGATGTGCTAAACGGTGCTCATGACCGCCAGAGCGAACAACGTACAGAAGGCTGCGCTTCCGGACACGGACGCTGAGATTGACCAGTTCCTGGCCGACAACTTCGATGAAGTGGCCGCGAAACTGGCGGCCGGACGCGCGCAGGTCACGCGCGGCGAGGCAACGCCGCTCGAGCCGCTGGACATGCTGTTGCGCGACGCGCGAGCTGGGCGGTAACGGCTTCAACGCTTCATGGCCCGCATACTGCGCGCGCCTCTGGCGCGATCCGACCTTCTCGACATCTGGGCCTACATCGCGAACGAGAGTTCGCCCGCCATCGCCGATACCTTCCTCGCCCGCATCTACGGTGCACTGGAGGTGGTGGCGTCGGCGCCCTACATCGGCCGGGAGCGGGCGGAGTTCGAAGGCAGCCCCCGCAGCCTGGTCGTGAGGCCCTACGTCATCTTCTACGAGCCGCTTGCAGACGGCGACGGCATCGCGATCTGGCGCGTGTTGCATGGGGCCCGGCACATGGAGGACCTTCTGCGGAGGCCTCGCCGGTTCGACTAGGCGCGCGTTCGCCTTTTGAAGTTGGCGGCGGGATCACTCGCGGACGGAGGCCGAAGTCAGGTCGTGTCGTGAGGCGTTACGCGACGACGTGAGCCTCTCCTATGAACCCGCCTTCCCAGAGATAGAACACCCCGCGATCACAGCACCCTGTAGGTCACCAGCAGCACCCAGGCCCCGAGGATCGCAAACACCACCGCCGCGCCCATCCGCACATACTTCAGCGGAACCACCCGCGTGACGGCCTCGCCCAGAAGGACCGCGGGCACATTGGCCGCCATCATGCCCAGGGTGGTGCCGATCGTTACCAGCACGATGTCATGGAAGCGCGCCGCCAGCAGCGAGGTGGCGATCTGGGTCTTGTCGCCGATTTCCACCAGGAAGAAGGCCACAAGGGTGGTGAGGAACACGCCGCTCTGCGCCATCTTTCCAACCCCGCCGTCGTCTTCCTTGTCCGGGATCAGCGCCCAGCCGGCCATCACGATGAAGGCCACGCCCACCAGGGTCTGGAACAGTGTCCCCTGCAGCCACTGCGACACCAGAAAGCCCAGGGTCGCCGCCGCCCCGTGATTCAGCAGGGTCGCCACCAGGATGCCGAGAATGATCGGAAACGGCTTGCGGAACCTGGCCGCCAGGATGATCGCCAGCAGCTGCGTCTTGTCGCCGATTTCGGCGAGGGCGACGATGCCGGACGAAACGAGGATGGTTTCCAATTGAGATCTCCGGGGCCATGTGAACACGACGACGCCACACCCCCGCAGGCCCAGTAGCCGGAGGTCAGCATCGTCGGTCTCGCCAATCCGGATCAACTGATCCGTCTCGCCCGCCATGGCCGCAAGGCCAAGTGTGTTGACGTGCGCTCCGCTTTTACGCGGACGGCTACTCCCCGAGAGCGGGTCCGGGCTAGGCTCTGTGGGAGCTATTGTAAAGCGCCATGTGGCGCGCCGGTGTGACGTCGATCAAAGGCTGGCGCGTCGCGACATGGCATCAGGGAGGAAGCCAGCGAGGCCGGAAAAGGAGAGCCGACCATGTCGTTCAAGGATATTCTGCTTCAGATCAACAGCTATCCGGACCCCACGTCGACAGACGCCATCGATCAGGCGGTGAGCTTCGCAGCGGTGATCGGCGGGACGATCAGCGCCATAGCCATCGAGGTCGACATTCCAGCTGTCAGCAACCGGGTCGCCGACTATCTGATCGGATTGAGCGGTATGGCGCATGATGAAGAGCGCAAGAGCGCGGAGGCCTGCAGGGCGCGGCTCGACTACTTTACGACGCAGGCGAAGGCGGCAGGCGTCTTCGGGGCGATCGTCTCCCGACGCGCAGACCTCTACCTGGTCGGAGCAAACATCGCGGAACACGCCCGGACCCGGGATATCTGCATTGTGCCGCTGGCGGAACTCACTGACGGCCAACGCAGCGTCGCCGAAACCGTGATCTTTGGATCGGGGCGCAGCGTGCTGCTCTTCCGGGCGGGCGCTGCCGACCTGCCAACCCGGGAGCTTGGAACTGTCGTTCTCGCCTGGGACGGGAGCCGTGCGGCGGCGCGCGCCATGGCCGACGCCCTGCCCATGCTGTCGAAGGCAAAGGACGTGGTCGTGCTGTCGGTGACGAATGAGAAGTCGGTCACATATGCCGGCGTCGGCGCGGAAGCGGTACGCCACCTCAAGGCCTACGGCATTGAGGCCAGGGCGGTCGAGATCGATGCCGCGGGAAACCGGATCGGCGCAGTTCTCGAAAAATATGTCGCCGAGTCTTCTGCGGACCTGCTCGTGATGGGGGCCTATGGCCAGTCCAGGTTCCGCGAGTTCGTGCTCGGCGGGGCGACCGAGCACATGTTGCACAATCCCATCGTCCCCCTGATGCTGTCTCACTAGGGCGACTTCGGCGTCAGGGTTGAAGCGAAAGTCACGTCACCGGTCGCCGCGTTGCGGTTGCGCGGCATGGGAGGCGCGGCGTAAACATCGGCCATGAACCACGCCCCGTTTGCCATCGCCCCCGCCCTGGCCGCCCTGCTGGGCCTCAGCGCGTGCGACCAGCCCAAGTGGCGCGAACCGCCGCCGGCCAAGGTCGCCGCCGGCGCGCCGGTCAAGGACAAGGTCGAGACCACAGGAACGCCCGCAGCGCCCGCATGGGTCCAGCCCCTGCTGGGCAAGACCCTGCGCGCCGCGTTCCCGCAGAGCGGCATCTGCAAGGGCAACACCGACGTCGTCCAGAAGAAGTACACCGGCGCGCCCGCCGGCGTTCAGATCCACGGCTGGGGCTGGGACATCGGGCGCAAGGCGCGCATTGAGCGGGTGGTGCTGGTGGACGCTACATTCCGGATCGTCGGCGGCGGCGAGGGCGGGGTAAGCCGCACGGACGTGCCCACCGCCGTGCCGGAGATCACTGACCCCAATACCGGCTGGAATGCCGATATTGCGCTCACCAGGGGCCCTCTGGACGGTTATGGCGTCACCGGCGACGACAGCGTGTGCGTGCTGGGGCATATCGAGTTCTGATCAGTGACCTTGGGGGTTCAAGACCCCGGTGGAGTGAGACGGACGTGTCGGGATCGGGATCCATCCTGAACAGGCCGCCCTGGCTGGCCCTGACCGCATTGAGCGCGATCCTGACCGGCCTTGCCTGCTATCCCAGCTGGCCGGGCTACATGTCGTACGACTCGCTGCTGGCCTACGAGCAGGCGCTCTTCGGTGTCCGCACAGCGCTCTGGCCGCCCCTGCACACCTACATGTTCCAGGTAAGCCGGATGCTCGGCGCCGAGAGCTGGGGCCTGTTCCTGACGCAGACGTTTGTGTTGCTGTTCGGCGCGGGCCTGACGATCCATGTGCTGACCGCACGCCGGACGCTGGCCTGGGTGCTTTGCCTGTTCTTCGCCGGCGGGCTGGTCTTTGTACCGGCGCTGCTGGGCACGCTGATGGCGCAGTGGCGTGATGTGCCCACGGCCGGTTTCGCCCTGCTGGGTCTGGGGCTGTGGCTGGCGGCGGCGCAGGCGCGATCCATCCCGCTGCTGATGCTGGGCGTGGTGGCGATGTCGCTGTCCATTGGCCTTCGCTACAACGCGTTTGTCCTGCTGGCGCCGGCGATGATGCTGATGGTGTGGCGGCCGTTCCTGAACCGCGACCGGGCCTGGCCCGCGCGCGCCGCGGCCCTGCTGATGGTTGTCCTGGGACTGGGTGGGGTCTGGGCGTCCAGTCAGTGGCGGCTGCCCGACCTGCTTCCGCTACCCGATGCCCAGAACTTCGTGGCCACCCAGGAGTTCGACCTGATCGGAATTTCCGCCTGTGCGGGATACAACTACCTCCCCCGGGCCGTCACCAACGGCAAGCCGATCACTGTGGCCCAGATCCGCCGCGCCTATGATCCGCGCCACCTGCTGATGACGCTGGAACCCAAGCCAGGCGTACCGCCGATGCTGGAAACCGACGCCCAGGGCCAGATCCAGCAGAGTTGGGCGCCGGTGATCCTGCGCGAGCCCGGATGCTACATCGCCCACCGGGCCGCCGTGACGGTCGAGCAGATGGGCCTGGCCAAGGCTGGCGTCTTCTATCCCACCCACGGCGCGATCGACGCCAACACCTTTGGACTGGCTTTGCAGAATCCCGAGGCCTCCCGGGCCGTCACCCGCTACATCGGGATGCACGCCGACGAAACCGCGCGACGCCCGGCATGGCTTTATGTGCTGGCCGCGGGGCTGGGCCTGATGGCCGCCGCCGCCGTACGCCCTCTGGCCTGGCTGATGCTGGCCCTGCTGGCGGGCGCCTTTGGCTATCCGGCGCTGCTGTTCCTGGCCGGACCGGCAGCCGACGCCCGCTACATCTTCCCCTCAAGCATCCTTTGTCTGCTGATCATGGTGGTCAGCCTCGGGCTGATGCTGCGGCCAAAGGGGCGATGAGCCGGTGACGCCACCGCCAACCTCCACCCGCAGCCGCGCCGGGCGCACCCTCAGCCTGGTCATACCCATGCACGATGAGGCCGCCGGGCTTGATCTGCTGTTCCAGCGGATTGACGCGGCGACGGCGCCGCTGGGGGTGAACCTCGAGATCGTCTGCGTGGACGACGGCAGCCGCGACGACACCTATGCCCGGCTCGTCGCCCGGGCCGCTGGCGACCCACGCCTCAGGCTGGTCGCGCTCACCCGCAACTTCGGCAAGGAGGCCGCGCTCACCGCCGGGATCGAGGCCGCCACCGGCGACATGGTGGTGCCCCTGGACGCCGATCTGCAGGACCCGCCGGAGCTGATCGGCGAGTTCATCAGTCTGTGGGAACAGGGCTATGACGTGGTCTACGGCGTCCGCGCCGACCGGGCCAGCGACACCCCGATGAAGCGCTTCAGCGCCGGCGCCTTCTACCGGCTGTTCAACCGGCTTTCGGACTACCCGATTCCCGAGAGCACCGGTGACTTCCGCCTGATGGATCGCGCTGTGGTGACGGCGCTGGCCCGGTTGCCCGAGCGCAACCGGTTCATGAAGGGTCTGTTCGCCTGGGTGGGCTTCCGGCAGGTGGGCGTGCCCTATGTGCGGCCGGCGCGGGCGGCGGGGGAGACATCCTGGCGCTACTTCGGCCTGATCCGCTTCGCCGTCGACGGCTTGACGGCCTTCACCACCGTGCCCCTCAAGGTCTGGACCGGCGTGGGCGTACTGGCCGCCTTCCTGGCCCTCGGATTCGCCGCCGTGATTGTCACCCAGGTCCTGGTCGGTGGCCGAAGCGTGCCGGGTTATGCGTCGCTGATGGTGGTGATCCTGTTCGGTTTCGCCCTGCAGATGATCGCACTCGGCGTGCTCGGCGAGTACATCGGGCGGATGTATCAGGAGGTGAAGGGCCGGCCGATCTATCTGGTGCGCGAGCGCGTCGGGTTCGACGACACGTGATCCGGTCCCTTGCCCGGACCTGGCGAGAGGATGTTCCGCCGCACACCCGGGCCACGCTTGTGATGCTGGTGCGGTTTGGCGTCTCGGGCGTCAGCGCCGCGCTAACCCTGTTCGGAACCCTGTTCGTGCTGACGGAGTATGCGGGCCTCTGGTACGTTCACTCGGTGCTGATTGCCTCGGTCGTGTCGTTCTTTGTCAGCTTCGGCCTGCAGAAGCTGTGGACCTTCCGGGCGCACAGCGCGGGCGCAACCGGCCCCCAGTTGCTGGCGTTCATCACCTTGTTCCTGGCGAACTCGGCGATCAACGCGGGGCTGCTCTACGGCATGGTGGAGTTTCTGCACGCCCCCTATCTGGCGGCCGAAGTGCTGATCGCGATCCTGATCGCGATCTGGAACTTCATCATCATGCGCTATGTGATCTTCAGGCCGGTTCGCGGGACGCCGAACCCGGGTGTTGGCTGAGCCATGGAACGTGACACCTACGCGCGCATGCGCGCCCTTGAGCAAACCCACTGGTGGTTCGCCGCCCGGCGTCAGATCCTGGCTGCGGAGATCACTCGCCTGTCTCTGCCGTCGGCGGCAAGGATCCTGGAGGTCGGCTGCGGGCCAGGCGGGAATCTCGCCATGCTCTCCGGGTTCGGCGCGGTGCAGGCCCTGGAGCCCGACCCGGAATCCCGGGCCCATGCGGCGGAACGCTCCGGCCTGAGTATCCATGCTGGACTGCTGCCCGACGGCCTGCCTGATCTGGGTCCACCGTTTGATCTCGTCGCCGCCTTTGATGTGGTCGAACATGTCGAGGACGACGCCGGTGCTGTCGCCGCGCTGGCGGGTCTGGTCAAGCCGGGCGGGTTTCTGGTGACCACGGTGCCGGCCTGTCCCTGGATGTGGAGCGAGCACGACGTTCAGCATCATCACAAGCGCCGCTACGACCTGCCCGCCTATCGCCAACTGTTCGAGGCGGCGGGCCTGAAAATCCGGCGCGCCACCCATTTCAACACGGTGCTGTTTCCGCCCATCGCGGCAGCCCGGCTGGCGAAGACCCTGACCGGCCAACGCGGCGGAAGCGACGATTCTGAACCGCCGGAAGCGCTTAACGGTCTTCTGAGGCGCCTCTTCGCCTTCGAGGCGCATCTTCTGAAGCATGTTGATCTGCCGTTCGGCGTTTCGATCCTGCTGATCGCCGAGCGCACCGAGGGCTCGACACCCGCACGTTGATATTCCCGCTCACGGTTCCCACATGGGACATATCCAGTCGCGCCAGGCCGAACCCGGGTGGCGTGACCGGAGAGTCGCTTTTGTGAGGGCTCCTGAATGAACCGCAACGTGATTTTCGACAGCCCGTTCCTGCTGGGCTTCGAGCACACCCGAACGCTGATCGAACGCGCCGCCAAGGCGGCCGCCGAGAGCTATCCGCCCTACAACGTCGAGGATCGCGGCGACGGCGGCCTGAGGATTACCCTGGCTGTCGCGGGTTTCTCGCCGGACCAGTTACAGGTCACCGTCGAGGACCGCCATCTGGTGATCGCCGGCAAGCGTGAGGGCGCAGCCGGAAAAGCCGAGGACGCCTACCTGCATCGCGGCATCGCCGCGCGCGGCTTTATCCGCAGCTTCGTGCTGGCGGACGGCATGCAGGTGGATGCGGCCCTGCTGGAGCATGGCCTGCTGCACATCGATCTGGCGCGGCCCGAGCCTGCCAAACGCGTTCTGACGATCCCCATCCGGACGTCGGTCTGACCCTGTAATCTCAAGGAGGTGGTCATGATGACACCTGTGTTCTCTCCCGAAGACTTCGCCGCTCTTGGCGGCCCCGACCTGGTCTATGTCCGGCCGATCCTGGGCGCCGAGGTGCTCGCCAGCGTGCCATCGATCAAGATCGAGGGCAATCTGGCGCCCGACCAGATCCTCTATGCCGTACATCGCGCGAACGGCGAGCGGCTGGCGATTCTGACCGATCGCAACGCGGCCATGGCGGCGGCGCTCGCCCATGAACTGGCGCCCGTTTCAGTTCACTGACGTCGCCGGTCAGGCCGCCGAAGGCCTGACCGCTGCATCCTGAACCAGCAAGGCGTACAGCGCATCTGCCGAGGTCGCCTTGCGCAGGTGTTCGCGCAGGCCAGCCTGACGGAGCAGGCGCGACACCTTGGCCAGCGCCCTCAGATGCTCGGCGCCGGCATTGGCCGGGGCAAACAGCGCAAACAGCAGATCAACCGGCTGGTCGTCCACCGAGCCGAACTCGATGGGGCTCTCAAGACGTATGAACACGCCGCGCATGCGGCCCAGGCCGTCCAGCCGGGCATGCGGCACGGCCACGCCATACCCCACCCCGGTAGACCCTGCGGCCTCACGCTCAAGCAGCGCGTCCAGCACATCGCCGGCATCGAGACTGAAACTGCGCGCGGCCATCTCGGCGATCACCGCCAGGGCCTTGTGTTTGTCGGTGGCGCCCACACGCACGGAGATCGCGGTGCGATCCAGCAATTCGCCGATGTTCATAGCCTGAAGATCTAACCCTGGCCCGGGCGCGCCGGGGAGGGCGGTGCGCCTGCGAGCCGTCAAAACCATCCGTGGGCCGGACCGGGCCCCTCCCCTCATCCAGTACGGACCCTGGTCCGTTCCGGATCAATCCAGCCGATGTTGCCGTCGGGGCGGCGATATACCACCGAAAGTCCGCCGTGCGCGGCGTTTCGGAACACAATTGTTTGAGTTTCAGTCAGGTCCATTTCCATGACCGCCATAGAAACCGTCATCGAACGCACCGGGCGCTCGGTTTCGGCGATGATGATCGGTTCGGCCATACCGTCACTGGGCGGCATTTCGTCGGTCTCATCATCGTCATCGCTGGCGGCGATCACGAAATAGGCGGCGCTCTCGGCCTGTTTGGCGAGCGCCTGGGTATGATGGCTTTTCAGCCGGTTCTTGTAGCGGCGGACCCGCTTGGTCATCTTGTCCATGGCCGCATCGAAGGCCACATGAGCGTCGCTGCCGACGCCGTGTGTGGTCAGTTGCTGGCCCGACGCCAGGGTCACGGCGCAATCGACCCGGAAGAAGCTGCCTTCGCGACTGACCACCACATCGGCGGTCCCGCCGGCGCGGTCAAAGTACTTGGAGATGTTGCTGGATATCTCGTCGGAAACCCGCGTTCGCAGCGTTTCGCCGACATCTACGTGTTTGCCCGTGACATGAACTTGCATGGGAGGATCAACGCTCCGCTGGTGGCTATGTGTCAAGCCGGTGACAGGATGTGTATCGCCTGGTGGATCATGTTGACGAGAATGTGAGCCGCCAGCACCAGCACGCTGGCGCTGGTGACGGCCACGGCGAAGCCGATCAGGGCGATCAGCCCGTCGCGCTGGATCAGGGAAAAGGCCAGCAAGGTCACCGCCAGCCCGGGGAGGACGTTGCCAAGCGGGATGGGCAGGATCAACACCACGGCCAGCACCGTACAGACCAGGCCGATCAGGCGCTCACCCACCGGGCTGAACAGCAGCACCAGCCGGGGCCGGGACACGGCTTCGATCTTCTGCAGCCAGGGGATCACGCGCGGCAGGCCGGCTTTCAGTCCCGCGGTGGGAAAGGTGCGGCGCTTGACGCCCTGGGGCAGCCAGGGCGCTGACGCTCCGATCAGCAGTTGCGGGGCGAGCAGCAGCAATGGGACGCCCAGAATCGTCGTCGACCCTGGCGGCAGCGGCAGGACGCACACCAGCCCGAAGATAAACAGCAAGGCCCCGATCGCGCGGCCGCCAAACATCTGGGTCAGTTCGGCTACGGAAATCTGCGCCTCGCCATGAGCGGCGATCTCGAGCAGGACGGCGGAAAGCGGAAGCTGGTTGGTCGAGGCATTGGGCATCTAACGTCCATCTGGCGTTTCCGTCGCTCCCCGCCAAGTGGTGGGGGGCGGAATATCGTCAGGCGGGCTCCTTCAGCATCCGCCGTCGATCAACGGACGACGGGATGCGCATGGCCTCGCGATACTTGGCCACCGTCCGGCGCGCGATATCAACGCCGTCGCTCTTGAGCAGTTCCACGATCCGGTCGTCGGACAGCACGTCGGCCTCGCGGGTCTCCCCGTCGATGAGCCGGCGGATCCGGTCGCGCACGCCTTCCGCCGAGTGCGCCTCGCCGCCTTCGGAAGACGCGATGGCCGAGGTGAAGAAGAATTTCATCTCGAAGACGCCCCGGGGCGTGGCGATGTACTTGTTCGAGGTCACGCGGCTGACCGTCGATTCGTGCATGCCGATGGCGTCGGCCACGGTCTTCAGATTCAGCGGCCGCAGGTGCTGCACGCCGAACGCCAGGAACGCGTCCTGCTGGCGGACGATCTCGGAGGAGACCTTCAGAATGGTCCGCGCCCTCTGGTCCAGGCTCTTGATCAGCCAGCTGGCCTGCGCCAGGCAGTCGGCGACAAAGGTCTTCTCCTGGTCACTGCGCGACTGGCCTGAAACGCGGGCGTGATAGCGATGATCCATCAGCACGCGCGGCAGGGCGTCGGAATTCAGCTCCACATGCCAGAGCCCGCCGGCGCCCTCGCGCACGAAGACATCGGGTGCAACCGGCGACGTGGGCTCACCGCCGAACGCAGCGCCCGGCTTTGGCGTCAGGCCGCGGATCTCGGCGATCATCTCGCGCAGATCCTCGTCGTCCACGCCGCAGATCTTGCGCAGCGCCGTGAGGTCGCGCCGGGCCAGCAGGGGCAGGTTGTCCAGCAGGGCGGCGATCGCCGGATCGTAGCGGTTCTGATCCTTCAGCTGGATCATCAGGCATTCGCGGACATCGCGGGCCGCCACGCCGACGGGATCGAAGCCCTGGACCACGCCCAGCACTGCCTCCACCAGCGCCGCCTCGCACCCCAGCCGTTCCGCCACCTCCTCGATGTCGGCCCGCAGATAGCCGCTCTCGTCCACCGCATCGATCAGCACGCCGGCGATCACGGTCTCGGCGGGGGACAGCCCCGAGGCCGCCAGCTGGGCCTGCAGATGTTCCGACAGCGTCAGTTCGCGTGACAGCCGGCTTTCGAAGCCCTCGCCGTCCTGGTCGAAGCTGCCGCCGGATCCGGCCTTCGACCAGTCGATGGCGCCGCCCGCGTCGGCGGCGGCTTCGGGCGCATCGCCGGTGGCGCGTTCGCCGGGCGAGACATCGTCATGCGTGGCGTCCAGGTCAGCGCGGGCTTCGGCGTCGGCCACCTGCTCGGCGACGACCGGGCCGTCGGCCTCCGCGGCCGGCCCGGCATCCTGGTCAGCCTCGTCGCGCTGCAGCAGCGGATTGCGTTCCAGCTCGGCGTCGATGAAGGCCTCGACCTCAAGATTCGACATCTGCAGCAGCTTGATCGCCTGCTGCAGCTGGGGCGTGATGACCAGCCCCTGCCCCTGCCGAATCTCTAGACGTGCGCCAAGCGCCAACCGATTGCCCCCGAGGGTATGATTCCTGAAGCCAAGCTAGGGGCTGAACCCGACTGACAGGTTAACGCGGCGCATCCGGCGGCGCCTTTCTTGCAGGATTGATTGGGGGTAGTCTGCCGACCAGCCCCATGCGACGCGCCGACCGCCTGTTTCAGATCGTCCAGATCCTGCGCCGGGGTCGCCACCCGGTTACCGCCCAGGCGATCGCCGAGGAGCTCGAAACCTCCAGGCGCACCGTCTACCGCGACATCGCCGACCTGATCGGCCAGCGCACCCCGATCCGCGGCGAGGCCGGCGTCGGCTATATCCTCGAGGACGGCTTCGACATGCCGCCCCTGATGCTGACCCAGGACGAGGTCGAGGCCGCCGTGCTCGGCGCCCAGATGGTGGTCGCCCGCGGGGATCCGGTGCTCAGCCGCGCCGCCCAGGACCTGATCGCCAAGATCGGCGCGGTCATCCCCGAGACCCTGCGCCCCCTGGTGCTGGAGCCGCTCACCCGCGCCGCGCCCAGCTGGCGGACGACCCCGGACAATGTGGACATGCCCCGCGTGCGCGCGGCGATCCGCGGCGGCCAGAAGCTCACCATCACCTACCGCGACGAGCAGGAGCGCGACAGCCACCGCACCATCTGGCCCTTCGCCATCGGCTATCACGAGACCACGCGTCACATCGTCGGCTGGTGCGAGCTGCGCCAGGATTTCCGCAACTTCCGGACGGATCGCATCTCGGACGCCGTATTCACCGAGGCGCGCTACCCCGACCGGCCCGAATCCCTCCGGGCCCGCTGGAAACGCCGTCAGGCCGAAATATCCAACGCCTGGCACGCCGAAAAGGCAGCTGCGGCCTCATCGACAGTGGGGGGCGCGGAGCGAGAGCGGAAATCAGAAAGTGTTGACAGGGGCAACGCTCGTGTAACGGGAGTAGATGTCCGAGACGGAAGCCCAAAAACTCCAGCCGAACCTTCAAGCTGAACCTTTCTCGCACCGAGGAGGAATTGCCGTTGAAAGCAGCGCCACGCCCGCGAGTTCCCGACCGGGACGCCCCCTTCGCGCCCGCCGCTTTCGAGCGCCTGCGCGCGCACCCGGATTTCCGCAGCGTGGTGGAAGCGCACGCCCGGGCGAACCTGGACTTCTACGGCGCTCTGCCTCTGCTCGGCCGGTGGCTGATCAGCGATCTGGGGCGCTCAGCCCTGACGGGCGCGGCCCTGGTGCTGGATAGTTTGCCCGGAGGCCTGACCGCCGCAGGCCTGATTCATGCGGCCAGCACCAACCGCGCGTGCAGCCGCGGCCGCGTCCTGGGCTATCTCGAATGCTGCGAGATGAACGGGTTGATCGTACCGCTCGCAGGGGTCCCTCGGTCGCCGACCGCCCGGCTGATACTGACGCCGCGGTTCCTGGACCAGATGATCCGCAGCACGGCGCTCAACCTGGCGTCCGTTGTGCGGCTGGCGCCGGAGATCGCGCCCGCGATCCCGCGATTGGAGACGCCCGACTTCCGTCGAGGGCTCTTCGCGCGACTGGGCATATTGACCGCCAGCCGTCCCGATCTCTTCGCCGGGCCGCCGCGGCCTGTGGACCTGTTCCTCCAACGCGATGGCGGGGTTCGCCTGCTGGACTGGCTGATCATCGCCCAGCGCCCCGGTCGCGCGCGATTGCTGGAGGCCTGCGCCTTTTCGCGGACTGCGCTGGGCCGCGCCGGCTTCGTCTCACGCACCCACGTGACCCGGCTGTTGGCCGATGGCGAGGCCGGGGGCCTGCTGCAGGTGGGCGCGCGTCATATCGAGTTCGCGCCGGCCCTGTCGGACGATGTCGAGCGCCATCACGCCCTGGTGTTCGAGGCGCTGCGGGCAGCCGCCGAGTCGGCGCTGGACGACTAGGGGCTCCGCGACTCGCGGAGCCCTCATCCGTGCCGTGACTACTTCGGCTCGCGCACGCAGGCGAACTTCTCGGTCGAAATGTCCGAGGTGGCGCGATACGCCGAAACATAAGCATCCCAGGCCGCATCGCGCTTGTCAGCGGGTACGCGGGGTGCGTTCATGTGGATCGACACGCGCTCGTTGGCCGAATTTGACCAGCTGCCGTCGGCATTGCGCACCAGCACCGGGCCGACCAGCAGGCGGTTCTGGGTGATGCCCTTGCTGCGGTACCAGCCAATGTGGTTGCTGGCGGCCGTGTCATAGGCTGCGGCCTTGTCGGCGCCCTTCAGTGTGTTCACCCGCACCTGGACCAGCTGGCCGCCCTTGCAGAGGGTCTCGGGGGTTTCAGCGGCCAGCGCCTGGCCGGCGGTGGCAAAGCCGAGGGAAACGATGGCCCCGGCCATGAGAAGGTGACGACGCATCAGGAAAGCTCCTTGAGGTTGTGGTTGACGCGCCTCCGTAGGCGAACCCCGGCCAGCCGGAAGTGTACATTTTTGACGGCGTCGACCTTGGCGGCTTCGACACGTGAGCCGGCTGATCAAGCGACATCCTGAGCGGCGTCTTGTTCTTGTTGTGTTCTAATCCCATCTGTCCGGCCATGAAGCCGCGCGCCACCTTCACCCACCAGATTGCCGTGCGCATCCTCAACGGCCTGGCGAGCGGTCAGGGGCTCCGGGTCATCTGTCGCGGCGCCGACATGCCGACCCGGCCCAGCGTCATGCGCTGGCTGGCGGCCCGCCCCGACTTCGCCCGCCTCGCCGCTGAGGCCCGCGCCGTCGGCGGCCTCTCCGGCCCCGGCCGCCCGTCCGGCCACTCCGCCGGGCTGGTCGACCAGATCTATGACCGCCTCTGCGCCGGCGAGCCCCTGCGCACGCTTTGCCGCGACCCGGCGATGCCCGCCCGCAGCACCGTCCACACCTGGTCGCGCCGCCATCCCGCCACCGCCGAGGCCCTGACGCTGGCCCGCGACATCGCCCAGTGGGCCGCCGCCGAACAGCAGTGGGAAGCCTGGCAGGCCCAGGACCCTCAATCCCCCCTCAACAAATGAACCCCCGCCCTAGAACCGCGTCGCGCGTTCCGGATACTTCGGGGTGCAGGCGTTATAGAATTCGGCCATCTGGGCCATGTCCTTCTCATAGTCGCCGCTGGGCATGATCGCCGGGCCAAACCCCACCACCTTGCGCCGGTAGTCGGCCATGCCGAACACCAGCGGCACCCCCGCCCCCAGGGCGATGTAGTAGAAGCCGGTCTTCCACTGCTCGGCCTTGCCGCGCGTGCCCTCCGGCGCGACGGTCAGCATGAACTCATCGCGGGCCGCAAACTCGGCCACCATGGCCTGGATCACATTCGACGACCGGGACCTGTCGATCGCGATGCCGCCCAGCTCGCGCATCACCTTGCCGAACGGCCAGCGGAACAGCGATTCCTTGGCCATGAAGCTCAGATTCAGGTTCAGGGCGGCGACCCCGCCAATGAAATAGACGAAGTCCCAGTTGCTGGTGTGGGGTGCGGCGATCACCACCATCCTTCGGGTCGGCGCCGTGCCCTCGACCGTCCACCCCCGGAACCTGAACCAGATAGACAGCACGCGACGCACCGACCGCGCGACCCAACCCAACTTCGCCATCATATCGCCCGGTAAGCTCGCGACACGCCTGGCCGCCCGGTCCTGAGGATCACAGAAATCACGCCCCCTTTCGAGCGCTGATTTGCCGCCCGGGGGCCTGGCCACGCATCAGGAGATCAGCCTTGAATGACATGAGCACTTGCCTCCCCCGAAAAGCGGCGGGTCGCAGCCGGGGGCGAGCCTCACCCACGGCGCTGGCAGCCGCCGTTTCCGGACCCCGCACCGGGCCTATCAGCTTGGTCGACGATCAGGTCAGGGTTCAGGGGTTGTTGCACGTCTCACCGTAGTTTCCCGCTACAGGGGTTCACGCCAAGGGGGTCACTCCAAAGGCGGCGTCACCATGGGCGACAGGCGCCATCAGCCCGCCTGCCGCGTAGTTAACCAGCATCCTGAAGAGTGTTTCCGGCGGAATCTCTGGCCACACCCCGGCCGACACGGCCTCGGCCGAATAGGACGTTGCAGCCATTCCGCAGATGAAGGTGACGAGGACAAAATCGATCCGCTTCAGCAGCACCGTTCTGGGCATGCCTGGCATCAGTTCAGTCAGGCGCTTTGCCAGGCGATCGATAGACGGTTGAAGCCGCTGCTCGATATCGACAGCGAAGCCTTCGCCTTCGCCGGTCCACATGCGACTGAGCAGTCTGATCGCCGCGCTCCCCCAGACATGCCGTTCCGGCAAGCTCGTCCAGGGCAGCACGGCAGCCGTGACAGCCGATGCGACTGCAGCGAAGGTGCTGTCGGTCCCCAGGGCGCCGGAAGCCTCGGAGAGATCCCCCGGCGGTACCGCAAGCGCATCGATTATCAGATCGAGAGCCGCCAGGATCAGCGCCCGCCGGCCGCCGAAATAATAGTGAACGGCTCCGGTGTTTCGGGCGCCGGCCTGTTCGCCGATCTCCCTTAGGGAAACGCCGTGGAGACCGCGCTCGGCGAACATGATGATCGCAGTTTCGACAAGCCGCTCGCGGGTCGCAAGCGCGTCGGCCCTCAGTCGGCGCGGCGCAGCCGCCGGTTTTTCCAGTCCAGCAATCATGGTGCGGCTGGTTTAGCCGGGCGGCAGCCTTTTCGCCATGTAGTCACGGAAAAGTTCAAGCGGGCGCTCAAGGTCGGAGAGCGGGCCAAGGCCTGCGGACCGGCTTTGCGCCCCCCGCCATACACGCTCCATGAGGGGAATGTCCTCGCGGTGGATGCGATCAATCACCGTGCGAAGCCCATCGATCAGAGACGCGTCGCCCGCCAGCGATGGATCCACGATGAGATACATTCGAAGGTCGAAATACTCCCGGTCCCTGACAATGATCCGAGGCCAGATCACAACCGGTAGCGGATCCTGGACTGCGAAGGCGAGAAGCGGGAACAGCGTGAAGACCGTGAACGTCCCCTGTTCGGGATCGACCGGATGGCGAAGCTCGGCATAGTTCTCGCCGGTATCGACCGCGTAGGTCTCGGCGGCCGGCCAGAAGGGCTGCAGCGTCTCCGTGTGGACCGCCAGATGATGATAGGATTCCGAGAAGTTCTCGATCATCAGGGCCCAGTTCCACGGCGAGGGATAATCGATCCAGCCCGCGGTCACCCATGAGCCGATGCCGCGCTCATCGAAACGCGGTTCAAGCGCGTCAAAGCGATGGGCGGGGAACGGGCCTTCGCCTTCAAGCCGGATGAATATCCAGCCCTGCCATTCTGCAACATCGAAGCGCGGCAGGTTCTGCGTCTCGGTCAGCGCTCGATGCTCTTTCATGCACGGAGCGCCGACGAACCTTCCGTCCAGCCCGTAGGTCCAGCGATGATACGGGCAGACCAGGGTGCGGGTATTGCCCGAACCGTCCAGAAGCGTCGCCATCCGATGCCGGCAGACATTGGACAGTCCGGCGACGGAGCCGTCTGCCTGACGGACGAGCGCGATCGGTTCAGACAGCATGTCGAAGCTGAGATAGTCGCCAGCTTGCGGGATATCCGAGGATCGCGCGATCGCCAGCCACTCGCGGCGCAGAATGTCGAGTCCTTCCGGACCCGTCATGCGGCGATAGTCATCTGCCGCCCTGTCCGGAATCTGGTTGCCCATGCTGTTCCCTCACATCGCATTCCAATCAAGCCCCGAATATAAAGCACTTGATTTATATAGGCGCAACATGATTTTGATGGATGCAGCAGGCGGGTCCGCCAGTCTCGGCGCCTGATCGCCCGGGCTCGAGCTATGCGAAATCACATAGCGGGTCTATGAAATCGGGTATCTGTGCAGTGTTCAGATTGCGCTACACAGAGGTTGTCCACACGGACAGCCCCGCTCCCCCGGGGTTCCCCAACAAGACTTCAAGGTGTTCCCCATGTCCCTCATCCGCTTCGAACGCGCCCTCGACCGTCTCGCCCCCGCCTTCCTGATGGCCCTTGGCCTGATCGCCGCCTTCGGATCCGCCAGCCTCGGCGCCTGATCGCCCGAGCCTGACCTCAAGTTCCGGACAAGGGCCCCCTGCGGGCCCTTTTTCGTGCCCGCCCGGCGCCTGGCCCGGACAACCGGACACACACAGACCGCCGCAAGCCGCCCAACCCCACACGCAACCTCCCCCGTTCACGGGGGAGGTGTCGGCGAAGCCGACGGAGGGGGCGCTGCCGCTACGGTCAGCCCAGGGCTAATCGGCCAGCGATCCTATGCAGACTCCGGCAAGGCCGTGGCCCGGGCCGCCGCATGGCGGTGGACCAGCCGGTAAAGCGCCGGAAGCACCAGCAGGGTCAGCAGGGTCGAAGAGATGATCCCACCGATGACGACCGTGGCCAGAGGACGCTGCACTTCCGCACCAGCGCCCACATTGAACGCCATGGGTACGAAACCAAGGCTGGCGACCAGCGCGGTCATCAGCACGGGGCGCAGCCGGGTGAGCGCACCCTCCCGGATGGCTTCGTCGACCGCATGGCCCTGAGCGACCAGGGTGCGGATGAAGCTGACCATCACCACGCCGTTCAGCACCGCTACGCCTGACAAGGCGATGAAGCCGATGCCCGCCGAAATCGAGAGGGGCAAGTCGCGCAACAGGAGCGCGGCGACCCCGCCGGTCAGGGCGAGCGGGACACCGGAGAACACGATGACGGCATCCTTGATGTTGCGGAACAGACCGTAGAGCAGGCCGAGGATCAGGAACAGGACAGCTGGCACGACAAGTTGCAGACGCTTGGCGGCCGATATCAGCTGCTCGAACGTACCGCCGTAGGTGATCCAGTAACCCGCCGGGACTTCGATCTCTGCGCCAACTTTCTGCTGAACTTCCTGAATGAACGAACCGAGGTCGCGGTCGCGTACGTTGGCGGTGACCACAACTCGGCGTTTTCCGTCCTCCCGGCTGATCTGGTTCGGGCCGATCTCGATCTCGATCTTGGCCACATCCTGCAAGGGCACGAAGCCGCGAGGCGCGCTTCCCGGCGTCGCCAGGGGAATGCGCAGCCGGCCGATCTCGTCGAGATCGCCGCGAATGGCCTCCGGCAGTCTCACGACCACCTCGAACCTGCGATCACCTTCGAAGATATGGCCCGCAACCGTCCCGCCAAGCGACGTCGCCACGACGGACTGTACGTCCGCCACGTTCAATCCCAATCTGGCGAGCGCTGCCCGATCAGGCGTGATCTGCAGCACAGGCAGACCCGTGACCTGTTCAACGCTGACGTCCTGAGCCCCCTTGATGCCGCTGACGACGGACTCCAGGGTCTCGCCAATCTCCAGCAACTGGCCGAGATCGTCGCCGAATACCTTGACCGCGACGTCGGCCCGAACGCCGGACAGAAGTTCGTTGAACCGCATCTGGATGGGCTGTGTGAACTCGTAGTTGTTGCCCGGCACCTTGGCGACCGCCGCCTCCAGCTCGGCAATCAGGGTTGCGCGGGGCTTTCTGGGATCGGGCCAGTCCTTCCGGTCCTTCAGAAGAATGAAGGTGTCAGCAACAGATGGCGGCATGGGATCGGTCGCCACCTCTGCCGTGCCGATCTTGGCCACGACGCGCTCGACCTCGGGAAACTTCATGATGCGGGCTTCGAGCGCCGTCTGCATCTGGATGGCCTGGCTTAGACTCGTGCCCGGAATCCGGAGGGCGTGCATGGCGATGTCGCCCTCGTCGAGGTTCGGGATGAACTCCGTCCCCATCCGGCTGGCTGCGAGCCCGGACAGTCCGACCAGCGCGACCGCGCCGACGACAAAGGCCACGCGCATCCGGAGCGCCAGTTCCAGCGCGGGCTGATAGATCCGCCGCGCACCGCGCATCACCGGGCTGTCCTTTTCCTCGACCTTGCCGGTGACGAACAGAGCGACCGCCGCCGGGACGAAGGTCAGCGAGAGCAGCATGGCCGCCGTGAGGGCCATGACCACGGCAATCGCCATCGGGTGGAACATCTTTCCCTCGACCCCGGTAAGCGCGAAGATCGGCACGTAGACAAGGGTGATGATCAGCACACCGAAGAGCGAGGGGCGGATCACCTCGCTGGTGGCCGTCGCGGTCAAGGCGAACCGTTCGTCGCGGGTCAACAGGCGGCCCAGGCGGTGCTGCGCCTCGCCGAACCTGCGCAGACAATTCTCGACGATAATCACGGCGCCATCCACGATCAGACCGAAATCCAGGGCGCCAAGGCTCATCAGATTGCCGGAGACTTTCGACTGGACCATGCCGGTGATGGTCAGCAGCATCGAGAACGGAATGATGGCGGCGGTGATCAGGGCTGCCCGAATGTTGCCGAGCAAAAGAAAGAGCACCACCACCACCAGCAGAGCGCCTTCCAGCAGGTTGGTCTCGACGGTCCTGATGGTCCGGTCGACAAGGTCCGTGCGATCATAGATCGGCTGGGCGACAACCCCGGCGGGCAGGGCCTTTGCAGCCTGTTCCAGGCGCGCTGCGGCCGCGCGCGCCACCGTGCGGCTGTTCTCGCCCACCAGCATGAACACCGTGCCCAGCACGATCTCCCGGCCGTTTTCCGTGGCGGCGCCGGTCCGCAGTTCCTCGCCCATGATGACATCGGCCACGTCGGCCACCCGGATCGGCGTACCGTTGCGGTTGCTGACGATGACGGCTTTCAGATCATCCAGGCTCGTAGCCTGTCCCGGAACCCGCACCAGGTATTGCTCGCCGAACCGCTCGATGTAGCCGGCGCCAACGTTGGCGTTGTTCTGCTCCAGCGCCTTGATGACGTCGCTGAGGGTCAGGCCCGAGGCCGAGAGGCGCTCGGGCAGAGGGGTGACGTGA
Source organism: uncultured Alphaproteobacteria bacterium (assembly GCA_903909375.1). GTDB lineage: Bacteria > Pseudomonadota > Alphaproteobacteria > Caulobacterales > Caulobacteraceae > Phenylobacterium. The sequence continues at coordinate 218,823 of CAIVVM010000036.1, forward strand.
TACTGGCGCTCAAAGCCGCCAATCGTATTGACCTCGGTGACCCCAGGGGTGCTGCGCAGCTGGGGCCGGATCACCCAGTCCTGCAGGGTCCGCAGATCTTCCGGCGTATAGCGCTGGCCATCGGGCCTGCGGGCCTCGGGCTTCGCCTCGACCGTATACATGAAGATCTCGCCAAGCCCGGTCGAGATCGGACCCATCTCGGGCGTCACGCCGACGGGCAGCTGACTGCGCGCCGTCTGCAGCCGCTCGTTGACGAGTTGACGCGCGAAATAGATGTCCGTGCCGTCCTTGAACACGACCGTGACCTGGGAAAGGCCATATCGGGAGACCGAGCGCGTGTATTGCAGGCCCGGCAGCCCGGCGATCGCGGTCTCGATGGGGAAGGTGATCCGCTGTTCGGATTCCAGCGGGGAGTAGCCGGCGGCCTCTGTGTTGATCTGAACCTGGACGTTGGTGATGTCCGGCGTGGCGTCTATCGGCAGACGCTGGAAACTCCAGACACCGACAACAGCCGACAACAGAACGAGGGCCAACACCGCCCAGCGTAGGCGGATCGCAAGGGCGACGATCCGTTCCAGCGGGGCGGAGGATGGCGGGGCGAGGCTAGTGGTCATGACTGGCCCCCGATTTCTCGACGTCGGCGCGGATGAGGAAGGCGCTGTCGACGACATATTCTGTCCCGGGCTCAAGACCGCCCAGCACCTCTGTCCATTCCGGAGTCCGGCGGCCCAGTTCGAGCATCCGGACCTCATAGGTGTCACCGACCTTGGCGAACACGACAGTGAAGTCGCGGAAACGCTGCAGCGCCTTTGTGCGAACAGCCAGCGGCGCGGGACTGGAGCCCACTGCGAAGGTGCCTTCGACGCCGATGCCAGGTCGGAAGTTGGCGGCGGCGCCGGGTGGCAGGTGTACGTGGGCGATCAGCGTCTGGCTGACCAGGTCGGCCGTAGGCAGGATCGCCTCGACCCTGGCGTTCAACCGCGCGTCGCCGGACAATGAGCGGACCTCCACCGGCTGCCCCACCCTGATCTTTTCAGCGTCGCGCGGGTAGACGAAGAACTCGGCGTGCAACTGGGTCGGGTCGGCGATCACCAGGATGGGCTGCTCGCCGGCGACCCCGCCGACATTGGCGTTTTTCTCGACGATCACGCCGCTGATGGGCGCCGGGATGTTGTAGGCCTGAAGGCTGTTGCTGGATTCCACGCGCGCCAGAGTCTGCCCCTTGCGCACCGTTTGTCCCAGTTCGCCACGCAGGGAGAGGATGCGACCGGGATACCAGGCGCGAACCTCTGACCGGCCTTCCGGTTTGATTTCAACCCGGCCCGCCATGTCAACAAACGCTCCGATCACCGCAGGTCCGGCGATCTCGGTGCGCACACCGCCGGCTTTCGCCGCAGGGGCCGAGATAGTGGTGCGGCCTTCATAGGAAGCATACGCCCACCGATGGGTGCGGCCGCCCTCAACGGCCTGGACCTTGACGTCGAAGGAGTGAGGTTCGCGCACGACTCCGCCGCCGCGCAGGTAGTCCTCCACCGGGGTGAAGGCAAAACGGTCGATCTTGCCGCCGAGACGGGTCAACTCGACCGTGACCTGTGCGGACGCAGGATCGAGGGGTTTGTCCTTGCGGTAGAGGTACACATGAAACTCGGGTTCAACACCGTCTTCGAAGATGGTCATTTCCAGCGCGAAGTCGCCGTCGCGCAGCATCCGGCCGCGACGCGGACCTCGCTCGTAGTCGCCAGTTGCGGTTGCGGCGTGGCCGGCGTCTTCGGCCGGTTTGCTGCGTTCACTGCAGCTGGCCAGAGCGAGGACCGATGCGAAGATCAGCGTCGACGCGCACGCACGCCGGAGTGAGATTGGGATCATTGGCGGCGCTCCGCGCTGGCGGTTTGAACGACGAGGAGGGCATGGCGACCGGTCAGTCGGTCGAGCGCGGCCTGGTCGAGATGGAATTGCTTGAGGACGATGATGCGCCGTGCGCGAGCTTCGAACAGCGCCATCTCGGCCTCTGAAACGTCGATGTACTGGAAGCCACCTCGGTTGAAGCCGTCGCGGACTTGTTCCACCGCCCGGATGGCGGCCGGAATGACCTCAGTGCGGATACGCTCGGATTCCCGGGCGGACGCTGACATGCGGCGCGTGAGGTGAGCGATATTGCGTTCGCGGGCCAGCCGCGCCGCCTCGATCTCGGCCTCAGCCGCCATACGTTCCGCCTGGGCGCGAGCGATGCCGCCAACGTTGGTGTCGTAGCGCCGGAGCGGGATCGAGCCGCCGACCACAAAAGCAACCTCGTCGCCCTGGCCCAGGTAGCGAACGCCGGCCTTGAGGGTCGGGTCGCTCACCGCCCTGGATTGCTCGACGCGCACCCCGGCGATCGCCGCGTCCCGTTCGGCGGCCAGCAACTGAAGGTCCGCCACCTCAGTTGGCGGCGCGGCTGCAAGCGGGGCGACGTCGAAGAAGTCCTTCACATCGAGGCTGTAGTTCGGCCCGGCCCCCCAGTAGGCGGCCAGCCGGGCGCGGGCGGCTTCGGCGGCGGACCGGGCGTCGTCGCGTGCGATCTCTGCCTGGGCTGTGATAGCTTCCGCCCGGCTCCCGGCGAATAGCGGGTCGCGGGCGCTCTTCACCCTGCGGTCCACGTCACGCTGGGCGCTCTGAACTGCAACCCGCCGGGCTTCGGCGACGACAAGGTCTGCCTCTGCGACCAGCGCCTCTGCGAAGGCGATTTGCACGTCGCGCAGGAGGTCGAGAGTGCGGACGGCTCCGCGCAGGCGCGCCACATCCAGTTGACGCTGGGCCAGCCCGGTGCGCGCCTCGCGCTTGCCGCCCCGTTCCAGCGTCTGCTGGTACGAGACCGTGACCTCGGTTCGATCCACCAGGGAATAGGCGCCGGAGCCTGCGAAGTTCTCCAGCTCGACCCCCAGGCTCGGGTTCGGCCGAACGCCGGCCTGGCGAACGGCGGCTTCCCCCGCGACAACGCGGGCCTCGCTCGCCGCGCGGCCAGGACTGAACCCGGCGGCGAGCGACAGGGCTTCGGGCAGACTGAGCATTTGACCAGGCGTCTGGGCGCCTACGCCGGAAGCGGCCGACAGGCTCGCGGCTAGGGATAGGCCGGCCAGCCAGGCGCGCGCGCGCCATGGCCGGCCTGGGCCGGAAATCGGAGGCATGGGAGATATCTCGCAAACGGTCGTGAAAGGGCGCCGCGTCGCGAGACGCGGGCGGTCAGTCTAGGTTTGCTGTGCCTTTTGGAGGGCGTTCCAGTCCCCCAGGTCGAACGCCCTTCGCGGCCTCGGCGCATTCTACCGCAAGCCTCGACGGGGCGGCTCCCTCGACCTTGTTCCATGGGACAGTGGCGTTCAACAGGCCGATGGGCGCGTCCGAATGATGGTGGCCTATGCCGGATTGATGGTCACCCGGACCACCGTTGTCGTCGGGTTGATCCCCGTCGACATGATGATCGATGTGATGATCTGCCACGGCGACAGTTAGCGCCAGCTCGCCGGCGTGATCGTGTGCCACGCGGGTGAAATGCTGGACCTTATCAACCACGCTGGCAGCCGAGGCGCCCGCGAACACAAATGACAACGCTACGCAAAGCGCCGCCACGAGTATCCGGAGTTCAAAAGTCAGATTTCGTCCCACGTCGCCATGCTTAGGAGCGCTCGTTCGTCATGGCAAGGCTGCGGTTCTGAACCCTGCGTCCGCTCCGGGTCGGTAGCTGCCATGGGCGCGCCCCACCCGCCCCCCTACCCGATCTCCACCCGGCTCGGCGCCTTCGCAAACCGCACCCGCCGCGCGGTCGGTTGCGCCGCCGGGGCGTAGAACGGGAACCCGCCGACCACCGGCAGGGCCACGCGTCGGCCATCGGCGAGTTCGATCTCGCCTCCCGTCACGCCGTGGAACCTGAGGCCCTCCAGCTTGGGCATGGCCAGGGCCATGACTCCCAGCGCCTTCTTCATGCCGCCCTGGGCCTGGGCCAGCGCCGCCGCCAGCTCCCGGGCGTCGAGGTCGGCGGCGGGGGCCACGGTCGCCTCGATGCTCATGCTGATGCTCATCTTCACGCCGGAATCGACGTCGACCTGAACCTTCGCGCGCTCAAGCTGGGCCAGGGTGGGCAGGCGCTCGGCCCGGCCATCGGCCCGGAGCGGCACCGGCTGGCGCTGGGCGCCGTCCACCAGCCACACCGCCGCCGTCAGCGGCCGGCCGTCCCGGCCAAACGTATAGGCCAGCCGGAAGCGGCTGCGATCGGCCGGCGGCAGCTTCAGATAGGCGTCGAGGTAGGGAAACACCTTCTTCGCATCGACCACCTTGGGGGCGGCCAGCGCCGGGGTGGCCAGGGCCAGGGCGCCCAGCATCATCAGGCGGCGGGAGGGTGGCGCCATGGGGCCTCCGTGGGGGTCAGGTGAACCGGTCGCCCAGATAGACCCGGCGCACTTCCGGATCGTCGACGATCTCGTCGGGGCTGCCCTCGAACAGCACCTCGCCCGCGTGGATGATCGAGGCGCGGTCGATGATGTCCAGGGTCTCGCGGACATTGTGGTCGGTGATCAGGATGCCGATGCCGCGGGTCTTGAGATAGCTGATCACCTCGCGGATGTCGGCGATGGCCAGCGGGTCGATACCGGCGAACGGCTCGTCCAGCAGCATGAACGATGGCTCGGAGGCGAGCGCCCGGGCGATTTCCACCCGGCGGCGTTCCCCGCCGGAGAGCGCGACGGCCGGCGAGTTGCGCAGGTGCTCGATGTGCAGTTCTTCCAGCAGCTGGGTGACCGTGGCCCGGGCCTTCTGATGGTCGCGCTGGCGCAGCTCCACCACCGCCATCACATTTTCCCAGACGCTCATGCCGCGGAAGATCGAGGTCTCCTGCGGCAGGTAGCCCACGCCCATGCGGGCGCGCTGGTACATCGGCTGGGCGGTGATGTTCTCGCCGTCCAGATAGATCGCGCCATAGTCGGCCGGGATCAGGCCGGTGATCATGTAGAAGCAGGTGGTCTTGCCGGCGCCGTTGGGGCCCAGCAGGCCGGCCACCTCGCCGCGACACAGCCGCAGGCTCACGCCCTTGACCACGGGACGGCCGCGGAACGACTTGCCGATGTTGTCGACCACCAGGCCTTCCGATGGGATGGCTTCGCGGGCGTCTATCCGGTGCGGCGCGTTCATGACGGAGCGTCGGCCTTCTTCTTGGCGGGATAGAAGACGCCGCGGGGCCGCGCGCCCTGGTTCCGGCCCGTGGCGGCGCCCATCATGCGGCCTTCGCCGGTCTTGGTGTTGAACACCATGCGGCTGCCGCGCAGCACGTTCTGGCCCTGAACGGCGATCACGTCGCCGGTGAGGGTGACGCTCTCGGAACCCACGTCATAGGTTCCCGCGTCGCCGCGCACCCGCTGCTCCTTGCTGGTCACATAGAAGACCGACCCTTCGGCCTCCAGCCGGATCAGGGCGCCGCAGGCGTTGGCCCCGATGCCGCTGGTCCCGGCCTGGCCCGGGGTGGGCTCGAAGACCGCCCGCAGCAGGTCGGCGCGCAGCCGCGACTGACCCTGCAGCGCCTCGGCGCGGCCGCGCCATACCGAGATGCAGGTCTTGTTCTGCACTTCCAGTTCGTCGGCGGTGATGTCCAGCGGCCCGTCGGAATTGGGGCCCAGCCCCTGGGCAAGCGCCGGCGCGCCCGACATGAGGGCGATGGCGACGGCGAGTACGGCGTTGGCGGATAGCGACGTCATGATGGCCCTATGTTCCGCCCGGATCACTTTTTCGTCTCCAGGCGCGTGCGGACGCCGCCCTTGAAGACCATGCGCTCGCCCTTGCTGTAAACGCCATAGGACTCTGCGCGAATTTCTCCAAGACCTCCCGCGCCCTGAATGGGCCCGGAACCGATAACCTCGCCGGATTTGGTGTCAAACAGCGACGATGCCGTCTCGAAGGTGTTCCTGGCGTCGGCCATGGAGACCCCGTTGGTCAGTTCCAGCTTGCCGTCCTGCTCGTGGAAGATCCCGTCGGCGCCGGTCATGCGCAGCAGGTCCGGGCCGTTCTCGTCCAGCACCAGGGTGGGCTTCTTCAGGATCACCCGCTGATAGTCCAGCCGGTCCCGCGTGGCCGATTCGGCAGTCAGCACAAAGGCGCGGCCCTTGGTGTCGCGGCCCACAAACCGGGGCGTCAGCAGGCGAATCGGCTCGTCGCCGGCGCCGACGGCGGCCTTGGGCGCGGAATTGAAGGTCGACCAGGCCACGCTGCCGGCCAGTCCCATGAAGATCACGACGATCAGCGCCGGCAGAGCGATCCTCAGCGTGCGGATCAGGCGCGAACGCCGCCGCCAGCGCTCGAAGTCTGCGCGTCGGTGTTGCGGCAGGGGCGCTTCAGCCAGGGCGGGATCGGTGGTCGTCATCTCGCGCCCTCAGCTGTGGGCGAAGATGTCGACATCTTCCCATCCGGCGACATCAAGCACGGCGCGGTGCGGCAGGAACTCGAAACAGGCGCGCGCCAGATGGTCGCGACCCTCCCGGACCAGCATCTCGTCCAGGCGAACCCGCAGGGCATGCAGGTGCGCCACGTCCGAGGCGGCGTAGGCGATCTGGTCCGGCGACAGCTTCGCCGCCCCCCAGTCGGAGCTCTGCTGCGCCTTCGAAAGATCCACGCCCATCAGTTCCTTCGTCACGTCCTTCAGGCCATGACGGTCGGTGTAGGTACGGGCCAGCTTCGAGGCGATCTTGGTGCAGTAGACGGGCGCGGTCACCACGCCCAGATGCAGCCAGAACATGGCGATATCAAAGCGCCCGAAGTGAAAAATTTTGGTGACCGCCGGATTTGCCAGTAACCTCTTGAGGTTGGGCGCGTCGTAGGTCGCCCGGTCCAGTTTCACCAGATGCGCATCGCCCGCGCCGTCCGACAATTGCACCACGCACAGCGGATCCCGCCCGAGGCGCAGCCCCATGGTTTCCGAATCGATGGCGACCAGGGTCGCACCGGCCAGGGCCCCGTCGGGGAGATCCCCCTCATGAACGAAAGTCGTCACCTGGCAAAAGATCTCCGAAACCGACGCCACCCTCCATAGTATCTGAGGGGTGGTGCCCAGGAAAGGACTCGAACCTTCACGGCCGTTAAGCCACTGGCACCTGAAGCCAGCGCGTCTACCAATTCCGCCACCTGGGCCCGGTCCGTCGGATCGGGAGGCGGCTACATATGGCGCCGCCTTCACGCGGTCAACGTCGGCTTTTCAAAGCCCTCGGCATTCGCATTGCCCGATGAGGCGTCATCGTCTAATTCGCGAGGATGCAAAACCTCGTCACAGTCTTCGGCGGATCCGGCTTCGTGGGCACGCAAGCCGTGAGATATCTGGCCAAGGCCGGGTGGCGGATCCGGGTCGCCGTGCGCAACCCGAACCTCGCCTACCGCATGCGCCTGCTGGGCGACGTCGGCCAGATCGACGTGGTTCAGGCCAACCTGCGCGACCGGCCGTCGCTGGAACGCGCGCTGGAGGGGGCCACCGCGACGCTCAACCTGGTCGGCCTGCTCTACGAAACCGGGCGACAGGGCTTCCAGGCGGTCCACGTGATGGGCGCAAGGAATGTGGCCGAGGTCAGTCGCGCCGTGGGCGTCGAGCGTCTGGTTCAGATGTCGGCGCTCGGCGCCGATGAAAACTCATCCGCAAAGTACGCCCGAACCAAGGCCGAGGCCGAGATCGAGGTCCGGGCGGTCTATCCAGACGCCGCCATCGTGCGCCCGTCCATCGTGTTCGGTCAGGGCGATGGCTTCTTCAACCGCTTCGCCGCCATGGCGCAGCTGAGCCCCGTTCTGCCGTTGATCGGCGGCGGCGCGACGCGGTTCCAGCCGGTGTTCGTGGGCGACGTCGGTCAGGCGCTGGCCCGCATCGTCGGTGACGTTGACAATCCCGGCCAGACCTATGAGCTGGGCGGCCCCGGCGTCTTCACCTTCCGCGAATTGATGGAGATGCTGCTGGTCCAGATCGACCAGCGCCGCCTGCTGGCGCCCATTCCGTTCCCGGTGGCGGGCCTTCTGGGCAAAGTGGGCGATCTCACAGCGGCTGTGTTTCCGCCGCCGGTGACCTCCGATCAGGTCGAACTGCTGAAGGCCGACAACGTGGTCAGCGGCGTCTACCCCGGTCTCGCCGAGCTGGGGATCACCCCGTCGACCCTGGAAGCCATTCTGCCGACCTACCTCTACCGCTATCGCAAGGGCGGGCAGTACGCCGATCAGGAAGACCGTGTGATGACGGTGCATCCGCAGGGCTGAGACGAGGACCTAGGCCCAGGTCAGTAGCCCCAGTCCGACGACGCCAACCACGATCCGAAACCAACCGAAGGGCGCCAGGCCCCGGCTGGTCAGGATGGCCAGCATGGCCCGGATGACCACGATGGCGACGAGGAAGGCCACCACGAATCCAATGGCGATCAGCGGCATTGTCTCGCCCGTCAGCTGGGCGCGGCTCTCCCAGGCGTCGAGGATGAAGGCGCCCAGCATGGTCGGAATGGCCAGGAAGAAGGTGAACTCGGCCGCTGCGCGCTTCTCAACGCCGAACAGCATCCCGCCCACGATGGTGGCGCCGGACCGCGAAACACCAGGCACCATCGCCAGCACCTGGAACAGACCGATCACCAGCGCCTTTTGCCAGGGCAGCTTGAAGGGGTCATCCACAACCGGCTTTGGCGCGATGCGATCAACGAACAGCAGCACGATGCCGCCAAGGATCAGCGAGATGCACTGGACCTCCGCGCTCGCGAACAGCACGGCCTTGATGAAGTCGTGGAAGATGAGCCCCAGAAACACCGAAGGCAGGAAGGCCACGATCACCGTCAGCGCGAACTGACGCGCCTGCGGATCGGTCGGCAGGCTCACCACCTGTTTCCAGAGTTTGGTGAAGTAGAGCGCGACCACCGCCAGGATCGCGCCCAGCTGGATCATCACTGCAAAGGTGTCCCAGAATCCGTCCGGCAGGCCCATGGCCTTCTTGGCCAGCAGCATCATGCCGGTGGACGAGACCGGGATGAACTCGGTCAGGCCTTCAATGACCGCCAGAATGATAGCGTAGACCCAGTCCGGCACAGCGATGCTCCCGCCTCAAATGGCGCCGCTCACAGGTCGCGGATCAGCGTGAACATTCTGTTGATTTTGGGGCTTCGGCGTTCAGGTTCCCTCTGGCTCCGGCCCAATGTACCGCGCCCTCGGGCGGATCAGAGTGTCAGCCTGCCCTTGCTCGATGGCATGCGCAATCCAGCCAGCGCACCGGGCGATAGCGAACAAGGCGAACGGCGCGTCTTTCGGAAGTCTCAGCGCCTCGCACGCAGCAATCAGGGCAAAATCCACATTGGGCGCCAGTCCGGTCACAGACCAGACAGCCTCCTGTAGTCCGGCCAATTCCGGCGTTGGGGAAAATCGCGCCAGCAGGGCGGCAGCACGCGGGTCCCCGTCAGGATAAAGGTTGTGGCCGAAGCCCGGCAAGGCGCGATCGTCGGTCAGTCGCCCGGCGATAGCCTCTCGCGGACCCAGTTGCACCGCCTCTGTGGCAAACTTGTGAACCGCGGCCGTGGCTCCACCGTGACGGGGTCCGGACAGCGTCGCGAGCCCCGCCAGGGCCGAAGCTGCCAGCGACGCGCCAGTAGATGCCGCAACCCGCGCGGCAAACGCCGAGGCGTTCAGTTCGTGGTCCGCCACCAGAACCAGGATGCGCCGGAGCAGATCGGCGCCGGGACCGCCGGGACCAAGTCCCCACGCGAAAGCCAGCCGGTTATGGATGGCGCCGCCGCCGACCTCGCCGGCAATGGCGTCAGTCAAAACATCCAGCAGGGTGGCCGCCTCTACAGCCAACGCCAGCGCCGCGCGACCACGGGCCGGGGGATCAGCCGCCGCGCGACCGGCCAGGGCAGCAAATGCGCGGGCTCGCATATCAGACCCGGACGGGGGACCGGGTCGCTCGGTGCGCTTCAGCGCTACGCCATGGCCGCCACGTAGTAATCGGGCAACCGACTCCAGAGTCTCTGTCTCGGCCAGGCGAATGGCGTCGCGGCCGCGATAGAAAAGCCGGCCGCCGCTCACGGTGGTGATGGCGGACGACAAGACCGGCTCGCCCCAGTTTATGGCTCCGGTCGCCACTTCCGAGACCTTGCGGCTGCGTGACTTGCGTTCAGTGAGCGCGGCGATGTCGGCGGCCCGATAGAGGCTACGGCGGCTGTCACCCGGATCGGGTCGCACCTGCACTCGGCCACGGCTGACATAGGCGTAGAGCGTCTGGGCGCGCACCCCCAGGCGATCACAGGCGGCTTCGGCGGAGATCCAGTCTGCTGGTGGCATTTATATTGATCACATTGATCAAGATTGACGATGGTATTTTGGTGGCGTTTTCCTTTCCCCACAAGAGAGAAGGAGATTGTCATGTCAGATGGATTGGAAGGCGTTGTCGCCGCCGAGACCGTCCTGTCCCAGGTGGACGGCGCCGCCGGCGTTCTGATCATCCGGGGTCGATCGCTGGACGAACTGGCGGGGCACGCCCGCTATGAGGATGTTGTGGCCCTGTTGTTCGACGACTTCTACCCTGACCTGCCCGCCGATGTACCGGCGACCCTGGGTAGAGCTCGTGCCGAAGTGTTCGCCGAAGTTTCAGCGCTGGACACCGGTCTGCTGGACCGCACGCCCATCGAGGCCATGCGTGCGCTAACCGCCCGGCTGGCGGACGGTGATGATATCGCGGTCGCGTTCCGGCTACTGGCGGCGCCGGCGGTGTTCACAGCGGCTGTGGTGCGCGCACAGTCCGGCGAGGCGCCGGTGGCGCCCGACCCAACGCTCGGGCATTCCGCCGACATCCTGCGGATGCTGCGCGGCAAGCCGGGCAGCAAGGCCGAGGCCGACGCGCTGGACACCTATCTGGTCACGGTCGCTGACCACGGCCTCAACGCCTCGACCTTTGCGGCGCGCGTTGTGGCGTCGACCCGGGCGGGCCTGGGCTCAGCCGTATTGGCTGGAATCAGCGCCCTGAAGGGCCCTCTCCACGGCGGTGCGCCGGGTCCGATCATCGAGATGCTGGACGAGATCGGCGAACCAGCCAACGCCCGGGCCTGGATCGAGAGTGCTCTGGCGCGCGGCGACCGGCTGATGGGTTTCGGACATCGCATCTACAAGGTCCGCGACCCGCGCGCCGACGCCCTGAAGGGTGCGGTGCGGTGGCTGGACGCACGTCAGGGCCGGCTCGAATTCGCCGAAGTCGTCGAGGCGGCAGCGCTGGCCATCTTGCGCGAGCACAAGCCCGAGCGATCCCTGCAGACCAATGTCGAGTTCTATACGGCGCTGCTGCTGGAAGCCCTGGATTTCCCACCCTCGACCTTCACCTGCGTCTTCGCCATGGGTCGCGTCGCCGGCTGGCTCGCCCACGCCCGGGAGCAGCTGGCTGGCGGACGGCTGATCAGGCCCGCCAGTGTCTATGTGGGGCCGATGCCAAAGAAGGCGGCGTAGAGCTTGCGAGTCGTTTGTGCTGGCGACCTTTCTCATTGGCGCTAGTTAGGAGGTCATGAGCGCCAACCACGGCATGACCTCCGACGCGACCCTGGCCCTCACCCGGCGGGTGACGCTGATGTCTGTCGCGACGGCTGCTGTCCTGGTCACGATCAAGGCGACCGCGTGGATTGCTTCGGATTCCACCGCCATGCTGGCCTCGCTGGCGGACTCCGGCCTGGACCTGGTGGCCTCGCTCGTCACGTTCTTCGCCGTCCGCTACGCCGCCGAGCCGCCGGATGCCGAGCACCGTTTCGGCCATGGCAAGGCCGAGGCCTTCGCCAGTCTGGTGCAGGCCGGACTGGTGTTTGCGTCTGCGGCCCTCATCGCCCGCGAAGCCATCGGCGACCTGATGGCGCCGCATCCCCTGCAGCAGGAAGGTTGGGCTATCGCCGTTATGGCCGTGTCGATCGCCCTGACACTGTTACTGCTCAGAGCCCAGACCATGGTGCTACGCCAGACCGCGTCCGTGGCGGTGTCGGGCGATCGCGCGCACTATGCTTCGGACTTGGCCTCGAACCTCGCGGCCCTGATCGGCATCGCCCTGTCGGCCTGGCTAGGCCTGAATGGGCTGGACGCGCTCGCGGCGCTGGCGGTGGCGGCCCTCCTGCTGTGGAGCGCCATCGGTGTGTTTCGCGAAGCCGCCAGTCAGCTAATGGATCACGAGTTGTCCGACGAGGCGCGCGCAGACATCGTGCGACTGGTGACTGCGGATGGCCGCCTGGCCAATGTCCATCAGTTGCGCACGCGCGCCTCCGGACCCTTCATTCATATGCAGATGCATGTGGACCTTGATCCCGACATCACTCTGGAGGCGGCGCACCGCGCGGTTGTGGCGGCGGAAAACCGGATTCTGGAGGTCTTTCCCTCTGCCGACATCCTGATCCACCCTGACCCCCGCGGTCGGGCCGAGCCCCACGGCGGAGCGTTCGCAGAAACCAGCGCGTCGCAGTAAACGAGACCTTAAGACCCAGGGTGTCTTTTGGGCGGATTCCGATTCGCCCAGGACGCGGCAGAAGCCCCATGAGTGTCGAACGCACCCTTCACCATTTTCCGCTCGATCCCGTGTCGCGCCAGGTGCGACTGGTGCTGGGCGAGAAGCGCCTGCCGTTCGTCGAAAACTCGGTGCGCTACTGGGAGCGTCCGCGTGAGCTGAACAAGATGAACCCGTCCGGGATGATCCCGGTGCTGGTCGAGACCACAGAGGGTCAGCCGCCGCTCATCCTGTGCGAGGGCCGCGCGATCCTCGATCACCTGGAAGAAACCTATCCTGACCCGCCGCTGTTTGCTGTAGACCCCGCCGAACGGGCCGAGGCGCGGCGCCTGCTGACCTGGTTTGAGCGGAAATTCGAGTTCGAAGCCAGCGGCTACATCCTGCACGAGAAGATCGAGAAGCGTTTGCTGGGCCTGGGATCCCCGGACATTCCGAACCTTCGACAGGGTCGGGAGGGATTGAAGAAACACCTCTTCGTCTTCGACGAACTGCTTCAGGGCCGCGAGTGGCTGGCCGGGAAGCGGCTGTCGCTGGCCGATTTTGTGGCCGCTGCCCATCTGTCGATCATCGACTACTTCGGCGATATGCCCTGGCGCGAGTTTCCGGCTTGCAAGACCTGGTACATGAAGCTGAAGTCCAGGCCCTGCTTCCGGCCTTTGCTAAATGATCGCTGGCCGGGCCTGCACCCAGCCGGACACTATGACGACCTCGATTTCTGAGCCTGACCACGACCTGATCCGCAGCGAAGCGCTAAGGCTCGGGTTCGACCTCTGCCGCTTCACGGACGTCGACGAAACCTGGCCAGCGGCGGCGCGGCTGGAAGCCTTTATCGCGGCGGGCCGGCACGGCGAGATGGAGTGGATGGCCGACACCGCCGACCGCCGCAGGCATCCGCGCGCCATGTGGTCGGGGGCTAGATCGGCCATCGTCCTGGGGGTCAACTATGGCCCGGACCACGATCCGCTGCTGGTCCTGGGCCAACCCAACCTCGCCGCCATTAGCGTCTATGCGCAGGGGGATGACTACCACGAGGTGATCAAGGCGCGCCTGAAGACCCTCGCCCGCTGGCTGGTCGCTCGTTTCGGCGGTGAACTGAAGGTGTTCGTCGACACCGCCCCGCTGCTGGAAAAGCCGCTGGCCGAGCGTGCTGGTCTGGGCTGGCAGGGCAAGCACACCAATCTGGTCAGCCGCGAGTTCGGATCCTGGCTGTTCCTGGGGTCAATCCTGACCACCCTCGAACTCTCGCCCGACGCCGTCGACACCACCACCTGCGGTTCTTGTCGCGCCTGTCTGGATGTCTGCCCGACCAGGGCGTTCCCGGAGCCTTATCAGCTCGACGCCAGACGCTGCATCTCCTACCTCACCATCGAACTCAAGGGTCCGATCCCGGTCGAGTTCCGCGAGGCGCTGGGCAACCGGATCTACGGCTGCGACGACTGCCTGGCGGTCTGCCCCTGGAACAAGTTCGCTAGCATGGCGCGGGACCAGAAGCTTGCGGCGCGGGAGGCCTTGAAAGCGCCGGCGCTCGTCGACCTGGTCCGGTTGGATAACGCGGCCTTTCGCGCTCTGTTCGCGAAGAACCCGGTGAAACGAATTGGCCGCGACCGTTTCGTCCGCAACGTGCTCTACGCCATCGGCAACTCAGGCGACGCGACGCTCGCGATCGAGGCCGAGCGACTTGTTGACGACCCGGCGCCCGTGGTCCGTGGCGCGGCGGCCTGGGCGCTGTCCCGGTTGGCGCCCGAAACTTTCGCGGATCTGAGCGCAGGCCGCCTGGCAACCGAGAGGGACGCTCTTGTGTGCTCGGAATGGGCTCAGAACTGAACCGGGCCGAGCGCCTTCAGACGCGGCAACACCTGATCCTTGCCGGAAAGAATTGGCTCGCCGTCCAGCGGCCAGGGGATCGCCAAGTCCGGGTCATTCCAAATGATACCGCCCTCACGATCCGGCGCGTACTGCCCATCGACCTTGTAGAAGATCTCGCAGTCGTCAGTGATCGTGCAGTAGCCGTGGGCGAAGCCGCGCGGCACCCACAGCTGTTCGCCACCCTCTGCGGTCAACTCGGCGCTGACAAACTGGCCGTAAGTGGGAGAGCCTGCGCGAATATCCACCGCGACATCGAAGATCGCGCCCTTCAGCGCCCGGATCAGCTTGCCCTGGGCGTGCGGCGCCAGCTGGAAATGCAGGCCGCGCAAAGTGCCCTTTGCTGCGCTGAAGGCCTGGTTGTCCTGCACGAAAGCGGTGTCAGCCACCGTGCCGGCCAGAGCCTTCTGGCTCCAGGTCTCGGAGAACCATCCGCGCGCATCGCCATGGCGCTTTGGCGTGATAAGCAGGACGTCTGGAATGGCGAGCGGCGTGATCGTCATGGGTTACCGTTTGAGCGAGTTAAGCTGTCGCATGGCCCAGTCGGCGCAGGATGACAAGACGCAAGCGCCGCGGCTGAGCGTCTGCATCTTCGCCTACAACTCCGGCCCGACGCTGCGCACCTGTCTCGAACATCTGGCTTCACAGACCTTCCGGGACTTTGAAACCCTGGTGATCGACAATGCCTCGCCGGACCCGGGCGACGCCGAAATCGCGGCGAGCTTTCCCTTTGTCCGGCTGATCCGAAATGCGGAGAACCTGGGTTTCTCCGGCGCCGGCAACCAGGCCGCCAGGCTGGCGCGCGGGAGATGGTTCGTTCTGCTGAACCCTGACGCCTTCGCCCGGCCCGACTGGCTGGCCGAACTCGTGAAGGCATCGGAACGGTATCCGACGGTTCACGCCTTCACTTCGGTGCAACTGGCTGAGGATCAACCGGGCTATCTGGATGGCCTTGGCGACGTCATGAGCATCTTCGGCATCCCCTATCGCGGCGGCTACCTGAGCCGTGATTTGGGTCAGGCGCGGGAGGGCGAGGTTTTCTCCCCATGCGGCGCGGCGATGATGATCGACCGGGCGCTGTTCCAGGACCTCGGTGGCTTCGACGAGGATTTCTTCTGCTATTGCGAGGATGTCGACCTCGGCTACCGACTGCAACTGGCCAATGAGCCGACTGTGCTGGTTCCAGAGGCGGTGGTTGGCCACGTGGGCTCAGCCTCCTCGGGCGGGCGGAAGTCTGAGTTCGCCGTCTTCCATGGAACCCGAAACCGCTTCTGGGTGCTGTTCAAGAATACCCCGGCTCTGTTGCTGCCGCTGGTGGTGCCCCTGCACCTGCTGGCGCTCACCGCGATCTATCTGCGGGCCGAGAACCGGCCCCATGCGCGGCTGATCTGGACAGCGGTCAAGGCCGCCTTCGCCGGTGCGCCAAAAATCTTCCGCAGCCGCGCCATTGTGCAGCGCAGACGGCGAGCAAGCCTTCTTCAGATCGCGCGCGCGCTGACATGGAACCCCCGGGACCTGTCCGGCCGACGGGCAGTCATCAGGCCGCTTCGCTCGCCCAGTCGATCAGGCGCCGCATGAACTGAGCGCCGCGCTGCATCTGGGAAATGGCGATGTATTCGTCGGGCTGGTGCGCCTGATCGATGGAACCGGGGCCACAGATCACGGTTGAGAATCCCGCCGCCTGAAACTGACCAGCCTCTGCGGCATAGGCGACCACCCGGGGCGGACCGTTGTCGCCCGCCATGCGGCGCGCGAAGGCCTCGGCGACGCCGTCAGGCTCGGGAACGAAGGGCGGCACGTCGGTGCGCATCTCGACGACCACCCCGGCCTCGGGTGCGCGGGCCTTGAGCGCATGGTCCATTGCTGCGGCCTCGGCGAGGAACGGCGCGATGATTTCGGCGGGTGACCGCGGCCCGGGCGCGCGCAGGTCGAACACGAAGCTGCATTCCCGCGCCAGAATGTTGTGCGCTGTACCACCCTGCACCATGCCGATGGTCAAAGTCGGACCCTTCGGCGTGAACGGTGAGGCGGGATCCGCCTCATCCATCAGACGCGCTGACAGCCGGGTGAGTGACGCCATCAACGTCACTGCCTCCATTACCGCGGAGACGCCCAGATGTGGCTGGCTGGAGTGCACCTCCCGGCCCGTCACGGCCACATGGAAGGTGGCGATGCCCTTGTGGCCGTTCACCGCCTCCATACTGGTTGGTTCACCCACCAGCACCACTGCCGGCGCAGGCAGTTCGTTTCGGATAACCTCGATCAGATGCGGTGCGCCCAGACAGCCGATCTCCTCGTCATAGGAAAACGCGAGATGCACGGGTCGCGACAGCTTGGCCGCCGCAAGCTCCGGCGCAGCGGCGAGGGCCAACGCGATGAACCCCTTCATGTCGCACGTCCCACGCCCGAACAGGCGGTCGCCCTTCTGGGTCAGGGTGAAGGGGTCGGTGCTCCACGGCTGGCCGTCCACCGGCACCACGTCGGTATGCCCGGAGAGAACGACGCCGCCTGCGACCACCGGCCCGATCGTGGCCAGCAGGTTCGCCTTGGTCCCGTCGGCGTTGGCGACGCGCCGGTGGGGAACTCCAAGGCCATCCAGATAAGCCTCGACCCAGGCGATCAGCTCCAGGTTCGAACCGCGCGACGTGGTGTCGAAGCCCACCAGCGTCTGCAGGATGTCTCGCGCGGCTGGATAGAGATCCGTCGCCATTCTGGCGGTCATGCCGCCAGCGCCAGCAGAGGCTTCTGTCGCGCCGCCCGCCAACCGGGGAAGATACCGCCCACCAACCCGATGAGCAGGGCCAGCGTCACCGCCTGACCGATGATCTCGGGCCCGATCTGCACCCGGAACGCCACCTGGGTGAAGCCGGCGCCCAGGGTCGAGGCTGACAGTCCATTGAAGCCCAGGGCGCAGATCGCCACGCCGAGAAGCGCACCGATCGCCGAGAGCACCATCGCCTCGACCATGGTGCCCATGAAGGCCGAGAAACCGGAAAACCCGATCACGCGCAGCGTTGCGATTTCGGCCGCGCGGCTGGAGACGGAGGCGTACATGGTGTTGAGTGCGCCCGCGAGCGCGCCGATGGCCATGATGATGCCCAGCGGCCAGCCGAAGTATCTGATCAAGAGGCCCGAGCGTTCGGCCTGGGCGGCGTAGTAGTCCAGTTCGCTCTGCGCCTTCAGTTGCAGCCGGGGTTCGGATTTGGCGTAGGCCTCGAAGGCCGGCAGCGCCCCCGGGCTGGTCAGAACAACGCGTGCTGTCTGGAAGGATGTGCCGCGCTTGAACAGACTCTGTACCACCGGCGCATCGGCCCAGAGTTCGGATTCGAACACCGTGCCCGGCGCCTCGAACACACCGACCACGCGCCAGGTCTGGGCGCCGAAACGGACCGACTTGCCCAGCTCGAATCCCTCGAACTCGCGCAGCAGGCCGGCGCCGACGACGATCTCGTTGGAGCCGGGGGCAAACATGCGGCCCTGGCTGATCTTGGCCTGCTTGCGCACCAGAAGGCCGTTGGCGCCGACACCTCGGAGCGGCATGTTGGCCTTGGTCCGCGACGACTTCTTGATGCCGTCCACCACCAGAAAAAGTTCACCAGAGACGATGGGACGCCCGTCCGCTCCGACCTTCACACCCGGCCCCCGGCCCAACAGATCCACCTGTTCGCGCGACAGGGTGCTGTTCAGCTCCGCCTCCGAGCCCTCACGCAGCACGATGGCCACGTCCGGCGCGCCGGAGCCTTTAAGCGTCTGGTTGAAGCCGTTGGCCAGGGACAGGAACCCCAGCAGCACCGCCACAACCAGGGCGATGGACACCACCGTGGCGACCGACATCCACAGGCGTTGGGGGATGGATCGCACGTTCATGGCGATCACCGAGCGGGTCTGGCTCATCAGGCTCATCTCGAGGCTCCCTAACGCCGGTTCAGCGCGTCGACGATGCTCATCCGCAACGCCGATGCGGCAGGGATGGCGCCGGTGACCAGGCCAAGCGTGATCGCCAGCAACAATCCGCTCAGGGCGACGATGGGCGCCATCGACAGGTCACCGAAGGTCGACGCCGCCGGGGACTTTGACAGGCCCGCCAGGATGAACGCCGAGACCGCCAGACCCAGCACCGCACCCATGGTCGACAGCAACAGGGCCTCGCCCAGCACCATTCGCAGGACCCGCGGGCTCGAGAAGCCAAGGGTCTTCATGACCCCAATTTCCTTGGTCCGCTCGCGCATGGCCGAAACCAGGGTGGTGCTTACGATCATCAGGATTGCGGCGAAGGCCGCGGCCACAACCATGGTGACAATGAAGTTCAGGTCGCCGGCCTGTTTCAGGAATGCCTGCGCGAAGGTCTTTTCGTCCACCGTCGAGGTCTCGTAGGGCGAGTTGGCGAACGCGGCATCAATGGCCTTGGCCACCTGGGTATTGAGGTCCGAAGAGGCGGTGCGCACCGCCACATTGCCGATCTGGTCGCGTCCGAAGGTGTTGGTCTCGTTCAGATAGTCGTAGTGGAAATAGAGCGCTGCCGTAGAGTCGGTCGGCTTGGCTCCGGTGAAGATACCGGTGATCTTCATGTCCCAGCTGCGGCGTCCGTCCGGCTTCACATAGATGTTGGAGCTGATCGGCACCGTCTGCCCGACCTTCCAGCCGTACTGATCGGCGATGGACTTGCCGACGATCACGCCGGTGCGCTCGGCGATGAAGGCCTTCCGTTCGGCGTCGGTCAGCCGGATGTCGTTGGCGTAAAGGGTCATGTAGGTGGCCGGATCCACGGCAAAGCCTACAAACCGGCTGTTGCGCTGGTCCTGATAGAAGGCGCCGAACCAGCTGGAGTGCGTCACGCCGGTGACCCCCGGGATCGCCGCGATCCGGTTCACATAGGCGATGGGCAACGGCTGGGTGAAATTGATCTTGTTGGAGACGACCAGTCTTTCAGCCGAAGACCCACTCTCGGAAGCCCGGTTCAGCGCCACGTTGAGGCTGGTAAGCATCCCGAAGATCAGGAACGCCATGAAGATCGATACGGTCAGCAGGATGGTCCTGAGCGGTTTGCGGAACAGGTTCTTCCGGACCAGGTCAAAGTCGGTCATGCGGTGACCTCCGCGAAGGTTCCCTTGTCGAGATGCAGGGTGCGGTTGGCAAACCGGGCGGCTTCCGGATCGTGGGTGACCATGATGATGGTCTTGCCCAGTTCGCGGTTCAGCTGCTGCAGGGTGCGCAGGATATCGTTGGCGGTGTTGCGGTCGAGGTCCCCGGTGGGCTCGTCCGCCAACAGCAGCTTGGGGTCCGAGACGATGGCGCGCGCGATCGCCACCCGCTGTTGCTGACCGCCTGAGAGCTCCTTGGGCTTGTGCTTCGCGCGGTCGGACAGTTCCACGATCTTCAGCGCCGTCTCGACGTTGTCGCGCCGCTTCCTGGCCGGCAACTTGGTCAGCATCAGTGGCAGTTCCACGTTCTGGGCCGCCGTCAGCACGGGCATGAGATTGTAGAACTGGAAGATGAAGCCCACGCTGCGCGCGCGCCAGGCTGCGAGCTGGCCCTCCGAGTAGCCGTCGATCCGCTCACCGTCGAAAATGATCTGGCCGCCATCGCAGCGATCGGTACCGCCGAGCAGATTGAGAAGCGTGGTCTTGCCAGAACCCGAAGGACCCATAATGGCGACAAAGTCGCCCTTCTCGATCGTGAGATTCAGGCCGTCAAAGATGGCGATGCCTTCCTTGCCGCGCCGATAATTCTTGGTGACGTTGTTCAGCTGAATGAGGGCGCTCATCGCGGGGTCCTGCAGGCCGGGGTCAAGTGCGGGGTTCGAGGAAGGTGACCTTGACGGCCATTTCAGGAAGGACCCTGACATCCTTGGAGTCAAAGCCGATCCGCACCCGGACCGTCGCCTTGTCGCGACTGGCGGTCGGGATCTTGGCGATCACCCGGGCCGGCAAGACCGTCTCGGGGAAGGCGTCCAGGATGGCCTCCACCTTCTGACCGGTGGAAACCCGGCCGATGTAGGCCTCGTTGACGTCCACCTCGATTTCAAGGCTGTCCATATCGACGATGGTACAGATGCCGGTGCGCGTGAAGCCGCCGCCGGCCGAAAGGGGCGATATGATCTCGCCCGGCTGGGCCGCCTTATCGATCACGATGCCAGAGAAGGGTGCTCGGATCTCATACTTGCCGAGCTGGACCTGGGTGCGGTTGGACTCCGAGCGAGCCACGGTAAGCTGGGCGCGGGACAGGTCCTCCTGCGCCGCGGCCACCCGGGCCTTCAGCGCGCTGGCCTGTAGACTGGCCTCGCTGACATAGCCGCTCTTGGCCAGCGTCTCGACGCGCGCCAGATCGCGCTGCGCCTGTAGGTACTGCACCTGTGCCGAATTGAGTGCGGCCTGAGCCGTCAGGGCCCGTGCCCGGTTCGAGGCGGCGTCGACGGACGCCAGTGACCCGTCCAGAATGGCCAGAACCTGCCCGGCGCGAACCGCCTGGCCCTCTTCGACCCTGACTTCCACCACGCGACCGGTCACCTCGGCGGCGACAGTCGCGCGTGTGCGGGCGACAACATAGCCTGACGCGGTCAATCCGCCGGCAGGAGCCACGACCTTGGCCGGCCCAGCGGCCGCCTGGACCGCCTCGGCCGCTACCGGCTTGGCCTTGGGCGCCGGTTTCAGAAACCATCCCGCCCCGCCGCCCAGCAGCACGCTGCCGGCGATGATGGCCGTCAGGATCAGGGGCGACGGACCGCCAGCCGCCTCATCATCGCGGGAACGGTCGATGCTGAGCGACTTCAGAAGCTCCGACTTGTCCTCGTTCAAGGTCTCTTGCCCCTCGCCTGCCGCCCACGCGCGTCATACGGTATCTAGTCCGAGAATTGGCGTTTGGGCAGTCCGAATACAATACCGCTGGTCTGCGCAAGCATGGCGCCCGATCTGAAACAGAACTTGCCTGTTGCGAGGCGAAGCCTGGTCCCAGAGTGGTTGGTCGCGGCTTTGAGAAGCCCCTACCCCTGCTGAATGCGCCCCGGTCCGGGCAGCACGTCGATCAGTTCGATCCGGAAGATCAGTGGCGCGCCGGGCGGGATTTCGCCGCCGCCGGCGCCCTCTTCGCCGTAGCCGAGGTTCGAGGGCACATAGAGCACCCACTCGTCGCCCGGGCGCATCAGTTGCAGCGCTTCCTGCCAGCCGGACACCAGACCCCTGAGCGGCATGGCGGCAGGCTGGCCACGCTCATAGGAACTGTCGAAGACCTTACCGTCCTCCAGCTTGCCCTCGTAGTGAACCTTGACCTCGTCGGTCAGCTGCGGCTTCAGGCCGGTGGCAGGTCCTGAGCGCACCACCTTGTAGGCGAGCCCGGACGGCAGCACGACAACGCCGGCCTCCTTGCCGACCTTGGCCATGTAGGCCTTAGAGGCTTCGCTCTGGGTCCCGGGAACGGATGGGCCGGAGGCCGTGTCCTTGTTTGGCGAGCAGGCGGCGAGCGCCACCAGCATGGACAGCAGAACCACGTTACGCATCATCAGACTGATCCCTCAAACGACGCGTGGCGGATAGCCGCGATCTCGCAGGGCGTCCATCACCTCCTGCGTGTGCTGGCGGTCGCGGGTCTCGATCATCAGATCGAATTCGGCGCCCTTGGCCGGGACGTCGAGGGCCAGGCGGTTATGGGCCACCTCGATGATGTTGGCGCCCATCTGGCCGATAATCGCCGAGACGTTGGCCAGCAGCCCCGGGCGATCATCGCCGATCACCCGCAGCGAGACGATCCGGCTTTCCCGCACCAGTTCGCGTGTCAGCACAGAGGCCAGCAGGCGGGTGTCAATATTGCCGCCGGTGATCACCAGTCCGCACTTCTTGCCGCGAAACTTGTCCGGATAGGCCAGCAATGCCGCCAGGGAAGCCGCGCCGGCGCCCTCGACCACGGTCTTTTCGACATTGCAGTAAAGCGCAATCCCACGCTCGAAGTAGGGCTCCTCAATCAGCAACACCTCGTCGATCAGCGGACGGGCGACCGAATAGCTGATGTCGCCCACTTCCTTCACCGCGATTCCCTCGGCGATGGTCGAAGCGCTGCCGCTACGGGCCGTGTTGACGCCGCGCATCTTGGCGGTGAACGACGGGAAGATGGCGGGCTCCACGCCCACGATCTGGATTTCCGGACGGATATGCTTGGCTGCTGTCGCCATGCCCGCGATCAGCCCGCCGCCGCCGATTGGTATGGGCATGACCTCCAGGTCGGGTACGTCCTCCAGCATCTCGATGGCCACTGTGCCCTGACCCGCCATCACATCCAGATCGTTGAAGGGATGGACGTAGGTCAGCTCCCGCTCCGCGCAGAGCCGGTCGGCGGTGGCCGCTGCCTCATCGAACCCGTCGCCGTCAATCACCACCTCGGCC
Organism: uncultured Alphaproteobacteria bacterium; assembly: GCA_903909375.1. Lineage (GTDB taxonomy): Bacteria > Pseudomonadota > Alphaproteobacteria > Caulobacterales > Caulobacteraceae > Phenylobacterium. The sequence goes on from CAIVVM010000036.1 coordinate 241,545, forward strand.
CCATGTGCTCGGGTCTGCTGCACCTTCATGAACGGCGTCGCCTTGGGCATGACGATGGTCACGGGGATGCCCAGCCGGGCGGCGTGATAGGCCAGCCCCTGGCTGTGGTTGCCGGCCGATGCCGCGATCACGCCGCGCTTTCGGACATTCTCCCCAAGTTGCAGCAGCTTGTTGAGCGCGCCGCGCTCCTTGTAGGCCGCTGTGAACTGCAGGTTCTCGAACTTCACCCACACCTCAGCCCCGGTGATCTCCGAGAGGGTGCGCGAGCGGCGACAGGGCGTGCGCTCAATATGACCCTTCACCCGCGCATGGGCGGCGAGGATGTCGTCAAAGGCGAGGGTCATGATGGCGGCCGGGGTTTTGAGAAGGCGCGCAACCTAACGACGGCGAGGCTTCGGGGCAACGTCCCCCGGCCTAGACGGGATCGAACTCCGCAACCATATGCCCCGGCGCGACCTCGAGAAGCTGCGGCGGCGGTCCGGACCCCAGCCGCGATGGCAGGAAGCGGTAGGCTGTCTTGGGATCCATGGGGCTGGGCGCCTCGCCGGTAAGCTTCAGCCGTTTGCGGGTGCGTTCGACTGCCGGGTCGGGGATCGGCGCCGCCGAGAGCAGGGCCTTGGTATAAGGGTGCTGCGGCGCCTGCCAGATGCTGTCGCGGTCGGCCAGCTCCATCACGCGGCCCATGTAGAGCACCAGCACCCGGTGGCTGATCTCACGCACCACCGCCAGATCGTGGCTGATGAAGATCATCGCGAGGCCCATTTCGGCCTGAAGCTGGATCAGCAGATCGATGATCTGGGCGCGGATCGAGACGTCCAGCGCCGATACCGCCTCATCGCAGATCACCAGCTTGGGTTTCAGGATCATCGCGCGGGCAATGCCGACCCGCTGATTCTGGCCGCCACTGAGTTCGTGAGGATAGCGGTTGATCAGGTCGGTATCCAGCTCGACCCGTTCCATCATGGCCCGGACCTCGATCTCGCGGGCCGCGCGGTTGAGATCAGGCCGGAACGCAGTCAGCGGCTCGGCGATGGACGAACCCACGGTCATCCGGGGATCGAGACTGGCCAGGGGGTCCTGGAAGACGATCTGCAGGTCCTTGCGCGCCGCGCGCATCGACTCGCGGTCCGCGCCGGTGATATCGCGCCCCATGAGCGTGACCGCACCGCCGGTAGCCGGCAGCAGGTTGAGCACCGCGCGGGCCAGGGTGGATTTGCCCGACCCGCTCTCACCAACGATGCCCAGGGTCTCGCCCTGGCGCACCTCGAAGGAGACCCCGTCCACTGCGCGCAGCACCGCACTCTTGGCGAACAGCGCGCCTGGAATGGGGAAGTGCACCTTCACGTCGCGACCCTCGGCGACCGTCGGCGCGTCAGCAGCCAGCGCCGCGATCTCGGGCCGCCCGCCACGATCGGCCCGGTCCAGACGCGGGATCGCCGCCAGCAGGGCCCTGGTGTAGTCGCTCTTGGGGCGACGGAAGATGTCCTCAACCGAGCCAGCTTCGACGTAGGCGCCCGATTTCATCACACAGACCCGATCCGCGAGGCGGGCGATCACACCCATGTCGTGAGTGATCAGGGCCATCGCCGTGCCGGTGGCGCGTTGCAGTTCCGCCATCAGATCCAGGATCTCGGCCTGCACCGTCACATCCAGCGCCGTCGTGGGCTCGTCGGCAATCAGCAGTTCCGGTCCGGGCGCCATGGCGGCGGCGATCATCACCCGCTGACGCATGCCGCCCGACAGTTCATGTGGATACTGCCGCATCCGCTCGGCGGAATTCGGAATACGCACATTGTCCAGCCACTCCCGCGCCCGCTTGTCGGCGTCGGCGCCGCTCAGACCCAGGTGCAGGCGCAGCGGCTCGGCAATCTGCTCCCCGATCCGCACGTGCGGCGTCAGCGCCGTCAGCGGGTCCTGGAAGATCATGGTCATCTTCGAGCCGCGCACCTGATTGAGCTGGCGCGGCGACATGGTCAGCAGTTCCTGCCCGTGCAGGCTGGCCGACCCGGACGCCCGTCCGTTGCGCGCCAGCAGGCCCATGACTGCCATGAATGTCTGGCTCTTGCCGGAGCCGCTCTCGCCCACCACGCCCAGTGTCTCACCGCGGCCGATCTCCAGCGACACGCCCCGAACCGCGCTGATCTCGCCATCGTGGGTTTCGAAGTCGACCTTCAGGTCTTGGATGGACAGGACCGCCGCCAATTTCGCCTCGCAAACAGAACCAGAGGCAACCTATGGCGGGAATGCAGAAATTTGGAAGCCCGCTGTGAGCGGGCGCGCCTATACTGGGCGGGTGATAGAAACCGCCGCCCGCAAACCCGCCCTCTTCCTTGACCGCGACGGCGTGCTCAACGAGGACCAGGGGTATGTCTGCCGCTGGGCGGATTTCCGCTGGATCGCGGGCGCGCGCGAGGCGGTGGCGGATTTCAATCGCGCCGGCTGGCTGGTGATCGTGGTGACCAATCAGTCGGGCGTCGGCCGAGGCTACTACACCGAGGCTGAAATGCACGAGCTCCACCGCCACATGCAGGCCGATCTCGCAACGCTCGGCGTACAAATCGACGCCTTCTATCACGCACCACAGCACCCCGACGCTGTGCTGGAGATCTACCGCCACCCCGACCCACCCCTGCGCAAACCCAACCCGGGCATGATCCTGCAGGCTCTGGCGGATTGGCCCATCGACCGGGAAGCCTCACTGCTGGTGGGCGACAAGGCCTCGGACCTTGAGGCGGCGGCGCGAGCAGGGATCAGAGCGGTACTGTTCGAAGGTGGTGATCTCCGGGCCTTTCTCGGCGCCCTTTCCCTGCCTTAGGGGAGGGGCGGTCCCAGCATCGCCTCCAGAGTCGCCAATTCATCCGCTTCGCCTGGCGGTTTGTCCCAGCGGATTCGGTGGATCCTTGGAAACCGCATGGCCACGCCGGATTTGTGACGGCTCGAGCGCTGCAGGCCCTCGAACGCCACCTCGAAAACCAGGCCCGCGTGCGCCTCTGCGCGAACGGACCGAACGGGCCCGAACCGCTCAATCGTGTTGTCGCGCACGAACTTGTCGATCTGCTTGAGTTCGTCATCCGTGAACCCGAAGTAGGCCTTGCCCACGGGCGTCAGCGCCCGACCTGCCGCAGCGTCGCCGGTCCATACCCCGAAGGTATAGTCGGAATAGAAGCTGGAGCGTTTGCCGTGGCCTCGCTGGGCGTACATCAGCACCGCATCCACGAGGAATGGATCGCGCTTCCACTTGAACCATGGGCCTCTGGGGCGGCCGGCCTCATAGGCCGAGTCCAGCCGCTTAAGCATCAGCCCTTCGGCGATCCGGGGGTCTCCCTCCGGCGGCGCGGCGCGCAGGGCGGCGAGATCTTCCCAGCTGGCGAACGCCTGCAGCGGCGACAGGTCTATCCGGCCCCCCGTCTGGCGCGCCACAAATGCCTCCAGCCGTTGGCGCCGCGCCGAGAACGGCAGCCCACGAAGGTCGTCGGCGCCCTCCTGCAACAGATCATAGGCGCGGATCGCCGCCGGGAAGGCAGCCATCAGCTTGCCGTCCACGATCTTGCGGTTCAGCCGCTGCTGCAGGTCGCCGAAACTCGCCACCCGGCCTTCCCGGATCACCAGAAGTTCGCCGTCCAGCACGCCCGGGTCGACCAGGGCGTCCAGCAGGTCGGGAAAGGTGCGCGAGATGTCATCGCCGGTCCGCGTGTAGAGCCGCCGCACGCCGTCCTCGAAAGCGGCCTGGACGCGGATGCCGTCCCACTTCCACTCGGCGGCATAGTGGTCCGGATCCAGCCGCTCGAAGTCGACCGCCTCATCGAGAGCCTGGGCCAGCATGGCCGGGCGGAACCGCGCAGGGTTGGCCGAGGATGGCTTTTCCGCCCGCCCTTCCAGCCAGGCGAATAGTTCAGCGTAGGGCGGCGTCAACGCGTGCCACAACTCCTCGACCTCGGCGACTGCCGCGGCGCCGACATCGGCCGTCGCCTGCTTGGCCAACCGGGCCGACAAGCCGACGCGCAGGCCGCCCGTCACCAGCTTCAGTAGCGCCCAGCGCTCGCGGGCCTGCGGAAGCGCGTCCAGCCAGGCTTCGATCCGGCCCTGGGCTTCGGCCCGCGTGGCGGTGCGCAGACCCTCGACCACCTCCGAAAGCAACGGCTCCCGATTGGCGCCTGGACGCGCCGGCCAGACCAGCGACACCGCCTCGGCCAAGTCGCCCACATAATCGTAGGACCAGGCGAACAGCTGCGCGTCCATCCGCGCCTCGACGGCCTTGCGAATGAAGGCGGGCTTCACGGCGTCAAATGTCAGCTCCCCGGTCAGCGCCGCCAGCGCCCAGCCTCGATCAGGGTCCGGCGTGGCCCGCAGATAGTCGCGTACCATGGTCAGCTTCGCGTTGCGCGAGGACGTAAGGCTCAGGCGGTCCAGGAGGTCAGCAAAGGCGCGCATCTAGTCGTCGTTCTCGTCCTCATAGCCCACCAGCGCCAGAGCCCGTGCCGGGATACCCTTCAGTTCCGCCCATCGCGCCAGAGCTTCCTCCCGACCATGGGTGATCCAGAGTTCCGCAGGCCGTATCTCGGCCACCGTGGCGGTCAGCTCGTCCCAGTCGGCGTGGTCGGAGATCACCAGGGGCAGCTCCACGCCCCGCTGGCGGGCGCGGGCGCGGATCTGCATCCAGCCGGAGGCAAAGGCGGCCACCGGGTCCGGGAACCGGCGGCTCCAGCGATCCTGGAGCGCGGACGGCGGCGCTACGATGATCTGTCCGGCGAAGTCGGCCTTGGCGCCGCCCGTGGCCGGGGCCAGCGGGCCCAGATCGATGCCATGACGGCCATAGAGCCCGTTCAACCGCTCCAGCGCGCCGTGTACATAGATCGTCCGGTCCCAGCCCGCCTCGCGCAGCAGCCGGATGATCCGCTGCGCCTTGCCCAGCGCGTAGGCGCCGATCATGTGGCTGCGCTCGGGGAACTGTGTCACAGACCGCAGCAAGCGAGCCACTTCTTCGCCGTCGCCCGGGTGGCGGAAGACCGGCAGGCCAAACGTCGCCTCGGTGATGAAGACATCGCAGGGGACGGGTTCAAACGCCGGACAGGTGGGATCGCGCCGGCGCTTGTAGTCGCCCGACACCACCATGGTCAGGCCCTTCCACTGCACCACCGCCTGGGCGGAGCCCAAAACATGGCCTGCCGGAACCAGGGTGACGGTCACATCATCGCGCGCCATAGCCCGGCCATAGGCGGCGGCCTCGGTCGCAATCGCAAAGTCGGCGCCATAGCGTTCCGCCATGATCGCCAGGGTCTCTGGCGTCGCCAGCACGGCGCCGTGTCCGGCCCGGGCGTGATCGGCATGGCCATGGGTGATGACCGCGCGACCTACCGGGCGCACCGGGTCGACATAGAAGTCGCCCGGCGGGCAATAGAGCCCCTCGGGCCGGGGGCAGAGTAGATCCTGCGGGCGTATCATCGTCCTCCAATGTAGGCGCTCGGCCCGGCAGGCGCATTGACTTCCGCAGCGAGCCGCGCCTTACCCGGATCATCATGGCCGAGACCTACGAAACCGCATCGCCCGGCGACCGCATGACCACTTTCGTCCCCCACGCGGCGGCGCTGGGCATGACGCTGGTGGCCATCGAGAAGGGCACAGGGGTGATGCAGATCGCCTGGCGGGACGATCTGGTCGGTGATCCCGAAACCGGTGTCATCGCCAGCGGCGTGGTGACCGCCCTCATCGATCACACATGCGGACTGGCGATCAGCTCGGCAGGCGAGGTTCCCGCCACCATCGCCACCCTCGACCTGCGGATCGACTATCTGCGGCCAGCAGGGGCCCGCCTGGGCGTGACGGTCCAGGCCAATTGCTACAAGCTGACCCGCTCTGTCGGCTTCGTGCGCGCCCAGGCATGGGATGTCGATCCATCCGATCTGGTCGCCACCGCCCAGGCGTCGTTCATGCTGACCCGGCCCGAATGACATGAGCGAAGAGGCCTTCACACGGGTGGAAGCGTTCCTTGAGCGCGCGCCCTATGCCCGGTTCCTCGGCCTGCGCCTCGAACTTGCCGGAGACGAGATGACCGCCATACTGCCGTTCGCGCCTCATCTGGTCGGCAACCCGATCCTGCCCGCCCTGCATGGCGGGGTGATCGGCGCCTTCATGGAGATGACCGCGCTGGCCCAGCTGTCGCTGGTCCAGCCGGAGCGGCGCATTCCCAAGACCATCGACATCACCATCGAGTATCTGCGCCCCGGTCGCGCCCAGGACACCTTCGCCCGCGCCACCCTGCGCAAGGTAGGCCGCCGTGTGGCCAATGTGCAGGTCGAGTGCTGGCAGGACAGCCGCACCCGACCGGTCGCAGGGATGACGGGGCACTTCCTGTTGCGCGAGCCTGTCCAAACCTGATCCGGTCATCCCGGCGGGGCTCCGGGGCGAGCGCGTGTCAGGGCTTCGCGGTCAGCGCCGCCCGCTCCTTCCGCACCTCCGCCAGCATCGCCTCCGCCTTGGAGGTCGCCGCAGCATCCTTGCGGTTGCGGGCCTCGATCAGGGCGCCGGTGGCCTCCATCTCGCGGACCGGTAGCAGGTGGGTGTCGTTGGCGGCCACAAACGGCTTGGTCTGGATCTTGTCGAGGATGGCGCGCTGGCGGGCGGCCTCGGGCGTGTCGCCGACGCCATAGCCAAACATGAAGTCAGCGATCTTCTTCTTCAGCGCCGGATCCAGGTCCTTGCGCCAGACCAGTGGGTCCTCCGGAATTCGCGGAGAGCGCCAGACGATCTCGACATTTGCGAGGGTGTTTCGCGCCAGATCGGTATCAAGCAAGCGCAACCGGTCCATGGAGGCGGTATTGTTGGTGGCCGCGTCCTGCAGGCCGCCGGAGACCGAGAACAGGTTGGTCTCGTGGTTGGCGGAGCGCACATTCTTGAAGCAGGTCGCAGGATCAATGTTGCGCGGCGCGAACAGGAAGGTCATGGGCGCCAGGGTGCCGGAGGTGGATTTCGGATCACCCATCCCGAAATTCAGCGTCTTGTCGCACTTGAGAATCCCGTCGAGCGTCACGCCCGAACCCTTCTTGACGATGATCACCGCCTCGTAGCCGTCGATCCCGGAGGGGTTCACCGAACGGGCGAACACCTCGCCATTGGCGCGGCGCACCGCCTCAAGGCCGGACTGGTTGGTGAACCAGCCGAGGTCTGTCTGTTTGAACCGCATCCCCTCGATCAGGGCCGTGTAGTTGGAGCCGTAGTAGGCCTTCACCGGCTGGCCCAGGGCCTTGGCCATATCCTCGACGAAGGGGGTCCAGTCCTTCTCGGCGCTGGCCTGGCTCTCGGCCGACAGTATCGAGAACACCAATTCCTTTCGGGCCGGCTCCGGGCTCTTGCCGCAGCCGGCGAGGGCCAGGCCCGCCACCAGGGCCAGGGCGATGTTACGGCTCATTTTTCCTCCACCGGCGGCAGCTTCATGGCCACCACCTCGCGACTGGCGCGGTTGATCCCGAAGAGCACGCCGGGCGCACTGCGGTCAAACGTGATCGCCTGACCCTCCACCGCGATCGGGATTGTCCCTACCAGTTTCAGGACGCCGCCACCTTCGGGCACGCTCAGCACGTAGAGTTCCGGCCGGTCGTGGCCGGTAACATAGAGATGCCCATCCGCGCCGAACGCGCCCCCCGATGCGCTCGAGGGCGCCATCCGGGCCAGGACGTCCGGCGGGAAAGTCCAGCGGTCCAGGGCGCGCCACTGATCATCGAAACGGACCAGGGTCGTGAAGGTATGATTGCGACCGGGCTCCCCGCCACGGCCGTCATAGTTGGCGAACCCGGCCAACCAGGACCCGTCCTTGCGATCCACAAAGGTCAGCGAGCCGGGTTGGGAGCCCAGTGGAATTGTCCGCACATGCGACAGGGTCTTCGGGTCAAACACCTCGACCTGGCTCTGCATCGGGGTCGCCGGATAGTTGGAGCCGGCGCAGACTAGTTCGGCGCCGATGACGGCGCAGGAATTCATGTGCGGGAACTTGACCGGATCGCCCTTGAAGTGGGCGACCTTCTGGCCGGTCTTGCGGTCATACTTGGCGATCTGCGCGTTATCCACGGCATAGAGAAAGTCCGCGTCAACCGCCACGCCCTGACGCGCCTCTTCCGCCGGACGCCGCGACAGCACTTCGGCCGGCGCGAATACCAGGGCGGCCGCAAACAGGACCTCAAACACGCTTCAGCTCCGGATTGCCGGCCTCGACAACGAAGGTCGCCAGATCGCTCACTGTCGAGGTCGGAACCAGAGCATCGGCGACGGCCCGGAAGGTTACGATCGCAGCCTTGGGGGTAATCTCGACGCATCCGTAGCCACGGCTTTCGCCGTCGCCGAACTTCAGACGCGGGTTGCCTGCCACCAGCCGGTTGATGTCGAGGTTGGGTCGGCCCAACGAGCTGATCGAGCCGCCGACGAACTCGCTGGCCAGCGGCTTGCCGCCGGGTTCCAGCGAGAGTTCGCCCGCAAAGAAACAATGGATGTCACCACCCAGCACCATGGGGTTGGATACCTTGGCGTCTCGCCAGCCCTCCAGCACCCTGCGGCGCGAGGCCACATAGCCGTCCCAGCCGTCATTTCCCACCTTGCCCGGCGCGCTGAACAGCTCACCCATCAGGTACTGTTGCGCCAGCAGGTTCCATTGGGCCGGGGTTGACCGGAACCGGCCCTGCAACCACTGCTCCTGCGGGTCACCCAGCAGTGAGCGGGACGGCTCGGATCGTTCTGGGCAGTCGGCCGGGATCCGCTTGCCCTCCGAGACGGCTTCACAGGTGCGGTGATTGCGGTACTGGCGGGTATCCAGCATCTGAACCTGCGCCAGGCGCCCCCAGTCCAGTGACCGGTAGAGCAACATGTCAGGCCCCACCGGCATGCGGGTTCGCCGCAGCGGCATGTTCTCGTAGAAGGCCTGATAGGCTGCCGCCCGGCGTTTCAGGAAGGTGGCCGGCGAAGGATTGGTGCGGTCCTGGTCACCGCCGTAGTCATTCGCGACCTCGTGATCATCCCAGGTCACCATCCAGGGCGCCGCCGCGTGTGCGGCCTGAAGGTTTTCATCACCCTTGTACCAGGCGTAGCGCTCGCGATAGCCGGCCAGATCAACGGGTTCGTCGACCGGATGAGCGCGGACGCCCTTGCCCGTATGGGCCTCCTCATAGATGTAGTCGCCCAGGAAAAGCACCAGATCTGGCTGGTCCGCCGCCAGGGCGGCATGGGCCGAATAGTAGCCAGCCGAATACTTCTGACATGAGGCATAGGCCAGTTTCAGCCGGTCTATGGCGCTGCCCATTGCCGGCGCCGTACGGGTGCGACCGATCGGGCTGGCGTGGCCGGCGGCGTTGAACCGATACCAGTACTCCCGCCCGGGACTCAAACCCCGCACCTCGACATGTACCGAATGACCCGCTTCTGCGACGGCCAGGGCCCGGCCACGGGCCACTGTTCGCCGCATGGCCGGATCCGTCGCGACTTCCCAGCGCACCGTCACCGGAGCCGGGGTCATTCCACCCATGGGCTCGCGTGGCTTCGGCGCCAGTCGGGTCCAGAGCACCATGCCGTCTGGCGAAGGTTCGCCAGACGCGACACCCAGCCCGAACGGGTCATCAGCCATCCGGGTCTGTGCAACAGCCGACGACCAGGCTGTGGGGGTGAGTGCAGCGCCAGCGAGAGCCGCCGCCTGCACCAATAGCTGTCGGCGTGACGACATTCCGCATGACCTTTCGTGACCGGCCGGCATCTTGGACGCGGTCGATGACAGTTATGTTGCCCGCGCCCGATCTATTCGATCATCACCACCACCTTGCCCATGGCCTTGCGGCTGGCCAGGTGAGTGATGGCGGCCGACGCGTTGGCCAGGGTGAAGCGCTCGGAAACGTAGGGCTTGATCTTGCCGTCGGCATACATCTGCATGAGCTCGGCCACACTGACCTGATGCCGTTCCGGGTTCTTGGTCACCCAGGCGCCCCAGAAGACCCCCACGATCTCGCAGCCCTTCAGCAAGGCCAGGTTCAGCGGGATCTTCGGGATCTCACCGGCGGCGAAGCCGACCACCAGATACTTTCCCTCCCAGGCGATGGAGCGCAGCGCGGGCTCGGCGTAAGCGTCACCGATGGCGTCATAGATCACGTCGGCGCCGTCAGGACCGCAGGCCTCCTTGAACAGGCCGGCCAGCGCCTTCTGGCCATCGCGGTCGAAGGGACCCCGGCCATAGACCACACCGGCGTCAGCGCCCCGGCTGATGCAAAGATCGACCTTCTCCTGGCTGGAGCACGCGGCGATAACCCGCGCGCCCATGGCCTTGCCCAGTTCAACCGCCGCCAGGCCAACACCGCCCGCCGCGCCCAGCACCAGCATGGTCTGGCCGGGCTGCAGATTGGCCCGATCCTTGAGCGCGTGCCAGCTGGTGCCGTAGGTCATGATGAAGGCGGCGGCGTCATCAAAGGGCATGCTGTCGGGAATTTTCACCAGGCGGTGTGCTTCCAGCGCCAGCTCCTCGGCCATCCCGCCCCAACCCGTGTTGCCCAGCACCCGATCGCCTGGCTTCACATGGGTGACGCCCTCGCCCACTGACTTCACCACGCCTGAGATCTCGCCGCCAGGCGAGAACGGGCGGGCGGGTTTGAACTGGTACTTGTCCTCGATGATCAGGGTGTCTGGAAAATTGACGCCCACAGCCTTGACGCTGACCACGGCCCAACCGGGCCTTGCTTCCGGTGAGGGCATCTCATCCAGCACCAGGGTCTCCGGACCGCCAACAGCCTTGCTCAACAGCGCTTTCATGGACATCTCTCCCGTTCAGGTTTGCGCGAACCTAGCCGTCTCGAACGAATGTTTGAAGCGCCATCCCACCTTTCCTGGAGGGTGACCCGACGAGTGGTTGAAAGGATCTGCCACTTAAAGTGGCGCTTACATGCGGCATCACCATGTAAAGTAGAATCTTTCTGGTTCGCCATGAACTTCTGGGCTAACGGCCTTTGGTGCCCACAGCCCTGATCCTCTCCTCGTTCGTCGCGGCCTCCCGCATTGGCGGGGCGGCGCAGCAGTATGTGCTGGCGGCGCACCGGATCGATCCGGTACTCGCCCCCACCTCCCTTTTTGGTCGCTCACCGGCCCGCGGCGGACGGGGCGAGGTGACCCGGCCGGATGTGTTCCGGCGGATGCTGGGCGACATCGAGGCTGACGCTCTGTTCGGCATGATAGACCTGATCATCACCGGCCATTTCTCCGACGCGGAGCAGGTGGAGATCGCCGCCGGTGTGATTGAACGGGTGCGTACCACCAAGCGCAGCGCAGACTGGGGCCCGCGGCCTCTGGTGCTGGTGGATCCGGTCCTGGGCGATGCCCCTGGAGGCCTGTACGTCCGCCCGGAAGTGGCCAATGCCGTCGAGACCCTGCTGGTGCCGCTGGCCGACTGGATCACCCCCAACCTGTGGGAACTCGGATTCCTCACCGACCGGCAGATCACGACGGCAGATGAGGCCCGTGACGCCGCGCGATCTCTGGGCAAACCCGCCCTGGTGACCTCTGCGCCCGCATGGCCGGACGAGATCGGCCTGCTCTATGTGGACAAGGAGGAGGCGGTCCTGTTCGCCCATCCTGCCGTGGAGAACACACCCAAGGGGACAGGCGATCTGGTGACGGCCAGCTTTGGCGCAGGCCTGGTGGAGGGGATGGACCCTCGCGACGCCGCCGAACGCACCGCCCGAGCCGCCGCCGAGATCGTCCGCGCCGCAAGACTCTGGAAGTCCGCCGAGTTGCCCATTATCGCTATGGCCGACCGGTTGGTGAACCCCACCGCCGACGTCCGGATAGAGGTCCTGTGAGTTTCGAGATCTCGGGCTTCGCCCCGCAGCGCCTGTCTCACGTGAAGGATGTCTTCGCCGGTAGCATCGCCGCAGGCGAGGAACTGGGCGCCCGCTTCACCCTGGTTGAGGCCGGTGAGGTCGTGCTGGACCTCTGGGCCGGCTGGGCGGATCGCCAGCGCACCGTGGCCTGGGACGAGCACACGCTCGCACCGGTCTTCTCGACCACCAAGGCGCTCGCCGCCCTGATGATCGCGCGGTTGGTGGATAAGGGGAAACTCACCTATAGCCAGACGGTCGCCAGCGTCTGGCCGGAATTCGCGGCGGCCGGGAAAGCCTCGGTCACCATCGAGCAGGTGATCTCGCATCAGGCGGGTCTACCGGGTTTCCCCGAGTCGATGGACCCGGCGCTCTGGCTGGACTGGGACGCCATCTGCGGGCGGCTGGCTGCCATGACGCCCATGTGGCCGCCGGGCTCGGCCAGTGGCTACCACCCCGTTACGGTGGGCTACATCACAGGCGAGATATTCCGGCGCGTCGACGGGCGGGGTCTGGCCACTGCGTTTCGGGAAGACATCGGCGATCCGTTCGACCTGGACATCTGGATCGGCCTGCCGACCGGCGCCGACGCGCGCCTCGCCGATCTCCAGCGCCCCGGGGGCCTGCCTGAGTTCGGCGAGATCAACGCCGCCACCCGCGCCGCCTTCCTGACGCCCTGGTCATCCGCCGCTGGCAAGGCAGGCGACGACTATCGGCGCATGGGCGTGCCCTCCACCAACGGCTACGCTACTGCCGCGGCGCTCGCCCGGCTGATGGGCGGACTGGCCAACGATGGCTGGCTGGAAGGCGGTGAACTGCTGTCGCCCGCCATGATCGCCGAGGCCTCGCGCGAACGCATTCGTGGCCAGGATCTGGTCCTGCCTTTTGACATGAGCTGGGGCGCCGGCTTCATGCGCAATCCGCCCAACTTTCCCTGGGGACCGGACGAGAGCACCTTCGGCCACGCCGGCTGGGGTGGCGCCTGCGCCTTCGCCGACCCGGAGCACCGTCTGGGCGGCGCTTATGTGATGAACAAGCAGGGCGTCGCGCTCATGGGGGATCTGCGCCCGCGGCGGTTGATCGAAGCGGCCTACGCCGGCCTATGAGGCCATCATCGCCCGCGACCGCCGCCAGGCCCCCCACGCAAACACCGCCGCGCCTGCCCAGATGAAGACGAACGAGACGGCTCTAACCGGCGTGAAAGCCTCGCCCTGGGACAGGCCGATGCCGAAGCCGATGGTCGGGCCCATGAACTGCAGGAAGCCCATGAACGACAGCGGGATGCGCCGCGCCGCCCAGGCGAAAAGCATCAAGGGTGTGGCGGTCAGCGGACCGCAGGCCAGCAACCAGGCCGTGGCGGAGACGCCCGCGCCGAAGTTGCCGGCGCCGGAGCCCTGCAACCATATCGCATAGATCAGGCTCGGGCCGGCCAGCAGCAGACACTCGACGAGGAGCCCGGTCTGGGCGTCCGCCGCCACCCGCTTGCGCACGATGGCGTAGCCGCAAAAGGTCAGCGCAAGCACCAGTGAAACCACCGGGAGGTGTCCCAGCGCCACGGTCTGGATAATGACCCCTATCGCCGCCAGACCGATGGCCAGGGCGCCGAAGCGGTCGATCCGCTCTCCGAAGATCAGGGCGCCCGCCGCCATCGCCAGCAAGGGGTTGATGTAATATCCGAGGCTGGTTTCCAGCACGCGGCCCGAATTGACGGCCCAGATATAGAGCAGCCAGTTGCCGCCGATCAGCGCCGCCGAGAGGGCCAGCCAGCCCATGACGCGCGCATTGCGCAGAACGCTGAGCACCTGCCGGCTCTGGCGTGCGGCCAGTACGAACGCCAGGGCCACCGGCACCGCCCAGATGGTGCGGTGCGCGACGATTTCCCAGGGTGATATGCCCATCCGGCCCATCAGCTGGAAGGCCAGCGGCACAAAGCCCCAGATCAGATAGCAGCCGATCCCCGCCGTCAGAGCCGTGCGGGCCTCAGCCCCCGGCGCAGACGGCGTGGGCACCTACGCCAGCGCTTTCTGGCGGATCAGGCCGCGTTCGTGCAGCAACTCTGCGATCTGCACGGCGTTGAGCGCCGCGCCCTTGCGCAGGTTGTCGGCCACTACCCAGAGGTTCAGGCCGTTCTCGACGGTTGGGTCCCTGCGGATCCGGCTGACAAACACCGGGTGCTCGCCCTGGGCTTCCTTGGGCGTCATGTAGCCCGTGGAGTCGCGCTTATCGATCACGATCAGGCCGGGAGATTCGCGCAGAAGGTCACGGGCCTCGTCCTCGTCGATCGGATTATGGAATTCGATGTTCACCGACTCGGAGTGGCCCACCATTACCGGGACGCGCACACAGGTGACGGTCAGCTTGATGTCGGCGTCGAGGATCTTGTGGGTCTCCTTCCACATCTTCTGTTCCTCATCGGTGTAGCCGTCGTCCTGGAAGGCGCCGATGAACGGAATGACGTTGAAGGCGATCTGCTTGGGGAACTTGTTCGGCGGCGTCGCGCCCAGCACGAAGACGTTCTTGGTCTGATCGAACAGCTCGTCCATGCCCTCCTTGCCCGCGCCGGAGACCGACTGGTAGGTCGAGACCACCACGCGCTTGATTTTCGCAAGGTCATGCAGCGGCTTCAAAGCCACCACCAGCTGGGCGGTGGAGCAGTTGGGGTTGGCGATGATGTTCTTGCGGCTGGCCCACATCACATCGTCCGGGTTCACCTCCGGCACCACCAGCGGCACATCGGGGTCCATCCGGAACGCCGAGGAGTTGTCGATCACGATGGGGCCGGCGGCGCCGATCTTCGGAGACCACTCCTTGGAGAAGGTCCCGGACACACTCATCAGGACGAGATCCACCGTCGAGAAGTCGAACTGAGCGATATCCTCGCACTTGACGATCCGGTCGCCGAACGAGACCTCGACCCCGATGGATTTGCGCGAGGCAATGGCGTGAATCTTGTCCACGGGGAACTTGAGTTCCTCGAGGATGTTCAACATTTCACGGCCCACGTTGCCCGTGGCGCCCACAACGGCGACCCGGTAACCCATTGGATGTCTCCTGGACTTGAGGGAGGGTTCCGTTACGCCGTGCGGCCCCGATGCGCAAGTTGGGCGCTCAACCCTCGTGCCCCGCCGGTGGCCAGGCCTCGCCGGCCATCGTCAGGATCTCGGCCCATTCGACCGCCGTCACCGGCGAGACCGAAAGACGGCTCTGCCGTAGCATGGCCATGGCGGCCAGCGTGGGATTGGCTTTCAGCTCCGACAGGGTGACCTGCCGCATCAACGCCCGGACCGGGGCCAGTTCCACCGCGACGAACCGGCCCGCGGGATCGGATGGGTCCGGAAACGACTCCCTCACCACCTTGGCGACACCCACCACCGCGAGGCCTTCCTGCGAGTGATAGTAGAGAACCTCATCGTCCGTTCGCATGGCGCGCAGGTGCAGTGCGGCGGCATTGTTGCGGACGCCGTCCCAGACGGTGCGACCGTCACGCTGAAGATCGCTGAACGCATACTTCTCGGGCTCGGACTTCACGAGCCAGTAGCTAGTGGTCATGACGGAGCGATCTCCACGGGCGCTGAACCCAAGGATGCGAGTTTGGCGCCTCCGGCGTCAATGCCGCGTCAGGCAGCCTTGTTCTGGGTGCTGTGGTCCCGGATCGCCTTGAGGCCATGAATCAGCAAGCGCGTATTCTCGGCATCTGGATTACTTGTCAGCATCAGTCGCCAGGCGCGAAGGTGAACCGCAATCGCCTGACGATCCATCCGGACGTCCGAAATCAGGCGCTCCAGCAGCATGAACAGGCTGGCGGTGACTTCGCCGGCGCCGGGTGCGCCGGTGTCGGGATATCCGGAAACCACGGCGCGCAGCGCGCTTAGGCCCGCCGCGTCAAACCGGTCGCCCAGGACGGCGAACTCCGCCTCGGCGGCATCCACAAATGAAAGGCGCTTCTGCGCGGCGGGGTCCATGACCTTCGCAATCCTAAGAGGGTGAGATGCTAAACCGGTACCGGGGCGGTAACTCCGTTATCCTGACGCCAAGGCCTTAACGACACCCTTACGCTGCAACACAGGGTTGCCGGTCAGGGTTGGCCGAGGCCCTGTAAACGGCAGTCTGCAGGAATAGTTTCCGGCTTGAATGTTGACGCCGCGAGGTTGTCGGCTGTGGAAGCCCGGGTGGCTGTTCCGTTTCGTGCGCACCAGCCGGGTGACATGGGCTGGGTCGTCGAGCGTCACGCGACCCTCTACGGCCAGGAATATGGCTGGGGCGCGAAAATCGAGGCGGTCACCGCTCGTATCTTCGCAGACTTTCTGGATGGATCTGGCATCGAAACGGAACGCTGCTGGATCGCCGAAAGCGGTCTTGGTCTCGGCCGGCGGCTGGTGGAGGAATGCGTCGCCTTCGCGCGCGCAGCCGGATATCGCGAAGTGGTTCTCTGGACCCATGCTGTGCTGCCGGCGGCGCGCAGCATCTACGCCAATTCGGGCTTCCAGCTTGAAAACACCTGGACCCACGATGAATTCGGATCCCTGGAAATCAGTGAGACCTGGCGGCTCAAGCTCCTAGAGGCTGGCCAAAACCGCGTCGCCCATCTGCACCGTGGACAACGAACCGCCCAGATCCCGCGTGCGCGCGCCGGCCGCCAGGGTGCGGCCCACGGCGGCGTACAGCCGGTCAGCCTCCGCCGGACGACCCAGCGACCAGCGCAGCGCCATCTCGAAGGAGAGAATAGAGGCCAGAGGATTGGCCACGCCCTGCCCGGCGATATCCGGCGCCGAGCCGTGGATCGGCTCATAGAGGCCGGGCGTTCCGGCGACACCCAGCGCCGCCGAGGGCAACATGCCCAGCGAACCGGTCAGCTGGGCCGAGATGTCCGACAGGATGTCACCGAACAGGTTGTCCGTGACCAGCACATCAAACTGCTTGGGGTTCTTGACGATCTGCATGGCGGCGTTGTCGGCCAGGATGTGCTCCAGCTCGACATCGGCATAGTCGCGGGCGTGCAGGTCGGTGACCACACGTCGCCACAGCAGGCCGGAGTCCATCACGTTGGACTTTTCGGCGCTCGTCACCTTGTTTCGCCGTCCCCGGGCCAGTTCGAAGGCGACGCGGGCGACGCGCTCGATCTCCATCGTCGTATAGACCTGGGTGTCCACCGCCCGCTGCCCACCGCCCGGCAGGTCCTCGATAAAGCGGGGCGCGCCAAAATAGATGCCGCCGGTCAGTTCGCGCACGATCATCAGATCCAGGCCCTCGATCACCTCGCGCTTGAGGCTGGAGGCGTCGGCCAGGGGCTGGAAGCAGAGTGCGGGACGCAGGTTGGCGAACACGCCCATGCCGGCGCGCAAGGCCAGCAGGCCGGCTTCGGGTCGCTTGTCGCGCGGCGCACTGGCCCACTGGGGACCGCCGACGGCCCCCATAAGGACGGCCTTGGCGGCCTTGGCGGCGGCCAGGGTATCGTCCGTCAGCGGGCTGCCGTGGGCGTCAAAACTACTGCCGCCGAACGGGCCCTCCGCGATCTTCAGATCTGGCGTCAGGGCCTCCGCGACGCGACGCGCCTGGGCGGTCACTTCCGGCCCGATCCCGTCACCGGGCAGGAGCAGCAGATCGGTCATGGTGTCGGGCCTTCAGCCTAGAGCGCGTTCGGAGGCGACCTCATAGAGGCTGAGCTTGCGCTCGAAAACCCCAAGCTCTGCTCCGGCTGCCCGCCAGGGCGCCATGTGCGGCGCCTTGAAGTGGGCCTCGATCGCCGCCTGATCGCGCCATATCTCGAAAACCCGGACCAGACCCTCGTCCCTGGCGTCGAAACCATAGGAATAGGTCTCGCACCCGTCCTCAGCCCGGCTGGCCGCCAGCATCGTGAGCATGTGCGGGCGTAGCTTCTCGACGTTTTCCGACGGCACACGCACGGTGCCGGCAACGATGACCTTCATGCCTCCTCCAGCCAGGGCTGGGCGAGCGCACGCTTCATCTCGTAGGTGTCGATGGACCTGGCGGCGGTCAGGGTCTCGCCAATGGCGTCGAGGCCCAGGAGCATCTTCTGTTTGCGCTGCGGATCGATCTCGAAGGTGAACACCTTGCCCGACGGCGAGGTCACCCGTTGGGTCTCCAGGTCGATGCTGACCACGTGGTTGCCGCCCCGGGCCTCGTCCATCAGCTGGGCGACCTCCTCGGCCTTGAGCACCACCGGCAACAGGCCGTTCTGGAAGCAGTTGTTGTAGAAGATGTCGGCGAAGCTGGTGGAGATCACCGCCTTGACCCCGAAGTCCATCAGCGCCCAGGGCGCATGCTCGCGGCTGGACCCGCAGCCAAAATTGTCGCCGGTCACCAGCACGCCCGCGCCCTTGTACTCAGGCCGGTTCAGCACGAAGTCCGGCTTCTCCACGCCCTGCTCGTCAAAGCGCAGATCGTAGAACAGTCCCTTGGCCAGCCCCGCCCGCTCCACGGTCTTGAGGAACTGTTTCGGGATGATCTGGTCGGTGTCGATATTGGCCAGCGGCAACGGGGCCGACTTGGCGTCCAGGCGGGTGAAAGGTTCCATCAGGCGGGATCCGCGTTCTGTTGCAGCATCAATGTCGGCACTCCACCCGGCGCATCGCGCACCGTAAAGACCTTGGTGCCTGGTTTTCGCCCGGTGCGGACCTCCGAGACGTTGAACCCCTCGGCGATCATCCGGGCGCGGGCGGCCTCGGGATCGCTCACCCGCCAGGCCAGGCCGCCGAAGCTGTCGGGGCCGTCGGTGGGGGCGGTTTTCAGGCTGGCGGCCACTTCGAAGACCGCACTGCCACAGCGGAAGAACAGCTGGCGCACGCCCCACTGTTCGTTGGACCGGTCCAGCCGCAGGTCCATGCCGAACTTGGCCCCATAGATGCCGACGGCGCGGTCGGCGTTCGGGGTCTGGACGACCACGTGATCCAGCTCGGCGACCGCTGCCGCCTCATCGCCTGTCGCGGGCGACGTCGTCGGCGCGCGGCTGGGCCAGAGCAGGAAGTGCAGGCCTGCAGCCTGAACCCGGCTCAGCGCGCCCATCGGCTCCACCGACAGGCCGCGCCGCTCCAGCAGGCGGGTCGAACCGGCCACGTCGTCCACCTGGAACGCGGCCAGCCACTGGCCCTCGCCGGCCTCCTCGAGGCGCTTGCGGACCTGATGACCCGGGTGATCGTTACCGGGCGCAATGATCTCGAAGGCCATGTTGGGGAACCGGAACCAGGCCCGGTGCGCGCCGTCGCCCGGCTCCAGATCAGGCTCGCGGCCAAACAGCCGGCGGTAGGCGTCCACCGTGGCTTCAAAGTCGCGAACGGCGATGGCGATGTGGTCGAGTCCGGTGATCATGGTTTCAAGCCCATAGCACGGAGAGGCCATTATACTGCCCCAGCGTGCGGTCGTGAGTCACCAGCGTAAGGTTCTCGGCCAAAGCCTGGGCGACGATGAGCCTGTCGAAGGGGTCGCGGTGATGCAGCGGCAGATCGCGCAGCCGGGAGGCGTGCGCCAGCGTGACGTCCAGCGATACGATGCCGAGTTCTTCAAGCAGTTGAGTGAAAGCCTCACCGGCATCCTCGTCCTGACCGAACGGCAGCGCCAGCTTGCCCAACGATGCCTTGATGCAGAGCTCAGCGACGCTGGCCGGACTGACGAACAGGCCATTCGCTGCCAGACTCAGCTGGTCCAGCACCTGACTGGATAGCCTTGGGGTTACCGGGGTCAGCCAGAGCAGAACGTGGCTGTCGAGCAGGAACCCCCGGCTCACGCCTTATCTTCCGGGAACACGGGATTGTTTTCCCACTCGGCGATTTCCTCCTCGGTGAACTCCGGGAACACATCGGGTGGGACATAGCCGTATTTGCGGCCCCAAAAGCCGAATCGACGCCGAAGCGGCGCCTCCGCAGGCTCAGGGTCCAGCGCCACGAGCCGCGCGCACGGCTTGCCGTTCTTGGCGATGATGACCTCTTCGCCGGCCGCCGCTTCCTCGACCAGCGACGACAGGTGGGTCTTCGCCTCGTAGAGGTTGACCTGCTTCATGGCCTGAAAATGCGCCCCTTGACCAAGTTGGTCAACCTTACAGGAAATCCCTCACATCGGCTATGTGACCGGCGATGGCGGCGGCGGCGGCCATGGCGGGGCTCATCAGGTGGGTGCGTCCGCCGCGGCCCTGGCGGCCC
The DNA here is from genome assembly GCA_903909375.1 of uncultured Alphaproteobacteria bacterium. Taxonomy (GTDB): domain Bacteria; phylum Pseudomonadota; class Alphaproteobacteria; order Caulobacterales; family Caulobacteraceae; genus Phenylobacterium. The sequence continues at coordinate 261,532 of CAIVVM010000036.1, forward strand.
TCGAAATTTCGGTTGGAGGTGGACGCGCAGCGCTGGCCAGGGGTCAGCCGGTCGGGGTTCATCCCTAAGCACATCGAACAGCCCGGCTCGCGCCACTCAAAGCCAGCGGCCTTGAAGATCGCGTCCAGCCCCTCTTCCTCGGCCTGATGGCTGACGAGACCAGAACCCGGCACCACCATGGCCCGCACGTGCGGCGCCACGAGACGGCCGTTCAGGAAGGCGGTCTGCACGATGGCGGCGGCCGTGCGCAGGTCTTCGATCCGACTGTTGGTGCACGAGCCAATGAACACCACGTCGACCTTCGCCTCGATCATCGGCTGGCCGGCGGTCAGGCCCATGTAGTCCAGAGCCCGGTTGATGGCGGCCTGCTTGTCCGGCGCGTCGAAGTCGGCCGGGTCCGGCGCATGGCCGGTGACGGCCACCACGTCCTCCGGGCTGGTGCCCCAGGTGACCAGCGGCGCGATAGTGGCTGCATCCAGATGAATCTCGCGATCAAACACCGCGTCGTCGTCGGAGTAGAGCGTCTTCCAGTAGCTGAGCGCCATCTCCCAGCCGCCGCCTTTGGGCGCCGCCGGACGACCCATCAGATAGGCGTAAGTGGTCTCGTCGGGCGCCACCAGGCCGGCCCGCGCGCCCGCCTCGATGGTCAGGTTGCAGAGCGTCATGCGACCTTCCATCGACAGCGCCCGGATGGCCGATCCGGCGTATTCGATCACCGACCCTGTGCCGCCCGCCGTACCGATCGCGCCGATCACCGCCAGCGCGAAATCCTTGGCGCCGACGCCCGGGGCGGGCTCGCCCTCGATGTTGACGCGGAAGTTCTTCGACTTCTTCTGTCGCAGCGTCTGGGTGGCCAGCACGTGCTCGACTTCCGAAGTGCCGATCCCCTGGGCCAGGGCGCCGAACGCGCCGTGCGTCGAGGTATGGCTGTCGCCGCAGACTATGGTCATGCCCGGCTGGGTGCGACCCTGTTCCGGTCCCACCACATGGACGATGCCGTTGCGGATATCGCCCATCGGAAAATACTCGATCCCGAAGTCGGCGACGTTCTTCGTCAGGGTCTGCAGCTGCAGCCGCGCCTCCAGGTCCGCCACCGCATCGACGCCCAGGGCCTGGCCCTCCGTCGGCACATTGTGATCCGCCACCGCCAGGGTGCGGTCAGGTCTGCGCACGGCCCGGCGGTTCGCCCGAAGGCCCGCGAACGCCTGTGGCGTCGTCACCTCGTGGATCAGGTGCAGGTCGATGTAGAGGATCGCCTCGCCGTCGGTTTCATCGACGACGTGTGCGTCCCAGATCTTGTCATAGAGTGTCTTGCCGGCCATGGGCCGCATGTAGGTCTTTGGCGCCGCCTGCGTCCAGAGCCATACAGCGGGAAAATCCGGCCTCAGGCGGCGGCGCGGAGTCCCTCAGCGGGTAACGACCCCATCCCGGCCAGCGCGGCCCGCAAGGCGACGGGCAATACCGTGCGCGGCTCGGCGCCGAGCTTCGCCACCAGCCGGCTGTTGTCCAGCAGCACGGGCCGGTCCCAGAGGTACTTCATCTCCAACATCTCGCGCAGCATCTCGTTGAATGGCGAAATCGCGATCAGGACGAACCACGGCAAACGGCGGATGGGGAGTTTGCGTTCCGCCGCGATCTCCAGGGCTTCAACGAGTTCGCGCCCTGTGACCTGCTGGCCCTGGAAATGGAACACCTCGAACGGACCAAGGTCCGTGTCGAGAAGCCGGACAAACGTTTCCGCGAGGTCCGGCAGATAGGCCCACGCATGGGGGATCTCCAACGGGCCCGGATAGGTGACCGCAGTCGCCGGCCGACCCGGCTTCAGCAGGCCCTGTGACAGCCAGCTGCCACTGATCAGCCTGGGGCCGAAGAAGTCGCCGGCCCGGACGATCAGGCTACGAACGCCGTCTTCCGCTGCAGCGCGAAGCGCCAGCTCCATCTGCACCCGGATCGCGCCCTTGCGGCTGATCGGCGTCTGCGGCGACGTTTCGGAGATGAGCGGCAGGGCGTCTTCACCGTAGTTGTAGACATTGCCAGGGAACAGGATCCTTGCGCCCGAGGCCCTGGCGGCTGCGATCGTGTTGTTGAGCATGGGCATCAGCAGGCCGGCCCAGTTCTTGTATCCGGCCGGGTTGACGGCATGGACAATGATCTGCGCGCCCTCAGCCGCCGAGACGACGTCGGCTTCGACCATGGCGTCGCCCTTCACCCATTCAAGATCGGGGCGACCGGCTCGGGCCGGATCGGGATTGCGGTTCATGGCGCGCACGCGCCAGCCGTTTGCCGCCAGCCGATCGGCCAGGGCGCCGCCGATGCCGCCGGTGGCGCCGATCACCAGCGCGATAGGTTGAGAAGCTTGGGTCATGTCAGGTCTCCGTTGGGCCGAAACCTGAACCCGGCCAACGCCGAACGGAATTGCCTTTTCGAGCAGAACAGCTATTCGCAAGTGTATGCCTCACACACCCGACTGGGACCTTCTGCAGAGCCTTCACGCCGTTCTGGAGGCCGGCAGTTTCTCTGCCGCCGCCAAGATCCGGCGTCTGACCCAGCCGACCCTGGGCCGGCACATCGACCAGCTCGAACGCCAGCTGGGCGCGCCTTTGTTCCTGCGCAGCCCCAGAGGTCTGCAGCCTACGGACCTGGCGTTGGCATTCCTGCCGCACCTGGCCGACATGTACGCCGCCGCCAGCGCTGCGGGGCGTGATGCAACTGGCGTCGCTTCCGGCGAGGGCGGGGTGGTTCGCCTGGCTGCCAGCGAGATCGTAGGCATCGAGGTTCTTCCAGAGATCCTGGCCGGCTTCCACGACGCTCATCCGGGTATCGACGTGGAGCTGACCCTGTCCAACAAGCTGGAGGACCTGACCCGTCGTGACGCCGATGTAGCGGTTCGGATGTCGCGGCCCACCCAGAACAGCCTGGTCGCCAAGAAGGTCGGCGACCTGAGCCTCGGCTTCTACGCCACCGCCGACTACATCGCGCGGAAGGGTCAACCGCAGGGCTTCGACGACCTGAAGACCCACACCCTGATCGGCTTCGACCGGAATTTCCCGGAACTGGTCAACCAGTTGAACATTGGCGTGCCGATCACCCGCGACCTGTTTGCGCTGCGCACAGACAACGACGCGGCCCAGCTCGCGGCGCTGAAAGCCGGATTCGGAATCGGGGTCTGCCAGCATCAGGTTGGCCGGCGGAACAACCTGGTTCCGGTTCTGCCCGGCGCGTTCAGCTTCAAGCTCGAGGTCTGGATCTGCATGCACGAGACCCTGCGCGGCACGCCGCGCATCCGGCTGATGTTCGACTACCTTGCAAGGACCCTGGGCGACTACGTGGCCGAGGTCCCGTGACCGCCCACGCCGGCGGGCGCCTTTGCGGACAGGTGCGGTGGGCGGATGGCGATGCTGACCCCTAGATACAAAAACGGCGGCTGGATTGCTCCAGCCGCCGCATTCGTCTGACCTGACGATCAGGTTTAGCCTTCCGAGGCGGTCTCCACGACGGCCTTGTTGGTGTTCATCTGACGCTCGGCGATCCGCGCCGACTTCCCGCGGCGGTCGCGCAGGTAATAGAGCTTGGCGCGCCGGACGACGCCGCGGCGCTTCACTTCGATGGATTCGATGTTGGGCGAGAGCATCGGGAAAACCCGCTCCACACCTTCGCCGAAGGAAATCTTGCGGACGGTGAAGCTCTCGTCGATGCCCTGGCCGCCACGGGCGATCACGACGCCCTCATAGGCCTGGACGCGCTCGCGCTCGCCTTCCTTGATCTTCACGTTCACGCGCACCGTGTCGCCGGGGCGGAACTCGGGGATCTGCCGGACGGCCAGCAGGCGGTCGGCTTCTTCCTTGCGCAATTCCTGAATGATGTTCGCAGCCATTTTACTCAATCCTTCTGGGCTTTTCCGCCCTTTGCCTGTTGATTGGCGGGCAGCCGGTCCCACAGATCGGGCCGCTGTTTCCGCGTGGTCTCCTGCCGCATCCCCTGCCGCCATTTGCGGATATCCGCATGGTGACCCGAAAGCAGCACCTCGGGGATATCCAGTCCTTCGAACGTCCGCGGCCGTGTGTACTGCGGATGTTCGAGGAGACCGTCCTCGAAGCTTTCTTCACTCAAACTCTCGGCCTGTCCCAGAACCCCCGGAACCAGCCGCACGCACGCCTCGATCACCACCAGCGCCGCCGCCTCGCCACCGGCGAGCACCGCGTCGCCCACGGCGACCTCCTCGAACCCGCGGGCGTCGAGCACCCGCTGGTCCACCCCCTCGAACCGACCGCATAGGACGATGAGTCCCGGCCCTCTGGACCACTCATGGACCCGCGCCTGGGTCAGGGGTTTTCCCCGGGCGCTCATATACAAAAGCGGCCGCCCCCGCCGCTCCACACTGTCGAGTGCAGAAGCGATGACGTCCGCTCGCATCACCTGTCCCGGACCTCCCCCGGCAGGGGTGTCGTCCAGGAAGCCGCGCTTATCTTTGGAAAAGCCCCGAATGTCCACTGTTTCCAGTGACCAGAGGCCCTGCTCGCGCCAGGCCGTGCCGATCAGCGACACGCCAAGCGGCCCCGGAAACGCCTCGGGAAACATGGTCAGGACAGAACAGTCGAAGGACATGGGCAGTCAAAGGGCCTGCGCAGGCGGGGCCGTCAAGCCTCAGAAGATGAACCGGTAGTGCCTGTAGAAGCCGTCCAGCAGTTCACCCCGATCGGCGCAGAGCATCCCCGGGCGCCCCACGCAGGGGCTGCTGTCGTAAAGGATTCCCTCGGCGAAGGCGCCGGACCGGGCCCAGATGAAATCGATCTCGCCGGGGCGGTCGGCACGATATCGGTAGCGCACGCCATCGCGCTGGCCGGTCACCGCGCCATCGGGCCCACCGAGCGCGCGGGTGCGAGCGGCCTCGGCGACGATGGCGTCATACACCGCCCGGCGGGATTCGAAATTGAGCCGGGTTCCGATCTCCAGCAGCGGCCCGAAGGCGGGTACGAAGGCGCCGCAGAAGGCCAGGAATATGGTCGGCGCCAGCCAGGCGGTCGTGGGCTCGCGCAACATGGCCCAGATGCTCCAGCCCAGCAGGATCGGAAGCGGCGCGGCATAGACCGCCACCGCCAGCACCGGCAGCGCCTCGCCGGGCACGATTTCCATCAGTCGCCCTGACGAAAGAGTCGCGCCAATGACAATCGCCATCCAACCAGCCAGCACGGCGGCGAGCGGCGTGCGCCAGATCGGTCTTATGGCTTCCGCTACGTCCCCCATGGCGGCAACATGGGGCCAGGACCACCCTCTCGGCAAGGGCCGCTTGCCGCAGGAGCGGGCGGGGCGTAATCCACGCGCCTTCGCAATTGCAGCATGGCCGCCAGATCGTGACCGACGCCGTCCAGACCCTCGTGGAATCCCTCCAGCTTGAACGCCTGGAGCTGAACCTGTTCCGGGGCATCACCCCCGACGGCATGGGCCCACGCATCTTTGGTGGCCAGGTGATCGCCCAGTCCCTGCTGGCGGCCTATGAGACGGTGGAAGAGCGTGTATGCCACTCGCTGCACTGCTATTTCATTCGACCGGGTGATCCGCGCATACCCATCGTCTTCGAAGTGGACCGGTCCCGTGATGGCGGCAGCTTCACGACGCGCCGCGTCGTGGCGGTGCAGCATGGCGAGCAGATCTTCAACCTCGCCGCCTCTTTCATGGCCCCGCAGGAGGGCTTCGAGCATCAGTCCGACATGCCGCCCGGACCGCACTGGAGCGAACTGCCCGACGAAGCGGAAATGATGCGGGAGTTCATGAAGACCGCGCCGGACGAGATGAAGAAGTGGGCCGGCCGCGAACGCCCGATCGAAATGCGGGCCGAGGACGCCCGGAACTACTGGCGCAGTGGCCCCAAGCCAGCGGTGGCCCAGAACTGGTTCCGCTGCCGCACACCCATCGGCGACGACGCCCATATGCATCAGGTGATCCTCGCCTACGCCTCGGACATGAACCTGCTGTCTACCGGCATGCGCCCCCACGGCGTGCACTGGCAGACGCCGGGCTTTCAGTCGGCCAGCCTCGACCACGCCATGTGGTTCCACAAGACCACCGACTTCAACCAGTGGCACCTCTACGCGCACGACAGCCCGTCCGCCTCAGGCGGGCGCGGATTTATCCGGGGCTCGATCTATGCCGAGGATGGAACGCTGGTGGCCTCTGTCGCCCAGGAAGGCCTGATGCGGATGCGGGCGAAGGCGTAGACCTTCAATCGTCCAGAGGCATCCCGTAGAGCTCCAGCCGGTGATCCACCAGCCGGTAGCCCAGCTTGCGGGCGATGGCTTCCTGCAGCGCCTCGATCTCGGCGTCGACGAACTCCACCACCTTGCCGGTCTTCATGTCGATCAGGTGATCGTGATGGTCATCGCTATGTTCCTCGTACCGCGAGCGCCCGTCGCGGAAGTCGAGCCGGTCAATGATCCCGGCCTCCTCGAACAGCCGCACCGTGCGATAGACGGTGGCGATGGAAATGTGCGGGTCCACCGCGTGCGCCCGGCGGTGAAGCTCCTCGACATCAGGGTGGTCTGACGACACCGAAAGCACGCGCGCGATCACACGGCGCTGATCGGTCATGCGCATGTTCTTGGCTAGGCAGAGCTTCTCGATTCGGTCCGACACGAGGTGTTCTCCCTTCCCGTTTCGACAGGTCTAGTTCGGCGCTGCCGTCAGGTCGAGACGCATAACGAGCGCGTCGGCCAGTCCAGCTTCGCCCCGGTCATAGTAGCCTCTACGCAGGCCGGTCTGCACAAATCCCAGGCCCGTGTAGAGCGCCACGGCGCCAGAACTGGCGACGTCGACCTCCAGGAACATCTCCCGTGCCTGCATCGCCCGGGCCCGGGCAATCGCCATTTCCAACAGCGCGCGACCGACGCCCCGGCGACGGGAGGCCGTTGCAACGCCCACCGTCAGGACCTCTGCTTCGCCAGCAACCGCCCGGCAGATCAGCACACCGGCTGGGCCGGAGTCGCGGGCGACCACGCCGAAGATACCCTCGCCGTCCAGCAGATCCTCGAAATCGGTCTCGTTCCAGGGCTTGTCGAACGCCTGGGCGTGAACGGCGGCCATGTCGGGCGCATCGTCAGGAACGGCGATACTCACGTTCATGCGGGCAGCCGGGCGTCGGGCGCGCGCAGATAGAGGGGCCGTATCGGCGTGCTGGCACGTGAAGCCGCAAGGCGGGCGACCAGCCGCGCATCACAGCCCTCAGGCGCCTGCGTCACCGCGTCGGGAAAGGTGGGCGCCAGCAAGGATGCGCCCGAGCCGATCAGGGTGGTCGCCCGACCATTACTCAACTCGGCCAGCCGGGCCGCCGCGGTTCCCAACGGCAGGACGTCAGGCGCCATCAGAGCCAACCCATCTTCGAAGACCTGAAGATAGACCTGATCGCGACGGGCATCGAGGATTGCTGCCGCCAGTCCGGCTTGGCCTGCGACGAGGGCTTCGAGCGTTCCGACACCGACCGCGGGTATCCCCAGGGCCGAGGCCAGGCCCTTGGCAAAGGCCACGCCGACCCGCAACCCTGTGAACGAGCCCGGCCCCACGGTCGCCCCGATCCGCTGCAGGCGATCGAAGGAAACTCCGGATTCGGCCATCACGGCCTCAACCATGGGCGCCAGTCGCTCCTGATGGCCCCGCGCCATCAGGGCGGTGTGGTGGGCCAGCACGGTCGGCCCATCAAGCACCGCCACAGAGCAGGCATTCAGGCAGGTATCCAGCCCCAGGACAATCATGCAGCCCCGTTAGCCGGTTCGCGACGCCGCTTAAAGGGCCTGCTCGACCCGCGTCACTTCCGGCACATAGTGCTTCAGCATGTTCTCCACCCCGGACTTCAGCGTCGCCGACGATGAAGGGCAGCCGGAGCAGGCGCCGCGCATGTTGAGCCAGACCACCCCAGTGGCAACATCAAAGCGGTTGAACAGGATGTCGCCGCCGTCCTGCGCGACGGCGGGACGGATCCGGGTGTCCAGCAGGTCCTTGATCTCGGCGACGATCTGGGCGGTGTCACCCTCATAGACACCCTCATCATGACCGCCGGCCTCACTGTCGCCGGCGTCGGCGAACAGCGGCTGACCGGAGGTGAAGTGGTCCATGATTGACGCCAGGATCGGCGCCTTCAGGTGCGCCCATTCCTCGTCAGCCTGCTTTCCCACGGTGATGAAATCCGGCCCGAAGAAGACCCGAGTGACGCCTTCGATACCGAACAGGTCGGCAGCCAGCGGCGAGGCGGACGCCTCGTCCGGCGAACGGAAATCCCGCGTGCCTTCGCCCAGCACGGCCTTGCCGGGCAGGAACTTCAGCACTTCGGGATTGGGTGTGGCTTCGGTCTGGATGAACATTCCTGAGATGTGGCGCTTCCTGCATCGCCCTGCAAGCCATCACGCGATAAGGATGGCCCCAAGATCGCCACAAAATCACAGGCTGTGCGACAGGAAGTTGAGCCGATAGGCGATTGTGGGGCCGCAGATGAATCGCACTTTGAAAATCCTTCTCGTCCTGGGCGCGGCCGCGTGCGCATCACCGCTTGCAGCGCGGCCCGCTAAGGCGGCGCCAGTGGCAGCTGCGACCATGACCGAGGACGCGCGTCTGGCCCGGTTCTTCGAGGAGGCATTTCTGGAGGGCGTGCGACAAAGCCCTGAGTCGCTGACCTTCCTGGGCATGAAGGACCGCTATGGCGAACTGGGCGACTACACCGAAGCCGGTGGGCGCAAGGCGCTGGCGCTATCGGAAGAACAGCTGGCGCGAATGACCCGGATGTTTGACCGGTCGAAACTCAACGAGGCGTCGAAGCTTTCGTTCGACCTCTTTGGCCAATCAGTGGCTGTGAAGCGGGTTCTCACGCGCTGGCGGTGGCAAGGCTACGCCGTCACATCGACAGGCGGCGCGCTTGATGGCATCCCCGTGTTGCTGATCAACGCGCATCGGGTGGATACCGTCTCGGACGCAGAGGCCTATATCGCTCGACTTCGCGCCGTGGACCGCGTCTCCCGCGAGGTTTCTGCGGATATCGAGGCGCGGACAGAAAGAAGGTTCCTGCCGCCGGCCTTTGTGTTCGACAGGGTGATCCCCGACGCCGGAAACCAGATCAAGGGCGCGCCCTTCGACACCGGGCCCGATCACCCCGTCTGGGCAGATCTGAAGACGAAAATTGCTGCGCTGAAAGCCGATGACGCGGTCAAGGCCAGGCTGTTGGCGGAAGGCGAAGCCGCTCTCAAGGGCGAGTGGCGCAAGGGTTACGAGAGCTATCTTGCCGCGTTGACCGCGATGTCCCGGGCGGCGGGTTCGGTCGACGGGGTATGGGCGTTGCCAGAGGGCGAAGCCTACTACGCCGACATGGTGGCCTACTACACGACCACCCCGCTGACGCCGGATCAGATCCACAGCATGGGACTTTCCGAAGTCGCCCGGGTTCGCGCCGAGATGGAGGCCATCAAGCGCAAGGTCGGGTTCAAGGGATCACTTGAGGCGTTCTTCCAGCATGTGAAGACCGATCCCCGCTTTCACTACGCCAACGACGCCGCCGGTAAGGCGCAATATCTAGCTGACGCCCGGGGAATTATTGCCGAGTATCTCGCCGTGGCAGAGAAGCAATTCTCCTCATTGCCAAAGCTGCCGCTTGAGGTTCGCGCGGTGGAGCCTTTCCGCGAAAAGACCGCAGCCGTCGCCTTTTATGCTCAAGGCGCGCCGGATGGATCACGACCCGGAGTCTTCTATGTGAACCTCTCGGACATGACCCAGGTCCTCAAGCCGCAATTGCGGGTGATTGCGTACCATGAGGGCGCACCCGGCCATCATTTCCAGATTTCACGCAGCCAGGAACAGGCCGATTTGCCGATGTTCCGGCGGCAAGCCTATCAGGGCGCCTATATCGAAGGGTGGGGCCTGTACGCCGAGAAGCTGGGCAAGGAGGCCGGATTCTACACGGATCCTTACGACGACTTCGGACGCCTCTCGCTGGAGATCTGGCGGGCGGCTCGCCTCGTCCTCGACACCGGAATCCATGCCAAGCGCTGGTCCCGTGATCAGGCCCTGGACTATATGCGAAGCAATACCCTGAACTCCGAGCGGGATATCCAGAGCGAGGTTGACCGCTATTTCACCACGCCGGGACAGGCTACCAGCTACAAGATCGGTGAACTGAAGATCCTCGAGTTGCGCCAAAGAGCGCAGGAGGCGCTGGGATCGAAGTTCGATGTCCGGGCCTTCCACGAAACCCTGCTGGAGGCAGGCGCCCTGCCACTGGACGTCCTGGAAGCGCGGGTCGACGCCTACATCGCGCGCTCGCGCTGAGCTTCCCGCGATTACGCCAGGTCAGCGATCTCATCATCCGACAGGTCGCCAGGCACGATGGTGATCGGCACCTTGCGGGCGCCCCACTTGACGCCCTCCCTGGCGATGGACGTGACGAGCGGGCCCGGGCCTCGCCCGCCGACCGCGGCAGCGAGCACCAGGATCTTGATGTCCGGATCGTCAGAAAGCACCTGACGCAGGGCCGCGCGGGTTGAATCGGCCGTCTGGATCAGGAATTCCGGCGGCAGGCCCGTCTCGGCGAGAACGTATGCCGCCGAGAGTTGCAGGGCGGCCTCCGCCTCCTCTCGCTGCTGTCGGGCGATCTCGTCGCGGACACCGGACCAGTGCTCGAAGACCGCCGGCTCGATGACCTTGAGCAGTGCCACATAGCCGCCCGTGGAACGGGCGCGCCGGCAAGCAAAGCGCAGGGCCGTCTGGAACTCGGCAGTCTCATCCGCCACTACAAGAAACTTGCGCCGTGTGCTCATGGGGCGAACCTGCGGCGCCGGCGACCGAGGCGCAAGTCAGCCAGCCCAGTAGCCCACGATCTTCTTTACCTCGGCGAGCGTCGGCGCGGCCACGTCGCGGGCCCGTTCCGCCCCCGCCGCCAGCACCCGGTCGATCTCGGCGGGATCGGCCATCAGTCGCCGCATCTCCCCGCCGATCGGGGCCATAACGGACACGGCGAGGTCAGCCAGCCTGGGCTTGAAGGCGCCAAAGCCCTGGCCGGCGAATTCGGTCAGCACGTCCTGGGCCGTACGGCCAGACAGCGCGGCGTAGACCCCAACCAGATTCTCGGCTTCCGACCGCCCCTTCAGCTCGTCCAGCGTCTGCGGCAGCACGTCGGCATCGGTGCGGGCCTTGCGGATTTTCTGGGCGATGGTGTCGGCGTCGTCCGTAAGGTTGATCCGGGAATTGTCGGAAGGGTCCGACTTGGACATCTTCGCCGTACCGTCGCGCAGGCTCATCACCCGAGCGCCTGGCCCCTGGGTGAGGGCGTCCGGCAGCGGGAAGAAGCCCGGCGCGTCGAAGTCCGTGTTGAACTTCGCGGCGATATCGCGTGTGAGTTCAAGGTGCTGGCGCTGGTCCTCGCCAACCGGCACGTGGGTAGCCTTATAGATCAGGATGTCGGCGGCCTGCAGCACCGGATAGGTATAGAGACCGACGCTTTCGCGCTCCTTGTGCTTGCCGGCCTTGTCCTTGAACTGGGTCATCCGGTCCAGCCAGCCCACCCGCGCCACGCAGTTGAAAACCCAGGCGAGTTCGGCGTGCGCCGGCACGGCAGACTGGGGGAAAATGGTGGCGATCTTGGGGTCCAGTCCGGTGGCCAGGTAGGCCGCAGCGATCTCCCGGACCTGACCCTTCAGTTTTGCAGGGTCCTGCCATGCGGTAATGGCGTGCAGGTCGGCCACGAAGATGAAGGTCTCGATCTCATGCTGCAGGCGGGCGAACTTCACCAGCGCGCCGAGGTAGTTGCCGAGATGAAGGTCGCCCGTCGGCTGAACGCCGGAGAGCACGCGTTGAGGGCCCGCGTAGGGGGCAGGAGCTTGATCGGTCATGATGTGCGGGTTCTGAAGGCAACGGACAGGCGAGCGCAAGGCCCGAAACGACGGCAGGTCAGGTCGTCAGCGCCATCGGCGGGAGTGGTTTCCGATTTCCATCGTGGGTTCGGTGTACTGCCGAGACGTTATCAGGACAAGTCCGTGGGCGGCGTTGCAACATCACTCTTGCGGCGCCGGAAGGCCGCACGGGCCTCGGCTGGTGTTACCCCGCCGAACGCGAACAGCAGCACCGGGTAGAGCAAGGCGCCCGCCAGACACAGCAGCAGGACGGCAATTTCCTTGGCGCCGAGGAACCCCAGGCCTGCCCCTAAGGGCGCCTCCAGAGCTGCTCTGAAATATACGCCGACGGCAAGTGCGAGCCCAAGCCCGCCGCTGGCCAGCCCGACGCGGATCATCTTGCCCGTCGCGCGCGGCGAGGGCGCCCAGTGTCCATGGGTACGCAGATACGCGACCATCTGGATCACGGTGATCCACGAAGCAGCCGATGTAGCCAGAGCGATGCCCTCAAAGCCCAGCGTGAAGAATAACGCGACACCCAGTGCGATGTTCACAGCCACCGAGAGCAGCGAATAATTCATCGGCGTTCGCGTGTCGCCCCGGGCGAAGAAAGCCGGCTGCAGGATCTTGATCAACACGAAGGCCGGTACCCCCCAACCGAAGTGGAACAACAGCTTCCCGGCATTGGCGGCATCCTCGCTGGTGAAGGCGCCGCGCGTGAAAAAGCCGTCGGTCAGGTAGACCGGCATACCCATCAGGGCCGCTGCCGCCGGCAAGCTGAGCGCCAGGCCGAAGACCACGGCCTGATCCATAGCAGCCTGGGTGTCGGTCTGATCCTTCTGCTGGAACGAAGTCGAGAGGCGGGGGAGCAGAGCCACGCCGATAGCCACGCCCACAAGGCTCAGGGGCAGCTGGTAGAAGCGTTCAGCGATGTTCAGCCAGACGCGCATGCCCGCCACCTGGCTGGCCAGCATTGCCGAGATGAAAAGGTTGATCTGGGTGGCGCTGGAGGCGATCACGCCAGGGACCATCCGTCGGATCATCGCCTTCATCTCCGGCGTGAACTTCAGGTGTCGCGGATGAATGCGAGCGCCGGCGCGGTGGGCGCCCCACCAGCAGAGCCCCGCCTGGCTGACGCCGGCGACCAGCACGCCCCATGACGCCGCATAGGCTGCCTCAGTCGGATCATGCTGCGGCAGGATGGCGATCAGCATCACCACGTTCAGCAAGGTCGGATAAAGGCCGTAGATGATGAACCGGCCCCGCGCCTGCAGCGTGCCCGCGAACAGGGCGGCGATCACCATACAGGGCAGGTAGGGCATGGTGATCTGGGTCAGGATCACAGCCAGCTTGAACTTGGCAGGATCAGCCAGAAACCCGTAGCTGTACGCCATCATCAACCAGGGCATGGCCAGTTGGCAGAGGATCGTCAGCACAATCGTGCCCGCGGCCATTGTGGCCAGCGCATCCGAGGCGAAACGGTCGGCCTCTTCTTTCCCGTCGGCAGCCAGACGTCTGGCGTAGTCGGGGACGAACGCAGCGGCGAACGCGCCCTCCGCAAACATGCGGCGAAAGAGGTTCGGAAACGCCAGGGCCGTGTAATAGGCATCGGCGGCGATGGTCTGGCTGGCGCCCAGCTTGGCGGTGATCACCAGATCCCGCGCCAGCCCCATGAACCGGCTGACAAGGGTCAGACCGGAATAGATCGCCGATGAGCGCAGCAGGCCGCCGCGCCTGGGTGGTGGATCAACGGAGGACGGGCTGTTGGTCACGGGGCCTAGGTCGGCTGCGTCGGGAACGACGTCAACCTAGCGGCTGATGATGCAGATGGCGTGGAGATTTGAAGTGTAGCCAGCTGTCTGTCATCGCGCGCTGCTGGCGCGCGCCTGTTGAAGGTTGGTGCGGCGGGCCCTGGCGCTCTCGACCTCGCCCGCATTGAGATCGGCGAGCAGCGCCGCCTTCAGCGAATTGCCCTTGCGGGCGTCGGTGATCTTTTCGCCGGACTCGTCGACAACGTAGAAGGCGTCCACCGCCCGCTCGCCATAGCCACCGATGTGGGCCGAGGTGATCAACAGGCCGGCGTCTGACAGGGTGCGCGCCAGGCTGGCCAACAGGCCGGGTCGGTCGCGCCCGGACGCCTCCACGACTGTGGAGGTCTCCGAAGCGTCATTGTCCAGCATGACCGCCGGCGTGATGGCGAAGGCCGCGGCGCGGGCCAGGTCCTGGCGACGCGGTTCGCGCCCGTGGGGTTCGCCGCGCGCAGCGGCGGCAAGCTGATCGGCAAGCCGGGTCAGGCTTCGCGGGTCGACACCCCCGAACGGTGCGCCAGTGATGTCCTGAAGGTAGAACACATCCAGCGCCTGCTGCTGGCGCGAGGTGAAGACCCGCGCGCCGACGATGTTGGCCCCGGCTGCGGTGATTGCCTCGGCGAGATCCACGAACAGGCGGGGCCGGTCGGCCGCGGCGACCACCACCTCGGAGGCGTTGAGGTCGGCGCGGACCAGGCCGGCGGCGGCCGCGCCCTTGTCGTCCCGTGCCGCGCGCGACAGGCGGGCGTGAGCCAACACCTCGGCGTCGTCAAAGGCGGTGAAGTAGGCGTCCTCCATCGCATCGCCCCAGGGCTCGGCGCTAGCCTCCACCCTGGCCAGGCGGACACGGGCGTCATAGGCCGCGTTCTCCTGATAGCGCCTAAGCGCCGCAGCCGCGTCCGAGCCACGTCCGCCCCGAAAGACAGCCTCGGTGGCGGAGTAGAGTTCGCGCAGCAACTGGCCTTTCCAGCCGTTCCAGACGCCCGGTCCCACGGCGCGGATGTCGGCGACAGTAAGTACCAACAGCAGGCGCAGCCGCTCGGGGGACTGCACGATGGCGGCGAAATCCGAAACCGTGCGCGGGTCGGAGATGTCGCGCTTCTGGGCTGTGTCGCTCATCACCAGGTGGTGTTCGACCAGCCAGGCCACCAGCTCTATCTTGGAGCGTTCCAGCCCCAGGCGTTCGCAGGCCTGACGGGCTGCGCGCGCGCCGGCCACCTCCTGGCCCCCGGCGCCGCCCTTGCCGGTATCGTGCAGTAGCATGGCCAGGAACAGCGCCTCGCGATCCACGATCAGCGGCATGATCTGCGTGGCCAGCGGATGCTCTTCCGGCATACGTCCCGCCGCGATCTCGGAGATCACGCCCACGGCCCGCAGGGTGTGCTCGTCTACGGTGTAGGAGTGGTACATATTGAACTGCATCTGCGCGACGATGCGGCCGAATTCGGGCAGGTAGCGACCGAGCACCCCGGCCTCCGTCATCAGCGTGAGCGTCGTTCGCGGATCGCGGCCGCGGGCCAGAATATCGAGAAACACGCGCGCCGCATGCCGGTCGCGTCGAACCGCTGACGTAATCAGGGAGATCGCCCGGGACGCGGCGGTGAAGGCATCGGGGTGGAGGTCCAGATTCCGCTGGTCGGCTACCTTGAACAGCCGCAACAGGTTGGTCGGGTCGGTCTGGAAGATGTCGGGGTCCACGTCGAGGCGGCCACCCACCTCGACGAACCCTGGCTCGGCCAGGGGTTTGCGGGTCACCTTGCGGCCCGGGATGAAACGCGAGATGCCGCGCGGCTCCATCTTGACCTGTTCAGACTCCAGCTTGGCCGCAAACACCCGGGTGAGCGCGCCCACGTCCTTGGCGATCAGGAAGTAGCGGCGCATGAACCGCTCGACCGCCGGCGCATCGCCCCGATCACCATAGCCCATCCGCCGGGCGATCTCCGGCTGCAGATCAAAAGTCAGCCGCTCCTCCGGACGCCCTGTCGCGAAGTGCAGATGACCACGAACGGCCCAGAGGAAGTCGAAGGCCTGGATGAAGGCCCGCACCTCGCGCCGCGCGAACATCTCAAGTTGCAGCACCTTTTCAATGGACTGGCCTGGATGCAGGTACTGAGCGATCCAG
The DNA here is from genome assembly GCA_903909375.1 of uncultured Alphaproteobacteria bacterium. Classification (GTDB taxonomy): domain Bacteria; phylum Pseudomonadota; class Alphaproteobacteria; order Caulobacterales; family Caulobacteraceae; genus Phenylobacterium. Next base: position 277,320 of record CAIVVM010000036.1, read on the forward strand.
AAGAGGGTGTTGAGGTCGCGCAGGCCACCCTTGCCCTCCTTGATGTTGGGCTCGACCATATATCGGCTGGCTCCAGCGCGGGTCTGACGCTCATCGCGCTCCTTCAGCTTGGCGGTGACGAACTCCGCTCCGGTCCCGCGGACCACCTCGGCCTGGAACCGCTGCATCAGTTCATCGGCAAGCTTCTCGTCACCGGTCAGGCGCCTGGCCTCGAGGATCGAGGTGCGGATGGTGAAATCCTCCCGGCTGAGCTTGATGCACTCCTCGATGGTCCGCGAGGCATGGCCGACCTTGAAGCCCAGATCCCACAGGGCATAGAGCATGAACTCAATCACACTCTCGGCGTGAGCCGTCTGTTTGTAGGGCCGGACAAACAGCAGATCGATGTCGGAGAACGGCGCCAGCGTGCCGCGCCCGTAGCCTCCCACGGCCATCAGGGCCAGACGTTCACCCTCGGTGGGATTGCGCGCACGGAACACGTGGACGGTGGTGAAATCCCACAACGCCGAGACCACCTCGTCGGTAACGCCGGACAGCAGACTCGCGGTTTCGATCCCGCCAGCGCCGTTCTCCAGGCGCTCCTTGGCGATCATCCGCCCGCGAAACAGGGCGGCCTTCAGAAGGTCCAGCGCGGCCTTCCGTTGGGCCGGCTCGTCCCCCACACGTTCCAGGGCCGCCGCCGACAACTGACTGCGCAGCCGAACACCATCGACAACGTATTCCAGGCGTGTGGGGCGAAGGCGTGTGACCATGACTAGTCAGCTATACAGGATAGTTCGTAACGGGCGCAGGAGGTTCTGGCTGAGCCGAAGCTTGCCAGACTTGGATTTGGGATATACAATATGTATATCTCTGAGGCCGCCATGACGCGAACCACTCTCTTCATGTCCAACCGCTCCCAGGCCGTGCGGCTGCCCAAGGACGTGGCCTTTCCCGAAGACGTTCGCTCGGTCACGATCCTGCGAGATGGGAAACGCCGGGTCCTCGTGCCAACCGAAACGCTGTGGGATGGGTTCTTCGAGGCGTCGGGCGTCGATCTGGGGGAGCGGGAACAACCGGTGACAGAGGATCGGGACGCGTTCTGATGCTGCGCTACATGCTGGACACCAACCTGTGTATTCGCGTGCTCAGGGACCGTCCGGCACAGGCGCGCGAGCGGTTCAATCTCGAGGCGGACGGGCTCTGTATCTCGACCGTCGTGCTGACGGAATTGTTGCATGGCGCCGCAAAGTCGGCCCGTCCGGCGCATCATCGAAGGGAGGTTGAACGGTTCGCAAGTCGCCTTGAGGTCCTGGCGTTCGACGTTGCGGCTGCCGACCACGCGGCCGATATCCGGGCCGCGCTGGAGCGAAAGGGGCAGCCCATCGGCGGCTATGACCTACTGATCGCCGGCCACGCGCGCAGCAGAGGTCTGGTCATCGTCACCGGAAATCTTGCGGAGTTCGGTCGCGTCGACGGCCTGCGATGCGAGGACTGGCTGACGGATTGAGGCTTTGCTGTCATCCACCTGCGGCGAGCACCTCGGAAAGTCGCGCCGTGCCGTCCTAGAGCGCCCATCCGCCCGGACGCGGGAGAATGATGACGCCGTCGACGTCGACCATCAGGGCTCTCAAGCCAACAGGCCCTTCAGCCGATAGAGCGCGTCCATTGCCTCCCGGGGGCTCATGCCGTCGGGGTCGAGTACCTGCAGCGCTTCCTCTACCTTGCTGGGACCATAGCGGGTCTCGGGTTCCGCGACGGCCGCAAACAAGGGAAGGTCGTCGAGATTGGCGGGACCTGAGGCTTCCTTCTCAAGACGTTCCAGCACCTGTCTGGCGCGCGTCACCACCCCGGGCGGCACACCGGCCAGTTTCGCCACCTGCACGCCATAGCTCCGATCCGCAGCGCCCGGGCCGGCCTCGTGCAGGAAGATCAGGTCGCCGTTCCACTCCTTGGCCCGCAGGCTGAGGTTTGAAACATGCGCCAGCCGGCCCTCCAGCACAGCCAGTTCGTGATAGTGCGTCGCGAACAGGGCCCGGCACCGGTTGGTCTCGTGCAGCGCCTCGGCGCAGGCCCAGGCGATGGCCAGGCCGTCGTAGGTGGCGGTGCCGCGGCCAATTTCGTCCAGGATCACCAGGCTGCGCGGGGTGGCCTGGGTCAGGATGGCAGCGGTCTCGACCATCTCCATCATGAAGGTCGAGCGGCCCCGGGCCAGATCATCACCCGCGCCGACGCGGCTGAACAGCCGGTCGACCACGCCCAGGCGAAAGCGTTTGGCAGGCACGAAACAGCCGGACTGGGCCAGCACGGCCAGCAGCGCATTCTGCCGCAGGAAGGTGGACTTGCCGGCCATGTTCGGGCCGGTAACGATGGAGAGGCGAGGTCCGACGATGCCCGCGCCGTCCAGCCGGCAATCGTTGGGCGTGAACGCATCGCCCGCCCTTCGCACCGCAGCCTCGACCACCGGATGGCGGGCCGCCTCGGCCTCGAAGGCGGTGGAACGATCCAGGATCGGGCGGGTCGCGCCGACGTCGTCAGCCCATTCGGCCAGGGCCGCGCCGACATCGAGCGTGGCGGCGGCCTGCGCTGCGCCCAGAACATCGCGGGCGACCTCGGTCGCCGCCGATCGCCAGGCTTCGAAGGTCTCGAGTTCGATGGCCAGCGCCCGCTCGGCGGCCTGGGCGATCTTCGCGTCGAGTTCAGCGAGTTCGACCGTGGTGAAACGGACCTGGTTGGCCAGCGTCTGGCGATGGATGAAGGTCGCATTCAGCGGCGCAGTCATCAGCGGCTCCGCCGCCCTGGCTGTGGTCTCGACGAAATAGCCCAGAACGGCATTATGGCGGATCTTGAGGGAAACGCCGCTCTCGCCCGCCAGTTGCGCTTCGAGCGCGGTAATCACACGACGGCTGTCGTCGCGAAGTGCACGGGCCTGGTCCAGCTCGGGCCGGACGCCGGGCGCGACAAACCCCCCGTCCCGGGTCAGGGCCGGAAGATCCGCACCCAGACCGGTAACCAACAGGTCCCGGAAGGCCGCGAGTTGGGAAAGAAGGTTGAGGTCAAGCGCCGTGACCGCGGCGGCGATCTCGGCGGGCGGCTCGACCAGGGGCTCGCGCGCATCGGCGAACAGGCCGCAGACCGCCTCACCGATCCCCAGGCCGTCGCGCAGCGCACCGAGGTCACGGGGACCACCCCGGCCCAGCGCCAGTCGGGAGAGGCCGCGGGCCATGTCCGGCATGGCCCGGAGGGTCTCGCGCAGGCGCTGACGCTGGGGTCGCCGTTCGCAGAACCAGGCGACGGAATCCAGTCGCACATCAATCGCAGCAGGATCCAGCAAGGGCCGCGCAAGGCGCGTGCTCAACAGCCGTGCGCCCGGCGATGTAACCGTTCGGTCAATGGCCGCCGCCAACGAGCCTTCGCGGGCGCCGGAGGTGGCGCGCTCGATCTCCAGGCTGATCCGGGTGGCCGGGTCGATCGTCATCACATCGGCCTCGCCCGCTCGACGCGGAGCCGACAGGACCGGGACACGGCCAGCCTGGGTGGTCTCCAGGTGTGCTGCGATCAGACCCAGAGCCGAGATCTCGGCGCCCGACAAGGGGCCGAAGCCGTCGAGAGTGTCGACGCCGTAAAGCCGCTTCAGCCGCGCCTCGGAGGCCCCCGGCTCGGCCAGCGCGCTGGGCATGGGTTGCACGAATCCACCCGCCGCCTTCAGGGCCTCGGAGACGGCGGCGTCCGCGAACAACCGGTCCGGAACCAGGATCTCGGACGGTCCCAGCGCCGCCAGCGCCGAGGCAAGCCCCCCCACCGTGATCGCGAAACACTCTACCTCGCCCGTGGAAAGCTCGACGCTGGCTACCGCCGCCGAACCCGCCCGGAACGAGACGGCAGCCAGCCGGTTTGCGCCGCGAGCATCCAGAAGGCCATCCTCGGTCAGGGTTCCCGGCGTCACGACCCGCACGACATCGCGACGCACAACGGCCTTGGAGCCGCCCCGCCGTTTTGCGGTCTCCGCATCCTCGAGCTGATCGCAGACCGCCACCTTGAAGCCCGCCCGGATCAGCTTGGCGAGGTAGGCTTCCATGGCGTGGGCCGGCACGCCGGCCATGGGGATCGGTGATCCGCCATGCTGGCCGCGCGCGGTCAGGGTGATCCCCAGGGTTGCGGCGGCCTTCTGGGCGTCTTCGAAGAACAGCTCGTAGAAATCGCCCATGCGGAAGAATACGAGCGCGTCCGGCTGGCTGGCCTTGGCCTGGAAATACTGGGCCATCACCGGGGTGGCGCCGGCGGCGTCTGGCGAAGGGGGGGTCTGGGCGTTCATGAACAGGCCGACGCTAGAGGATGACGTCGCGACCCGCACCCCTTGAACCATCCCTGTCGAACGCCAAGCTGTGGATGGATGCCCGGCGAACCCAACGATACACGATTTCTGACTGTTCCGGCGGGGCCTCAGGCGGCGACGGAGTTGACCGAGGTCAGGGACACGAACACGTCCTCCAGATCAGGGTCTTCCGTGGAGATATCCTTGATGTGTAGCCCGGCGGCGCGGACAGCGGCCAGGACCTGCTCCACGCTGGACTGGCCCGTGCGGTAGGTCACCGAGAAGCCGCCGGACTTCAGCAGTTTGGTCTCGAAGCCCGCCAGAGCCGGTGCGGCCGCCAAGGGTTGATCGGGGGTGACCAGCACCATGCGGGTGTCCATCCGCTGGAGCAACGTCGCGGTGGGTTCGCTGACTACGACCTGGCCCCTGTTGACGATCGCGATCTGGTCGCAAAGCTCCTGGGCCTCTTCCAGATAGTGGGTAGTGAGCACGATCGTCACACCCTTGCGATTCAGTTCCAGCACATAGTTCCAGAGCTGTTTGCGTAGCTCGACATCCACCCCAGCAGTGGGTTCATCCAGGATCAGCACTGGCGGATTGTGCACCATGGCCTTGGCCACCATCAGCCGGCGCTTCATGCCGCCCGAAAGCTGCCGCACATAGGCGTTGGCCTTGTCGGACAAACCCAGGGCGGCCAGCAGTTCATCGGTCCGCCGCTCGGACTTCGGCACGGCGTACATGCCGGCCGCGACCTCCATGGACTCCTTGGGCGTGAAGAACGGGTCGGCGGCGATCTCCTGCGGCACCACCCCGATGGCGGCGCGTGCATCGCGCGGACGGCGATCGATATCGCGGCCCCAGATCAGGACCTCGCCGGATGTCTTCTGGCAAAGACCGGCCAGGATGTTGATGAAGGTCGACTTGCCCGCGCCGTTCGGTCCCAGCAGTCCGAAGATCGAGCCGCGGGGAATGGCCAGATCGATGCCTTTAAGGGCCTGCATCTCCGGCGTCGTCTTGGTTGCCGCATAGGTCTTGGTCAGGCCTCGGGCCTCGATGGCGTAATCCGGAAGGTCCATGGGCGTCCTGAACTTGGGCCTGGTGCGTTGACGACGAAAGCCGCTGTCGCATACCTAGAGGTCAGCCTGCGCCGCGCCAAGCGGTTGGCTCGCAAGGTACGAAGATCATGGCCCGCAAAGCTGCTGCAAAACCCTCGGCGCCCGCCCAGCCGGCCACATCGGTCCTCGGGCCTGCGCCTGAGGTGATCGCCGTCCACAGCCACCGGATCGCCTGCGATGGCGGTGGTGGCGCGCTGGGCCATCCGCGCGTTTGGCTGGAGATGGGCGAAGGAGCCTACGTGGAGTGCCCCTATTGCGATCGCCGTTTCGTGCCGGCGACCAGCGCGGACCATGGCCAGACAGCGCCGGGCGTCTACGAAGGCTCTGGCGGGCACTGAGCCAATAGGTCTGCAACGGGCGGTGAATCCGTCGCGTCAGGGCCAGGGGCGCGTAAGCCGGATTGTCTGAGGCTCGACGCTGAAGTGGGAAGAGTTGGCGGAGCCGGCCGGGCAGTCTAGCGCGTGTCCTCGGTCAGATACGCGTCATCCGCACCCTAAACCCTCAACGGCATCAGGATGTACTGCACATCCGCATCGCCCGGATCCAGCACCAGGGCCGGGTCATTCGGGCCACCAAACCGCAGCTCCATGCTCCCGCCGGAAATCTGGTCGGTGATGTCCATCAGGTAGCGGGCGTTGAAAGACAGCTCGAAGGGGTCGCCGTCATAGTCGATCTCGAGCTCTTCGACCGCCTGACCGGCTTCCATGTTGCGCACGGTGAGCACGACCCGACCGGCTTCGATGGCCATGCGGACGGACCGGCTCTTCTCGGCCGAGATGGTCGCAACGCGGTCGACGGCCTGGGCGAACACCTTGGCGTCGACCATCACCATGCGCTGGTTGTCCTTGGGGATGACGCGTCCATAGTCCGGGAAGTTGCCATCAATGACCTTCGAGGTCAGGGCGGCCCCGCTGAGTTCCAGCCGGATCTTCTGGGGGCTGATCTGGACGTCGACGCTTTCGCCGGCGTCCTCCAGCAGGCGACGGGCCTCGTTGATGGTCTTGCGCGGCACGATTACGCCCGGCATGCCGACGGCGCCTTCCGGGGCGGGCATGTCGGCCAGAGCCAGGCGCGAGCCGTCGGTGGCCACGGCGCGAAGGCGAGCCTGGCCGTCGATCATCACGGTGTGGAGGTAGAGGCCGTTCAGATAGTAGCGGGTCTCTTCGCCCGAAATGGCGAAACGGGTCTTGTCGATCAGCCGGATCAAGTCGTTCACATCCACCGACATGCGGCCAGAGAATCCTTCGGACGACATCACCGGGAAATCGCCGGCCGGAAGCACCGGCAGGTTGAAGCGACTGCGCCCAGCAGCCACCGTCAGGCGCGGGTCTTCGCCGGTGAAGCTGAGGGAGACGTCGGCGCCTTCCGGCAGTTTGCGCACGATCTCATAGAGGGTGTGCGCGGGCGCAGTGATCTGGCCGGGCTGGTCCACCTGGGCCAGGGCCTCGTCGATAATCTCCAGGTCCAGGTCCGTGGCGGAGAAGGTCAACCGGTCGCGGTCGGCCGACAACAGCACGTTCGACAGGATCGGGATGGTGTTGCGGCGCTCAACGGCGCTTTGCACGTGGCCCAGCGCCCGAAGCAGGGCGGCGCGTTCTATGGTCAGCTTCATGTCGGTCCCGGCTCGCCTACACGCGCAAACGAATCACCTTCGCTCGCCCGCGCCCCGATCTGAAAGGGACTTGCGACATTAGCGGAAACGCCGGGGCGGGGAAGTCCCCCTGCCCCAGAGATTCCCGGCGCCTGTGGACAGGCGGCGCGCGGGCTGTGGGTGGGACCGTTCAGGCCCGGGTATCGAAGCTTGCGCCGGCGTCGCGGCCCTCGTCTTCATCCCCGGCATAGGGGTTCGCCGGCGCAGCGGGCGCAGGCGCCTTGGCCGCCACCACCACCATCGCCGGGCGGACCAGCCGGCCAAGGAGTTCGTAGCCAGCCTGCATCACCTGAACGACGCCGCCGGGCGACACATCCGTGCCCGGCTGCTCCATCATGGCCTGGTGCTTGTGGGGGTCGAACTTCTCGCCCTGCGGCGGGTCGATCTTCTTGAGGCCGTTGCGCTCGAAGGCAGCCAGCAGTTCCTTGGCGGTCATCTCCACGCCAATGACGTAGTTCTTTACCGCAGGATCGCCGCTCTCGGTCGGGGCGGCAGCGGTCGCGCGGTCAAGGTTGTCGGCGACGCGCAGCAGATCAGTGGCGAACTTCTGGATGGCGTAGGCTCGAGCGTCATTCGCCTCACGCTCGGCGCGGCGCTTGGTATTCTCGGCGTCTGCGGCGTAGCGCAGTACCTGTTCCTTCAGCGCCTGAACCTCAGTCTGCAGCGCCTCGACCTCGGCATCGACGGAGGGGGTGTCGGCTTCCCAGTTTGCGGGGGTATCGTTCTCGGACATCTCGTCTCAATTCTTCATGTGTTCATCACCTGGCCAAGAACGCGGGCGGTATAGTCCACCAGCGGGATGACCCGGGCGTAGTTCAGGCGGGCGGGTCCGATCACGCCGATCGCGCCGACCACCCGTTGTGAGCCCGTCATATAGGGCGCTGCGATCACAGCGGAACCCGAAAGCGAGAACAACCGCGTTTCAGCCCCGATGAAGATGCGCATGCCCTGACCGTCACGCACCCCATCCAGCAGGCCGATCAGCTGCTCTTTCTGCTCCAGATCCTCGAACAGCGAGCGCACGCGCTCCAGATCATCGATGGCCTGGGTGTCCTCCAGCAGGTTGGCGCGGCCACGAACAATCAGGGCGCGGTCAGCTGCCTCGCCGCCGCCCCAGGCCGCCAGGCCATCCTCGACCAGCCGCGCGGCAGTGTCGTTGAGCTCGCGACGGGCCAGATCCAGTTCGCCGCGAAGATCGGCCTTGGTTTCGCCGAGTGTACGGCCACGCATGCGGGCGTTGAGGAAGTTGGAGGCTTCCTGCAGGGCCGATGGTGTGACGCCGGCAGGCTGGCGGATCAGCCGATTCTCCACCACCCCATCGTCAAACACCATGATCGCCAGCGTCCGGTCGCCGGACAGCGGCACGAATTCCACGTGGCTGACGCCCGCATCACGCACGGGCGTGACAACGACCGCAGCGCCGCCCGCCAGCCCCGACAGGATCAACGAGGCTTCGTTGAGCGCATCCTCGTAGTTGCGGCCATGCGCGAGCAGCCGGGTTTCAATCTCGCGGCGCTCATCGCCGCCGATGTCGCCCACCTCCAGCAGTCCGTCGACAAAGAGGCGCAGGCCCGCATGCGTCGGAAGACGTCCGGCGCTGGAATGCGGCGCGCCAAGCAGGCCCAGTTGCGTCAGATCCTGCATGGTGTTGCGGATCGAGGCGGGCGACAGTGACACCCCGCCCCGCGACAGGGTGCGAGAGCCCACCGGCTCGCCGGTCTCCAGATAGCCCTCGACGATGCGGCGGAATATGTCGCGGGCGCGGGCGTCCATGTCGACGAGCGAAGGGCCACGGGCAAACAGGGATGGGTTCACGGGATGCGGCAGGGGTCCCTCGCGGCCCCCATGGACGGGGCCTTTCGGATACAGGATAAGCGCGACCCTCAGCGGCGCAAGCTGCGCCCACAAGAGTCTTTTTCCATGCGCCCCTCCGAACGCACTCCCGAACTGCTGCGGCCCATCACCCTGGAGACGGCGGTCACCCGCTATGCCGAGGGTTCGTGCCTGATCACGGCCGGGCACACGAAGGTGCTGGTGACGGCCAGCCTGGAGGAAGGCGTCCCCGGATTTTTGCGCGGCAAGGGCCAGGGCTGGGTGACGGCCGAGTACGGCATGCTCCCGAGGGCCACCCATACGCGAGGCCGGCGCGAGGCCGCCCAGGGCAAACAGTCGGGCCGCACACAGGAGATTCAGCGCCTGATTGGTCGGTCGCTTCGCGCCGTCACGGACATGAAGGCGCTGGGTGAGCGCCAGATCACTGTGGACTGCGATGTGCTGCAGGCGGACGGCGGCACGCGCACCGCCTCCATCACGGGCGCCTGGGTGGCGCTGCGACTGGCGACGAAATACCTGCTGGATGAGGGCGTGATCACCACCGACCCGATCCTCGACCAGGTGGCGGCTGTTAGCTGCGGGATCTTCAATGGGACGCCGGTGCTGGATCTCGACTACGAGGAGGATTCCAACGCCGAGGCGGATTCCAACTTCGTGCTGACCGGCTCGGGATCGATTGTTGAGGTTCAGGCGACCGGCGAGAAGCGTGGGTTCAGCCAGGGGGAATTTGACGAACTGTTTTCACTGGCCCGCAAGGGCATCGGTGAGTTGTGCGCGCTGCAGAAGGCGGCGGTCGGGGGTTAGGCCCGACCGCGCGCATCAGGTTCAGAAGAATACGTAGAAACGCATGGCCGAAGCCGGCAGGCGCTCCAGTTCACGCGCCAGCGGCGCGAACATCGCATCCAGAAGTTTTTCGATCAGGGCGACCATTTGAGTCACGCCTCCATTGTGCAGTGCAATGAGCCCCAGATGGGCGTGAGCTGCTGTCAGATCAAGGGTTTTCGCTAAACCCACAGGGATTCCCGCTGCATTGCGGGAACGAGTTGCCGCAATGCAACATCGCGCTAATCGGGCTCGTCATCCAGTGGCCCGTCTTCTGACCCGGCCTCATAGATCAGCAGATCGCCGGGCTGACAGTCCAGCTCCCGGCAGAGCGCGGCCAGGGTCGAAAACCGGACGGCGCGGGCCTTGCCGGTCTTCAGGATCGACAGATTGGCGATGGTCACCCCCACACGGTCGGCAAGTTCGGTGAGCGACATCCGGCGGTCCAGCAGGACGCGGTCGAGATTGACGCGGATCGGCATGCTTGTCGTCTCCGCTAGATGGTCAGCTCGGCTTCGCGGCGCAGGCGTGCGCCTTCGCGGAACACCTCCGCCAGGACGAAGACGACAAGAACGGAAAACCAGGCGGTAAGGCTGAGCGACGGCTCCACGCGGTCAAGGCCCGGAAACACCCACACACTCAACGCCCAGAAGGCGTAGCGGCCCAGTTCCAGCGCGGCCAGCATCAGACCGATCAGCCGCAGGCGCGCCACATTGTCTGGATGAAATGGGTCGCCCGCTGTCAGCGTCATGAAAATGCGCCGGAGAGACCCCACGATAACGAGGATGGCGGCAAGATAGAGGTCCGCGGACGCAAGTGAGCGCAAAATGTTTGCGCCGTTGGCGAGAAGCTTGGTGATGTCGGCGTCTGGAGCGCCATCGGCGCCAGTCCGAAGGCCGATCACGAGATCAGGATTGAACCTGACCAGGAGCGCAACCAGCGTCACAACGCTGAGGATCGCGAGGCTGGTCCAGAGGGCGGCGAAAACGACGTCCAGGATGACTTTCAGAAAGCTCGAAACAGAGCCAGGTCCCATGGCGCGCAATGTCGACGGCTCCCATTCGTGGGTATGGATCCGCCGCGGCGCCGAGTGTGGCCGGCAACCGGGGCGGATCGGACGAACCCCATAAGTATCAGGGTCGTGTCTTAGAGGAAGGTCGCATTGGCCGCGATGGCCAGGATGGGCGCGCCCGCAAGGATGACGACGAAGGTCACGGCGACGCGGTCGAGGATATACATGGCTTGAGAGAACATTTGGGTAGCTCCGCTTTTCATGCTGCAATGCAGCAGGTTAATGCTCGGAGCCCCGCGCCCCGATGCGCTTATCGATATGCGCGCATTGCTTTTCGATCAAATGAACATCGAGTAACGATGTTAAACTTTTGCAATGCAACATCGGCGGCGGAGGCTATGGTCCCGGCGCAGGCAATGCGGAGTGAATCAGTGTCGTTAATTCTGGAGCCCGGCACGCGGCTGGTGGTAGCGACCCACAATCCAGGCAAGGCCCGCGAGCTGGCAGAAATCCTGGAGGGTCGCTTTACCCTGGTGGCCGCCGGCGAGCTGGGCCTGCCTGAGCCGGAGGAGACCGAGGCCACCTTTGTGGGCAACGCCATGCTGAAGGCGCGGGCCGCCGCGGACGCCTCGGGCCTGATCGCGCTGGCGGACGACTCCGGACTTTCAGTCACCGCGCTGGGCGGCGCGCCTGGCGTCTATTCGGCCCGCTGGGCCGGGCCGGGCAAGGATTTCAGCGTGGCGATGGAAAAGGTTCGCGCACGCCTTGAGGAGGCCGGGGCGACCGATATGTCCGCCTGGTTCACATCGGCGCTGGCCGTAGCCTGGCCAGAGGGGCCCGCGGTGGTCGTTGAGGGACGGGTGGACGGCACGCTGACCTTCCCGCCCAGAGGTGAACTCGGGTTCGGCTACGATCCGATCTTCATTCCGGAAGGCCATGATCAGACCTGCGGCGAGATGGCGCCCCTGACCAAGGATGGCATGAGCCACCGCGCGCGGGCGTTCGCAAAACTGAAGGCCGCCCTGCTTTGACCCTGCCGCTCGGGGTCTATGTGCATTGGCCCTATTGCGCCCGCATCTGCCCCTACTGCGACTTCAACGTCTTCCGAGCCAGGGGCCGTGAGATCGAGGCGTCTGACCTTGCCCGCGCCATTGTCAAGGACCTGAAGGCCCAGGCCGCGCTGACCGGTCCGCGTGATCTGGTGTCGATCTTCTTCGGCGGCGGCACCCCCTCATTGATGGACCCGGGTCAGGTGGCGGACATCATCGCCGCCGCCCGAGCGCTGTGGACCCCGGCTGCCGATCTGGAGATCAGCCTCGAAGCCAACCCGACGGATGCCGAGGCGGCGCGCTTCAGCGCGCTTGCCGATGCCGGTGTGGGTAGATTGTCTCTGGGCCTGCAGGCGCTGGACGACGCGGCCCTGAAATTCCTTGGGCGCAATCATGACGCCGCGCAGGCCCGGCGGGCGGCAGAAGTTGCGGGTGCGACCTTCCCACGCCTTTCGCTGGACCTGATCTATGCCCTTCCGGGACAAACGTCAGAGGGCTGGATCGAGACCCTGCGTCACGCCATCGCCCTGGGCGGTGAGCACATATCGCCCTACCAGCTGACCATAGAGTCGGGGACAGCCTTTGATCGGGCGGTTCGACGCGGGGTGTTCAGACCGCCAGGTGAAGACCTAGCCGCTGACCTTTACGACGCCACCCAAAGCGTTCTCGAGGCCGAGGGGTTTGAAGCCTATGAGGTTTCCAACCATGCGCGGGGGGCTGCGGCGAGATCGCGGCACAATCTCGTGTACTGGAGGGGTCTGGACTATGTCGGGGTCGGGCCCGGCGCCCACGGTCGCTTGACTCTGGATGGCGTGCGCGTGGCCACGGTGGCGCCGGATCGCCCGGCCGACTACCTCCGCCGGGTGGCCGAAACCGGGTTGGGGTTCTCGGCGCGTGAAACCCTCACCGCACTGGACGCTGCCGAGGAGCGCCTGCTGAGCGGCCTGCGGATTCTGGAGGGCGTGGCCTTCGAGGAGGTCGCGATCCTGGGCCTCACCCGGGATCACCCCCGGGTCCGCGACTTCGTTCAGCTGGGTCTCCTGGCCGCCGACCCGGACAGGCTGCGAGCCACTGCGAACGGTCGCCGGGTGCTGGACCGGCTTACCACCGAGCTGGCGACGGCCTGAGACGGCGCGGCTTGCCTTTCGCCGCCCAACCGGCGAACCCTGCGTTCATGGTTACACCGATTGTCCTGCCGGCCCTGAATGAAACGCCGCTGGTGTCTGGCCTCTATGTGGTGGCGACGCCGATCGGAAATCTGCGCGACATCACATTGCGTGCGCTGGATGTGCTGGCGCAGGCCGACCTGGTGCTCTGCGAGGATACGCGCGTCACCGGGAAACTGCTGCACGCCTACGGGATATCGGCGAAGCTGGAACGCCACGACGAGCACGCAGCAGAACGCGCCCGGCCCAGGGCGTTGGCCGCCCTTGCGGAGGGCAAGCGCGTGGTTCTGGTGAGCGACGCCGGTACCCCCCTCATCTCCGATCCTGGCTACAGGCTGGTTCGCGAAGCCGTTGCAGGAGGCTACGCGGTGATCCCCATTCCGGGGGCATCGGCGCTGATCGCCGGACTTTCGGCGGCCGGGCTGCCCACGGACCGATTTCTGTTCGCCGGGTTTCCGCCGCCGAGAAGCGCCGCGCGCAGGACGTTCCTGGAAGAACTGGCAGGCATCCGCACCACCCTTGTCTTCTATGAAGGCGGCTCCCGGCTGGCCGATAGCCTGTCCGACATGGCTTCCGTACTGGGAGACCGTCAGGCCGTGGTTTGTCGCGAACTGACCAAGCTCTACGAAACGATATATCGTGGCCCGCTTTCCGCCTTGGCGGCGGACCCTGGGCTGGACGCGCCCAGGGGCGAGATCGTAATCCTGGTCGGCCCAGGCCGGGAGACCGAGGCCTCGGCCGCGGATGCCGACGCCGCGCTGGCAGACGCCCTGACCCGCCTCAAACCCGCCGAGGCCGCGTCGGAGGTGGCCAAGGCGCTTGGCCTCTCCCGCCGCGATCTCTACCGCCGGGCCATGGAACTGAAGCGGTGACGCGCCGCGCCGACCGTGGTCTGGCCGCGCGTCGGTCGGGACGGCGCGCTGAGGTATGGGCGGCGGTCTGGCTCATGGCCCGGGGCTACCGGATCCTGGGATTTCGCCTGAAAACCCCCATCAGCGAGATCGACATCCTGGCCAAGCGCGGTGATGTGCTGGCGGTGGTGGAGGTGAAGAGCCGGACCGAACTGGAAACCGCACTTGAGGCCGTGGGCGCAGATCAACGCGAGCGGTTGCGGCGGGCTGGCGTCCAACTCGCGCTGGCGCGCCCGGCGCTCCGGGATTGCGCCGTGCGGCTGGACCTGATTGCCCTGGCGCCGGGTCGCCTGCCGCTGCACATTCCGGATGCGTGGAAAGGCGTCTGAGGCCGGGTAGCCTTGGCCGGTCCGAACGCCTATGTCGGAGAGGTCGCCAAAGGGGGAGCTGCGCATGTCACTGAAGGTCGCCGTCCAGATGGATCCCATCGAGGGCATCAACATTGAGGGCGACACGACCTTCCTGATGATGGAGACCGCCCAGGCGCGCGGCCACCAGCTTTTCGTCTACGTCGCCGAGACCCTGGCAATGGACGAGGGTCGGGTATTTGCGCGGGGCCGGGACGTCACTGTGCAACGGACCCTTGGCGCGCACGCCGCGTTGGGGGATTTCCGCAAGGTCGAGCTTGCCGAGTTTGATGTGATCCTGCTGCGTCAGGACCCACCTTTTGACATGCACTACATCGACACCACCTTTTTCCTGGAAGCGGTGCATCCAAAGACCCTGGTGGTGAACAATCCGGTGGAGGTGCGCAATGCACCGGAGAAGCTGTTCGTCACCAAGTTTCCGGGTCTGCAGCCGCCGACCCTGATCACCTGGGACAGGGCAGCCATCATGGATTTCCGCGACCGCCACGGCGACATCGTGCTGAAGCCGCTGAACGGCCGCGGCGGGTCGGGGGTGACGCGGCACCTGAAGGACGACCCCAACCTCGACACCTTACTGGAACTGCATGCCGAACTGGGTCGCGAACCCGTGATCGTGCAGAAGTTCCTGCCGTCAGTAACCAGGGGCGACAAGCGGATCCTGCTGGTCGATGGTGAGCCGGTGGGCGCCATCAACCGGGTTCCGGGCAAGGGGCAGATCAGATCGAACCTCGCCGTCGGAGGAACCGCCCACCCTGTCGAGCTGACCGCGCGGGATCACGAGATCTGCGCGGCGATTGGCCCGGAGTTGAAGGCGCGCGGCCTGATCTTCGTCGGCATCGATGTGATCGGCGAGTATCTGACTGAAATCAACGTGACCTCGCCCACGGGCGCACCGTCGCTGAAACGATTCTCCGGGATCGACGCCACCGAGGTGATGTGGGCGCGGATCGAGGACCTGCGCGCCAGAGCGTAGATTGTTGTGGAAGAGACGCCGGGAAGTCACGGAAACGTCTCGCTTTCTCCCTAGGTTCTTTTTTTGTTCTTGATCCGGACCGGCGTTCGTGTTGGTCTTGTGGATAAGTTTTGTCTGGATACAAGGGGTTGAGGCATGTCGGCGCGGGTGGTCACCCTGGCGTTCAGCGGCGTCGAAGCCGTACGCGTCGATGTGCAGGTCCAGTTCACGCGCGGTGATCCAAAGTTCTTCCTCGTGGGGATGGGCGACAAGGCCATATCCGAAAGTCGTGAACGGGTGCGTGCGGCCTTTGTAGGGATGGGGCTGTCGCTACCCGCCCGGCGCATCATCGCCAACCTGGCGCCGGCCGACCTGCCCAAAGAGGGCAGCCATTACGATCTGCCGATCGCGCTGGCGATCATGGCGGCGATGGGGATCGTCCCGCCCGACGCGCTGGAGGGCTGGGCGGCGGTGGGTGAACTGGCGCTGGATGGCCGGATCACGGCGGTCACGGGCGCCTTGCCGGCGGCGGTCGCGGCGGGCGGTATGGGGCTCGGACTCATCTGCCCCGAGGCCTGCGGGCCGGAGGCGGCCTGGGCGGGCGAGACACGGATACTGGCCGCGCCGTCGCTGATCGCTCTTGTCAATCACTTTCGCGGAACCCAGGTGTTGTCGCCACCCGAGGCGGGGCAGATGCTGGACGGTGAGCGGGTTCCCGATCTGCGCGATGTCAAGGGCCAGGAGCACGCCAAGCGCGCGCTGGAGATCGCCGCCGCCGGGGGACACAACATTTCGTTCATCGGACCGCCGGGGTCTGGCAAGTCGATGATGGCGGCGCGCCTGCCGGGATTACTGCCCCCGCTGACCGCAGAGGAGTTGCTGCAGACCTCGATGATCCACTCGGTGGCGGGGCTCATCGCCAAGGGCCAACTCACCCGCGCCAGGCCGTTCCGTAGTCCCCATCATTCCGCCAGCATGGCCGCGCTGACTGGCGGCGGCCTGAAGGCCAAACCTGGCGAGGTGAGCCTGGCCCACAACGGCGTGCTGTTTCTGGATGAACTGCCCGAGTTCGGGACCCAGGCGCTGGACAGTCTGCGCCAGCCGCTGGAAACCGGTGAGGTGGTGGTGGCGCGCGCCAATGCTCACGTGCGCTATCCGTCACGGTTCCAGCTGGTGGCAGCCATGAACCCTTGCCGGTGCGGGCACGGCGGTCCAGGCAAGGGCGCCTGCGGCCGCGCGCCCCGCTGCCAGACCGACTACCAGGGCCGCATCTCGGGCCCACTGATGGACCGTATCGACCTGCAGGTGGAAGTACCGCCCGTCACCGCCGCAGACATGGCTTTGCCGGCGCCGTCCGAAGGCACAGCGGAGGCCGCCGCGCGTGTGGCCCAGGCCCGGCAGTTGCAATCGGATCGCGCCATGGCGTCAGGGCGCGAGGGTGTCGCAGTGATCAACAGTCTGGCCGAGGGCGACTGGCTGGAAACCATCGCCGACCTGGAGGCTTCTGCCCGGGCGCTGCTGTCACGCGCCGCCGAGGCCGGGGGATTGTCAGCGCGCGGCTGGACCAGGACCTTGCGGCTGGCGCGCACCATAGCTGATCTTGAGGGCGTCGAAGCGATCCGTCGCGTCCATGTGGCGGAGGCGTTGATCTACCGGAGGGTCGCGCCGGGCGTAGCGTCTGCGGTCACGCCGGCAGCTCTCACGTAAGGCGCGGTCCACGCACCGTAGCCAATCGCGAAGAGGCTGAGGTAGCTCCAGATCAGAATAGCGGTGAGATAGGCCCACCCGCTGACCCCGGTGTCCAGAGCGTGGGCGATGTGGGTCACAACTATCAATAAGGAAAACCCCGCCGTGAACAACGGCCAGTAGCGGTTGCTGCGAAGCGCCAGCCAGACCATCAGAACAAGAAGTACGGCGTCTACCGCCATCATAGCCCACTGGGTTTCTTCACTCAGCGGCTGGAACACTACAAGTGTGATCGCCCAGTTCGCCAGCGTGGCGGCCGCGGCCAATCGCTCGTCGTCCTGACCGCGCCAAAACGCCAGGCCGCAAACGATCATCAGGGCCGCAGGCCAGACCCAGACCGGAAGTTGGTAAGCAGGCAAAGAAAATGGCCCCCCGGTTTCGCCGAGGGCCACAGTCTGACAGAGGCTGTCGTCAGTTGAAACGATTAGTGCGTCAGGAGGCGATCCTGAGGCCGCGCATACGGGCGCGCTCAGCGTGCACCGCTTGCGGCGGCGGCTTCATGCCGCCAGCGCCGTTCATGGTGATGGCCCCGAGGCCAATCTGGCCCTGGACGATGCTGAGTTCCTTGTGGGTCTCGACGATCGAGCGGCGGGCCTCGGCCAGGGCCATCAGAGCCTGACTTGCGTGTTCCAGGGCGTCCTGGCCGATGAGAGCCGAAGCGCCGGCCTGGCGACGCATCGCGGGCATTGCGCCGGCGAGATTTGCGGTTTTGGTGAGGGCGGCATCAATCGCAGCTTCGGCTTCGAACAGGGCCGCAGCGACTTGCTCGGCAACCATGCGACGTTCTTTGAGCATGAAGGCTCTCCACTCGCGACAATTCTCTGTCGCAGGAGAAAAGTCGCAGGAGAGCGTTACCAGCCCGTTCAGGCTTGTGCTAAATTTCGTGCTAAATCGCTCAGGGCGTGCAAGCCGGCCAGCATGCCACCAAACGCGACGGCCGTGATCACGGCGATTCCCAGAATGGCGCCAAGTCGAACTGACGGCGTCAGTTCATTTCGGCGGAACCAACCTCGGCTTCGCCCTTGAAGTTCTCGTCCAGGAGAACCCAGGTCAGGCACAGAATTTCCCGAAGCACCATTTCCGGCGGCTTGAAGGGCGCGAGCTTGCGGGTGGCCGAGACCAGATGCCGCGCCATGTCCGCCTGCGCTGGAGTCGCCGAGAGATCCACCAACTGCCGTTCCAGTTGGGTCCAGGAGAAGCCCGGGAGCAATTCTTCCCGCTTCGCCAGAGCCGGCCACCGGGTTTCGAAGTCGTCGATTTCCCGACGCAGGCGCAGCGCCCGGCCGATCACCGCTCTGTTCTCGAAGTTCGGTTGCTGACCCATCAGAGCCTCCCGCTGTTGCAGGGGTACCGAGCCAGTTTCCGGGTGGTGCGTCTGTCCTGACCGTGTCGTGTCCTGATTCAATCAGGACAGGATCGAGGCCTGCGTCGCGCAGCAATCGGGCGGCGGTGTAGCGATCGTTCACCCCCAATTTCTTGCGGGCGCGATCACAATAGGTATCCACGGACGTCTTGGACATGCCCAGTTCACGGGCGATCTGCTTGGAACTGAAATGCCTGTCCACGAGGCTCAGGCATTCCCGTTCGCGCTGAGTCAGAAGCTCCAGAGATTTCATCCGATCCTCGAGGCGCCCTTCCGTTGGGCTTCAACAGTAAACAGCGCCAGGATCGTTTCGTCTACGGCCAGGCGCCATAAGCCCGACATTTCAGCCGGTTCCGTCTCGCATTTGACCCCTCGTTAAGCGATTGACCGTTACGACGTCCGTCCCATGTCCAGACGCTCCATGCGCCCCTTGTCGGAACGCCGACCGACTCGCGCCCAGATCGGCGCCGAACAATTGGCCTCGCTCAGCCATGAATTCCGCACGCCGCTGAACGGCGTCCTGGGGATGGCGCGCCTGCTTGAAGGCACCCGGCTCACCGCCGAGCAGAAGACCTATGTTCACGCGTTGCACGACAGCGGCCAGCACCTGCTGACACTGGTCAATGACGTGCTGGACTTCGCCAAGCTCGGGGCGGGTCGCGTGGAACTCCATGCTGACCGCACGAACCTGGAGGGCCTTTTGCAAGGCGTCGCCGAACTGCTGTCACCCCGCGCCCGCGAGAAGGACCTGGAGATCGCATGGGCGGCGCCGGCCGCACTCAACACGGTCCACGCCGACGAAGGACGCCTGCGGCAGATCCTGCTGAACTTCGCCGGAAATGCGGTGAAGTTCACAAGCACCGGCGGCGTGTTGATATCGGTCTGCCTTGCAAACCCCGGCGTGATTCGCTTTGTCGTTGAAGACACCGGACCCGGCGTATCGCAGCATGACCGCGATCACATCTTCGAAGCCTTCGCCCAGGCGGACCCAACACACGCAGACCTGGGAGGCACAGGTCTCGGACTGGCCATCGCCCGGCGCCTGGCGCACGCGATGGGTGGGGAGGTGGGTGTGGATGAGGCCTCAACAGGTGGGGCCCGCTTCTGGTTTGAAGCCGCCCTGCCAGAGCTCCCCGGGACGCCGCGGGAGCAGCCCTTGAAAGGCCGACGGATCGGCATTGCATCGCCCAGCCCGATCGTCCGCGAGGCCGCGAAACGCCAGGTCGAAGCTTGCGGCGGCGAGGCTATAGTCACTCACGATTTGCCTGAGGCGATTACGCGAACGCGGCCCGGGGATGTAGTGTTGGTGGATGCGCGGCTGGCCGGACCTGGCGCCACTCTGCGCGCGCCGCTGCAACGCGCCGCCATCGTCCTGCTGGCGCCGGAAGAGCGGGACCAGATCGCCCGCTACCGGCGTTCGGGGTTCCAGGGCTATCTGATCAAACCGCTGCGTCGCGCCTCGCTCGCCGAGCGGGTGTTGGTGGCGGCAGGGTCCGCCCCTGGTAACGCCACCCCGCGCGAGGATGACCGCATTGCCGCCGCCGCCGCGCCCGGCGCCCGGATCCTGCTGGTTGAGGACAACCCCATCAACGCCCTGCTGGCTCGCGCCTTGTTGACGCGGGAAGGCTGCGACGTTGAGCACGCCATCAGCGGCGAGGAAGCGCTGGTGGCCGCCCGACTGTGCACCTTTGATCTGGTTCTCATGGATATGCGGATGCCTGGCCTCTCCGGAGAGCAGACCGCGCGGCAGATGCGCGCCGAGGGAATTGCGACGCCGATTGTAGCCCTGACCGCCAATGCCTTTGAGGATGATCGCCACGCCTGCCTGGCGGCGGGCATGGATGACTTCATGGTCAAGCCGGTCTCGCCTGACACCCTGCGCGCAGCGCTCACCCGATGGGCCAGGCCGCGCAGTACGCCGTTCCGGATGCCAGGCTTTCCAAAGGCCGCGCGCACCTCCTGACGCGCCGCCTTTACCGAACGGCCGACACGGGCCAAGTTCCGCGCTAAAGTCGCCGCCAGACAGGAGAGGTCATGAGCGCAGAGGCCTCCGAAACCAAGCGAGGCGCGCTGGCGGCCCTGGCGGTGTTCATTGAGCGCCGCGCGCTGGTAATGCTGGCGCTGGGCTTTGCCTCCGGGCTTCCGAACCTGTTGATCTTCGACACCCTGTCGCTTTGGCTGCGCGAAGCCGGTCTGTCGCTGAAGGTGATTTCGATCTTCGCGCTGGCGACCTTGTCCTATTCACTGAAGTTTCTATGGGCGCCATTGATCGACCGCACCCGGGTGCCCGGCCTAACAGGCCTGCTCGGTCACCGACGCAGCTGGATGATTGTGCTTCAAGTGTTGCTGATGATCGGGCTTTGGCTGATCTCAGGGACCGATCCAGCCCGGAATCTGGCCGTGATGGCCGCCTTTGCCGCATTCGTGGCCTTTGTTTCGGCGACCCAGGACATCGTCATTGACGCCTGGAGGATCGAGGCGGCGGACATCGAGAAGCAGGGCGCCATGGCCGCCGCATATCAGTGGGGCTACCGGGTCGCGATGGTGGTAGCCGGCGCTGCGCCGCTTTTGCTGGCCGAAGCCTATAGCTGGAATTTCTCTTATGCCGTGATGGCGGGACTGATGTTGCTGGGCGTCACCGGCGTCCTCTTCGCGCCGAGAGAACAGGAGCACGCGATCCGGCCGATCCACGCCGATGGCGTTCCGAAACGCCCCGCGCTGGAACTACCCGAGTGGGCCGGGCGCCTGGCGATCTTTGCTCTGGGTGCGCTACTGCTGGGCTGTGGTCTTGCGGCTGACGCTTCGCTTCTGGCGGCGGGCCTGCGCGGTGTCGGGCTGGCAGACGCCGGTGTCACCATCACCGAGGCATGGGCGTTGAAGCCGGAAGGCATCTACCTTCAGCTTCTGGCCGTCGTTGTCGGGCTGGGGGTGATCGTCCTGGCCGTCTGCCCGATCCCCGGATTCCGGACCCGGCCGGGGGTCTATCTGTTTGCAGCGCTGGGCGACCCCTTGCGCGATTTCTTCGTGCGTTATCGCGGGACGGCAGCCCTGATCCTGGCGCTGATCTGCCTTTATCGCCTCTCCGACTTCGTGCTGAACATCATGAACCCGTTCTACGCGGACCTGGGCTTCAGCAAGGTCGAGATCGCTGAGGCACGGAAGGTGTTCGGGGTCGTGATGACTGTGATCGGCGTCGGCTTGGGTGGCTATGCGGTGGCGCGGCTGGGCCTGATGCGGGCGCTGGTGATCGGCGCCTTTGCAGGGCCGCTCAGCAATCTCGCTTTTGGTTGGCTGGCAGTGCAGGGGCCGGAACTCTGGGCCCTGTTTGTGGCCATCGGCATCGACAATGTCGCCGGCGGAATCTCGGGAACTTGCCTGATCGCCTACATGTCCAGTCTGACGTCAGCCGGATTTACAGCCACACAGTACGCGCTGTTTTCATCGCTCTACGCCCTGCCTGGCAAGCTGATCGCCTCGCAATCCGGGCGGCTCGTGGAGGGATCAGCGGCGGCGGCGGATCATGGCGGTCCGATGGCGGCGCTCAAGACGCTATTCTCGGGGCTACCTCCGCAGGCCTATGCGGGCGCCATGGAGAAGTCCCAGGTGACGCCGGCGGCGCTGGGCGCTGGCTATCTGGTGTTCTTCCTGTACTCGGCCTTGCTGGGCGTGGCGGCGGTGTTTCTGGCGTTCCTCGTGGCGAGCCGAACGCCGCCAAAGAGCGAATAGGCGATCAGGTTCCGTCGAGACAGACGACCTGGGCCACCTGCAGTTCGCGACGCAGGTCGTCGGCGACGTAAAAATAGTTCTGCGGCGTGATGGCCTCACCGATAGCACCGCTATCCGCGCGGCGACCGCTCGTAGCGAGGGTCGCGCTCACAACTTCCGGGGCGGTGGTATAGATGCGGCCCCGTCGCGGGCTTTCGGCAATGGTTACGCCCAGTACTCGGCCACTGACATCGAGCGCTGGAGCGCCGGACAGGCCACCAAGCGTACCCTTCAGGCCCTCGGTGCGTCCTGTCTCGGCCCAGACCAACACCGGCTCGGTTCGTGCGCCGTGGCCGCGCACCACGAGGTTTTCCCGCCCCAGCAGTCGTGAGCTGGCCTCGCCAGGCTCACCCTGCGGGAAGCCCGGATGGAAGGCGCGTTGCCCTCGTCGCAGGGGCTCGCTGAGGGCCAGCGGCAGGGGCGCGGCGCCACCTTCGGTGTAAAGCATGGCCGCCTCCCCCTTGGGATCGACCCGTACTTTCACCGCAACCCCGGTTCCCGGTCCAACCACGATCGCCACGCGCTGGCAGCCATCTACGACATGCCTGGCGGTCAGCCAGACACCGGAGCGTGCAATGGAAAAGGCGGTGCCGGCCGAGGGCCCCGCCTTGGCCGGAACATCCACCACCACGGCCGGATCGAACGGCGAAGCAGGTCCCAGCGCCTCTCCCAAAGGGTCGCTGCTGCGCGGCGGCGGCGGCGGCGCATCCGTACGCTCATCGCGGCCGAGCGCTGCGAACAGCAACGCCACGACCACCGCCGCATAGACCACCCAGTCCGGCAGTCGTGGGAACCGCATTTCAGCCCAACGCCATTCTAGCTGCGCGCGGCCGCGATCACGAGCGCGGTGGCCAGCTTCGCACCCACCAGCAGGGCTGCGGCGGAGATCTCGCCCTCCTGAATGCGTTTGGGCAGGCCCCTAAGGATCAGGTCCGTCAGCCGGAAGACCAGTAACTGCACAACCACCGTGACGGCGCCCCACAGGCCGATCTCAATGACATTGGTCGAGGCCTTCAGTGAGGCGGCGAGCGGAATCGCCAGGCCCACCAGCACCCCGGCCAGCGAAATGGCCGCCGCTGCGTTCCCTTCGCGGATCAGGGTGATTTCCTTATGCGGCGTGAGCAGCACATAGAGAGCTGCTGCGGCAAACAGGATCGCTACGGTGACGCCGGAGTGGGCCAGAAAGATCGGAAATCCAGCGGCAAACGCCTGTATCTCGGGTGAGGGTGTCTGCATGAATTTTCCCCTTAACGGCGTGGCCAAGCCATGGCACGGCGCGGATATCGGTTAGAGATCAGGCGTCGGCCGCCGGCGCCGCGATCTTGCGTCGCGCGCTGGCGCGCAGTTTCTCGCTCTCGCTCTTGAGCTGACCGCAGGCGGCGAGGATGTCGCGCCCGCGCGGTGTCCGGATCGGTGAGGCATAGCCACCCCGGTTCAGGATCGCGGCGAACGCCTCGATGGTGGACCAGGATGAACATTCATAGGCCGTGCCAGGCCATGGGTTGAACGGGATCAGATTGATCTTGGCCGGAATGCCCTTCAGCAGTTGCACCAACGCCTTGGCCTCGGCCGGGGTGTCGTTGACGCCCTTCAGCATCACGTACTCAAACGTCACCCGTCTGGCGTTGGACAGGCCTGGGTAGGCGCGGATACCGGCCATCAGCTGGTCCAGCGGATATTTCTTGTTCAGCGGCACCAGAACGTCGCGCAAGGCGTCGTTTGTGGCGTGCAGGGAGATGGCCAACATGGCCTGGGTCTTTTCCCCGAGGTCGTGCAACTCGGGAACAACGCCGGAGGTCGAGACGGTGATCCGTCGCCGCGAGATCGCAATGCCCTCGTTGTCGGCAATGATGTCTATGGCCGCGGCCACATGGTCCAGATTGTAGAGGGGCTCGCCCATGCCCATGAAGACGATGTTGGTGAGCCGGCGGTCTTCCTTCGGGCTTGGCCATTCTTCCAGATCGTCGCGAGCGACCTGGACCTGCGCCACGATCTCCGCGGCGGTCAGGTTGCGCACCAGCGCCTGCGTGCCGGTGTGACAGAAGGTGCAGTTCAGCGTGCAGCCCACCTGGCTGGAAACACAAAGCGCGCCCGCACGGCCCACGTCCGGGATGTAGACGGTTTCGACCTCGATACCGGGGGCCAGCCGGATCAGGTATTTTCGAGTGCCGTCCTTTGACACCTGGCGCTCGACAACCTCGGGACGAACCAGGGTGAAGGCCTGTGCCAGGGTGGCGCGGGTGTCCTTGGCCACGTCGGTCATCCGCTCGAAATCGGTGACGCCGTAGTGATGGATCCAGCGCCAGAGTTGGGTGGCGCGCATCTTCGCCTTCGCCGCCGGGACGACGTCGGCCGCGACCAGCGCCGCCGCCAGTTCAGCGCGCGTCATCCCACAGAGGTTGGGTCGCACGGCGCCCGGCGGTTTGGCCGCCGGGCGGCTAAGGTCGAGGGTGACGCCCAATGGATGGTCCCTGGCTGGAAGGCTGCGAATATAGGCTAGCCGGGGCCACTCTCCAAATGTCCGGCGTGGCGGCCGCATCCGGACCCGCCACGCCGTCAGTGCTATCTAGTAGCGGTAGTGGCTCGGCTTGAACGGGCCCTGGGTGGGGACACCGATGTAGTCGGCCTGCTCCTTGGACAGCACCGTCAGCTTCGCACCCAGCTTTTCCAGGTGCAGCATGGCGACCTTTTCGTCGAGGTGCTTGGGCAGGACGTGGACACCGATCTCGTAGTTGGCGCCGTTCTGCCAGAGTTCCATCTGGGCGAGCGTCTGGTTGGTGAAGCTGGCGCTCATCACAAAGCTGGGGTGGCCGGTGGCGTTACCCAGGTTCACGAGACGACCTTCGGACAGCACAATGATCTTCTTGCCGTCAGGGAATTCCACGTGGTGGACCTGAGGCTTGATCTCGTCCCACTTGAAGTTGCGCAGGCCGGCGATCTGGATTTCAGAATCGAAGTGGCCGATGTTGCAGACGATGGCGTTGTTCTTCATCGCACGCATGTGGTCGACCGTCAGCACATCCTTGTTGCCGGTGGCCGTGACGAAGATGTCGCCCTTGCCGGCAACGTCGTCCATGGTCTGGACGTCGTAGCCTTCCATGGCCGCCTGCAGGGCGCAGATCGGATCTCCCTCGGTGACGATGACGCGCGCGCCGCCGTTTCGCAGAGAGGCAGCCGAACCCTTGCCGACGTCGCCGTAGCCCAGCACCACCGCAACCTTGCCCGACAGCATCACGTCGGTGCCGCGGCGGATGGCGTCCACCAGACTCTCACGGCAGCCGTAGAGGTTGTCGAACTTGGACTTGGTGACGCTGTCGTTGACGTTGATGGCGGTAAACGGCAGTTCGCCGCGCTCGTGCATCTGGTACAGACGATGGACGCCCGTAGTGGTCTCTTCCGACACGCCCTTGATGCTATCGCGGATCGCCGAATAGAAGCCGGGCTTCTCCTTCAGGTAGCGCTTCATCACGGTGTAGAGGGCTTCTTCTTCCTCGTTCTCTGGCTTGTCGAGGACGCTGGCGTCTTTCTCGGCCTTGGGGCCCAGCACGCAGAGAAGGGTGGCGTCGCCGCCGTCGTCGAGGATCATGTTCGGATAGCCGCCATCTGACCACTCGAAGATCTTGTGGGCATATTCCCAGTACTCGATCAGTGTCTCGCCCTTGATGGCGAACACCGGTGTGCCCTTGGCCGCGATGGCGGCGGCGGCGTGATCCTGGGTCGAGAAGATGTTGCACGAGGCCCAGCGCACGTCAGCGCCAAGAGCCTGCAGGGTCTCGATCAGTACGGCGGTCTGGATGGTCATGTGCAGGGAGCCCGCGATCCGGGCGCCCTTAAGCGGTTGGGATTTGCCGAACTCGGCGCGCGTGGCCATCAGGCCCGGCATTTCGGTTTCGGCGATATTGATTTCCTTGCGACCGAAGTCGGCCAGCGAAAGGTCCTTCACGATATAATCGGTCATCGTCTGTCCTGAGGTCGAAGGGCTGTGATTGGCGGCCCCTATAGCCGTCCGACCGGTTTCTAGCAATCGGATATAAAGAAATCCTTATGTTCCATTTTGGGGCAGGGCAGGCAGTTTTGATCGCCCATCCGGCACAGAATGCTATGACCGTACTGCAGGAGAGCTCGTGCCACCCATCATCACCATCAAGGCCCTGTCGAAGACCTATGCCGGGGGCTTTCAGGCCCTGAAGGCCGTCGACCTGACCATCTCGCGTGGCGAGATTTTCGCCCTGCTGGGCCCCAATGGCGCGGGAAAGACCACCCTGATCGGCATCGTTTGCGGTCTGGTCAAGCTGACATCAGGAACCGTGGCAGCCGACGGCCACGATATCCAGACCGACTACCGCGCCGCCCGGGCCAAGATCGGGCTGGTGCCGCAGGAGATTTCCACCGACGCCTTTGAGACGGTGTGGGACACCGTGCGATTCTCTCGAGGTCTGTTCGGCAAGCCGCGTAACGACAGCTACCTGCAGAAGGTGCTGACCGACCTCAGCCTGTGGGACAAGAGGGACGCCAAGATCCAGGCCCTGTCCGGTGGCATGAAGCGGCGCGTGATGATCGCCAAGGCGCTTTCTCATGAGCCCACGATCCTGTTCCTGGACGAGCCCACGGCCGGCGTCGACGTCGAGCTGCGGCGGGACATGTGGGAGATGGTTCGCAAGCTACGAGACGATGGCGTCACCATAATCCTGACCACCCACTACATCGAGGAGGCCGAGGAGATGGCGGATCGGATCGGTGTGATATCTGGCGGCGAACTGATCCTAGTGGAGGAGAAGGCCGCCCTGATGCGCAAGCTTGGAACCAAGCAGCTGACCTTGCATCTTCAGGAACCGCTGGTCGCCTTGCCGGGCGAACTGGCCAGAGAGCCGCTGGAACTGGCGGCAGGCGGGACAGAGCTGATCTATACTTTCGACGCCCAGGCCGAACAGACTGGAATTGCCGATCTGATCCGGCGGCTGGCCGGTCACGGCATCGACTTCAAGGATCTGCAGACCCGCGAAAGTAGCCTGGAAGACATCTTCGTCAGCCTGGTGCGGAGCCGGCCATGAACGTGCACGCCATCCGCGCCATCTATCAGTTCGAGATGAACCGCTGGATTCGCACCATTGTGCAGTCGGTGGCCGCGCCCGTGATCTCGACGTCGCTTTATTTCGTGGTGTTCGGCGCTGTCATCGGGGCCCGCATGGCCTCGGTGGACGGCGTGAGCTACGGCGCCTTTATCGTACCTGGCCTGCTGATGTTGTCGATCCTGACCGAAAGCGTGTCGAACGGCAGCTTCGGCATCTACATGCCGAAGTTTGCGGGCACGATCTATGAGGTGCTGTCGGCGCCGATCTCCTCGGCCGAGGTGGTGCTGGGCTATGTGGGTGCGGCCGCCACCAAGTCGATGGTGCTGGGACTGGTGATCCTGGCGACGGCGCGGATCTTCGTGCCCTACGAGATCAACCACCCGTTCGTGATGCTGGGCTTCCTGGCCCTGACCTCCGTGACCTTCAGCCTGTTCGGCTTCCTGATCGGGATCTGGGCCGACGGCTGGGAGAAGCTGTCGATCATCCCGACGCTGGTGATTACGCCCCTGACCTTCCTGGGCGGCAGCTTCTATTCCATCGACATGCTGCCGGGCGTCTGGAAGACGATCGCGCTGTTCAACCCGGTGGTCTATCTGGTGAGTGGGTTCCGCTGGAGCTTCTACGGCGTGTCGGATGTGGGCGTGGGCGTCAGCCTGGCGGCGACGCTGGGTTTCCTGATCGTGTGCCTGGCGGCGGTGACCTGGATTTTCCGAACCGGGTGGCGATTGAAGACGTGAAGGGCTCTTTCTTGCGATGAGCTTGATCGTGGCCGCCCTACCCTGCGCGCCTCTGGCGCGCTGTCCCTCCCCATTAAGGGAGGGATTTGAGCGCTTGAAGTCCCTCCCTTAATGGGGAGGGACAGACCGCGCAGCGGTCAGGGTGGGGGAGGTGGGGTCAAGCTGAACGCTTGCAATGAGTACAAATCATAAACATACTTCTTCCATGAGACCCGAGATCACCAGAGCCCGTGCAATGCGAGGCCAGATGAGCGACGTGGAGGTGATCCTGTGGAGCCGGCTCAAGCGCCTTCGCGAGCGAGGATTTCACATCCGGCGGCAGGCGCCCTTCATGGGATATTTCCTGGACTTTGTCTGTTACGCGCGCCGGGTTGTGATCGAGGTTGATGGCGGGCAACATGCCGATGCGGTCCAGGCCGATCACGACAGGATCAGGGATGCGATCCTTCGCCGTCACGGCTTTCGGACGCTCCGATACTGGGCTTCGGATGTTCGGCATGACACTGATTGGGTGATGGATCAGATCGTTCTGGCGCTTGAGGCGGCGATGCCAGTTGCGCGAGCAGGGCAGGCTTCAGGGAATGAGCTTGATCGTGGCCGCCCCACCCTGACCGCTTCGCGGTCTGTCCCTCCCCATTAGAGCGTGACCGCATCTGACGGATTCGGGATTCACGAGGTTTGCGGATCGTGATTCAAGGTGGGGGCTGGGCCGGAGGCCAGCCTGCATGACTCGACCGTTTTCACTGGACCTTCGGGAGCGTGTTGCGCGGTTTGTGG